>BJFQ01000042.1 GCA_014189895.1 Acidobacteriota bacterium | reverse complement strand
GAAGGAGTATTTGTATTTTGAGATGACATAGGAGGATCCTCTTAGCCCTTTAGTTTACCTCAAAAATACAGCTCTCCAAAGGGTTTGTCATGACTTGAATAGGGCATTTTCTCGGCTCAACAGACGCCCCGACAGAGCCACTGCAAACCAAGTTAAAAGGAGGGTCATTAAAAGGGTAATAAGGTATTCCCACATAACAAATTGTCCGGCGAATAGTTTCCTTATCATTACGGTGATATTCATAAGCGGCACAAAGGGTAGGTAAGCAAGTTTTTCGATGCCGGGCGCAAGGGAGAAGACACCTATAGCTATGACTACAAAAATTCCAGGCACCATGGCGATATTTGCCTCTCTTACGCTTTTAGACTGAGCCCCTATGGTCAGAATGATAGCTGAGAATAGAAATCCTAGAGGAATTAATAAGCCGAGTGTCAGCAAAATTGCTTGAGGTGTCAGGATCGACTGAAGGTCAATATTGACACTATTGGGTGGCATAGATGAGCCAAGACTGGTCGCTAACCCTTTGGCTTGTTCAACACGATCAGAAAGCACGAGATTTCCTGCTGTGAGTCCGCCTAGGCCCATGGCTAGAAGATTTATAGCGATCCCCAAGATAGAGACACAGAAAATAGCCAGCATCTTTCCTTGCATAATTTCTAGCCTTGAAAGTCGAGTGGTTAATAGAGAGATAAGTGTCCCACGTTCTTTTTCGCCAGCGGTGATATCAGCTCCGAACTGCATTGCGCCTGTATACATAGAAATTAATAGAAAGTAGGGCAGGAAGAGTCCGATGAACTTGCCAATTTCTTCATTGGCCCCAGTCGTCTTAATGACCGAGATTCGGGTAGGTTCTAAAATCTCAGGAGATATTTTTAATTCACTTAATCTTTCGACTACGATTAAAGCATCGTTATCTTTGATAAACTTCTGAATTCTCGAAAACCCCTTTTTGGATAAATCTTTCGAGGGATCGTAAGTGATTTCAACAGTAATCGGTTTTTGAGATTTCACATTAAGATTGGCATCATAGGGTATTTTGATAAATAAATGAATTTCTTCTTGGCTCAAGGCTAGAGGTATATTTACGATGGGTCCGGTGAATCTTTCAAAACCCGATCCTTCTCTGAAAAGGGTAGGGGAGAGGATATTAGCCGGGTCTTCCATGGAGACCTGGGTAACTGTAGTGTTGAGTCTCTGAGAGTCCTTCATTCCCATTTTGGTCATGATGCCAAACAAAAGAGGGTAAAGAATTAGAGGAAAGAACAGCGTTAAAAAGAGCGTACGTCGATCTTTAGTCCAATAGTACATTTCTTTTTTGAGTACTAACCAAGAGCCCCTCATTGAATCTCCTCCGATTCTTTAGAGGCGGCTAGCGTAAAAAATACTTCATCGAGGCTATGAGAATTATATGTTTCCATAACCTGCCGAGGAGAACCTTCAGCTCGAAGTCTTCCCTGGTAGATAATTCCAACTCGAGAGCATATTTTTTCTACCATGGGTAGGATATGTGTAGAAAGTATGATGGTTCTGCCTTGCATTTTCAGATGTAAAAGGAGATCTAATACAGTTTTAGCCGTAAGGACATCAAGGCCAGTAGTGGGTTCGTCAAAAATAATTACTTGAGGATCGTGGAGAAGCGCACGAGCGATATTAAACTTCTGTCGTTGACCGGAAGAGAAACCATCCATCTTGACATTTGCAAAATCTGATATTCCCAGGTCGTCGAGCAATTTTAACCCACGCTTTTCGGCAGTCTCTGAGTCTATTCCTTGAAACTCTCCGAAAATTCGAAGTTGCTCTCGAGGTGTGAAACGCTCATAAATACCCATATCCGTCGCTAAGAAACCCAGTTTTCCTCTTACCTCATTGGGCTGGTCCAAAGTCGATAGTCCGGCCACTTTGATAAACCCCTTTTCTGGACGCATTAACGTTGCAATCATTCGAAGGGTGGTGCTTTTGCCTGCTCCGTTAGGGCCCAGAAGTCCGTATATCTCGCCAGGCTGAACCTGAAAGGATACCCCCCGGACTGCGGCAATCGTTTTGATCTTCAAAGTTCTCTTATCTTTTAGTGTGAATGACTTATAAACATCAGAAACCTCAATCATTGTGTATTTCTCCTAGA
>BJFQ01000041.1 GCA_014189895.1 Acidobacteriota bacterium | reverse complement strand
GCCCATGAAGGAGAACACATTATGAGTAAAATTATCGGAATCGACTTAGGGACCACTAACAGCTGTGTGGCTGTGATGGAAGGTGGGCAGCCCAAAGTAATCCCTAACCCCGAAGGGTCAAACACCACCCCATCCGTGGTGGGTTTTAACCCCAAGACGGGAGAGCGTTTAGTGGGAGCGTCGGCCAAGCGACAAGCCGTTGCCCAGCCGAAGAGCACCATTTATTCGATCAAAAGGTTTATGGGTCTACCTTTCAATGACTCTGAGAAGGAACAAAAACTTGTTCCTTATTCTATCAAAAAGAATGCCAAAGGGGGTTGCGCTGTTGGCGTGAATGGTCAAGATCTGTCCCCCGAAGATATTTCGGCTGTGATCTTAACCAAAATGAAAGAAGCAGCTGAGGCTTACTTGGGACAAAAAGTGACTCAGGCCGTCATTACTGTTCCCGCGTACTTCAACGATGCGCAGCGTCAGGCCACGAAAGATGCGGGCACGATTGCCGGTCTTGAAGTGATGCGTATTGTCAACGAACCCACCGCCGCAGCTTTAGCCTATGGACTGGATAAGAAAAAAGAAAGCACCATTGCGGTCTTCGATTTCGGAGGGGGAACCTTTGATATTTCAATCCTTGAAGTGAGTGATGGGGTTGTCGAAGTTAAATCGACGAATGGCGACACGCATTTAGGGGGAGACAATGTCGATCAAGCCATTATCGAATGGCTCCTAGAGGAATTTCAGAAGTCTGAAGGGATTGATCTTCGTCCTCAGGCTGAAGCCATGCAGCGACTCAAAGAAGCGGCTGAAAAAGCCAAGATTGAATTATCGAGCACGACACAAACTGATATTTCCATTCCTTTCATTACGGCGAATGCCAGTGGGCCCAAACATATTACCCAAACACTCAGTCGCGCCAAATTCGAATTAATGATCGACTCGGTTATTAGTAAATTACGACAACCCTGTGAGAATGCACTCAAAGATGCCGGACTGTCCAAAGACCAAATTGAAGAAGTCGTGATGGTTGGAGGATCGACGCGTATTCCCAAAGTGAAGGAGCTCGTAAAACAAATTTTTGGCAAGGAGCCCAACCATAGTGTGAACCCCGATGAGGTGGTTGCTCTCGGAGCCGCGGTCCAAGCCGGTGTTTTAGCGGGCGATGTAAAAGGCGTTTTACTGCTCGATGTGACGCCCCTTTCGTTGGGTATCAATGCCAACGGAGGCCAGATGAGCGTGATCATTCCCCGTAACACCACGATTCCCACCAAGCGTTCTGAAGTCTACACCACCGCAGTGGATAATCAACCGGGTGTTGATATCGAAGTATTCCAAGGAGAGCGTCCGCTGGTAGATGCGAATAAACTTTTAGGACGTTTTCATTTAGGTGGGATCGCTCCGGCACCCCGCGGTATTCCTCAAGTTGAAGTGACGTTTGATATTGATGCCAACGGCATCGTTCACGTCACCGCTAAAGATAAAGGCACGGGTAAAGATGCCAGCATCACCTTGACAGGCTCGACGGGTCTATCTAAAGAAGAAATTGACGCGAAGATCAAAGATGCCGAAATGCATCAGTCTGAAGACGAAGCTCGCAAATCTGTTTTAGAGAGTCGTAATCATCTCGATCAAATGGTCTATCAGGTGGAGAAACTCATCAAAGAAAATGGTGATAAATTACCTGAAGCCGATAAAAAAGAAGCGGAGGAAGCCATCGTGGGCGCCAAGAAAGCCCTCGAAGGTCAAGATGCGGATGCGATTAAGTCTGCGCTCGAGACCCTCACGGCTAAATCTCACAAATTAGCGGAGTCTATTTACAAATCAACCCCGCCGCCAAATGATCCTGGAGCCAATAATGCTTCTTCGGGTCAAACAGAAAAACCCAAAGACGACACCGTGATTGACGCGGAAGTAGTCTAAGCATTCAGACAACAGGCTAGGGTTTGATCCCCCTAGCCTGTTGCTTTGATGAACGAAAGTGCCCGATGGCTAAACGCGACTACTACAAAGCACTCGGAGTTCCGAAGGGAGCCGCGGAAGAGGATATTAAAAAGGCCTATCGGAAGCTCGCACGGAAATACCATCCTGATCTCAATCCCAACAGCCAAAACGCTGAAGATCGGTTCAAAGAAATATCTGAAGCCTATGAAAATCTTTCGGATCCCACCAAGCGTTCCAACTACGACCATTATGGAGATCCTCAAGGCCCAGGAACTGTGCCTCCCGGGTTTTCATCAGGGGGTTTTTCGGGTTTTGATTTTGGAGGCGGTATTGATCTCGGGGATCTGTTTGGCAACCGGGTTCAACGCTCGGGCCCCGAAAGAGGTTCTGATCTCGTGCACAGTGTACGTCTTGGGTTCGCTGAATCTTTTCATGGGACTA
>BJFQ01000040.1 GCA_014189895.1 Acidobacteriota bacterium | reverse complement strand
TGGTGATCCTGCGCTGCAGGAGTGGCACACGCAGCGCAGCGTGGAGAGGTATGGATCAGGTGCTGGCGCGCTGCGGTGAGTGTTGTGGGCTGCCGATGCCGTTCGAGGGAAGTTGTGCAATTTCTGCTTGTTGCACGTATCAGACTTCCCCGTAAATCGAACAAATGTGACAAAAACGGCCAATGGCTATGAGATGATGGAAGAAGAAGCTGTGAGCTTAGACAAGTTTGACGATCTTGGAGCCATCGTGTACACTAAGGGGTCATGGTAGGTTATCTACCAAATTGGTGCCGCGGTCGGGGATTGTATTTTTCACCCTATGTCTGAAGAAGAGTTAATTCTGGGTATTCAATCAGTTTTTGAAACTACTTTTAGTGGCAAGCTTGCTTTCTCAGAAGATGTCAGGCGCGAAGATCAAGTAGCCTGGGATTCTCTTCATCATGTAGTTTTGATGATTAACCTCGAAGGTAAGTTCGGCGTAAGATTCAATGGGGAGACCGCTTCAAAGATGACCTCTGCTAGCCGCATTGCAGAGTTTTTACGGTCCTCCAACCCCAAATGAGAGCTACTAATTCAGAGTGCCTGCTCAAGGCCTATTTGATACGAGAGGTCGAACGTAGGTTACTAGAGTTATTTTCCAAGGGGCATGTAGCAGGTACCATTCATACGTGCCTTGGGCAAGAACTGACGGGAATAGCAATTGCGGCGTTTCTACAAGATCATGATTGGGTTGTTTCAAATCATCGATGCCATGGACATTATCTAGCAAGATACAGCGACCCCCATGCGTTAATTGCTGAAATCCTTGGCAAACCATCAGGTTTGTGTAAGGGATTTGGTGGTAGCCAACATCTTTACCGTCCAGGGTTCTTGTCGTCCGGAATTCAGGGCGGGATGCTTCCCACAGCTGTGGGGATGGCAATCGCCCGAAGACAAACTGGCATTGTTGTTAGTTTTATAGGCGATGGAACTTTAGGCCAAGGAATAGTCTATGAGACTTTTAACTTTTCTTCACTGCATAAGGTGCCTATCCTTTTCGTAATAGAGAACAACCACTATTCACAAAGCACATGCCAATCTGAAACTTTGGCTGGCACGATTCAAAAACGAGCCGAAGCTTTTGGTTTGACTTATCTAAAATCAACAACTTCCGATCTTGATCACCTCATGAGAACGGCTGAAAGTGCAATTGATTTCGTGAGATGCGAAAGCACTGCTGCTGTTTTCGAAATTGACACTTTTCGATTAGGCCCACACTCCAAGGGTGATGATTTCCGGGAAAAAGAGGAGATTCGGAAGCATGAGAAAGAAGATTTGTTGAATCTCTTTTTAGATGAGAACACTTCAAATCTAAAGGTTCAGGATAGTCTCCGCGAAATCAACCAGTCTTTGGATGTTACGGTTAATGTAATACTTCATGAGGAGCAAAACATTGCTCTAAAGATCAATAGCCGTAGTCAGTTTGAACTGCAGCATGAATTCGTCGAAATTCCTAGCTTCGCTTTGGCGGGTGAACAACTAAAAGAGTTGAATAGTGAACTCCATAACCAGTTTGCAGCAAATCAGAATTTTTTTATCCTCGGAGAGGACGTACGCGACCCATATGGGGGAACTTTTAAGGTGACTCAAGGACTGTCCTCCATGTACCCTGATCGCGTATTGAATATGCCAATAAGCGAGGCTTCCGTGGTGGGGGTGTCGTTGGGACTGGCTCTGGCGGGAAAAACTGTTATCGCCGAAATTATGTTTGGTGACTTTTTGTCGCTGGCTTTTGATCAACTGCTCAATCATGCCTCCAAGTTTCACTCAATGTATGCTGAGGAAATTCCTATTCCTTTGATTGTGCGGACTCCCATGGGCGGTGGTCGGGGATATGGTTCAACCCATAGTCAGAGCATTGAAAAACATTTTGCGGGGATTCCGGATCTGGATTTGTTTGTGTTACATCCTCGCGCAAATGTTGGTGAGTTGTACTCGAAAATTCTTCTAAACCCTCGACGTGTTACTCTTGTTATTGAAAATAAGCTTCTCTATCAACGATCGATGCGGGACTCATTACCTGCCGGTTATCGCATGTTGTCGAATAGCGATCCTTTTCCTGTGACCCGCTTATGCACCGATCAGGAACCTGATGTCACTGTGATTGCTTTTGGAGGTAGTGGATTGGAGGTAGAGAAGGCTGTTCCACATTTAACTGAAGATGAGATTTACTTAGATATTTTTTACCCGCTTGAGATTTCTCGGTTTGCTGTTGGCCCCATGATGGCTTCTATCAATAAAACTAAGCGCCTTTTGCTGGTAGAGGAGGGAGCGCCGGGCTTAAATCTTTCATCGCAATATCTGGTTGAAGTATTTGGCGGGTTAACTACCGCCGCAAAGAGTGAGCTGCAGTTTAGGGTGATCACATCTCTAAATCGGCCAATTCCGTCTGCAAAATATCTTGAGGAACAATCACTTCCACATTGGAAGCGGATAAGAGATGAGGTTCTGAATTTGTATGGGCGCTGACCCCCAGGCTGGATTTCAAAGCATTTATGCTACTCGCGAGAATCCTAATGATGAATTTGTTGTTATCGTGGAGTGGTTGGTGCTTGACAAAGTGCGAGTCAGTAAAAATGAACTCTTCGTGGTTCTTGAGACATCAAAGGCTTTGTTGGAGGTTGAGTCGCCTGGAGATGGTGTTTTACGGCATAACTTAGATGTCGGCGCGAAGGTCGCAATTGGGGATGTTA
>BJFQ01000039.1 GCA_014189895.1 Acidobacteriota bacterium | reverse complement strand
AACCCCCTGGATCAAAACGCTATCATCTGTTCGAAAGACTTCTTTTTGAGTAGCGCTCTGAGGGCAGAGCGACTTAAGGCGCTCGTTGCTGACCGCAATCACGGTATCCGCCACACCTCTCAATTTCTCCAGGCCCTTGTGGGCTTTTTCAATCTTAGATTTACCTTCCCAAGCAAAAGGCGTGAGCACCACTGCGACGGTTAGTGCATTCAGCTCTTTGGCGTAATTAGCGACCACGGGTGCAGCTCCTGTTCCCGTCCCACCTCCCATGCCCGCCGTAATAAAGATCATGTCAGAGCCTTCGAGTTGCCTAAGAATTTCATCCCGGCTCTCTTCAGCGGCTACATAGCCACGATCTGAATTTCCACCGGCCCCTAGTCCACGCATCGAACTCGGACCCAAGATAATTTGATGGGGTGCTTTGCACATGGATAAGCTTTGTTGATCAGTATTCATGGCTATGAATTCGACACCCGAAACGCCACTCTCAATCATTCGATTGACCGCATTACATCCTGCACCTCCTACTCCCACAACTTTGATGCGCGCCCCTGGAATGGGCTCGGGATGGGGGAGGAAGGGAGTTTCCATCATAAGAATTCCTTTAGATTACTTGAAGGCTTCGAGAATATTGCCTAAAAAAGATGAGGAACTGTGGCCAGATTCTTGCCGCTCTCGAATCATATATTTAGCAGCACCGAGGGCGTTCACAAAATGAGGGTTATTAATGACGGCGGGGAGGGTTAGATCAAAGTCCAGGGGTCTTGAAATGACGACCCTAGGACGGCCAAAAATCGTCTGAGCAAGAGTCGGTAGATGGAAGAGGATAGATCCACCCCCAACGAGGTGAATTCCCCCATGGAAATCACTAAGCCCGGTTCGATTAATTTCGACTTGGACAAAATTAAATAGTTCGACGGCCCTCGCCTGAAGGACTTCGGCGACCTCACTTCGAGAAATGAAGCGACCCTCATCTTCGAGTTCAATTTGTTCATCCGCCACTTGTTGAGGAATCACTGAACCGTAGCGAAGTTTGATGCGTTCGGCAGCCACCATTCCCCCAAGGTGTTTAGTGATTTCAAGATCACGAGTGAAATGGCGACCACCCACAGCGATAAAAGCAGAATGAAATAGCGTTCCGAGATGAAAAATACCTACATGGGTCAGATCTTCACCAATATCGATGACGACGGCACTGTTGTCTTTGTCTTGACGGGGTAGGATCGCTTCCGCCGTTGCAAGAGGTGAATAGACAAGTTCAGCCTTAGGAAAACCAGCCAATTGAGCGACGCGCCGAATGTTATTGAGAACCGAAGAAGGGGCTAAAATTAGCCTTACTTCGGCCTCCAGTGATGCGCCAACCATATTCAGCGGATTACGAACTTCTCGCTGACCTTGTATGTGGTAGATCTGGGGAATACGATGAAGAACACTTTCCTGTTGGGCCATTTTGCAATTATTTTTAGCTTGATCAAGGACCCGTTCAATATCTTCATCGGTGATGATTTGATCTTTCGAATTGATGGTGACAGAATCGCGGAGATTCTCGCCTTTAAAGTGAATACTGTCGACTGAGACGCACACCCCTTCCACTTTTTTAACATCAGCTTGGGTCATGGCCTCTTCCTTCGCTGCCTTGAGAGCAGCTACTGCTTTATCCATGTCGTTGATGTAACCCTGCTTGATACCACCCTCAGAATTAGCCATGCCTCCACCGATGACATGAAAAAGACCGTTGGCATCCATGGTGACAACGACGGCAGCCACTTTACTGGTGCCAAGGTCAATGCCAATAAAAGTGGGTTGCTTAGCCATGAAACTCCTCGACGCTACTAAGAGAATCTTACTCTCTTCGAGAATTATTTCTAGCGTTTGCGAGGTAGCTGGTCACCGTCAATAATCGTCGGAACCCCAATTTTGTTTTTCAGGGTCAGAATGACTTGATTCTTAAATCTAAGGTTGACTCCCTCGATGGCCGAACGTTCCTCTGGAGTGGATAACTGGCTTGTGAAAACACTTTGAAAATTAGGAATATTAGCGATAGGATCTCGCTCATCGAGCTTCACGGGTACTTGAAAATCCTGAAGATAAAGAACAGGTCCTTGGTCATCCCAATGCATTTCCTCTATAAGGTCGAAAAACTCAGGTTGTTGGATTTTAATGGTTTTAGCCACTTGGCACATACGGGCCAAACTAGGTCGATTTTGGAGGTTAGCATCCGAGACAATAGGGAGGGCTTTGGACCCATTGGAACTATTTAATTCGTCGATGAGTAACCCCCCCTCGCTCACCAGATAGGTACCCTGGGAATTCACCATCCAAAGATAGGCTTCCTTGTCTTCGATAATAATGACGAGTCGGTCAGGAGGATCCTTACTAAGGTTGACGGACTTGATCCATGATTTCTCCATCAAGGCATTCATCAGAGGCTCAGCATTGAACCAAAGAAGGGGTTGGCCAAGACTTAGATCTTCTGAGATTTTTTGAATCTCAATTTGTCGCTTAGGTGAGGATCCCGTAATTCGAACTTGTTGAACACTCAGGGCTTTGAGATGGAGAAGACGGTAGGTCAAACGCGTGAGACCCCAACCCAGGGCGATCAGAATCGCGATAACTATAATCAGTCTTACTCGGTTAAACCAAGGACGCTTGGGTTGTGTGCGAGGGTAATAAGCCATTAGATAACGTTGCCCCAGACTTCGACTTCAGGTTCGAGAGTAATACCATACCTCGATTGGACCTTGGATTGTACCTGAATCATCAGTTCATAGAATTCTCTCGCCGTCGCTTGTCCATGATTAATGAGGAAATTAGCGTGCTCGGGACTCACCTCAGCATCGCCCACCCGGTAT
>BJFQ01000038.1 GCA_014189895.1 Acidobacteriota bacterium | reverse complement strand
AAATAAAAAAAACATTAATTTTTAATGATAATTGAATGCATCCAATTATGTGGATCCTCTGCTTCCCCGTGTTGGAGATCTAACAAGTAATCTCGTAAGTGAACTGAAATCGGGCCTATTTCCCCTCCATTAATGAGCCAAGATCCTGACTTCGATTTCACTTCCCGAATCGGGGTAATGACAGCGGCTGTCCCGCAAGCAAAGGTTTCGCTAAATTCCCCAGAAATAGATTTCTCTTCCCATTCTTCGATAGATATGAGGCGCTCTGAAAAAGCCCATCCTAAATCTTTGGCAATTTGAATCAAACTCAAGCGCGTAATTCCGGGAAGAATTGTTCCAGTCAGCCCGGGTGTAACTAGATGGATTTGATTGTTCTTTTTTTCAACGAGGCATATATTCATTCCGCCCATTTCTTCAAGATACCGATGTTCCTTGGCATCGAGCCAAACTACTTGATCACACCCGTGATCAATAGCCTGTTTTTGACCGATTAGGCTAGCGCCATAATTTCCAGCAAATTTGGCGGCTCCCGTTCCGCCTGGAGCAGCCCGAATATAATCACCGGTAAGCCATACGGTTACCGCTTTAGCTCCTTGAGGGAAATAAGATCCGCTCGGTGAAGCAAATAAGACAAATTGATAGGTTGCGGAAGGGCGAACGCCTAGGGCAGCCTCAGTCGCAAACATTAAGGGGCGAAGATATAGGCTCTCTCCCCGCTTATCTGAGACCCAAGATCGATCTTGTCGTATGAGGGCTTCAGCAGCTGCCATGAAAAGATCTTCAGAAATGGAGGGCATGGCTAAACGAAGGGCACTTTGATTCATACGCTTCACGTTTTCCAGTGGGCGAAAGAAAGCAATATTTCCATCCTTTTGATGGTAGGCCTTGAAGCCTTCGAAAATAGACTGCCCGTAGTGCAGGATACTTGCAGCGGGGTCTAGGGAGATCGGTCCATAGGGCTGAAGAATCGGCGTAGACCATCCGGAAGAAGGCTCATAGTCGCTGATGACCATATGTTCGGTGAAAACCCGTCCGAATCCGGGATTCGTCATCCGCTTTTCTCGATCGGATTGGGAAAGGACTTGCTTAAGGGGCTTAAGGTCAATTTTCATGACATCTTTCACAGAGTGGGCCCGCTTACTTAGGCCAATACCATTCCATCATCCTCCATTAAGAGGCTGAGATCAATAGAAGTTCTTCATAGCCCTAGGTGTTTTTGCATGTCGAGAACTACGAGTTCTACGCCAAGGGACTCCCGGGTACTCACCCAAAAAATAGTACCGAGATCTATGGACAAAATCTCACAAAGTTTTTTTTGTTTAGCAGATCGTTCGGAGGGACGCAATTGGTCATATTTAGTAGCTACGATCGTATAAGGAATATGATTCTGGAATAACCAGGCTTGCATATCAATATCCAGCTCGGTTGGACCTACATAGGCGTCGACACATAAATAAACCATTTTTAGGGTCGTTCGAGATGTCAAGTACGATTCAATCAGTAAACTCCAACGATCTTTGTCTTCCATGGGCCCGCGCGCAAAACCATATCCAGGACAATCGATCAATAATCGCTCGCGAGGAGCTTGATAGACATTTAAGTTTCGTGTTCGACCTGGTGTTTTGCTTGTTTGTGCAAGATTTTTTTGTTGAGCTACCGCATTAATGAGGGAAGATTTTCCAACGTTACTCCGACCTACGATAGCAATTTCACACTCGCAGAACCCAATTTGCTCTACCGCGCTAGCGCTCTTTACAAAAGATAAAGTGAGTCGGGCTAGGGTCATAGGTATATCTTTCAATAGATTCTTCATTGTAAGGGATGGTCAATAAACCCCCTATATCCCTCTGCTTACCCCCTGTAATAAGCAGTTTGAAGAAATCATAACGACCATTTTCTTGGCAATGATTAGATGAACTATGGAGATTGATAGATGTTAATTCCTAAAAAAATGTCCTTTTCTTTTTTACTTGTGGCTCTTTTGGCGAGTTTCCCAAGCCTGATTGCGATGTCTAAAGTTGACGGAGGCGGCAGGACCATCATTGAACTGGAGTATGAAACTCGAACTGAGTCCCAAACGCTCTCGATGACCTCGGGGTCAAACCTGAAGATTAAGAATACTAACGGACGCATCCTCGTAGAAGGATGGGATAAAAATGAAATCCAGATCGAAGCTGTTGTTGAAGATAGCCCTACGCAGCGTATCGAAATTGAAGCTACTCAAGATAGTCAGGGGATGAGTATCGAGGTGCACTATCCCAAGCAATATCGAGGATCAACCTTCTCGGGTTTTATTCAGTGGAATTGGGATCGGTTGAAAAAAGGGGTTCTTCAATGCGATCTGACGCTTCATGTGCCCCGAAAACTCCAAGGCTCATTTACGAATGTCAATGGGGCTATTACCCTGACTAACCTAGAGGGGTCCATTCAACTCGCCTCTGACAACGGAGATCTCGAAGTGCGTAACATCAAAGGCACAATCAAGGGCACAACCATCAATGGTTCCATTGCGGTTAGTGAGGCTGAAGCGAATGTAGAGATTCAAACAACGAATGGTTTGATCCGACTTGATCGAGTCAGCGGATCCATTCGGGCAAATACCGTCAATGGTTCAATTGAAGCCGTACAACTGAGCGGCAAAGATTCCGGAATGTCCTTTAATACCGTGAATGGGAGGGTTCGCTTGGTCTTAGGGCCAGCCACGGGTTCTCTGCGTCTTTCTAATGTTCTAGGGGAAATCTCTTTTACTGACCTCAAAGGAACTATTTTTCATGGACGTCGTTCATTTGCCACTGATATTCCAGGCTCTGATCAAAAAATAATGGTCTCAACGGTCAATGGATCCATCACGGTGATTCAATAAACGCTAATCGCAATGCCTAATCTTTGAGCTAAAGACAAATACCGTTTTTGAATTTCTTCTACGATGCGATCGGGTAGAAAAGGTGCGGGGTGTTGTTTATTCCACGTGATTTGTTCCTCGAGATAGTCTCTCAGAAATTGCTTATCGAGGCTA
>BJFQ01000037.1 GCA_014189895.1 Acidobacteriota bacterium | reverse complement strand
GGTGATGAGCGTTTCACATGCGACACGGGACATTGGATCTTGTTGAAGTGCCGCATCTAAAACTGCATCGGAAATTTGATCAGCGATTTTATCGGGATGTCCTTCCGTCACGCTCTCGGAAGTAAAGAAGTAACGATCTTTAGACATAAGACTCCTTTTTTTGGTTGATCCAACGTATGGAACCTCAATGAAGTTCGGCCACCGCGGCACATGCTCGGTTGGCAGCCCCCAACTTGCGAGGCTATCCGCATACATCTTTGATTTTATCGTCAACTCCCAGAGGCCAGAATTGAGGCTTGAAAGGTGCCTCTTAAAATGTGCATTTTTCCCCTTAACCCTTATATCTGGGGGGGGATGACGAGATCAGATCGCTCAATCCCCTAAAAAGGATGAAAATCCTTATGAACAAGCAAGATATTAAGGCGTATAGTTGAAGGAATTGATGGTTTTGTCACAAAAGCTTCATATTTACTTAATCCATTCGTCACTTTGTTAAGGAGTAATCAATGCGTACTTTTTATCGTTCATCCCTTCTAACTTTATCTCTTGGCTTTCTGCTTGCCTGTGGTTCTGGCGTCGGTGGTAATTCTACTAATTCAGCCATCTCCACAGATCCTGCCCCCATTGAGTCAAATAATTCTGCAGCCTTCGATCCTTCTACCGGCAATATACCCCTCCCGAATATTTTAGCTACGGCGTCGGCCACTTCTGCTGTTGCTGTCACTGCGGGGGTCCCGTTAGATCCTTCAAAAGCCCTAAATTTTATTGCCCAAAGGGAAATGGGTGGTACGGAACAGGGTTATACCGGAATTACTTCCACGCATGCCGTGTCAGGTTTGAACGCCCCTATCTTAGTTTCGTTTGGTAAAGCAATTGTTCCTTCTACTTTTAATGCAACGACGGTCAAAGTTTTTCAACTGACACCTGATACTAGCGGTCTTGAAAATAATCCCCTAGGCTTTTCAAACATCTCTGCCGGCTTTACATATGAGGTGGATTCGACCAATCAAATCGGGTCTATTTTCCCCAATTTTCCCCTTCAACCGGCTACGCGGTATCTCTACGTTCTGACGGATGGCATCAAAGACGCTGCTTCTAATTTACCGGTTTCTTCCTCCTATTATTTCCGTCAACTCAAATCAACGACTAGTTTGGCTGGAACTCATCTAAACTCGCTTGAGGCCATTCGTGGTGATCAATTAGCGGCACCAGGTCTAATCGCCCTTCGTGGTTATGCCAGTGTCATGAACGACTTAATTGCAGCAAGCACCACCACGGGCATTACCTCAAGGCAGCAAATTGCTTTAATGGGACGTTTCATCACCACAGGGGCAGGCTATATCCGTACGGATCGAACCGCAGCTGCCTCGGTTGCGCCCGTAGAGTTTTTACTCCGCGCATGGGCGAACGGTGCTGCCTTCACAAATGCAGCTACCGTGACTGCCGTCTATACCAAAGGATCCGCAACGACTAGTGTCAATGCTTATTGGACTGCTGCTGGGTTAACCGGTGTCCCCAATACGCACATCAAACGAATCATCACGGGAACTTTCAATAGCGGACTGCTTCATGTAGATGTCGCTTCTCTTGATGCGCTCCGAGCTGTTAATTCATCTTCGATTTCAGCGACAGGTGCCGTTCCGTTAGCGTTATGGAGTCCTGCTTCGGGGGTTCGCCAAGTCTTTAGATCCGGGAATAATTTCGCTGGCTTTTATCACGTTCCTAATACAGTTCCTTTCATTTATATGGAACCTGATCCAGCCACGACCGGGTCGAGCACTCCTTCTGCGTGGCCCCTAGCTATTTTTCAGCATGGGATCGGTGGTCAGAAAGAACAAGTCGCTACCCTAGCCAATGCTTTAATGTGGAGTGGTCGTGCGGTAATTTCCATTGATCAACCGCTTCATGGAGCCCTGGCTGCACCAGGAAGAACCTCTTCTCAGTGGTCCAGTGATTTTCTCGCCGTGGGCGCACCTTTGGCGGCTCGTACTAGTGTTGAAAATTCAGCCCTAAATACTTATCGCTTAATCGCCTCTCTCTCCGCAATTAATACGGCCATTACCTCAGGCAATAAAGACGCACCGATTGATACCACTAATGTCGGATATATTGGCATATCTCTCGGCAGTATTACGGGAATGTACACCATGGCGGGCATGCCTTATCCAGGTCTATCTTTAGGAACCATGAAAGCTGCCCTTTCCGTCCCCGGAGGACGCTTGGGTTATCTGATTCGAGATAGTGAGGCCTTTGGGCCCGTTGTCGATACACAACTTGCCGCCCTGGGTATCCCCAAGGGATCATTAACGTGGCACCAATTCTATTGGGGCACTCAAACCGTCGCTGATACCGTAGATCCAGCTACCGTGACCTCACCTCTTGCTGCCGGGCAAGCTTCGCGGCTCAGCAATAGAATCTTGATCCAAGAAGTTCTGAACGATACGGTAGTTCCAAATAGTGCGACACGTTATTTAGTGAATGCCCTAGGAGGCCGAAGTGTTTTAGGCTTGGGTCAGAGTACAGCGGTCCAAGGTGCTCTTGATGCAATCGCTCCTAGTTTTAAGCAACTCTCCTACAGTGTGGGGAGTCGCATTGTATCGCCTGTGATTTATCAGCGAAATTCCGCTAACACTAATGTGGCCCTCAAAACTGCCGTGGCTACAACGGGCACCAATCTTTCATCAGGCACTAATATCAATTTAGAGGGTTATTTCCAATTCGATCAAACTGGTTCAGGCCATGGAGCTCTCTTGAGCCCCACGGATCCTGCCAATGCTTTAGTGCAAAGACAAGCGGCTTGGTTTCTAGGTTACGATCTTGATGGCTTAGCTACTTCCCGAGCGGCCATCGATCCTGTGGGTTGGACGACACTACCCATCCCCTCTCGAGATGGGATGCAACATCGTTTGTCGATGCCAGACCTTCAAGAGTTAGGCACCTACACCCTCCCGTCTATCCAGATTAGCCCCATACAAATGCCTTGGATGACGCGTGATAGTCTCCGTTGGTATGGTAATCGGTAAGACGTCGGTTTAGTTTTGTTCTACAAAAGCGCCCCTTGGGGCGCTTTTGTATTTCCTTCGGTGAATTCATCTTGAATAGACTGAAACCATGAAGACTGTCGGCTTGATTGATCATCATGACTCCTTTTGTGACAACTTGGCACGCTACTTTAAATTGCTAGGCGTGACTATAGATTTTCGTCAAAGCGATGATTTGAATTCACTCCTTGAAATCCCCTCAACGTGGACCCACCGCTGTGTGGGACCGGGCCCTGGCTCTCCCACTTCGGTACCACATTCGATTCGAATGATCGAACTAGCTTACGCCCGATTGCCTATATTAGGTGTGTGTCTAGGACATCAATGCCTCGCCCACGTATTTGGGGGAACAATCATTTCATCGCCTAAGATTCACCATGGAAAAACTTCCATGGTAACCACAGTTCCCGATCCGCTCTTTCAAGGACTCCCCGGCTCTTTTCGAGTGGGCCGCTATCATTCCCTAACTGTCGATCCTCATGTTTTTCCTACAGACCTGAAGATTATTGCCACCGCACAAGACTCGGGTGAAATCATGGCTCTACGCCATCGAAACTATCCCTCTGTAGGTATCCAATTCCATCCTGAATCAATTTTGACGGAGCACGGATCTGCGCTGCTTGAAAACTTTATTAAGAGCGAAAACCCCTGACGACTAGTTTGCCTCTCAGTGAATTGGTAATCCATATTTCATCTGCTCCAAGAACGTCCTGAATGGTGAGAGACCTTTCTTCGATTTCATAAGAGGAATCTTTTATTAAGAGTTCACGTTGGATCCCGGGAAGTACACCATCGGTGAGCGGTGGTGTTTTCCATTCCTGTCCAAGGCGCACAAATAGATTCGATCGACCTCCTTCAGTAACGAAACCGTGTTCGTTGACAAAAAGAGCGTCAAAAGCTCCGTGTTTTAGCGCCTGCTCAGAAGCTCGATCGTAAATTAAGCGGTCGGTCGTTTTATGACCCAACAAAAGATTCTGAGAGGACATACAGGGGTATCCCAACGTCGAAGCCCACATTAAGTCCATTGGACCCTCAAGGGGGACTAAGGTTTCTGAATGGATCTCGAGCTCTCCATTGGGGTGAAGCTCGAGGCGCACACGAAACAGATGAAGTGGATCTAGGGTCTTGAGATGGTCTTCAAGATCTTTTTCGATTTGGGATGACCAAAAGAGAATACCGAGAGCCCGTGCCGATCCTTCCAGACGCTTTAGATGGGCGCTTCGATGTTTAATCTGACCTAGTTCACAACGCATCGTCTCGATGAGGCCTACTGAACTAGGTAGGCGTGTCGCAAAGGAGGCTTTCAGTTGGCATTCGTCCCATTCCTGGTCAGCTTGAGATTCAATCGTAATCCCTGAGCCAACCCCTAAGATGACTTGGCGTTCGGGATTAACTTCGAGCGTTCGAATAGCTACGCTGAGATGAAAATCGGGCAGGACATTCGGCTCACAAGGTTTAAACCATCCGATAGATCCACAATAAAGCCCTCGGGGATGATCTTCAAGGCGATCGATCCATTCCATGGTTCGGCGTTTTGGAGCACCGGTCACTGAACCGCAGGGAAACATCGCCCGTAGGATGGATTCTAGAGACTGCAGGGGATCCAGGCGAGCGGTGATCGTCGAAGTCATTTGGGTCACATCTCCGTAAGCATGAACCTCAAAGAGATCCGATACTTCGACGGAGTCAGGGAGGGCAATACGACTCAGGTCATTGCGAATTAAATCGACGATCATGACGTTCTCAGATTGATTTTTGGGGTCCCGGGATAACTCTGAGCTGCCCTCCCGATCAGATGTTCCTTTCATGGGTCGGCACGTGAGAGTGCCTGCTTGATGTTCAATAAAGGATTCGGGGGAATGAGACAAAACCCATCCGGATTCCCACTCGAGATAGGCGCTGTAGGGTCCTGGTTGACGCTCACGCAACCTTCGATAGACCGAGAGAGGTGATCCGTAGAGAGAGCCTCTCCATGGGAACGTGAAGTTTAATTGATACGTCTCACCTTGTTGAATCGCCCGGTGAATTTGGTTCACGGTCTGGCCATAGGTCATGACGTCGATTCGAGATTGGAGACCCGCAAGTCCCGAAGGAGGTTCACTTGACGTTGCTTCGGTTAGAAAGGTTTCAATATCCTTCGAACTCCACGTCCGAAGTCGGGGGAAGGCCCAAGCGCGCAAGAGAACTCCAT
>BJFQ01000036.1 GCA_014189895.1 Acidobacteriota bacterium | reverse complement strand
CGTTTTTAATTTATGAAATTCTTGGGACCTCATGCATGCGAAGAGGCACTCCAACGAGGTGAACTGCATACGCTTTGGATCTCATCAACCGTTTGGGATCGCGTGAGTCCTTTTCGTAAACTTGCCAGAGAAGCCCGCGTTGTTATTCACCAAGAACCCCCTGAGGCCCTTGATCGAAAGTCTAATGGGGTGAAGCATCAAGGAATGATCGGAGAGGGTTCTGAAATTGGGTATGTTGAACTTGATACTTTTTTCCCCTTGATGGCCGTGAAGAAAGATCGAGTACTACTCGTGGCCCTCGATGGAATCATGGATCCACAAAACTTAGGAGCCATCTTAAGAACTTGTTCGGCAGCGGGGGTCGACGGTGTCATTCTCCCGGAACGACGCTCTGCGAGTATTACAGAATCGGCAATTCGGGCGAGTGCAGGGACCGCGGGTCGTGTACCCATCGCGCGTGTGAATAATTTAGGCCGGGCTCTCGACGATCTCAAAGATGCTGGGGCTTGGATTTTTGGATTATCGTCAGGTAATGAAACGGATAACTACCTCGATGAATCTTTTGATCGCTCCGTTGTTCTGGTCATCGGATCCGAAGGGGAAGGGTTGCATCAAAAAATTAGTGAACGGTGTGATCGACTCCTTCGCATTCCGATGCCTGGGTCTACGGAGAGCTTGAATGCCTCCGCGGCCTCAGCCATTGCCCTTTTTCGGGTTCTCGCAGTGAGGACAAAGAGCCCATAAAGATTGGGCGTGAGCCCCTTAGTATTCGTTTTTCCCTTGAGGAAGGGCCTGCTAAGTGCTATATTTTCTATTCCCAGCAAGGGAAATTCTGGCTTCGTTTCAGAATGTTACTTGGAGTCTTCGAGGAGATTCCAAAGTGGTTTTTTGCCCGTATCTTTCGATTATGCCCTTCCAGAAGGCGCAATGCCGAGATGGCCGAGTGGTTAATGGCAGCAGACTGTAAATCTGCCGGGCTGACGCCCTACGGAGGTTCGAATCCTTCTCTCGGCACCATTAATAAAACTTCTTGCGTTGTGCATCAGGCGGGAATAGCTCAGTTGGTAGAGCGTCAGCCTTCCAAGCTGAATGTCGCGGGTTCGAACCCCGTTTCCCGCTCCATCGCTACTAAGTGTTATGGCCCACATAGCTCAGTGGTAGAGCACTTCCTTGGTAAGGAAGAGGTCGCTGGTTCAATCCCTGCTGTGGGCTCCATTCATTCCTTTCGTCATTCTTTATTTTTTTCACTTTTATTTTTTAGGAGGTCCCTGTGGCCAAAGAAAAATTTGATCGTTCTAAACCCCATATCAATATCGGCACCATCGGCCACGTTGATCATGGTAAGACGACCCTCACTGCTGCGATTACTTTCGTGCTTTCCAAAAAATTTGGTGGCGAAACCAAATCTTATGACCAAATTGATTCCGCCCCAGAAGAAAAAGCCCGTGGAATCACCATTAATACAGCCCATGTGGAATACCAGACGGAAGCCCGTCATTATGCCCACGTGGATTGTCCTGGCCACGCCGATTATGTGAAAAACATGATTACGGGTGCCGCACAAATGGACGGCGCTATTCTCGTTGTTGCGGCTACGGATGGTCCGATGCCCCAAACGCGAGAACATATTCTCTTGGCTCGCCAAGTCGGTGTTCCGGCTATGGTGGTCTTCTTGAATAAAATGGATATCGCTGATCCCGAGCTAGCTGATCTCGTGAAAGAAGAGATTCGCGACTTACTCAAGTCTTACCAATTTCCTGGCGACGAAATTCCTATCATTAGTGGTTCAGCTCGCGAAGCGCTCGATGCTATTGCCGCTACCGGTAATCCCGATGATGCAAAATGCAAATGCATTATGGATTTAATGGCCGAAGTCGACAAGTACATTCCTACACCTAAGCGCGACATTGATAAACCCTTCATCATGCCTGTAGAAGATGTCTTCACCATCACGGGACGAGGAACTGTTGTGACCGGTCGTATTGAAGCCGGTATTGTGAAAGTCGGAGAAGAAATTGAAATCGTCGGCCTCAAAGCGACCGAAAAAAAGGTTGTGACGGGAGTCGAAATGTTCCGTAAAAGTCTCGACGAAGGTCAAGCTGGTGACAATGCCGGTATTCTGCTCCGTGGTGTTGAACGTAAAGATGTTGAGCGCGGCCAAGTTCTTGCCAAACCAGGTAGTATCACGCCCCATACAAAATTCACAGCCCAGATCTATGTCCTCACCAAAGAAGAAGGCGGACGTCATACACCCTTCTTCAACAATTATCGTCCTCAATTCTATTTCCGAACCACGGACGTTACCGGTTCGATCAAATTAGAAGCAGGTCGAGAAATGGTGATGCCTGGTGACAACATTACACTAGAAGTCGAATTGATCGCTCCTATTGCTATGGATAAAGGCCTCAAGTTCGCTATTCGTGAAGGCGGACGTACGGTCGGTGCCGGTAATGTGAGTAACATCATCGCTTAAAATCGATCTTCTCCTTTTGGAGGTTTAACGTGCGCGAAATCATTACTCTTCAGTGCCAAGAATGTGGTGATAAAAATTACACCACCACAAAAAATCGAAGGACTCACACTGAAAAAATTGAGTTGAAGAAGTATTGTCGTCGACTCAAGCGCGTCACGGTGCATCGCGAGACTAAAGCTTAGGCTTGCGATGCGACCCCTCCCAAGTCTTTTCGTTGGATTTCTAGGGGAGTAGCTCAGTTGGTAGAGCTTCGGACTCCAAATCCGACGGTCGCGGGTTCGATTCCTGTCTCCCCTGCCAACTCATCCCAAACACGGAGCCACGTTTGATTTCTTTAATTAAAAAACAAACCGCAGATTTCATGGAAGAACTCAGTCGCGTTGATTGGCCCAGCCAATCAAAAGTGATGAGTGCTTCTTGGACAGTCGTTACGATCTCGGTTTTTGTAGGACTCTTTCTGTGGGGCATCGATTGGTTTTTTTCTCGAGGCTTCAGTTATTTTCTTCCTAAAAGTTAGACGCTCAGGATTTCAGAGGCACTCATGTCAGATACAGCGAACCAAACAGTGACACAAGAGAAGAAATTAGCTTGGTTTATCATTCATACCTATTCCGGCTATGAAACGAAAGTGGTCGCTCAATTAAAACAGCGTATTCAAATGGAACTGCGCCAAGATCACTTTGGAGATCTTCACGTTCCCGAAGAAACCTATGAAGAAATGAAGCAGGATTCTAAAACAGGTAAACGCGAACGCGTCACAAAGACCCGCAAATCTTTTCCTGGATATGTTTTAGTTCAGATTGCCGTGACGCCAACTGAATCGGGTGCTTGGGAAATGGCCGATACTGACTGGCATTTGGTTCGTAATACCCCCAAGGTAACGAGTTTTGTGAGCCCCAATAAAAAACGCCCTGTTCCCTTGACGGATGATGAAGTTACCCAGATTATGCATCATCAAGTGGAGACTCAAGAGAAGCCTAAACCGAAATTTTCCTTTGAAAAAGGACAAAAGGTTCGTATCATAGATGGTCCCTTCGCTAATTTCGAAGGGGATGTCGAAGAAATACAAGAAGAGCGGTCTACCGTGCGCGTGCTGGTAACGGTCTTTGGTCGAAGCACCCCCGTGGAGCTCGATTTTATTCAAGTCGAAAAACGTTAGTTTTTAGACATTTTCCTTCTCATTTCAACCTGGTGGCGTTGGGGTCCTCCCCTCCACACTTTTAAGGCGGTCGTTGCCATCATTTGATGGAATCTCTCGCAGGAAAGGCAAGTTTACATGGCTAAAAAAATCTCTGCATATATCAAACTGCAATTACCTGCAGGTGAAGCAACTCCAGCTCCGCCCGTTGGTCCCGCTTTGGGTCAGCACGGTGTCAATATCATGGAGTTTGTAAAGCAATTTAATGCAAAATCTGTGACATTAGCCGAGAAGGGCACCACCCTCCCTTGTGTCATTACGGTGTATGCCGATCGATCGTTTAGTTTCATTTTAAAAACTCCTCCCGCGGCCGTCCTGATTAAAAAGAAGATTGGTCTAGCAAAGGGAAGTCCAACGCCGAATAAAACCAAGGTCGGCACCATCACTAAAAAGCAAATTGAAGAAATTGCAAAAACCAAAATGGCCGATATGAATGCCGGCAGTCTTGAAGCTGCTATGCGATCTATCGCTGGATCTGCACGCTCGATGGGCGTGGATGTCGTCGATTAGTTCACACCTCTTATTTGGTGGAAGAGCGTTGTGCTTTTCCCCCGGCCACCGCACCGATCTGCGGGAGATCAAAAAAGGAGTAAATGATGGCAAAGACAGGTAAAAAATACTTGGCAGCCTCCTCCAAAGTTGCTGATCGCCCCCATGACCTTAAGGAAGCTTTATCGGTCGTCAAAGATGTGGCTTTTGCCAAGTTTGATGAAACCGTAGAGATTCATATGCGTCTTGGAGTTGATCCTCGACAAGCTGACCAAATGGTCCGCGGCACGATTGTGCTTCCCCATGGAACCGGAAAATCCATGAAGGTTGCCGTTGTCGCTAATGGAGAAAAAATCAAGGAAGCCGAAGCTGCGGGAGCTGATCTCGTTGGTGGAGATGACCTTGTTGAAAAGATTGCCGGAGGTTTCATCGATTTTGATGCGCTTGTGGCGACCCCTGACATGATGAAAGGGGTAGGTCGCCTAGGAAAAGTGTTGGGACCCAAGGGGTTAATGCCAAATCCTAAGACCGGAACCGTGACCTTTGACGTGGCTAAAGCGGTCAAAGATATTAAGGCGGGAAAAGTTGAGTACCGTGTTGATAAAGACGGCATCATCCATGCCCCTGTCGGCAAATTATCTTTTGGTGTTGAAAAACTTCAAGAGAATACCCAGGCACTTTTAGATGCCGTCGTTAAAGCTAAACCTGCTTCCTCGAAGGGTAAATACGTTAAGACCGCCTTCATCGCATCGACGATGGGACCTTCGGTGGCTTTATCAACAACTAATTTTGAGACTAAGTGAGGTAGATGATGGAAAAAAATAAAAAAGTCACCGAACTCACCGCACTCAAGCAAACGTTCACGGGCGCCAAGTCTGCGATCGTTTTTGAATTCAAAGGTTTGACCGTTGAAACCGATACGGCGTTTAGAAAATCCGTTCGGGATCACAAAGGTCAGTATCGAGTAGGAAAGAACACGCTTCTTCGACTCGCCGTTAAAGACACGGTGTTCGAGTCCCTTTCCCCTCATTTCAAAGGCGCCAGTTCTGTGGCAACCACCCAAGAAGATATGGTGGCTTTTGCCAAGGTTCTGAACGATTTCTTGAAAGATAATCCTGCCGTGACTTTCAAAGCGGGTTTATCTGATGGAAAACCCTTAGCACTCAAAGATATTCAGCAATTGGCTAACCTGCCCAGTCGCGAAGTCTTGATTGCCAAGCTGCTCTACCTCATCAAATCACCCATCTCGGGTTTTGCGATTACGCTTGATGCAATCCGCAAGCAAAAAGAAAGCCAATAATTTAATTCCTGTTAATTCTCTCAACCACTTTATTTTTTTAGGAGGCCACCATGGACCTCACTTCGGATCAATTCATCAGTGAAATTGAATCCATGACCGTTCTCGATTTGGCTAACTTGGTCAAATCGC
>BJFQ01000035.1 GCA_014189895.1 Acidobacteriota bacterium | reverse complement strand
CGCATCTTTAGGGGTCCATTGTTGAGCCCCAGCTGGACTCTTAGTGAGGACCCATTCGTAATTGAAAAGATTATTAAAATAATCGTTGTCCCACTTTGTAGGATTTTGAGTCCAAGCACCTTCTAGGCCACTAGTAATGGCGTGCTCCCCCTTACCAGACTCAAAAGAGTTCTTCCAACCGAGCCCCTGTTGATGGATCGGCGCTCCTTCAGGTTCAGGACCCACATACTTAGCAGGATCGGCTGCTCCGTGTGCCTTACCAAAGGTATGGCCCCCAGCTACAAGTGCTACGGTCTCTTCATCGTTCATCGCCATGCGTTTGAAGGTTTCACGAATATCTCGGGCAGCAGCGAGCGGATCAGGGTTGCCATTAGGTCCCTCTGGATTGACATAAATCAGTCCCATTTGGACAGCGCCTAAAGGATTCTGTAGTTCGCGATCTCCTTTATAGCGTTCATCAGCTAACCATTTGTTTTCAGATCCCCAATAAATATCCTCAGGTTCCCAGAGATCTTCACGACCTCCCGCAAATCCATAAATTTTCAAACCCATGGACTCCATGGCAATCGTTCCAGAGAGAATCATCAGATCGGCCCAAGAGAGTTTCTTTCCGTATTTTTGCTTGATGGGCCAAAGCAACCGACGCGCTTTATCCAAATTACCGTTGTCGGGCCAACTGTTGAGAGGCGCGTAACGATGGGTACCCCCGCCGCCGCCGCCACGACCATCACCAATGCGATAGGTCCCGGCGCTATGCCACGTCAAACGAATAAAGAAGGGTCCGTAATGACCGTAATCGGCAGGCCACCAATCTTGAGATGATTTCATCAAAATATTGAGGTCATTGATAACGGCATTGAGATCTAAGGTCTTAAACTCTTTCGCATAACTAAAACCTGGATCCATCGGATTCTTCTTCGGCGAATGTTGATGGAGCGGTGTGAGATCGAGTTGATTAGGCCACCAATCTCGGTTGGTTTGTTTTTTGGGAGCTCCTGCTGATGGGTTGGACCCATGTCCAAAAGGACAGGCAGACTCTTCGGGCATAAATTACTCCTTAGTAGAAAAATTGGCAAGTATCGGCAACAATGACTGCACTTAGATTATTGCATGTTCCTTCAGTACTTACAGGTATATCGGGATCTAGACAGGTCCATTTCCCTTTCAATTCTGAGCGGCAGTTTAGGGATGCTGTTTTTAAAGGGCAGTTCCTCGCTACCAAAGGTAACTCGAGGAGAAGTCATTTCAAAAGAGACCTCTTAAGTAGGCGAAAATGGACACATGTCCTTCGTGCATTTACATCTTCATACCGAACACAGTTTGTTGGACGGACTCACCCGAATTCCTGATCTTGTTAAAAAAACGCAAGAATCCGGAATGCCAGCCGTCGCCGTTACCGACCACGGAAATATGTTTGGCATGATGAAGCTTTTTGATGCCTGTGAAAAGACGGCTGACAAAGAAGGTAACTGGGCAGTTAAACCGATCTTGGGTAGTGAAGTCTACGTTGCACCTCGATCGCGATTCGATAAAAAATTAGATGCGAAGAATATCGGAACTGCCGAAGAAGGACTGGAGGACTGTGTTGATCCTAGTGGGAGCCGTGATGCAGGCTACCACCTCGTTTTGTTGGCTAAGAACGCTGTGGGTTTTGCCAATCTCTCCAAACTCGTCAGCCGGGGGTATACCGAGGGTTTTTATTACAAACCTCGCGTCGACAAAGAGATTCTGAAAGAGCACTCTGAGGGGCTCATTGCTATGTCGGCCTGCTTAGGGGGTGAGGTTCAGGCACGTATTCTTCAAAACCGACTGGAACAAGCTCAAAAAGTAGCCGACGAGTATCGAGGAATTTTTGGCGATGACTTTTATCTTGAAATCCAAAACCAAGGTCTTTCATTCCAGAAAGAACAAGAGTGTATTCCTTACCAAATTGAACTAGCAAAGAAGTTAGGGATCAAAATGGTGGCCACCAATGACTCGCATTATCTGAACCATGAAGATGCGGACCTCCATGACACCATTTTGTGTATCGGGACACGCGCCCTGAAAGCCCAAGAGCGTCGGATGCGCTTCATTAATGATCAGTTCTATGTCAAAACACCGGCCGAGATGGCGGCCATGTTTCCAGACCATCCTGAATTCTTGGAACAAACTCTAGAGATTGCTAACAAGATTGATTTATTCCCTATCAAGCGTAAGGCAGCCACTCCCACGTTCCCTGTGCCAGCTGGAATGACCCTTGATAGCTACTTCGTAGCCATCGTGAAGGAATGGTTTGAACGACGCGTGCAAGAATGTCGCCCACGATGGGAAAGCAAAAAATTAAAATACCCCGAGCCTGACTATCGAAAGCGCCTTCAACATGAAATTGATACGATTCTTAAGGTTGGATTCCCTGGTTATTTCCTTATGGTGTGGGACTTCATTTGTAAGGCGAGAGAGATGGGGGTTCCGGTGGGTCCCGGTCGCGGATCTGCGGCCGGAAGTATCGTGGCGTGGGCGCTTTGTATTACCGACATTGATCCCATGGAATACGATCTCCTCTTTGAGCGCTTTCTCAATGCCGAACGTGTCTCCATGCCTGATATGGATATTGACTTTTGCCGCGATGGTCGGAGCAAGGTCATTGACTACGTCACTGATAAATATGGAAAAGACCGCGTCTCTAATATCATCACGATTAATCAACTCAAAACCAAGGCCGTCATCAAAGATGTTTCGCGCGTGTACGATAAAGACTTTAATTGGGCCAACAATCTTACGAAATTAATCCCTCAAGAACCAGGTAAGCCCATTACGGTGGGGGAAGCCCTAGAACGCTCTGATAAGCTACGGGAGCTTTACAATCAAGATGCGGACGTTAAAAAGATTCTAGATATTTCTGCCAAACTGGAAGGGCTCGCTCGGAATTCGGGGGTTCACGCTGCAGGGGTCATCATTGCTCCTGATGAACTTACTAAATTTGCTCCTTTGAGCGTGGATAAAGATAAAAAAGTCATGGTGCAATACACTAAAGACGAAGCCGAAATGGCAGGGCTTCTAAAAATGGACTTCTTGGGTCTTGAAACCCTCACTCAAATTACTAAAATCCAAAACTATATTGCCCGGCGTCACGGGCAACCCGTGAGCGAAGCGATTCTTCATAATTTTGAAGATCCGAAGACATTTAAATTATTCTCGGACGCCAATACGGACGGTATTTTTCAGTTCGAGTCCAGCGGTATGAAATCACTCTTGAGGCAACTTCAACCCACGCGCTTCGATGATCTGATTGCCTTGAATGCCCTTTTCCGACCCGGTCCCCTCGAAGGAGGCGTCGTGGATAGTTTCGTTAAACGTCGCCATGGGCAAGAACCGATTGAATATTTGATTCCTGAACTTGAAGGGATCTTGGGGAATACCTATGGGGTCATCGTGTATCAAGAGCAAGTGATGCAGATCGCGAACCTGATCGGCGGGTTTTCGATGGGTGAAGCCGATATGCTTCGCAAAGCCATGGGTAAAAAAGATAAATCTATAATGCGCAAACTTCGTCTCGATTTCCTCAAGCGCGCCGTCGAAAAAGGATTTCATCGAGACCGAATGGGTGAGTTGTTTGATTTAATGGAACATTTTGGCGCGTATGGTTTCAATAAAAGCCATTCAGCGGCCTATGCGATGCTGGCTTATCAAACGGCCTACCTTAAAGCCCACTATCCCACTGAATTTATGTCGGGCCTCCTCAGTACTAAAGCCGAGCGAACGGATGACATCGTGAAATATATTCAGGATTGCCGAAGTCGAGATATTGATATTTTAGGTCCGGATATTAATGACTCTGAAAAAGATTTCTCTATTACGGCTTCGGGTCAAATCCGTTTTGGACTCGCGGCCATCAAAGGACTCGGCGAAGCGGCCCTCAAAGCGATCTTAGAAGCTCGGCAACGCGAAAAAGGCTTCAAGGATTTTTCTCATGCCATTCAATCCACAGACCTAGGCAAGGCCAATAAGAAAGTTTGGGAGTCCCTCATTAAAGCGGGTTGTTTCGAATCCCTAGAGCCTCATCGCGCCGCGCTCCTTTCGAGCCTTCCGGCGGTTTTAGATTCGGCCTCACGCGCATCTAAAAGCCTCCAAGGAATGACGAGCCTCTTTGATGATGTGGAATTGGCCACCATGAGTGAGGGCTTCCGACTTCAGAACGACATTCCCATGTGGACACGCCGAGAGCGGCTGAAGTACGAACGTGAATCGTTAGGTCTCTACGTCTCAGGACACCCCTTAGAGGAATATCAAGACACCATCATGATTCATACCCAAGGGCCCATTACGCGACTGATGGAAAAAGCTACGTCAGGAAGTCTGCGTGATCGAGATATTGTCTCCGTCGCAGGCATGATTAACCTTGTTCAAACGAAGACCAACAACAAACAAGAGCCTTGGGCCATTTTGACCCTTGAAGACCTCACAGGGAAAATGGAGATTCTACTCTTCCCTTCCTATTTCGATAGCCAAACCCGTAAACGCACTCGACCCTACGATATGTATCGCGATCTCGCCGTAACTGACAATTTAGTGCGAATCACCGGTGAGATCAAAGTTGAAACTATTACCAATTTTGCTACTGGCGAAGAGGCAGAAGAAGATACGACGGTCGTCAAAATGAGCGCCATTCAAATTGAGCGCTTAGACGGCTTTCAAGGCAAAGGTTTGATCGGGGCAATCATTACCCTACCCCCCGGAGATCCGCTTCCAGAACTGATAGACTTTCTTAAGAAACAGGAAGGTGTACTCCCTGTCTATTTGGAATACATCAGCAAAGAAGGCATAAAGACCCAAGTGAAAGCGGGGCCTGAGTTCCGACTCAAGTATGATCCTGAACTCGCCGAGCAATTATCCAAACAGTACGGGTGTAAATTAGCTTGGCGCTACTAGATGCTTACCCTATTTCTTCGTTTCGTCTTTTTAGCTCTGGGTCTTAAAGGGGCTGCCTATACGGTGCCTGGCATTGTGGCACCTGATTTTCTCGGACTCCTCCAAGTTGCTATGATTCTTTGGTTGGCGAATGAAACGTTGGGACGCCTCATCAAATTCCTAGCTTTTATTCCTATCTTCCTGTCCCTCGGTTGCTTGACCTGGTTCATCAATGGGGCCGTCTTCCTATGGGTCGGACAGATGGCTAATCAGTGGGGGTTAGGTTTTCGAGTCGATGGATTTGGATCGGCCTGCTTAGGGGCGCTCGTAACGTCGATTATCTCTGGACTCCTCAGATGGATCTTTATTCGTCCCCAAAAACCCAAACGCCCTGATCAAGAAATTCTCCCTCCTGAATAAAACCAATGAACGCACCTTTGAAGCCACAGACCCGCTTTTTACTGGAGGATACAGGGGGCGTAGGTTATTTTTTTGATGCACCCTCGTCCTACTGGGAAGCGAGAAACGTAGATGAGGTTTCAGGGGCCCTTCGCCAGATCGAAGAAGCCTGTCGCCAAGGTCAACATGTCCTTGGACTTTTCCCCTACGAACTCGGATTAGCCCTCCAGGATCTCCCTACCCGTCATCCTTCAGATGGAGTTCTCTTGCGCGCTTGGGCCTTCCCCCGACTTCGGACGTGGAGTTCGAAGGATATTGAAACCTTTCTAACCGAAGCAACGTCAAGTGAACCTCCTTCGGGACTTGCGGGTCTCCAATCTCAAATCGACGTCATGACCTATGGCCAGACCGTGAACCAAATTCACCGGGCGATTCAACAAGGTGAGACGTATCAATTA
>BJFQ01000034.1 GCA_014189895.1 Acidobacteriota bacterium | reverse complement strand
TTTATGCCATGGGCAACGAAGCCCAAAAACATAAATACTTAGTACCCTTAGCCAGTGGTCAAGCGCTTGGAGCGTGGGGCCTCACGGAACCAGGCGCAGGGTCTGACGCCGGAGCCCAACAAACCATGGCAAAAAAAGAAGGGTCCTATTGGATTCTGAATGGAACAAAAAATTTCATTACCCATGGAACCGAAGGGGATATTGCGGTCGTCATGGCACGCACCCGACCCGGTAAAGGGACCGATGGCATCAGTGCCTTTATTTTAGAAAAAGGGATGAACGGTTTTCGTCCCGGTAAACAAGAAGATAAATTAGGGTTGCGTGCTTCAGATACCAGCGAATTGATTTTAGAAGATGTCAAAGTTTCTGAAGATCATCTTTTAGGGGACGAAGGCGTTGGGTTCAAACAAGCCATGAAAACCTTAGATGGGGGACGCATTAGTATCGGGGCTTTGGCTCTTGGGATGGCACAAGGTGCCTTTGAAGAGAGCGTCAAGTACGCCAAGGTGCGACAGACGTTTGGAAAACCGATCATTGAGCATCAAGCGATTGCTCATAAATTAGCTGAGATGCAAGTGAAGGTCGAAGCTGCCCGTCTGCTGATCTACAAAGCGGCCAATCTGAAAGATCAAGGTCTGCCGTATGCGAAAGCGGCCAGCATGGCTAAACTTTATGCCTCCGAAGCGGGCTATGAAGTGGCTAATGAAGCCGTTCAGATTTTTGGTGGCTATGGCTATTCCAAGGATTATCCCGTGGAAAAGTATTATCGCGATATTAAACTTTGTACGATCGGAGAAGGCACGTCGGAGATTCAACGCACCGTCATTGCGCGCTATCTCATGCAAGAATTTTAATCGTTCCTGCTTCCGGATATTTGGTTACCAACGCAGCCAGAGGTTCTAAAACAAAAGGTCTCGTCATGGCTTTGGGATGAGGAAGATCGAGCGTTAGTTTCGCTCCTAAATCCGAAAGATCTCTCGGGCTTGCCCATGTCATATGAAGTTCCCCTTGGTCCGTCGCAATCAAATCAAGATCTAAGGTACGCGGCTGGTTCTTTCCAAGACTTCGATCGCGTCCGAGTTGTTTTTCAAAGCGCAAAAGTTTTTCTAAAAGGCGACAAGGATTTGATTCAGCCGTCACTAAATAAGCAATCGTATTTAAATAAGAGGGACCCTGGCCTGATTCGTCGAGGGTTTCAAGTATCAGCGGAGAAGTGGTGAGCTCACCTAAGATCGATAGATTTTCAAGTCCGCGAGCAAGATAACCCGCGCGATCACCTAAATTAGAACCCAATGCAATCAAAGCCTTCACTGCTTACGTCCTCGCTCGGCTATGACCACCGTACGAATACCTCCTCGAATAAGGAAATCCCCTTCAACACGCATCCACCGTGGTTGAGCCGCCTTGAAACAATCCTCTAGAATTTGATTCGTCACGGCTTCGTGAAAGGCTCCACGGTCTCGGTATGACCAGAGGTAAAGTTTAAGCGCTTTACTTTCAAGACATTTAGTTTTCGGTTGATAGCGAATCGTCAAATGAGCAAAATCAGGTTGACCGGTTAAAGGACAAAGACAAGTAAATTCTTCCGTCGTGAATTCGACGGTAAATAGGTTCTTCGTAGGCGACGGAAAGGTCTCCAAATGCGAAACCGGACGCGTGACGACGTAGGCAGGGGAAGATGAGCGGGTACGTTTGACCATAAGAGCTCCTTAAAAGTGATCAGGTCTGAGGGTGTAGGAAATAGGGTCAGTGAGATCTGCTTCATGAAAGCCTCTTAGCCGAAGGAGGCAAGAATCGCAGTGCCCGCAAGCTACTTCATTTTGTTGATAACACGACCACGTGAGATGGAAGGGAGCCTTTAAGTGAGCTCCCTTTTGAACAATCTCTTTTTTGGATTGATGGAGCAGGGGAGCGTGAAAGCTCAATTGGGTTTCAGGCCTCGTTCCGATTTGAACTGTATGCTCAAAAGATTTGAGAAAAGACTCGGTGCAGTCTGGATAGCCACTGCTATCTTCTTGAACAAAACCGACATAAATTCGTGAAGCGCCGAGCACTTCGGCCCAACTCGTCGCGGTGCTTAGTAGATGTGCGTTACGGAAAGGGACGTAGGTCGAGGGTACCCCTTGTCGATGAAGATCACCCTCGGGGATTTCTTCTTTGACATCAATCAGTGAAGAGCCTCCAATCAACGATAGGTGACCCAAGGGCACCACTAATTGACGATGGGTGGGTATTTGGTAGTGTTTCGCGATTTCTTGAAACGCTTTACGTTCTCTAGATTCTGTTCGCTGACCATAATCGGCATGGAGTAAAGCAACTTCGCATCCTTCATCGAGTGCATGAGCCAACGTCACACATGAATCCATGCCACCCGACAAGGTCACAACCGCCAAGATTTTTTTCATCATTATGAGCGCCCTTCGTTAGCCCACGTCTCAAGATCATTTAAGAGATGAGTCAGTTGTTGGGCGCCCGCTTGTGGAGCGAGACCGTTGTCCATTTTCATCGGCGGAGCATAGCGAACAGTACATTGTGCAAACGGCATAGGAACGATCATGGCATCCCAAGACCCTAGAGTGATGAAACGATCGTACGCTACGCAGACCGGAAGAATCGATGCACCGCTTTTCTGAGCGAGTGCAATGATGCCGGGTTTCGCTTCTTGAGCAGGACCCTTCGGACCGTCGGGGGTCAAACCAATGTCCCATCCCTCTCGAACAGCTTTCATCATTTGAGCTAAGGCCCGGGCACCATCTTCATTCGCACTGCCTCGAATGGCATGAATATGAAACCATCGCCATGTGGCAGCACTGCGTTCGCCATCGCGACTTTGGCTGCTCAAGATCGCAATTCCCGGACGACGATTTCCCGAGATTTGGGTCGGGTAAGCGAGCGGCATCATCAAGAGTCGTCGATGCCAAAAAGCTAAAATCAAAGACTCATCACGAGCAATTATTTCTTCCAGGTGCTCTCGGCCTTCATAGCGTATCCGCAGAGTGTGACTTAGGAGCCGAACAACGAGGGAGGTCACAAAAGGGATCAGACGAAAATGCCACCATTGACTCAACATCCCTCCAAGGGGCCGGCCTTTGGCGGTGACCTGGATAGCTTTCATGAATTGACCTCTTCCGTGGTGAGGTCAGAAGCGCGAATGATGAAGACTTCAGCACAGTAATCGCAGCGTACTTCGGTATGATCCTGCGTTTCAAACAGATGTTGTTTTTCTTCCGAACTAAAGCCTCTCATAATCCGAACTAAATCGTCACGATTACATCGACAAGCGTAGCGAACGTCCGTCGACGTCAATGGTTGATAGCCTTCTCCTTGATTAATCCAAGCAGCCAAGAATTCAGTCGTACGCTCCTCCAAAGGCACCACTTCGAGTCCTTCGAGGGCCTGAATGAGACGGGCTAATCGAGTAGGAGGGCAAAGAGGAAGCGGCTCCACCTTGAGAGCTCCCCCGAGGCCTGTGAGTGGATCACACCATAGATGAACGCTAGTTTGGATTTGTTCCGACTGCTGAAAATACGCTTCAAGTTGTTTGTCGATGCCCCCTTCAACTAACGGAAGAAGTCCCATATAGGGCTCGCCGCTAGGTTGCGAACGCATGACTTGAATGCTACCGGGAAGTTCAAATGGCAATGATGCTTGCGGGGAGCCCGCATCGCAGAATCCCCGGATGGAACCATCGGGCCACGCATCGGTAATTAGGTTTTTAATACGGCCAGAACTTTTTATCATTAATTGGACGCGCTGGAGAAAATCCGACCGCCCCAAAAGAAGCAAGGTGGTCATCAAGCCTTCTGCGAGGACGGCGGCTTGCGTTGCATCATAAGACGGATGATGTCTTCGAATGCGATCCCATAGGGGTCCCATTTCGACGATATCGAGTTTGATCCACTGATCGGCGGTCATGAATCGACTAATCTTTGCGTCTTCCTTCATCTCTCTAGTTTAGAACGCAGGTGCACCGCGTAGACTCGATTTTGTGGGAGTCTAAAGAGATGATAGCCCCGAGTCGTCTCGCCGTGATCCGCGTATGCGAAGCCGTTTTTGGCCAGGGCGAGCGCTGTCCTGAACATTGGAATCAATCTCTCGAGCCCGCGGATGCAGGTTTAGCGCACGCGATTCTTGGGAAGATGTTTCGTCATTGGGGGAAAATGCAAGCTTATGTCGACGAGGCGCTGACTCGATCGGATAAAAATCTTCCCTTGGAAACTCGTATTGTGCTGGCGTTGGGTCTATCTCAACTTGCTTGGTTATCCGGCGTCGCTGATTATGCGGCGGTGAATGAATCCGTTATGTGGATTTCAGATCCTCACAAAGGTTTTCCAGCTCATCAGGGACTCGTCAATGCCATTCTCCGACAAGCCGCTCGAGAGCGGGCCAGTCTCGCTGAAAAAATAGAAGCGTACCCTCATTATTTAGATCAAAGTCTTTTTACTAAACATGCGTTGCGCCATGCCCTTGGCCCTGATTTCAATCTCGCCCACTCGCAAAGCCTGTGGCGTAAGTGGAATCAGCCACCCCGTTTTTATTTTCGTGTGCTAGAGGCCGCGCAGCCTCTCCCTGAAGGCTTGATTCCCGATGCCACGCTCGAGGGATGTTGGAAGCTTGAAGAGGGAGCCTCTTTTCCTACCGAATGGCTGATGCAACATCATGGCATGGTTCAAGACCGGTCCTCCCAAGCACTTTTGTCTTTTACCTGGGATCGTTCTGTGCGCACCATGCTCGACTTATGTGCGGCTCCGGGTGGAAAAAGTACGGGCCTTCACCTCAAATATCCCGAAGCTCATCTCACCTGTATTGAAAAGCACCCCCAAAAAGCTGAACAACTTAAATCGACCCTCAAGAGTCGCAAGATAGAGGCTACAGTCATCGCCGCCGATGCCCGTGTATGGCTCAAGGATTGCGATAAACAGTTTGATTTGATTTGGTTAGATGCTCCTTGTTCAGCCAGTGGGACCCTTCAGAAACATCCTGACCTTACTTGGATTGGCGAGAACATTGATTTAGCGTTGCTCTGTAAAACACAAGAAGAACTTTTATCAGCCGCACTGCCTCGCTTAAGTCCTGGTGGGCTCTTGGTATACTCCGTTTGTTCCTGGTTTACTCAGGAAGGCATCAATCATCAGAAAACCATGCTCGAACGTTACACCCAGATGCAACCGGCTACGATTTGGTCGCCTACCTTGGGCGGATCAACCTTTCAGTTGAAGCCCCTTGAGTGGGAAGGAGAAGGCTTTCAAGGCTTCGCCTTGAGCCCCCAATAGCGGCAAGAGTATTCTAATATTTCGAGGTGAGGTATGAAGCAAGGTTTAGGATTTTTAATCTTTACTCTGGGCAGTTTGTTGGTGGCGCAACAGCCCCATCTCGCCATCAACCCTAAGGTGCTTCAGACCCATGTTGAATTTCTTAGCGATGATCTTCTGGAAGGTCGAGGCACGGGAGAACGCGGGGGAGAATTGACCGTTCGTTATCTCGAGACTCAAAGTAAGCTCATAGGCCTCCAGCCTTTCAATGGGACAAGTTACCGTCAGTCGGTGAAAATTGCCGGCCTCAAAACACTCCCCACCAGCACCCTTTCCTTCGAGGGCCAAAGTTCCTGGATACCTAGTTTTGGTAGTGACATCGTCTATGGGACGGGAGCGACGAAGGAAGCCATCGATATGGATGCGCCGATGGTATTCGTGGGTTACGGCATCACGGCTCCTGAAGAACAATGGGATGACTATAAGGGACTTAATTATCAAGGCAAAGTCGTAGTGATGATGGTGAATGATCCGCAACCCACCCCAGCGGAACCTCGTCGTTTTGGCGGAGCCTCACTAACCTATTACGGACGTTGGACCTATAAATTTGAAGAAGCTCGCCGCCGGGGCGCCGCGGGTGTTCTTTTGATTCACACGACCCCTTCGGCTTCCTATGGTTGGAGCGTGGTCGAGAATGGTTGGCGCAAAGAACGCTCCCAATTAGCGACAGGCGTAGGCGGAACCGATCTTCAGGGATGGATCTCCCATGAACCGGCGCA
>BJFQ01000033.1 GCA_014189895.1 Acidobacteriota bacterium | reverse complement strand
AATCTTCACAGAAGATCAGATCGGCCCCCTCTTCTTTGAAATCATACAGCGTCGAGGCAATATGGGTTTTGGCGAAGGTAATTTTCAAGCCCTTTATGATTCCATTGAACTCGACCAGAAAAAAAGAGGCGTTCTATAATGCGTCGTTCAATGAAAGGATTCACACTCTTAGAACTCCTTACGGTCCTCACTATTATTGCTATTTTGAGCACCATTGCCCTTGTCGGCTATCAACACAAAGTTAAGACAGCCCGAGAAGCCGTCTTGCGCGAGAATCTTTTTCAGCTCAATCACGCTTTAGAGCAACATCGAGCGGATCGAGGGCGCTACCCAAGTTCGTTGAGCGCCTTGGTTGATATGGGCTATCTTCGATCTATTCCGATTGACCCGATGACCAATTCGAGAGATACCTGGCAAACCGAAACGGAATCTTCAGATCCCGATGCTCCAAATCAAGAACTCGGTATCTGGCGTGTTCGAAGCGGGTCCTCAGACACGGGAGAAAATGGAATTCCCTATAACGAATGGGGCGGATGATGCACCCGCGTCAAATTTTATGGGATCGTCTTAGTTTTATTCTCTTAGCCCTTTGGCTTGGTATGAGCATAGGCTTTGTAATCACTTCTCCCATTCTTTTTGACTATCTTCCGAGAGCCACGGCCGGTGCTATCGCGGGACAGATGGTCAAACGTCTCGATCTCATGGCTTGGATAGCCTTCGGTGGCGGATGGTTCTCGAGTGCCCTGCCCCGATGGATGCGCCAATCTAAAGATTCGCTCCCTATTACTACCCATAAATTGTGGAATTTTGCTATTTTGACTGCGCTCATCTTTTGCTTAGGGAGCAGTTTCATTCTGACTCCCAAATTAGACTCGACGATGGCGATGCTTGGATCGCTTCCCTCACCGATGGGACCTTATCAAGAGGCGTTGCTACGAAGTCGCGATCAAGCTCATCGATTTAGTGTGCAGTTTTTTGCAATTCGCATGGTCCTTACGGTTGTCCTACTTTGGGGACTCACACGGCTTCAAAAAGATTTGGCTTCCTCGAAGGATGCGTGAGCATCTCTAAAAATTGTAGGTATCGATTCCCCTCGTTCCCACCATTCAAGATCTCTAGGTTTGGGTGGTCCGGGCATAAGTTCTCGAAGCCAGTCTTTTAATTCATCGATCCCGAGACCATCACGAGTCGACATCTGAATCGCCCCAGGAAAATGCCTCGCCAGATCTAGTCGCCGAGGTCGCGAGAGCTTGTCAACTTGGTTGAGAATCAAAATACGTGGCTGCGCGTCAAAGTCATCTTCACATCCGATCGTTCTTAGGGTTTGAGTGACCGTTTTTAGGTGATCGCGCAAGTCAGGGCTCGAGGCATCTAAGATCACTAATAGAGCGTCCGAAGTCCTGACCTCACTGAGAGTACTTCGAAAGGCGGCCACCAACTGATGCGGAAGTTTTCGAATAAAACCGACAGTATCGGAAACCAAACAAGTTTTTGGTTCACCCGTTCCTTTTCCGGTGGCTTCATCATAATCAGGCCCGAGCCATGCACGCCGCGTCGTAGTGTCGAGGGTAGCGAAAAGTAAGTCCTGGGGGTCGCCAGCTCCAGTAAGTTGTTTCAACAGAGAAGTTTTACCTGCGTTTGTATAACCTACTAGGGCTACGCGAGGGACCGAAGGAGACCGACCGGATCGCTGAGTCTCTCGGACACGTTGGACGTGAGAAAGTTCCTTTTTAAGGGTCGATATCTTTTGACCGTAAATACGTCGTTCCACTTCCAGTTGGGTTTCTCCGGCTCCTCCTCTTAACCCTAGACCTCCGCCTTGACGACTTAAGTGGCGCCATACGCCCTTGAGGCGAGGAAGTTCGTACTGCAAGCGTGCGAGTTCAACCTGGGCTTTTGCTTCTTTCGTTTTAGCTCGCTGTTCGAAGATTTTTAGAATAAGGCGCGTTCGGTCCATACAGATCATTTTGCTAAGGCGTTCGATCGCCACACTTTGACTACCCGAGAGTTCATCATCACAGATGAGAATTCGTGCACCCGCCGCACGCGCTTCGAGAGTTAATTCTTCGATTTGTCCAGGGCCATAGAAGGTCTGGGATGAAATCTTGGGGCGCTTGAGTCTTTTTTGGCCCACCACGTGGAGCCCGCAACTCAAGGCTAATTGATGGAGTTCGACTAAATGATCCTCAATAGGATCCTGGGGTTCACGTGGCCCTTGATGTGCAATCAAAAAACAACGGATGGGGGTCTCGTTCATGCGAAAGTTTCAGTTCTCCGTCTTTGATCATATCCCTAGGCGATAATGGAAAGATATGACTTCCTTTGAAGGGTTTTTAGCCCACCGTTATTTGAACGCGACCGGTCGAGGTTCATTTGTTAAATTAATGCGTCAATTAGCCACGGGGGGCATCGCCCTTGGCGTCACAGCCATGCTGCTGTGCATGGCGCTGATGAATGGATTTCATGACGAAATACAGACAAATATCTTTAGCGCGACCGCTCACTTTGCTGTGGCGCCGCGGATTGGGGATATCCAAGATCTCCCTGGGATTTTGAGCCAGATTCGCAATACGCCGGGAGTCATTGGAGCGAGTCCCATGCGAATGGAAAAGGGACTGCTGCGCGTAGCCGATCGCGATCTACCCCCAGAACCCTTGATCATTAAAGGAGTTGACCCTGCTTCTGCCGAGATGACTTCTACCATTTTTTCAAGTCTCAAACCCTATTCAGTCTCTCGCCTCGAGGAGGGAGAAATTCTAATTGGTCAGCAGTTAGCCGAACGTCTCGGCCTAAAGGTCGGCTCTGAAATTTCAGTCGCCTACTTTCGTTTAAGCTTAGGACCCTCGGGAAGTCAACCCAAGGTAGGGGCCTACCGCGTAGCCGGTATTTTTACTAGTCACATCGGTGAATTTGATCGGAGTTGGGCCTTTATTCATCTGAATGACGCCATGAGACTCGCCAAGACACAGCGAGCCGAAATGATTGATGTCCGGACGCGTTCCACCGATGAGATTACCGAGATTAAATCCGCTGTGCTGCAGAGTATTGGGGCCCAATATGTGGCTTCCGATCTTCGAGATACGAATCGCGCTTTATTTGCAGCTCTTCGGGTTGAGAAATGGCTCTTTACGTCCCTCATTGGAATTATCGTGTGCATTGCAGTCTTCAATATTGTGGCCAGCCTCATTCTTTTAGTCACCGAGAAGAAAAGAGATCTAGGGGTGCTGCTCGCACTCGGAGCCACCCCCGAGCAAATTGAGGGGGCCTTTGCTCGACAGGGACTTCAAATGGGTTTGCGGGGGACTGCATGGGGTCTGATCTTTGCTATTCCTTTTTGCTATTTTGCGGATCACTATCGGTGGATACCCCTGCCTTCGGCGGTCTATGATTTCATCACCTACATTCCTTTTCGACTCCATTTCGCAGACGTCTTAATCGCTATCCTGTTTCCGCTAGGCGTTTCTTGGCTAGCCTCAAAATATCCTGCTCGCGTAGCCGCCCGGCTCCATCCAATTGATTCTATGAGGTCCTCATGAACCGCTATTTAGTGTTCGATACTGAAACGGGGGGTTTAGATTCCCAGAGCCACAGCCTCCTGACTTTAGGTTTGGTCGCCTGCGAGGGTGCTCAGGTGCTTGAGACTCTTGAACTCAAGGTTCGACATGAACCCTATGTCGTTTCCGCGGGTGGGCTTAAGGTCAATCGGATCAATTTGGTTACTCATCATGAATCGGCCCTCGAGCATGCTTCTGTAATTGAGAGAGTGATGGATTTTTGTGAACGCCATTTCGGGTCCGAGCCTCTTACACTGGTGGGACACAATGTCTCTTTTGATTTTGAATTTATGAAACGATTCCTTTCCCTAAACGGCATAGACATTGAGTCTCGATTTCATCATCGAACCGTCGACACGCACAGCATTGCTAAGGCTCTGAGAGAAAAAGGTAAACTTCCCCAAATGCGGCTTAGCAGTGATGAACTTTTCCGCCATTTTGCGATCCATGTCCCTGCTGATCAGCGCCATACGGCGCTTGGGGATGCGCTCGCTACCCATACTCTTTATCTCAAATTGGTGGAGTTGATCTAGATGAGTCTCTTGGTTGACGTTCGGCAACTTTATAAAAGTTATCCAGGGTCTGAACATCCCGTCTTGAATAACTTTTCTATGTCTTTAACGCCGGGGAGTCTCAATGCGCTCGTGGGTCCCAGTGGGGTTGGAAAGACGACTTTACTCAATTGCCTTTCGGGTCTCGATGGTTGGCAATCGGGATCGATCCACCTGGGATCTCACGTCATGAATCCCTCGGATCTGAGGTCCTCTTCTCTTTTCCGAAGGCAATATATAGGACTGACTTTTCAGGATCCTCGACTCCTTCCTGAATTTACCGTTCTTGAAAATGTCCTCATCCCCATGAAACTCGATGGTGGTTGGGACGAAGTGTGGGGGAAATCTTTACTTCACGAGGTAGGGTGTGACGACTTAGCCGATCGATTTCCCCATCAACTGAGCGGGGGTCAAGCGGCTCGGATCGGGCTAGCGCGCGCAATGGTTCGTAAACCCTCGTTATGGCTCTTGGATGAACCAACCGGCAACCTCGACCCCGTAACGGCCGATCTCATTACGAACTTTATTCATAAGCTTCATCAAAATCTTAAGCCCACCACTTTAATTGTGACCCATAACAATGTCCTCGCTCATATTTGTGAGCGGCAGATCTCTCTGACCAACTAAATCTGATCCAGGGGTCGGCCTTCACGGCGACGCTCACCTACGCACTCTTCTAGAAGAATCATGGCGGCATAGGCATCGATCCATTTAGAAAATTGTCCAGCGGGGACCCCTTCTTCTCGCATACGTGTCTCGGCCATAGCACTCGTTAAATGCTCCCCAATCATACATAACGGGAGACCGGTGACACGAGCCAATTCATTAGCGAAAGCTTCAGCAGCAGGAGCGGTTAAGCTCGGTGAGCCATCTTGGTGCTCCGGGAAGCCCACACAAAGAGCCTGGATCCCCTCTTCATGACAAAACTGAACAAGGCGGGGGAGAATGGGTGATTCCTCCATGGACCAAACCCCCTTGGGGGTGAAGAGGAATTCTGACGGATCGCAGACCGCAAGGCCCAACCGTTTGGTTCCATGATCTAAACTAAGCCATCGCATAGTTTCATCCTAACTTCTCTAAGCGTCCCTGCAACCTTAAACTAGAATCATGTACTCTCTCCCTGATTTGATTCACCCTATCCCCCGTCGAGAAAACATTTCCTTTGGAAAACTAACGACTCTAGGTGTGGGTGGGCAATGCAAAATCCTCTTTGAACCCATCAATGAAGAGCAAGTTTGCTCTCTCGTTAAAACCTTCCGACGGGAAGGCTGGTCCTATCGGATTCTAGGCGGCGGATCTAACCTTGTCGTCCTTTCTGATATTGAAGAACCTGTCATTCGTTTGAATTTTCCAAAAGTATTGAAGGTGGAGAGTCGGGAGATCACGGCTCCGGCTAATTATGGGCATATTCGATTGAGCCAAGATGCTGCCAAACAAGGCCTCTCGGGCATGGAGTATGCCGCAGGAATTCCTGGAACCACCGGAGGGGCACTTCATATGAACGCGGGGGCTTACGGTCGAGAATTAGTTCAGATGCTTTCGCGCTATCGCTACATTCATCCCGAAGGTGAAGTGATTGAAACTGTTCCTCAGCCATCGAATTTTGGCTATCGCTGGAGTCATCTTGGGCCCGGCTATGTAGCCTTAGGGTTTACCGTTCGCCTGACGCCAGGAGATTCAGAAACTATTCAAGCCGAGGTTGAAGCGAATCGTCAAAAACGCGGCAGCTCTCAGCCCTTGTCCAAACGGAACGCGGGGTGCATCTTTAAGAACCCTCCAGGCCAAAGTGCTGGACGCCTGATTGATCAGGCAGGGCTCAAGGGATACCGGGTGGGCGATGCTGAGGTGAGTCCCGAGCACGCTAATTTCCTCATTAATCATGGACAAGCAACGGCGAGAGAATTCTATGAACTGATGATTCAGGTACAATCCAAGGTCCAATCGAGGTATGGTATTACTCTCGAACCTGAAGTCGAAGTCTGGGGCAATGTTATCTAATGGCTTATTACCCTCGCACACAACCCAAGCGTCCTTGGTTTAAC
>BJFQ01000032.1 GCA_014189895.1 Acidobacteriota bacterium | reverse complement strand
GATTTTAGAGGACGATTAGAAACGCCTCGCAAAATACGTCCACGCTTACCATTCTCAAACAGAGCATCCACCGATTCTTGGAGCATACGCTTTTCATTTCGCACGATCACTTCGGGAGCTTTGAGTTCCATTAATTTCTTGAGTCGGTTATTACGATTGATGACCCGACGATAAAGATCATTCAGATCAGAGGTGGCAAAACGCCCACCGTCAAGCGGCACTAAGGGACGCAGTTCGGGGGGCAGAACGGGAACGACATCCAAAATCATCCATTCGGGACGATTGCCTGAACGAACGAAGGATTCAGCGACTTTCAGGCGCTTTGCTAACTTGCTGCGCTTTTGCGAAGAGGGTTCGGATTTCATCTCGGCACGAAGAGCGATGGAGAGGGCTCCAACATCAACGCGTCGAAGTAATTCTTTAATGGCCTCAGCACCCATCTGGGCTTTGAAGGCATCTCCATAGAGCGATCGGTATTCACGGAATTTATCTTCGTTGAGAATCTCGCCTTCTTTAAGGGGAGTGCCACCATTATCAGTAATGGTATAGGCTTCAAAATAAAGAATTTTTTCAAGATCTTTCAGGGGGATATCCAAAAGATAGCCAATGCGACTAGGGACGCCCTTGAAGAACCAGACATGACTAACGGGTGAAGCCAACTGAATATGTCCCATGCGTTCGCGGCGAACTGATTTTTTAGTCACTTCAACGCCGCACTTATCACAAATAACATTTTTAAATTTTTGTCGTTTGTATTTACCGCACAAGCATTCCCAATCACTCACGGGTCCAAAAATGCGTGCACAAAAGAGTCCATCGCGCTCAGGTTTCAGCGATCGATAGTTGATCGTCTCGGGTTTTAAGACCTCGCCTCGTGACCACTGACGAATACGATCAGGGGAAGCTAGAGAAACGCGGATACATTCATAGGCGTTGATGTTTTGAACTTCTGGAAACATGGGCAACCTTTTTTAAACGAGAAAAAATGAAGGGGAGAAGAGAAATGAGTTAATAACTAAAATTAAGCATCCAGTGAGAAGGCCGTGGGGTCTTCTTGCATGGACTCCGGATCGAGCTGCTCTTGAGTTAGCATCTCCACGTCGATGCAAAGGGCATTGAGCTCTTTACGGACCACGTTGAAACTCTCAGGGAGTCCCGGATCCTTGATTGGCTCACCTTTGATGATGGCTTGGTAAATCTGAGTTCGACCAAACATGTCATCAGATTTGTAGGTGAGGAGTTCTTGAAGAACATGCGCAGCACCATAAGCTTCGAGCGCCCAGACTTCCATTTCTCCAAAACGCTGACCACCAAATTGAGCTTTTCCACCCAAGGGTTGTTGCGTGATCAAAGAATAGGGCCCAATGCTGCGGGCATGGATCTTGTTATCAACCAAGTGGTGAAGCTTCAGCATGTAGACACAACCAATGGTGACGGGCTGTTCGAAAGCTTCGCCCGTAATGCCATCCAGAAGGAGGGCCTTACCATCCGGCATATTGATCAGTTCTTTTTCACCTGTGACAAGATTCATACGATCGATGCTGACATTCACACCAGGACCGACAGGCATCTTATCGTGAGCTTTTTTCAAAGCACTCTTGATATCAGACTCTCGAGCACCATCAAAAACGGGTGTCGCAAAATGCACGCCGAGGACCATACCGGCCCAGCCCAAATGACACTCTAAGACCTGACCGATGTTCATACGGCTAGGAACGCCCAATGGATTGAGCACGATATCCACAGGGGTACCATCAGAGAGATAAGGCATATCTTCAATAGGAAGAATGCGCGAGACAACACCCTTGTTGCCATGACGACCGGCCATCTTATCGCCGACTTGCAACTTACGTTTCACGGCTACATAGACTTTGACTGTCTTGAGGACGCCGGGCATCAACTCATCCCCGCGTGTTAAACGATCGCGGCGATTATTGAGGTTGTCCCGAAGAACGGCTAGTTTGCTTTTAGTTCGATTCAGTTCTTCATGGACTTGCGTCTCAATGCGCTCTTTACCTGCTACCACACTGACATTTTCGAAAGCGTGATAAGGAATTACTTCGAGCATATTCTGCGTGAGTTTCTTTCCCTTGGGAAGCAGTTCGCGGCCTTCGTGATCCAAAAGCGCTTTATCCAGTTCTCGACCTTTGAGAAGGTTGATGATTCGCTTCTTAGCTTCAGCCCGCGTAATGCGCTCTTCGTCGGACAAGTCTTTTTCCCATTTCGCCATGGTTTCGGCTTCAATAAATTCAGTTCGGGCATCTTTTTTCTGGCCCTTTCGAGTGAAGACTTTAACGTCGACTACGGTTCCTTCGATCCCTGGAGGGAGCGTGAGACTAGCGTCTTTTACGTCACTGGCTTTTTCACCGAAAATAGCTCGAAGGAGTTTTTCTTCAGGAGAAAGAACGGTTTCGCCTTTAGGGGTCACTTTACCCACCAAGATATCCCCATGCTTGACGGTGGCTCCGATGTGGATAATGCCGCTTTCATCAAGATTCTTAAGAGCTTCTTCTCTTACCTGAGGGATGTCACGCGTGATTTCTTCGGGACCTAGTTTGGTATCACGAGCATGGATCTCAAATTCTTCGATATGGATAGAGGTATAAAGATCTTCTTTGACGACGCGTTCGCTAATCAAAATAGCGTCTTCAAAGTTATAGCCTCTCCACGGCATATAAGCCGCTACGAGATTGCGACCTAAACTCAGTTCACCTTGATCCGTGCAAGGACCATCCGCAATAATCTGTCCGGACTCAACAAATTCACCTTTTTGAACTAGAGGCTTTTGGTTGATGCAGGTATTTTGATTAGATCGAGCAAATTTAACGAGGGTGTAAATGTCCACACCGCTTTCTTCGCCAGAAGTATCCGGGTCGTCTTCAACGCGGACCACGATACGATTGGCATCGACGGTTTCGACAATACCGGAGCGACGACAGACTACGCAAGCTCCTGAATCCTTAGCCGCCGTATATTCCATGCCAGTTCCCACAATCGGAGCCTCGGTACGAATCAAAGGAACGGCCTGACGCTGCATGTTCGCGCCCATAAGAGCACGATTCGCGTCGTCATTTTCCAAGAACGGAATGAGACTCGCGGCTACCGACACTACTTGCTTAGGGCTCACGTCCATCAAAGTGACGCGTTCGCGTTCAATGATTTTAGTTTCTCCAGCAATACGTGCGGTGACAAATTCATCAAGAATCTGGCCCTGCTCATTGACATTAATATTGGCCTGACCAATGATGTGTATATCTTCTTCCCATGCGGAAAGATAGAAGGCGTGAATTTCAAACTTAGCAGGACGCTTACCGTTCTTTTCAAGAGCGCTATTTAAGGTTTCGAGTTCTTGAAGTGAAACGACTTGCTTGTAGGGCGAGTTGATGGCTTTGATCTCTTTTTCACTGAGAGACAGACCTGTTTTAGGATTGACCAGCGTGATGTCTTTAGTGGTCACATCACCCACGGATGTAATACGGGCAAACTGCAAAATCTTTCCGTTTTGCACTTTGAGATAGGGTGATTCAATGAAACCAAATTCACTTATACGGGCATAACAACTCAACGAACTAATCAGTCCGATATTAGGACCTTCGGGGGTTTCAATAGGACAAACCCGTCCATAGTGAGATGTATGAACGTCTCGGACTTCAAAACCTGCGCGATCACGACTAAGACCACCGGGTCCTAAGGCAGAAAGACGGCGCTTATGGGTAATTTCTGAGAGAGGATTGGTTTGATCCATGAATTGAGAGAGCTGACTCGATCCAAAGAATTCCTTCATTGCTGCAATAACGGGTTTACTATTGATGAGGTCCTGGACTTTAAGGGGATTATTAGGATCTTGCGCTGCTGAGAATTTCTCTTTAATAGATCGCTGAACTCTAACGAGGCCCACCCGGAAACTATTTTCTAAGAGCTCACCCACGCTTCGGACACGACGATTTCCTAAATGATCGATATCATCAGCACGTACGGGGGCTATTTCACCAAAGTCCTGGCGAGTCGTATCGTACTTCTTGAGACGGAGAAGATAGTGAATCGTTTGAATGAAATCATTAGCAGTGAGTGTGCGTTGTCTAAGATCCGTCGTGAGACCCAATTTGGCGTTAAGTTTATGACGACCCACTTTGCTTAAATCATATTTATCGGGATCAAAGAACATTCCAAACAACAACTTACGGCTTGAATCCGTCGTGGCCGGCTCTCCGGGACGAATTTTTTTGAAGATTTCCTTGGCTGCTTCTTCGGGATCTTCGGTGTGGTCTTTGGTTAAGCTTTCAGATAAAACCTTTCCGGTAGGATCATTTTCAGGAAAACAGACGGCGAACTCATCGATGCTGTTCGCCATCAACATTTCAAGATGGGTTTGAAGAAAAGGCTGATTCGCTTCAAGAAGAATTTCTCCGGTCTTCATATTGACGATATCTTCGATAACCACAGCGCCATCAAGCACATTACGATTGACAGTTATTTCATTAATACCGGCTTTGAGAATTTGTTCCATCGTACGCTTAGTAATTTTTTTACCTTTTGCAACAAAGATTTCTTTACCCTTCGGGCTCTTAACGCTTTCGTCAACTGTTTTTCCAATGATCGCTTCGCAGGGCTTAACAAACAGTTCTTTTTTGCGAATGGTGAATAGAGCTGATCCGTAGAAATTTTTAAGCAACGAGGCATTGTCGGCGAGGATGTCATCAAAAAGACCCAAGGCGCGGAGAAAAGTTGTGCCTAAGAACTTACGTTTACGATCAATTCGGGCATAGATTAGACCCTTGGTGTCGAGTTCAAATTCAACCCACGAACCGCGATAAGGAATAATCTGAGCGCTATAGATAGTTTTATCTTCATTAATAGCAAAGAAAGCACCAGGACTTCGATGGAGTTGGGAGACGATGACGCGCTCTGTTCCGTTGACAATAAAAGTCCCGCTGTCGGTCATGACGGGCAAGTCACCAAAATAAACCTCGGCTTCTTGGCTTTCTTTTAATTTGCGCTTCCCTTTATCATCCTTATCCCACTGGGTGAAGGCAACTTTGATTTTGATGGAAGCTGAAAGAGTTGCACCGCGCTCGCGACACTCTTCTGGACTCATCTTATGCTTCAAGAAAACGGGAGATTGACAGATATCGCAGATGGTTGCTTGATTCTTATTGCGGGTTCCACAATTCGGGCAATCGACTGAGGGGTCCGTAGGGTGGTCCGAAACAATACTGTGATCACATTTCTTACATTTGGTTCGAAGGTGGTCAAGTCCATAGAATTTTTCGCATTGGCAGGCCCAATGGCCCACGATGTAATCTTTAAATTGAACCATCAAGGTTGCATCGCTGCCGTCTGCTTCTTTTCCGTTATGCACTGGGAACATCGATTCAAAGACGGCTTTGAGCCCACGAACATCGCGCTCTGTGTGCAAGAGATTCATCTGCACAAATTCATCATAGCTTTTCTTTTGAATATCAATAAGATTGGGGATCGGGACCAACGAAGGAATTTTGGAGAAGTTTTGTCGTTGGCGATAGATATTTTGCTGAACGCTCATGAGTGGGTCGCTCCAAGAACTGATCGGGAAAGATCAGATGTGCCAAGATTCTGAAACAAGAATTGAGGTACGAAATAGCAATAAAAACTCAAGAGACCCTAGAGGGTTCTCCATGAGTTAAACGAAAAATGTGTGTGAACGGCTGTTGATGATGTATCGCAACCAGGGGCCTATCAAGCGGGGTTAACGAAGGGCTTAAATATGAATTAAGCCAAGAAGTAAGAATAACATTAGTCGCCTCTAGATCCTAGCCAGGAATCTCAAAGTGATTCTTGGCTAGGCCTAATAGGGCTTTTAAGCTACTTGATCGTAACTTTGGCGCCGGCGGCTTCTAATTTTTCTTTCATCTTTGCAGCTTCTTCCTTGGAGAGTCCTGATTTGACTTCCTTGGGAGCGCCGTCGACGAGATCCTTGGCTTCTTTCAAACCAAGTCCTGAGACGACTTCACGAATAGCTTTGATGACGCTAAGTTTATTAGCGCCGCCATCCGTTAATTCGACTGAGAACTCAGTCTGTTCTTCCGCTGCTGCAGCAGCGGTTCCGCCCGCAGGAGCAGCGACAGCAGCCGCAGCTGCTGAAACGCCAAAACGCTCTTCAAGCGATTTGACCAAGTTAGCCAAATCAAGAACGGTCATGGATTCAATTTCACTGATGAATTGATCCGAAGTGAGTGCCATGGTGGCCTCCTAAAAAAAATAAAGTGGTTGAGAGAATTAACAGGAATTAAATTATTGGCTTTCTTTTTGCTTGCGGATTGCATCAAGCGTAATCGCAAAACCCGAGATGGGTGATTTGATGAGGTAGAGCAGCTTGGC
>BJFQ01000031.1 GCA_014189895.1 Acidobacteriota bacterium | reverse complement strand
TGGTTCTTGGGGACAACTCAAACTAAAAGATGATTTTAGCAATGCCTCTATCTCGATGTACGGACGAAATAGCGCCAGTGGTACGTATGGCTATTTCAAAGAATTCGCTCTTAACAAAGGTGATTTCAAAGATACCGTGAAAGAACAACCCGGATCTTCCTCGGTTGTTCAGAGTGTAGAGAGTGATCGTTTTGGTATCGGATACTCAGGAATCGGTTACATGACCAGCGGAGTCAAACCTCTAAAGGTAGGACAATCTGGCCGGTGGAATGGAGAAAATTTTGCTCCAGCCTACGCTAATACACTAAATGGTAAGTACCCTCTCTCCCGCTTCTTGTATATTTACATCAATAAAAGCCCGAATGCACCTCTAGACCCTTTGGTCCAAGAGTTTATCACTTACGTTCTTAGTAAAGAGGGTCAAGAAATCGTAGTGAAGGATGGTTACTACCCATTGCCTCCGTCCATCGCTACAAGGGAGACCAATAAATTAAACAAAAAATAAAGTAAAGACATAAGACTAGAAACGGGGGGACAATTTTAAAGTCCCCCCTTTTCCTTTAGTTCCGAGGGTATTTTCATGGCACGATCCGATGATCAGATCACCAGACTAAAAGATCGTATCGCCTCTTATTTTATAAAGGCGGGAGGTGTCTTTGTTCTGAGTGCTATGATGGGCATTCTTTTCTTTTTAATTTGGGTAACTTACCCCCTGTTCAAAAAAGTTAGAGTAGAAAATGGTCTTACACTTTCTAAAGTTTTAGTTCAAAACTTTATACCAGATACTACTGGACTAGCGGCTATTGCTACAGACGCGAAACATGGCGTCTTCCTGATAAATCTGCGACAAGGGTCGATCATTTCAAGATCGACTAAGGCGCCAAAGCTACCCTGGATATCAGTTACTCCTACCAATGCCGCAGGCCAGATGCTTGTGGTCGACTCGAATCGAACTATCCACATAGGTACCCTAAAAATCCTTAAGCCTCGTGCCGATATGGACCCCGAAAAATGGATTATTGAAGACCAGTGGATCCAAGGGCCGCGGTTATCCCGAGAAATTCAACAAGTTTTTGATTTTTCTGCCTCAATTTCCTATGGACTGATCGAGTCTCTGAATTACACAATTGCGACTCGCTCTAATCGCGGGGTACGTTTTATAACTTTTTCAGTTCCTGCCGATTCGATGATGGGAGAGCAGTCTACCGTTCAAGACATACTCTTACCTCTTGATGCTATGGTTCGTCATGGTCTTTTTTCCGACGATGGATCGCGCTTCTTTATAGTCACTCAAGATGGCCGCCTCCAAGTTTATTCATTATCAGAAGGAACCCAACTTCTTAGCGAAAAGAAATTTGATGAACCCGTCCAAACCATATCCTTTTTACTGGGAGACCGAACCCTACTTGTAGGCGGCCAAAGAGGATCTGTTTCGGCTGTTCAGTGGGTTAGGGTCAAAAGTCGGACTGGTAAGGAAGAATATATCCTCGACGAGTATCATCGTTATCCCTCTCTAGGTAGACCCATCTTGGGATTTGCGTCCTCCCCCAGGGATAAAAGATTTTTAGCGTGGACCGAAAATGATTCTTACTTAGCCCATGCGACTTCAGAAAAAGTTTTGTGGCTAAAGGCTAAAATCGAATCCAGTTATTTTCTTCCCAATGGTAAGGGCTTATGGATCCAATCTGGATCAGACCTCAAAGAGCTCACTATTGATGATAAACATTCAGAAATCACCCTCGGTACCTTAACAAAACCAATCCAATACGAAGGGTACACGGCAAAAGAATATGTTTGGCAAAGCAGTTCTGCCACAGATGATAGTGAACCCAAATACAGTCTCATTCCATTAATTTTCGGGACCTTGAAGGCCACTCTCTATTCCCTTATCTTTGCCATCCCCATAGCAGTTTTAGCCGCAATCTATACTTCCCAATTTGCAAGCTTGAGATGGCGAAATATTATTAAGCCATCCATCGAAATGATGGCAGCTCTTCCCTCCGTAGTTCTAGGCTTTATCGGCGGACTCGTTATCGCCCCTTATTTTCAAAAAATGTCTGTTTCTGTTTTCATTTTACTACCAGTCTTCTTCGTCGTATTCTTGGCTCTAACACCTCTTTGGCTTGTCGTCCCAGCTACACACAGACGAAGACTTTCGTCTGGTGCAGAGTTTCTGTGGTGCATACCTATATTAATCACAGCATATTTTGTTTCAATCGAACTCACACCTCTTATTGAAACTAGATACTTCTCAGGAAACTTTGTTCAACATCTCTTGACGCACTACGACTTAAAGTTTGATCAGCGGAATAGTTTGGTTCTTGGTTTCGTTTTAGGATTTGCCGTTATTCCATTGATTTACACCATCTCAGAGGATGCACTATCGTCTGTTCCGAGATCTCTGACATCAGCTAGTTTGGCCTGCGGCGCCAGTCAGTGGCAAACAGCCTGGAGAGTTGTTTTACCCACGGCAAGTCCGGGAATCTTTAGTGGGATCATGATCGGGATTGGTCGTGCCGTCGGAGAAACTATGATTGTTCTCATGGCTACAGGCAATACCCCCATTATGGATTGGAGTGGCTTCAACGGCCTCCGTTCCCTCGCCGCCAATATCGCTGTGGAAATGCCCGAGGCCCCCCTATTGGGAACACATTACCGTGTTCTTTTCCTTTCTGCCCTACTTTTATTTATTTTTACTTTTATTTTGAACACACTTGCTGAGATCGTTTCTTCTAACCTCAGAAGGAAGTATGAATCATTATGATCAACAACTTAAAAGCCTTCTTTAGAAATGGAACGCCTTTTATTTGGCTCAGCGGGGCTTTTTTATCTATTGCATTAATGATGATCCTTGGCCTTGCACTATATATAGCCAAAGAAGGACTCCAGACCTTTTGGCCAGCCCCCATAGCCCAATTTCAACTAATTGATGGCTCCAAGGTTTCAGGAATTATCACCAAATACGATCCAGCCACCGCACAAGATGCAGCTAAATATCAATTGAGGATCGGAAATCGAGACCTCAATGGCCTCGATTTTAAGTGGGTTGAAGAATCGAGTATCCTTTCTGTCGTCTACCCTAAAGATATTGTTCTTGCTGAACGTGAGGAGTTCGGTTACTTTATCGGACGTTTCGATTTTTTACTGACACGCGAACTCCAAACCCCTTTACCTAACAATCGAATACCTGAGTCCGTTATCAAAGAAAACCAGGAACTTAAAGACCGAATTCTAAAAATCCGGAAAACAGAAATAGGTAGCATCAACCAGAAGGTTGAGCAGAACAGGCTAGCTCTCAAGACTAGCCTTAATGAAGAAACACGGGATAGAATCCTAAGAGAGAATCTTTCCTTAGAGGAAAATTATAAGATCTTGGCGAGTCAACTTGTGGCACTCGAAGCGACGATCAATGAATCCTCGTTACAAGCTCGAGTCGATGACGGGCGAATCATAACTCTCAAGACCAAAAGCATCGTCAGATATTTTGAACCCAATAATTTAACATTCTTTGATAAATCGAAAATATTCCTTTCGAGAATTAATGAATTTATTTTGGGTCAACCCCGGGAATCTAACACCGAGGGGGGCGTGTTTCCAGCCATTTTTGGCACGGTTCTCATGGTCCTCATCATGTCAATTATGGTAGTTCCGCTCGGAGTCATCGCTGCTATCTACCTCAAGGAATACGCAGGAAACAATTTATTAACTAGATCTATACGTATCGCAGTTAATAATCTTGCGGGAGTGCCTTCAATAGTTTTCGGCGTATTTGGATTAGGATTTTTTATTTATGGCGTTGGAGGCTTCATCGATCAATCTTTATTCAAAGAAGCCCTACCGGCTCCTACCTACGGTACTGGGGGTATCCTCTGGGCTTCATTGACACTCGCACTTCTAACGATTCCGGTTGTAATTGTAGCCACCGAAGAGTCTATCGCTGCTATTCCAAGATCACAGCGTGAAGCCAGCTTGGCTCTAGGTTCAACCAAATGGCAGACCATTACCAATATTGTCCTCCCAGGATCTGCTCCGGGTATTCTGACCGGTTTTATTCTTGCTATGGCGAGGGGCGCTGGCGAGGTAGCCCCCCTTATGATTACTGGGGTCGTCAAACTAGCCCCTTCACTTCCTATCGACTCCTCATGGCCGTTTTTTCATCTTGACCGTAAGTTTATGCATTTAGGGTTTCACATATTTGATGTGGGGTTCCAAAGTCCTAACAGCGAGGCTGCTAAGCCGATGGTTTTCATGACAGCCCTGTTGTTGGTACTGATTGTCGTCACCTTAAATTTAGCAGCTTTAGTCTTAAGAAAAAGATTAAGAAAAAATCTAGGCGGCAGTACCTTTTAAAATATGGAAGGAATTTATTTATGAGACCTACTCAAATTTTAAGTACTCCTGAGACTGGAGGAATTACAAATACTGAAGTTATATCCATCAAAAACTTTGACTTTTTCTACAGTCAAGTTCAGGCTCTATTTGGTATTAATTTGTCGGTTTATGAACATTCTGTGATGGCCCTCATTGGTCCCTCCGGATGCGGTAAAAGTACACTCCTGAGATCCATTAATCGCATGAATGATTTGGTAGACGGTGCTCGGGTTCAAGGCAAACTCACGGTCAATGGTAACGATATCTACAGCAAGGGTTGCGATGTTATTTCCCTACGGAGAGATATCGGGATGGTGTTTCAGAAATCAAATCCCTTTCCCAAAAGTATCTACGAGAATACATGCTACGGGTTAAGGATTGCTGGCATATCTGACAAGAAGTTCATTGAACAATCTGTTGAACAGAGCCTTAGAGATGCGGGGCTATGGGACGAGGTGAAAGATCGCATACATGAGAATGCCATGGGCTTATCCGGTGGCCAGCAACAAAGATTATGTATTGCACGAGCTCTCTGTGTTAAGCCCAAGATCCTCCTCATGGATGAACCGTGTTCAGCCCTTGACCCGATAGCCACTACCAAGATTGAAGAATTAATATATAACCTTAAAAAGACCTATACAATCATCATTGTGACTCATAATATGCAACAAGCAGCTCGGGTCTCAGACTTCACCTCGTTCTTCTGGCTTGGAAAGCTTATTGAAGTCGACAGGACTGAGAAGATATTTACAAACCCCTCAATAAAGATAACGGAAGATTATATTTCAGGGAGATTCGGATGAACCAAATACATCTTGATGAAGAACTACAGAATTTACGATCAGCTTTAGCCATCATGGCTGGTGAAGTCGAGCGTATGGTGGAGTTAACTAGGGATTGCTATGCAAAACGTGATTCCGCACTGGGTATTCAGGTTATGGATCTTGACCGATCAATTGATGAACATGAAATTGCCTTAGAAAAGCAGTGTCTCGATGTATTGGCGCTCCGGGCCCCTTTTGCAACCGACCTCCGAATTGTTGCCTCAACGCTGAAGATTGTTTCCGAATTAGAACGAATTGGAGATCATTCTGTAAATATTTCTAAACGATTTGCTAATATCGTGAAACAACCGAGTACCCTCGATGATAAGTGGATCAATGAAATTGGCACTGAATCTTTGAGATTAGTTAAACGATCTTTCGATTCGTTCTTGTCTAAAAATGTTGAACTAGCTAGATCGGTTATAAAAGATGACGATATTGTTGACAAGCTCTACCTCAATACCTATGAAGAACTCTTAAAAATTATGCGAAAAGACCCCGAGACTGTGGTTAGGGGAACGCAACTCATTTTGATCATCAAAAATTGGGAACGTATTGCAGATCAGGCTACTAATATTGCTGAAGAGGTTATTTTTATGGTTGAGGGCCGGAATGCTAAACATAGTTACCTAGATGATGGGAATTGATTATGTCCCATGCGTTCATTGTCGAAGATGACCTAGATATACAACAATCCCTAATCCAAGCCTTAACTCGAGAAGGGTTCAAGTGCAGTGCCTTTTCTTCGGGCCAAGGAGCGATGGAAGCACTCAAAATAGCGGACAAGGATCCATCTCTCTATCAGATTGCCCTTCTCGACTTGACTCTCCCAGACATGGACGGGCTAGATATTTTGCGTTTCTTAAGGAGTTCCCCTACCCTCAAGGGTCTTCCTTGTATCTTAGTGACGGCTAGGTCAGAAGAAATTGATCGCGTCATTGGATTAGAGTTAGGGGCTGATGATTACATATCAAAACCCTACTCCATGAGGGAGCTCTCCGCCCGAGTTAAGGCACTTTTGCGCCGGACACAAATAGAGGTGGGAGCAGAATCCTTATCGAATCTCCAATGCGGTCCCATCATAGTTGATTTTACGAGTCGCGAGGTGCTAGTCGATAATAAAGCCTGTTTTGAGTTCACGCGCAAAGAGTTTGAACTTCTTACATACCTGATGCAGAACCAAGGGAGAGTATTAAGTCGAGAAAAGATTCTTCAATCTGTTTGGGGACTTGAATATCTTGGGGAAAGCCGAACGATCGATGCACACATTAAAAGAGTGCGATCCAAACTAGGTTCGTTTGGACATTTAATCGAAACATCGATTGGCGTAGGTTATCGGATGATAAAGCCATAATATTAAGAGTTACTTCTTGATTCCTACTTGCGCAAGAAGCCAAGACCATTGGTAAGCTCTCTCTTTAAGGGCGTCATAACGACCCGAAGAGCCACCATGACCTGCTGCCATGTTGCATTTCAGCAACAACGGTTTGGTGTCTGTCTTAAGAGTCCTCAGCTTGGCTACGTATTTAGCTGGCTCCCAATACATTACTTGGCTGTCATTCAAGGATGTGGTTACGAGCATTGGAGGATAATTTTGTTTTGAAAGATTATCGTAGGGGGAATAACTCAACATGTAGTCGTAATATATTTTATCTTTAGGATTACCCCATTCAGTAAATTCACCGACGGTTAATGGGAGTGTTTCATCCCACATGGTGTTCATTACATCAACGAAAGGAACAGCCGAATGTACAGCTGCCCAAAGATCTGGTCGAATATTGGTGACGGCACCCATTAAAAGACCCCCGGCGCTTCCACCTTCTATGACAATACGCTTGGGATCTGCGAACTTTTCCTTGGTTAGCCAAAGAGCAGAATCTATAAAGTCATAAAAAGTGTTCTTTTTATTCAATAACATACCCTGATCATGCCAAGTCTCGCCCATTTCGTTACCTCCACGAATGTGAGCAATGACAAAAACCATCCCACGGTTCACGAGGCTAAGGCGGGAACTACTAAACGAAGGATCCATACCCAGTCCATAGGAGCCATAGGCATAGAGAAAAACAGGAGCTTTACCGTCGCGCCGAAAACCTTTCTTATAAAGGATGC
>BJFQ01000030.1 GCA_014189895.1 Acidobacteriota bacterium | reverse complement strand
CGAACCAAAGTGGTATCGGAGTCGGCCTCTATACGTTAGATGATTTAAAGAAGGTTAATGATGAGATGACCCGACAATTAGCCCTTCAAGGTGCCCATATTGATGCCTTTTATGCTTCTCCCTTTCATCCTGAGGGCCGCGGCGAATTTCAACACCCAAACCATCCCGATCGAAAGCCTAATCCTGGCATGCTCCTCAGAGCCATCGAAGATTGGCACATCAACCCTAGCGCCTCTTGGATGATTGGGGATCGATCGGTTGATGTTCAAGCAGGTCGCCGAGCAGGAACGAAGACGTGCCAAGTTCGATCGGGAATTGGGGGACCCACTATGGATCCCGATGCTGACCTGGTCGCTGATGATCTCCTCGAGGCTGTTCAACTGATTTTGAATTCATCTTTAAAGTCCACCCTATGATCATTACAAATGATCTTTTAATCGGCAAAATCCTCAAACGCTATAAGCGCTTTCTGGTTGATATTGAACTACCAAACGGTAAGACTGTGATAGCGCATAGTACCAATACGGGTTCGATGACCTCTTGTTGGGAGCCCGGTGATCCAGCCTTAATAAAATTCATCGATGACCCCAAGCGCAAACTGAAGTACACCCTACTGGCTTGTAAACGCGGACCTACTTGGGTTGGGGTGGATACCTCAAGTCCTCATAAACTTGTTCTCGAACTCCTGAAATCAGGAAAATGCTTTGGGCTTAACGGCATTAAAGAATTACGTTCAGAAGTTAAATATGGTTCAGAATCAAGCAGAATTGATATTTGGGGAAAACATCAAAAGAAAGAGATCTTTATCGAAATAAAAAATACAACTCTCAAGCGTGGTCCTTGGGTTTCATTTCCAGATGCAGTAACTGAACGGGGCACCAAACATCTACGAGAACTCCAAAAGATGATCAAAAAGGGTCATCGTGCAGCGCTTGTTTTTCTCATTCAGAGAAATGACGTGACCTACTTCGATGTTGCGCGAGATATTGATCCCACGTATGCCCAGGAATTGGCCAAAGCAATCAAAAATGGGCTTGAAATATATCCTATCTGTGTAGAACTGAAGGTTTCAAAAACTAAAGGGCGAATTATACTTAAATGGAATCCCAAAAAGATCCTTCCCTTCAAAATGATGACTCCAAAGGATTAAAGTGCCAATGAATGAACTAAAGCGAACTCCCCTCTACGAGATTCATCGGTCCCTGAATGCTAAGTTAGTTGATTTTGGCGGCTGGGAGATGCCTATTCAATATCCCTCGGGGATCATCGCCGAGCATCTATCTGTTCGAACCGGTGTTGGCCTTTTTGATGTGTGTCATATGGGTGAGTTCAATGTCAAGGGCAAGGGGGCTTATGAATTTATCGATGGCATAGTCCCTAGTAATTTAGCCAAGATCGCCAACAATCAAGCGATGTACTCTGCACTCTTGAATGAAAAAGGGACGTTTATTGATGATCTTCTTATCTATCGCTATTCCCAAGATCACTTTCTGTTAGTGGTCAATGCCTCTAATATAGAAAAAGATTTCCTATGGCTTACCTCACAATTGAAATCCAATGCCGTAGAGTTGACTAATATCTCCAGCGAAACAGGGTTACTTGCAATTCAGGGACCGAAAACCGTCGAGATCCTATCGCCGGTAATCAAGCATGATCTTAAACAAATCCCGTATTATCACTTCTTATCTACCCAACTTGCGGGGGTGGATATCCTTCTATCGAGAACCGGCTACACCGGTGAAGATGGCTTTGAAATCTATTGCCCCTCCTCATCCTGTGAAGATTTGTGGACTTTTTTATTGAATTTATCTTCAATCGTAAAGCCTGCGGGTCTTGGGGCACGGAATACCCTACGGCTTGAAGCTCGAATGTCCCTTTATGGGCACGAAATCGATGACAGTACAAACCCTTTTGAGGCAGGGCTGAAGTGGATCGTCGATATGGATAAACCCCAGTTTACGGGTAAACAAGCGCTGGTAGAAATTGCCTCAAAACCACTTTCTTCTAAACTCGTGGGGTTCAAAACTCTTGAAAAAAGAGATATTCCTAGGGACGGCATGATTATTTATTCCTCCGAAGGCCCCGTGGGTCGCGTCACTAGCGCGGGGCCTAGTCCAACGACCAAAGAGAATATTGGTTTAGCCTACGTCCCTCTTCCTCTATCTTCTATAGGCTCTCGGCTTGAAATTGATATTCGCGGTCGTCGAGCCCCGATAGAATTAGTTAAAGTGCCTTTTTACCAAAGAAAACGCTCTTAGTCCTCATCGCCAAGGAGAATTACCATGTCTTATCCCCCTAATCTTAAATACACCAAAGATCATGAGTGGATTCAAATGGATGATGCTCAATCCTTAATTGGCATCACCCAGTATGCTCAAGAAGCTCTCGGCGATGTTGTCTTTGTGGATTTACCTGAAGTGGGAAGTACTTTCAAATCAGGGGGCGTTTTTGGTACTGTTGAATCGGTCAAAACCGTATCTGACCTCTTCTCGCCCATAGATCTTGAAGTAACTGAAGTGAATGCAGAGTTAAAAAATCATCCGGAATGGGTCAACGAGGATCCTTATGGAAAAGCATGGATGATAAAAGTCAAACCTCTATCAACTGGAAGTGATTTAATGTCTGCGTCGGAATACGAGAAACTTATTGCTTCAGAGAGCCACTAAATAACAGAATGAGGCTTCTAATGGTTAGGTTTTGTTTGAAGTACTTGGTTTTTCTTTGCCTTTTTATTCCCGTGAGTTTGATGGCCCAAACTACGCTAACTAAGCCGTCTGTTATCAATATTAATGACGATCTTGTCAAGATGAAGCAATTACTCACGGAAGCCGAATTACTGCTCGAAGATAGTGAAGTTGAAAGTGCAGCGCTCTTAATAACGCAAGCAGAGGATCTATCAGCAAGTTGGCCGGATGAGTTTTTAGAGCGAATGGACGTTCAACTAGTCAATCAACAAATCAAAGAACTGATTGAAGATGCAGAGAGCATGAACGAAAATCGTCCTCTTAAATACGAAACCCTTGATTCTTCCTTCAAGCAACCGAGTATCGAAGGGCTTAAAATTATTCAAAAAGCCGAACTTGGAGTCAAATTTGATTTCCCCATTGACCTCAATGAATATGTCCTGGGTTGGGTTGAAGTTTTCACAACTAGTAAAAAAGGTTATGTTGAGCGCTCACTCACACGTGCAACTCCATATATGTCAATGGTTAAAAGAGTTTTTAAAGAAGAGGCCATTCCTGAAGACCTCATTTATTTAGCCCTCATTGAATCGGGATACATTAATGCAGCCAAAAGTCGGGCTAGTGCGGTTGGCATGTGGCAATTCATAAGATCCACTGGACGAATGTATGGCCTGAAGCAAACCAGATGGGTCGATGAGCGCCGAGATCCCGAGAAATCTACTCGTGCTGCCGCTCGATATCTTCGTCGGCTTTATGAGACGATGGGCGATTGGTATCTCGCAACGGCTTCATACAATGCGGGTCCCTTTTCACTTGAACGTGCGATACGTGAAGTCGGGTCTTCTAATTTCTGGGATCTGTATCGAAGCCCTTGGTTACGCGATGAGACCAAACAATATGTTCCCAAGCTTTGTGCTGCAATTCTGGTATCTAAAACCCCTTCTGCTTATGGTTATGTCTATGAAACTTTACCTGAATTAGCCTATGAAACCTTAACCGTTAAGACTCAAACGCGTCTCTCTTTTATCGCCCAGAAGACGCGCTCTTCAATAGAAGAACTCAAAAAGCTTAATCCTGAATTACTAACCAACTCGACGCCTCCAGGAGCCTACCAAATCAGGGTCCCGAAGGGCACGGGTGAAGTAAACCTCGTACTTCCCAAAGCACCCGCGAAAGCGCCGATCAAGAAATCTAATAAAAAGACGGCTCAGCCAACGGCCCAAACATCGAAGAACCCTCTCTGACCCTTTTGGTTGTCTCTCGCCCTAATATGTGGGAATATTGAGTTTCTCCTGGGGCTATAGCTCAGCTGGGAGAGCGCTTGCATGGCATGCAAGAGGTCACCGGTTCGATCCCGGTTAGCTCCACCAACCCTCAGGGTTTCGTACTATGTTCACCCCTTATTTTCTAGAACAAGTCGACTCAACCCAAGCTTTTATCAAAACCCTCGACCCTAAAACCCCCACGGTCGTTATGGCTGATTCACAGACCGAGGGCAGGGGCCGCCAGGGACGCGCATGGATCAGTCCGATGAATCAGGGTCTATGGATGTCTATTGCTCACCCAAATCTAAAGAACAAGGATTTTAAATTAACCGAATTTATGTCTCGGGTCATCAACGTTATTCCTCATCAGGGTCAGTTAGGAATCAAATGGCCCAATGATCTTGTAGCTCGGAGACCCGACGGGTCATTGTGTAAAATTGGCGGACTCATCGGAGAGTGGGTGGGGGATACGTTATTTATAGGCTTAGGTGTGAATGTCTATTCCTCCCCACCCACGACCCTTCCGGCTTTACCCTCTTCGAGTTTGAAAGAGGTGGGAATCCCCCTGAAGTCGATACGTGATTTTGGATTGGCCATCGCCACTCATTATTTCGATCAGAGACCGCTGGACCATCATTCCATATGGAAGTGGCCGCAACCAGGCATGGCCATTAGTTGGGAAAATCAGATCGGCATTGTCGATCAGTGGCTTCCAGACCATCGATTACAAGTCCTTACCCCATCGGGCCCTGTGATCCTCTCAAGTACTGATATTCATGGGGTTAGACACTCCACAAATTAGGGCTCCATTCAAGGTCATTCTTTGGCCTTGAATTAAACCTTCTACATTGAAGCAATAATTTGTGTACCAAAGTCGGAACAGCTAATTTCGGTCGATCCATCCATTAATCTTGCGAAGTCGTAGGTTACTTTTTTAGAACCGATGGCTCCGTCCATCCCCTTTAGGATTAAATCTGCTGCTTCACTCCAGCCTAGATAGCGAAACAACATTTCCCCGCTCAGGATGACTGAACCTGGATTGACCTTATCAAGATTTGCATATTTAGGGGCTGTGCCATGGGTGGCCTCGAATACGGCATGACCCGTGAGGTAGTTAATGTTTCCCCCAGGAGCAATCCCGATACCGCCAACTTGAGCGGCGAGGGCATCGGATAAGTAATCCCCATTAAGATTTAGGGTTGCGATCACATCAAAATCCGTCGGGCGAGTGATGATCTGCTGAAGTGTAATGTCCGCAATGGCATCCTTTATGACAATCCCTTGAGGAAGTTTGCACCACGGCCCTCCGTCAATAGGGGTGGCGCCGAATTCTCGTTGAGCTAATTCATATCCCCATTTCATGAACCCACCTTCTGTGAATTTCATGATGTTGCCTTTATGAACTAAGGTCACGGATTTCCTTTGATTCTTAATTGCATATTGAATAGCCGCTCGAATCAATCGTTCGGAGCCCTCTTTGGAAACGGGTTTGATTCCAAAAGCCGTGGTATCAGGAAACCTTATTTTCTTGAATTCATTCGGAAAAGTCTTCGCGAGTATCGACTTGAAGTTTTCAGTGGCTTCTGTGCCTAATTCAAACTCGATACCCGCATAAATATCCTCACAATTTTCACGAAAAATAATCATATCCACAAGTTGTGGGTTCTTCACTGGGGAAGGGACCCCTTTGAACCATTGCACAGGTCTCAAACAGACATAGAGATCCAGAAGCTGCCTCAGGGCAACATTCAGTGATCGCATCCCTTTACCTATGGGAGTGGTCAACGGCCCTTTGATTGAGACTAAGTAGTCACGGCAGGCCTGAACCGTCTCATCCGGTAACCAAGTGTCATAAAGTTTGAAGCTTTTTTCACCCGCGTATACTTCCATCCATTCGATTTTACGTTGACCGCCGTAGGCTTTATTGACCGCGGCATCTAAAACACGAACACTCGACTTCCAAATATCAGGCCCGGTTCCATCGCCCTCAATAAAAGGAATGATGGGGTGATCGGGCACATTCATGACGCCATTAATCATTTGAATGGGTTGGCCTTGGGGCGGTATCGCTAGGTGTATCTTGGTGGACATGATTGCCCCGATTAATGTGCAGCTATGGAGGAACGAGTGAATGCTAGACGATCCTAGTTAAAGATTATACTCTTTCGTTCTATAGAGGTGCTGATATGAACCCAAGAAAAATTCTTCTTTCCTCTCTTCTTTTTATTTCATCGGTAGCCCTGCGCTCTGAAGACCCGCGTACCTATTTTATAAAAAATATTAAAGTCGTTCCGGTTTCAGGTCCGGTTATTGAATCGGGTTCTGTCCTCATTTCGGATGGCCTCATTCTCTCCGTTGGAGCGGATTTGAAAGCCCCGGCTAATGCTCGGATCATTAACGGTGAAAAACTCACGCTATACCCCGGTTTCTTTGATGCTTATAACGATGTTTCAGCCCTATCGGCTTCATCCGGATCCTCACCCCTTGCCACGGGGGCTCCCGCAAGGGGGTCGTCACAAGTTATTACAGGACCTTCGGATCGACCCTCTTCTAATGCTTCTGTCGCTTTAGCCGATGATTTAAGACTCGATGAAAAAAAATTAGAAGCCTGGAGAAACGGTGGTTTCACTCACATGCATCTCGTAGCTAAGAACGCATTAATTTCCTCCCGCAGTGCAGTGATATCAACCGCTCCTAATTATTCTGATAGTTCATTAATTAAGCCGGAAGCGGCGATGGCTCTTGGCTTTACGGGAGGTCGTGATTTTGCTTCGTTTCCCAATAGCCTTATGGGTTCCATATCGTATCTTCGTCAAACGTTTATCGACTTAGCTTATTTTGAAAAACAAAAGGACGCCTATTTAAAGAATCCGAACGGACTCGTTCGCCCCAAGTACGACAAAGTACTCGAGGGCCTTGCATCAGCAAAAGCCCATGGCTTACCGCTCATCATTCCCGTGACTACCAAGACTCAAATTGCACGAACGATCGATTTAGCGAGCGGGTTTGGATTCAACTATCTTCTCCAGGGTGTTCAAGAGGGTTATCAAGCGACGGACCTCCTGGGTAATAGAAATATTGGTACGCTTGTCGCGCTTAAATGGCCTGTCGAAGAACCTAATAGTAATCCCGAGGATGAGCCTAATCTTAGGACCCTACGATTTAGAGACCGGGCTCCGTCCACTCCGTCAGTATTTGAAAAAGCAGGGATCCCTTTTGCTTTCTCAGGTGACGGGATTACCTCGACTAAAGATTTTATGGCGGCGATCAAATTAGCGATTGATAAAGGGCTTTCAAAAGATGCGGCCATTCAATCTCTAACCCTCACCCCTGCGAAACTTCTAGGGCTACAGTCCGTGGTGGGGTCGATCGAGAAGGGAAAAATTGCTAATTTAGTGATTACCGATGGGGAGCCTTGGGAATCCAAAACCAAAATCAAGATGGTCTTTATTGATGGGTTCAAATTTGATATTCCGGAACCTCCTGCAACGCCCGAGAGACCCGCTAATCGACCTAACGCACCTTCAGGGAAGGAATAATCATGAAACGTATCGTATTTATCTCGCTCATTGTTGCGACTTCACTTGTCTCCCAAGAAATCTTGATTAAAAATGCCACCGTCTACACGGTCTCTAAAGCCGGAACGATTCAAAAGGGATCCGTGCTGATCCGAGATGGAAAAATCGCCGCGGTTGGTAAAGATCTAAAGGCCTCTAGCAATGCTCAAATTATTGAAGGGGAAGGCTTATTCCTTACCCCAGGCATTATAGATGCCCATTCCCATTTAGCTGTTGAAGGGGGCGTGAACGAATCGAGCCTATCCGTTTCTTCTATCGCCCGAATCCAAGATGTGATTAATCCGGATGATAAGGATATCTATCGAAATGTGGCCGGGGGGCTGACCATTGCCAATGTACTCCATGGAAGCGCCAATGCTATCGGCGGACAAACCCAGGTCATCAAACTTCGTTACGTCTTACCGGCTAAAGATCTTATTTTTAAGGGTGCGCCCACCGGTATTAAGTT
>BJFQ01000029.1 GCA_014189895.1 Acidobacteriota bacterium | reverse complement strand
GGGATCAAAACCCTAGCCCTTCGGGTTACACGATCATCAGCCTCAGCCCTGACTCTAGCTCAATGGCTAAATCAACACCCGCAAGTTGAACGTGTGGATTATCCAGGGCTACCCTCGCATCCAGGGCATGAGATTGCCAAACGCCAAATGCAGGACGGTTTTGGAGGCGTCCTAAGTTTTCAAATTAAAGGAGGCCTTGAGGCCGGCTCTCGATTTTGCGAGTCACTTCAAATGATATACCGAGCGGTATCTCTCGGAGGCGTGGAAAGCCTCATTCAACACCCCGCATCTATGACCCATGTTTTTGTCGATGAAGCCACAAAGAAAAACCTTGGTATCACACCGGGTCTCCTGCGTTTTGCGACAGGCATCGAAGACGTGCAGGACATTCAGTCTGATTTCGAACAAGCTTTTACGGCGGCCCTATAGCTATGGATCTTTTTATTAACGGTCAACCCAAAACCTATCCCAGTTTTCAACACATAGGAGAATTACATGCTCATTTGGGTTTACCGAATTATGGGGTTGCCGTCGAATTAAATGGCCAGGTCATTTCAAAAAAACTTTATGACCAAACGCCCTTAGTCTCGGGCGATCGACTTGAAATTGTTCGCCTTGTAGGCGGGGGCTAAGCTTTCAAACGGAAGATCTGCCAAAGATCCTGGCCGCACGAGTAGCTAGCGTCTTCCCCCCAAGTTGAATTGAGCGTTTGGAACATCGGTCCTCCCACGAACCTTGAGGATTGAAACAAATGGACCTCATCAACGAGTTTTTCTTCCAGGGCTCGATGGATCAACGTAGGTCCGCCCTCGAGAAGCAGCCGGGTAATGTGGCGAGCGCCTAATTCAGCTAGCGTATGAGGCAGCGACGGTCGACTTTTGCTATCAGGGGGCACGACAATATCGGAGATCTGTTCGCGCGCGGGAAGTTTTTGAGTACTAATGCGAAGTATGGGCTCGCGCGGTGTAAATTTCCAAACTGCGGCCTCGTCTTGGATGGCTTTTTGGCCCACCATCACAATACGGTGAAACACGCGGTGAGGCTCAGCCAATAAAGGCCAGCGGTCAGTCAATTGAGGGTTGTCCACGCGGATCGTCTCGCTCCCCACCATGATGCCATCGGAGGCTCGCCTCAAAGCATGGCCTAGAGCCTGGGTCGCTGGGTCCGTGATTCTTTCGGCGATACCCACTCTTCGGTTTTCACCAAGGGCTAATTTAGCGGTCACCCAAGGGCGACCCGTTTTAACCCATTTAAAGAAAGGTTCATGGAACCGAATGCACTCCTTTTCTAAAATACCCGTGGTGACCTCAATTCCTGCAGACTTCAAAATAGCTACTCCCCCACCATTCACCCGGGGATTCAAATCTAGTGCTCCGAGAACAACGCGACGAATACCTGCTTGAATAAGCGCATCTGTGCAAGGGGCGGTTCGCCCGATATGGCAACAGGGCTCGAGCGTGATGTATGCAGTTGCGCCTTGAATATCTTCTCCAGCACTCAGCGCATTTTGGATCGCTATCACCTCGGCATGAGGTTGACCTGCTTGGAGATGAGCCCCATGACCGAGTAAGCGTCGATCTTTGGTGATCACACACCCGACCGAAGGATTCGGACTCGATAAACCTACGCCTCGGGTCGCCTCTTGGAGAGCTAGCGCCATCCAGTCGGGGTCACTCGCAGAACCGTCGACTCGAGGCCAAGGGCCACGCGTCGCTAAAGACCACGCCTCGGCCTGTTCGGGGGTAAGGGAGAGATTCATGAAGGATGCGCTTGCCCTCGTTTGGGCTTAGCAGGCATTATTTTTTTGACCTTTCTTTTTTCGGGTCGTATCCATCCCTTGAGAGCAAGTTCGAAAACTTCTTCAACATGCTTTACGGGGTGGAAACGCAGTCGTTTTCTCACTTTAGGGTCGATCTCTTCTAGATCTTTTAAGTTGGAATGAGGAATGATAATGTCATGAATACCTAAGCGAAGCGCCGCTAAGCTTTTTTCTTTAAGGCCGCCGATGGCTAACGCATCTCCTCGTAAATCAATCTCCCCCGTCATAGCGATAGTATTTCTCACCGGGGTTCCTGTCAGCATGGAGAGCAAAGCGGTCGCCATAGCCAACCCTGCGCTCGGGCCCTCTTTAGGGATAGAGCCTTCAGGAAAGTGAATGTGAATATCGCGCTTCTGGAAGATTTCTGGCTTTAGGCCAAAGGCTTCACTACGACTTCGAAGATAACTCAGAGCAGCGCTAGCGCTTTCTTTCATGACATCTCCGAGTTGACCTGTGAGCTGGAGCAAGCCTTTGCCGGGCATCGAAAGCGCTTCCACGAAGAGCACATCGCCGCCTGCGGCGGTCCAAGCTAATCCCGTGACGACGCCAATACGGGGCCCCGCCAATCTTTCATCCTTAAGAATTTTAATGGGGCCCAAAAAAGAATGAAGGTTGTCTTCCGTGACATTGATTTTCTTTTTCCATGTGCCTTCGGCTAGTTGGCGAGCCACTTTTCGAGACACAGCGCCTAGTTCGCGCTCGAGTTGGCGTAATCCTGCCTCACGCGTGTACCCCATGATGATGGATTTCAAGCCCGAGTCGGAAAACATCAAGTGCTTTGTTTTGAGCCCATGTTTTTCTAGTTGCTTGGGGATCAGATGACTTCTGGCGATGGCATGTTTTTCTTCGAGCGTATAACTCGAGAGATAAATAACCTCCATACGATCCCGGAAGGCGGGGTGCACGGGTTCTAGTTCATTAGCATTAGCCAGAAAAAGAACATTGCCTAGATCAATCGGCGTATTCAAGTAGTGATCCCTGAAGGTATTATTTTGCTCAGAATCAAGCACCTCTAAAAGAGCCGCGCTGGGATCCCCGCGAAGATCTCGGCCAATCTTATCGATTTCATCCAACATGATGACGGGGTTCATAGATTTAACCTGATGGATGGCTTGGACAATCCGACCCGGCATGGCTCCCACATAGGTTCGTCGGTGTCCACGGATTTCACTTTCATCATGTACGCCTCCTAGGGAGATCCGAGCAAATTTTCGTCCCATCGCCCGAGCAATACTTTTTCCTAGAGACGTTTTACCGACCCCCGGAGGCCCGACAAAACACAGGATAGTTCCACGTTGTTCGGGCTTGAGTTTACGAACTGCTAAAAATTCTAGTAGGCGGTCCTTGATTTTGTGGAGTCCATAGTGGTCTTCATCTAAAACTTTCTTTGCGTCTTTAAGGGCTAAGTTATCAAGGGTCGTTTGCCCCCACGGCAGTTCGGTCATCCACTCCAGATAGGTGCGTGTGACGGCAGTTTCACTACTGTCAGGGTGCATGCGCTCAAGTTTTTTGAGGTTGCGGTCAATTTCAATTTTGGCTTCTTCGGGCACTCTTAATTTCGCAATTTTGTCCCGAAACAATTGTATTTCTTCGCCGAGCTCACTCCCTTCGCCCAACTCCTGTTGAATAGTTTTCAATTGTTGACGAAGATAATATTCTCTTTGGGTCTTATCCATTTCGCCGCGAGCCACCATGGTAATTTTTTGCTGTACCTCTAGTAATTCAATTTCAGCAATCAATAATTCGTGAACCCGTCGAAGACGTTCGACAGGATTGCCCATTTCCAGAACTTCTTGGGTCTGAGCAAGTTTGAGATCAAGATTCGAAGCTACTAAATCAGCTAAGCGACCCGGTGTCTCAAGGTTGTTCGTGATCACGAGGACTTCTTGTGGAAGATTCTTGCCTAACGCTACAGACTTTTCCATGTTCTGTTTAACACTTCGAATAAGTGCATCGATCTCTATGTTGGGTTCTTTAGGCTCGGGGTCACCAATGGGTTCTACGCGAGCTCTAAAAACATTTTCAGTTTCTGTGAAATACTCGATCCGAACTCTTTGGATGCCTTGGGCTAGGGCCCGAATACGGCCATCCGGAAGCTTGAGAACGCGCATAATAATGGCAACGGTTCCGATCTGGTAAAGATCGCTCGGCGTTGGGTTGTCGACTTCAACTTGTTTTTGAGAAACGAGGAGAATCATTCGGTTTTCCACTAAAGCAGCATCAATCGCTCTAATGGACTTCTCTCGGCTCACACTCAGGGGTTGAATGACGTAGGGATAAACGACGACCTCCCTTAAAGGAAGGACGGGAAGTATTTCTGGAATCTTGGGCGTTTCTTCGAGCGTAGGGATTGGGATAAAGTCGTCAGTCAAGTGTTACCTCGACTAACAGTTTACAACCCCGTTCCCTCATTTCTCTTTTTCATATCGTCCGTCGAAAAAAGAGATCGTTCAATCGTCGGAGTGCTTTGTTTTGGTTGCAAAACTTTGACTTTGCTCGGCTCAACTTCCCGGTCACGTTGGGTCAGCACATCTTCAAGGGCACTTATAAAATCAGGGAGATCTTTGAAGTCCCGGTAAACGGAGGCGAAACGCACGTAGGCAACATTATCGAGTTGTTTCAGCTCATTCATGAGAATCTCGCCTAATTCTCGAGACTGGATTTCGCGTTCTACGCGATCCATTACACGGCGCTCTGCATCCAGCACAATGTTGTCAATCTGAGTCGTTGTGACCGGTCGCTTTTGGCAGGCCAGCATCAAACTCTTAAGCAACTTCTGTCGATCGAAATTTTCTCGTCGCCCGTCTTTTTTGACCACCATCAGAGGCATTTCTTCAAGGCGCTCATAACTTGTGAATCGGCGATGACATTTTAAACATTCACGGCGACGTCGAATCGAATCACCTTCGCGAGATTCTCGCGAATCGACAACCTTATCTTCTGTGTGGTTACAAAAAGGGCACTGCATAATATCTCGGGGGCAAGAAAATAGATTAACCCTCTTGGAGGGTGGGTTGCATCATAACTTTAGATTTAATAGAGTTAGCCACGAAACAGTACTTGTGCGCTTTCTCAAATAACTCTCGAACTTTTGCAGGGTCCGTACCGGGAGCGACGGTAATCGTAGGCTTCAAATGAATTTCGGTAACTGCAAAACCTTTTTCAAAAGCGTCCAAGACAGAGGTCGCCCGGTCTTCGTAGTGTTTAATTTCAATTCGTGATTTATGTGCTAATGCTAAAAACGTGAGCATGTGGCACAGGCCCAGGGCGGAGCCTAGTAAATCTTCGGGGTTCCATCGAGAAGCATCTCCTTTATATTCAGGAGCGCTCGATCCCAACACATCAGGCTTTTGGGGGGCGCTCAACTCTGCGTTACGAGAGTAATCTTCCGAGAGAGTATTTCCAGACCAATGAATTGAAAAGGGATAATGATGAGCCACAGGGTATCTCCAAACTCTTATTATGCTTTGGGAACAGGAAGAATAGAATCACTCTTTAGCAAAGGCAAGATGCGCGCCAAGAGCAAAAGGGTGATCACGATAGCAAAGGTTTTAACCTCAGGATGTTGAAGCCCTACTTTCATCCGGTAAGTGAAATGAGTAATCCCCAAGATAGCTGCTATATAAGTTAGCCGGTGGAGCTTTTTCCAGTTGGCCCCCAATCTTCTTTGCCAATTCTGTGTGCTTGTAATAGCTAGGACCAATAAAATTAAAAAGGCCACAAACCCTAGAAGAATAAATTTACGATCCCAAAGATCCGGCAAAATATACGACCAATTGTGTTCCTGGTCAAAATATACATACATAAAAAGATGAGGCACCACAAAAGCGAAGGAAAAAAGACCCGTGAGTCTCTGAAGTTGCTTCCACCAGGGTTGCCCTGTCCATTGAGATATAGGGGTCCAGCTTAAGGTAAGGGTGAGGAAAAATAAGCCCCACCACCCCAAGAGATTGAGCCCTTTATCCAGGGGGTTGGGGCCCATATAGTCAGCTTGGTAATACACCCCACCCAGTAATCGGGCAAGCTGAAAAACACCCAAGCTCCAACAGAGACTTTTACCCAACAGAACTAGGCGCCCCGGTTTCATAAAATCCTCTAAAAATTTCTTGTTAAATCCATTTGGTTATAAAGCGAAGCCACTTGATCGGCATAGCCATTGAACAATAAAGTTTTTCGCCGGTTCATCTCCCCGATGCGAAGTTCATTGCGCTGTGACCAGCGTGGATGGTCCACATTAGGATTTACATTGGCGAAGAATCCATATTCGTCAGGGGTCGCTTTAGCCCAACTGGTCCAAGGTTGATCTTTCAGGAGACGAATTTCTACAATCGACTTAGCGCCCTTGAAGCCATATTTCCATGGGACGACCAATCGGATCGGTGCACCATTTTGGTTAGGGAGTGTTTGCCCATACATCCCGACGGCTAAGATCGCCAGGGGATGAAGGGCTTCGTCTAGTCGCAGGCCCTCGAGATATGGCCAATCGAGGACGGGGTTGTCGAGACCTGGCATTTCTTTGGGGTCGGCCTTGCTGAAAAAACCAACATAGCGTGCCGTCGACTTGGGTTGTACACGATCGAGGAGCGCTTTAATAGGGAACCCCACCCAAGGGATCACCATGCTCCAGCCTTCCACACACCGCATTCGGTAAATACGCTCTTCAAGGGGAGCAAGTTTTAATAATTCTTCGATACCGATGGTTTGAGGCCTCAGGCATTCCCCGGAGATATTAATTGTCCACGGCCGTGTTCGGAGGCGCCACGCATTCATGGCGGGCTCTTCTTTATCTAATCCAAATTCATAGAAATTGTTATACCGAGTTGCGCTGGAGAGGGATGTCATAGCTTCTTGAGTACTAAGGGAGGATGGTTCAATGGGCCCCAAATTCGCCCCCACCCCTTTAACCTTTGCCGACTGTGGAATGAAAGCTGAGCCTACGAAACCACCTAGAGCAGCCACAAAACTCCGTCGATCTTGATAGAGACCTCTTGGGGTGATCTCAGAGCTGAGGACATCTTGGGGTTTTCTTATGAGCATGCGAACCTTATTATTAATCTCACCATAGAAAAACACCAATGCGTAGACAAGAAATCATCCTTTTGGTTGCTCTTTGGGCTTCTGTTGGAGCCCCCGCTGCACTGCAGGGTCAATCTATTCGCCTGATGTGCGCTTCTTCGCTCCGTGAATCCATAGAGCCCCTCGTGGATCAATTTTCTCGACAGCATAATATAAAGATGCAAGTTTTGTATGGATCCTCGTCGCTTTTAAGAAATCAACTTCAAGCTGGGGCCACGACCGATGTTTTTATTTTTGCAGGCGAAGCGCAGGCACGTTGGCTGACCGATCATCGGATGGCCGAACGGTATGAACCCATTGGAAATACTCGGCTAGTGCTTTTAGTTCGCCCCGGGGTGCACTTAAAAACACTCAGAGACTTAGCGAAGCCAGGACTTCGCTTAGCGCTCGCTGACCCCGGAGTTCCCATTGGGCGTTTCACCGAAGGCTTGCTTCGCGCCGCGGTGGCTAAAAACTACCTCAGCGCTCGGGAGTATGAAGCGCTTTATCGCAATATCGTGACACGCGATTTCAGTGCCCAAAATTTAAAAAATAAAATTCAGTTACGCGAGGCAGATGCAGCTTTTATTTATCTCTCCCAGTGGGACTCGGGGGATGTCATTGAGCTTCCGACAGATATTAATCCATCGATCCCCTATGTTGCAGGAGTCACCTTAAGCTCCGAGCAAACCTACTGGGGTCACCGGTGGGTAGCCTTTATTCAGTCGCCCGAAGCCAAAAGAAGATTCTCTGAGCGAGGTATCCAATGAGGCCGCTTTCTAAATTGTGGGTTCTGGCTCTGTGTCCTTTTGTGCTTCTTGTCTTGTTGCCTGTCCTCGGCCTTTTTGTTACCTCGCTCCCCTTCCAACCCTGGGCCTATATCAACAATGACTTGGTTCAAAAAGCCGTCCTGTTAACTTTGAAAACCAGTTTTCTGGCTACCCTAATTGCTTGGTTTATCGGCATTCCCGTGGCCTATATCTTGGGGCGCTTTGATTTCCCGGGCAAAAAGTTTTTGGAAGTCATTATTGATCTCCCCACGACAATGCCGCCGGTGGTCATTGGGTTAGGACTGCTTTTAATTTTTGGACAATTCGGTTGGTTAGGCCAATTTCTCAACGTCTTTGGATTTCGTATCCCTCTCACAACATCGGCCGTTGTGATTGCTTTAGTTTTTAGAGCGACGCCTCTACTGATTCGCGCGAGTCGAGCAGGCTTCGGGTCGATTCCTGTGCTCTATGAACACGCAGCCTCCAGCGGCGGGATGAATGAATGGCAATGCTTCATAAAGATCATGATTCCTCTCGCTCGACCGGCTTGGATGGCAGGTATCACCCTGGCGTTTACCCTTTGCTTAGCCGAATTCGGGGCGACGCTAATGTTTGCAGGCAATGTCCCAGGAGTCTCCCAGACTTTGCCCGTGGCGGTCATGAGTGCCATGGAAAGTGACCTTCCCCTAGCGATTTGTATCGCCGTGGTTTCCATGTCTCTCTCCATTATTTCTCTAGCTGGGCTCAGATATTTGGAGCAAACATGGCGGCCTTAGATTTATCTTGTCGCTATCAGACTGGCTCGTTTACGTTAGAGGGTCACTTTAAGATCCATCGTCCTCAATTAGTGTATTTATCCGGAGAAAATGGTTGCGGAAAATCCACCCTACTCAAATTAATAGCGGGCCATCTCACTCCCAACGCGGGTCGTCTAGAAAAAGGGTCTCACCTGCTTTTCGATACAACGACGCGTATCAACATGAGACCCGAATACCGAGACATTGCCTGGCAAAGCCAGGAAGATAGTTTGTTCCCCCACGCCACAGTGAAAAAGAATGTAAGTTGGTGGCAGCGTCATCCCCGGGGTATCGAATTGGCTATGAACTTAGGGATCGAAGCCCATCTCGATCGCCTTCCGCACCAGCTTTCTGGAGGCCAACGAGCCCTTAGTCTTTTGGCCCGCACCCTAGCGACTCCCTATGATCTGGTTCTTTTGGATGAACCCCTTGCTAGCTTGGATGATGTGAGGCACGATCTTGCCCTGAGCGTGATCCAAAATGAAGTGCAGAGAGGTCGGACCATCGTGATGATTGTGCATCATCCCGAACGTTATAACTCCGTGGTTCAATTACCCCGAGGTCCGTTTAAGATCGAGTTAAATTAGGCAACCAGCGCAAGATGGGTTTGCGCGCTGCTGTAGTTTCATCCAAACGTCTTAAAGGGGCAGTGACGGGGGCCTGGTGGATGAGATCGGGAGACTCCGCGGCTTCTTGAGCAATAGACTTCATCGCATGAATAAAAGCATCAAGCTCTTCCTTGGATTCAGTTTCGGTTGGTTCAATCATGAGCGCGCCGCTGACGACCATAGGGAAATAAACCGTAGGCGGATGAAAGCCGTAATCAATCAATCGCTTGGCGATATCTAAAGTGTGGACTCCGTTTTTCGCCTGAATCGAGTCGTTAAAAACGACCTCGTGCATAGTCGGAGATGTAATGGGCAAATGATAAAAACCCACCAGTTGGCTTCGAACATAGTTGGCATTCACAATCGCGCGCAAGGTAGCTTCTCTAAGCCCATCGCTTCCATGACTCATACAATAGGTAAGCGCTCGAACCAGCATGCCGAAGTTGCCGAAGAAAGTGTGGACCTTACCAATACTTTGGG
>BJFQ01000028.1 GCA_014189895.1 Acidobacteriota bacterium | reverse complement strand
GAGGATTTTCTTCATACTCATCTACTTCAGGTTCTGTATCACTAAATCTGATAGACAATGAATGTACTCTTTGTTGATTCCAACGGTTTGAACTCTTGCATAATTACGTATGCCAATCTTTTCGGCAATCTCTCGGTATTCAATATCAAGTTCGTGTAAAGTTTCAATATGCTCTGAAACAAATGAAATAGGGACGACTATGACATCGCGGCCCTGACAGTCTTTAAGGACAGTTTTCAGAGAGGGCGTTAACCAACGAATAGGACCTACGCGGGATTGGTAGCCCAACGTATAACCACCAGGGATATCACCTAGGGATTGCTGAATGGCTTCAACTGATTTATGGATTTCTGATTCGTAAGGATCCCCATTTTCTATTTGGTTCACCGGGAGACTATGGGCACTAAAGATCACGGTAGCATAAGGTAGTTCTTCTAATTTTTCCCGAATAAGTCTACTCAAAGCTCCGATATATTTAGGATGATCTGCATAATGAAGGACGCCAGGAAGTATAGAGATCCCAAACCTAGGGGCAAGACGTTCTAACTCGCGAATACTTGAACCCGTAGTGGCCTTGCAGTTATGGGGATACAACGAAAGTGGCAGTATCTGAGCAACTCCCTCTCTTTGGAGGACCCTAAGCATCGACTCCGCCCTTGGTTGAGAGGTCCGAAATATTAACTTGATGGGGCCCTCGAAGCCTAAAGTTCGCAACTCTGTTCTAAGGGCAGACGCTTGGCGTGCTGTTTCTCGGAGAAGCGGAGAACCTCCCCCAATTTCAGCATATTTTTTCTGAGCTCCCTTGGTTCTGATTTTTGCAATTCCCCATGCATAAGTAGGTTGAAACCATGCTGGTCCGGGCAATTTGATGAGGTCTCTATCACCAAATAAAGTTTTCAAAAAAGGCTCTACATGGCTTAAGGTGACAGGCCCACCGAGATTTAACATTACGATAGCGGTTTTTGAATGCATAAGGGATCCTGAGATCTTAGACGGTTTGACTGAACTTACTTTTAGAAATATTTGTTAAATAACGATCAAAGGGCATAACAAGATTTCTAATGAAGCGCTTTCCAATTTCGCTGATTTCAATTTTATCATTCGTAATTAATACAGTTCCATATTCTACTTCAGCGTTGAGCGCTTCGATTTCATTTCGAAAGTATGCCTTTCCATCAATATTCCATTTCGCTTCAAAGTCCGACCATATTAATTTAAATTCGCTCATGAGGGTGTGTATAACCCATCGTCTTAATAAGTCATCAGAAGTACATTTAATCCCTTTACTCATGGCAAAATGACCTTCATTGATTGACTGTGTCCATTGATTTAGATTTTTATGATTTTGATGGTAAACATTACCAATATTAGAGATAGCACTTGGCCCCATACTCACCATATGCTCTCCTACGTGTGGGGCATAGCCCATAAAGTTACGCCCTAACTTTCCTGCATTCAGGGCAAGCGTCAGGTCATCTGAGGGACTGGAGAAGTGGTCCATTCCGATCGATACATACCCAGCTTTCTCCAACATATCAGACGCCATCAATAGTAAGTTTAGTCTCTCAGATGCTTGGGGAAGTTTTTCCGGAGGAATAGATTTTTGAAATGGTAAAAGAGAAGGTAAATAGGCAAATCCATAAATAGCAAGGCGACTCGGCTTGAGTTCTATCATTTTCTTAATTGTTATCTCGAAACTATTGAGGGTTTGACCAGGTAATCCATAAACGAGATCAATATTGATACCTTTGAAGCCTAAAGATTTAGCTTGCTGAATGGCCTTGATAGTTTGATCAGCGGTTTGACCTCGCGTGATTAGTTCTTGCACTTCAGGATCCATATCTTGAACACCAAAAGATACCCTATTGAACCCTATATCTTTAAGGGTTGGGAGTTGATCTTCCGTGAGGAAAGTTGGATCGATCTCTATACTCACTTCAGCACTTGGGAGGATTTGAAACCTTGAGGAGATAGAATAAAAGACCTTGGATAAATCTGAGGAATTGAGATAGTTGGGAGTCCCGCCACCCCAATGCATTTGAATAATCTTACGAGGCTTTACGAGGGATTTTTTCCATAAATCCGCCTCTTTATCCAGAGTCTCCAAAAAGCTTTTCACGGGATCATATTGTGGGCTGATGACAACATTACAGCCACAGTAAGAACAACGCCGTTTACAGAAGGGTAAGTGAATATAGAGGCTTAAGTGATCATCTTGATCTGAGACGGCTTCAATGGCTTCTAGAAGAACGGACTCTTCTAGATGATCATTCCATGCGGGTGGCATGGGATAACCCGTATATCTTGGACCAGGTTTATCGTAACGAGTAATCAACTCCTGAATAGTATGGGTCATGGTTTGACCATATCAAGAATCTGTTGAATTACGCTGGGATCGGTTTTCGGAAGTATCCCATGTCCAAGATTAAAGATGTGGCCATGACCCTTCATTTCATCCATGATGGACTGAACACTTTTAATAAGTTGGCCTTCTTCGCCGAGTAAGGTTTTAGGGTCTAAATTACCTTGGAGAATTTTTCTCGGGAAAGATGAACGAGCCAAAGACATCCTACTCTCCCAGGATATCGAAAGTGCTTCGCAATCAAATAATTGAAGTTGTGGAGGTAACTCTTGCATCTTGGGAAAGTAGATCCTGGGCACCTTTAAGTCCTTGAGGGTCATCTCGGCGAAAGGGAGCGCCCAAGAAAGATACTCATCTTGAGATAAATCTCCAGCCCAGCTATCAAACAACTGAACTACTTGGGCACCTGCCCCGATTTGCAGCATTAAGAGATCTCTAGTAACTTTACTGATTTTATTCAACCAAGCTTCAGCTTCCAATGGCTTTTGCGACAAGAACTCCTTGGCTTTTTGCCAACCATTCTTATTGGATCCATCACAAGCATAGGCAAAAAGTGTCCAGGGTGCTCCTGCAAAGCCAATGAGGGTGACGTGCGACGGGAGATCCAATCGTGTGGCTTTAAGTGCTTTTTGAACAGTGTCAAAATGTGAATAATCAACCGCATCATCGATAGAGATTTGATCGAGAGTCCGTCCGATAGAGGGGGATCCATGTTCAAAAGAAACCCTACAACCTAGTGCATTCAGGACGATTAGGATATCGCTGAAAATAATAGCCCCATCTAACTTTGGAAATCTTTGGATAGGCTGCAGCGTGACCTGTTTCGATAGTTGTGGGTCATTAAGTACCTGGTCGAACGTATATTGCTTTCGGACTTCCCGATATTCAGGCAAAAATCTACCGGCTTGCCTCATAAACCAAACGGGCGTCTGGGAAGGCCGATATCCATTGAGTACTTGGAGTAATAAAGGATCCAATTAATTTCCTTGAGGTGAGATTATTTTTTTGATCTGATCTTGAAAAAAGGATAATTCAGGTTCTTTGTGGGCTAAGCTCAAAAAGGTGACCTCGTAGCCGCTGGGGGGCAGATAAACCCCATGTGAAATCAGTCCTTGATGAAGTTTATTAAAACTCGTTATAGATGACTCTTGTATCTCGGATGAGCGCGTGACTCTGGGCTGGAAAAGGGGCCATAAAATACTTCCAACATGGGGGCAGCGACATCCAGGTATCAATTCAAAGACTTTAGACCACTGAGCGCCCCTTTTCAGGAGAGTGGAATATAGCGATTCATCTAGAAGTTCAAGAGTGGCAAGTCCGGCAGTCATCGCGATAGGATTTCCACTTAGGGTCCCTGCTTGGTAAACAGGTCCGTCAGGAGATACGCAACTCATAATATCCGATCGACCCCCATAAAGACCTACCGGCATACCACCTCCGATAATTTTCCCATAAGTGACTATGTCTGGATAAATCTTATAAAGACCGGATGCACCAGAAGGTGAGACACGGAAGCCGGAAATAACTTCATCAAATATCAAAACACTTTGATATTTAGTGCAGAGTTCGCGCAATCGCTTAAGAAATCTTAGGTCCTGAAGAAGGAGGCCATTATTAGCGGGTATAGGTTCAATGATCGCTGCAGCCAATTCGGAACCATGGAGAGCAAAAAAAGACTCCAGGGCTTCGATATTATCTAAGGGGAGTACAGAGGTTAAACGTGAAACTTCATTGGGGATTCCCGCGCTGGATGGTTCTCCGAATGTGGCTAGCCCTGAGCCAGCCTTGACTAGTAATGCATCAGAATGGCCATGGTAACAACCTTCAAACTTCAATATCTTTGATCTTCCCGTGAATCCTCTTGACACCCTAATGGCAGACATTACTGCTTCAGTCCCGCTAGAAACAAATCTCATTTTTTCGATAAATGGAACCATGCTTTTAATTTTTCTTGCTAGGGCGTTTTCCCTGCGTGAGGGGGCTCCAAATGTGAGACCTTCACTAAGCGCCCCCGTGACGGCTTTGATGACGTCAGGATGGGCATGGCCGAGGATGAGTGGTCCCCACGACATACACATATCCAGATATTTCTGGTCTTCTTCGTCAACAAACCAGGCACCCTCTGCTTTTTTGAAGAATTTGGGAACTCCTCCAACAGACTTGAAAGCCCTTACTGGGCTGTTCACGCCACCTGGGAAAAACTTTTTAGCTTCTAGGTACAATTGATCGTTGTTCAACTAAACCAACCTTTCGCTAATGCCTCGCGAGCAGCATAACTGACGATCACATCGGCGCCTGCGCGCTTGATGGAAATTAAGTGCTCGCGCATTAGTTGGTCGCCGGAGACCCACCCTCTAGCATCTGCAGCTTTGACCGAAGAATATTCACTGCTGACATGATATGCAAATAGTGGAGCTAAAGTCATTTCTCTAAGCTTAGAGATTAAATCTAGGTTGGGGAGAGCAGGCTTGATCATCAAGAAGTCTGCGCCTTCCTCTGCGTCCTGCAGAGCATCCCTAAGTCCTTCACGAGTATTACGAGGGTCCATCTGATAACTTTTTCGATCACCAAATTTAGGCGATGAGCCGGCTGCATCCCTAAAAGGACCATAGTAAGCTCCGGCATGCTTGATCGCATAACTTAAAACAGAAACATCCTCGAAATTGTTTTTATCTAGGTTGTGACGAATTGCCCCAATACGGAAATCCATCATATCGCTTGGAGCCACTATATCGACCCCGGCTTCAGCATGGTTTAAAGCCATTGCAACTAGAGCTTCAACAGAGCTCCGATTGTGAATTATAGAATCTACGATCAGACCGCAATGACCGTGGTCGGTATACGCGCAGAGGCAGATATCCGACATTACGATCAAATCGGCTCCAAAGTTCTTTTTGAGAGCCCTGATGGCTTTTGGAATCACATCATTTGAATTTTTAGATGATAGACCATTGGGAGTCTTTTCTTCAGGGATACCGAATAAAAGGACCGTTCTTAAACCGACTTTAAGATCCTTCTCTATCTGAACTAATAGAGGTTCGATGCTCATGCGATCTATTCCAGGCAAGCTCGTTATCTCAGAACTACCATCTGACTCTTGAACAAAATGTGGCTGCACAAGTTGAGACGGATGAATTCTAGTTTCAGCTATAAGTTCACGAATAGCTGGAGATAACCGGAGCCTTCTAGATCTGTGAGCCATTTAGAGCACCTGGTAAATGTCTTTTAATAGGGCGTGGAGTTCAAGAAGGGTTGGATGGCAAACTCGATACTCAACAAGGCCTTGGTCTATAAAAGTCCTCTCTAATAATTTACCCCAACCTATGGGAAAAAGATCCTTGGCTTTCTGAGAAAAGAGCTCTGCCTGCAGTGGGCTAAGGGCCAAATAGGCACCGGCTTCAGGTAAAGAGCGTAGGTCTGGATTCGGGATTTCCATATGGGAGATTAATGTCGAGATTCTAAATGCGGTATTCATTAAACTCTTCTCGATCACTTGACGACTTCGATACCCATGGAACAGTAAGAAATTTCCTCCGCTGGGCCTTAAGGATTTGACGACTCCAAGAAGAGCCTCGGAAGAGGCCTCGTCGCTGACGATCAAATCATAATACTCGGGATGGAGCAATGCATCTCGAGAAGCTTTCGTGGAAATGACCTTACATCCTGGTGGTAAAAATGGCTCAACTAAACGTCCAGATGTAGGGGACGTGATAATCCAAGCATCTATAGAGGGGTTTTGAGATAGAGTTTCTTTAAGTTGGGATGGAAGATTCTGATTAAACGAGGCGATTGTTAAAGGGCAGGAAATGGGTAAGTACCCCTCCTTTAGAAGAAATTCATAAAGAGGGTCGCCGGAAGATCGATTGATCAAGATACCTGGAGCGAAAGGTCTCATATTTGTAGTTCATCGAGAGTTTTATCGATTATCTCATCGAGGTTCTTCCCTGTAGTGCGTGTCTTGATAATGCGGTTTTCATGGGCATACATAGAACGAAAAAGATAAGTATTGTGATCAATTTTTTCAGCAAGCGCTCCCAACGGCATCTGACAACCACCGCCAAGTTTCTTTAAAAGCATTCTTTCAGCGGACACACACTCCAAAGTCAAGGGGTCAGACAATAAAGTCAGATCATCTTTAAGTTCATGATCTTCTTGTCGAATTTCAGCAACGATAGCTCCCTGACCAGGGGCTGGCAAGCAATCTTCGAAAGGAATAGATGTTATGTAGAGACCTTTAAGGTCAATATTCAGTCTCTTAAGCCCCGCTGCCGCTAGCACGGTCCCTTGGATGGGCTGATCACGAGTAAATCCGCTTTTAAGTTTTTCAATACGAGTAGAAACATTACCTCGAATCCAAGTGAATTCAACATCAGGCCAAGCCGCATGGAGCAGTTTTTCTCTTCTTACGGAACTTGTCGCAATCTGTTTGATTCTTTCAAGAGGCTGTGTATGTATGAGCCAGTCTGATGGATCGAAACGCGTTGGTATACATGCAAATACTAAGCCTTGTGGGCGGGACACTGATAAATCTTTGAGGCTATGTATGGATACATCGACTTCTTTAGAAATAAGGGCTTCGTCTATTTCTTTGGTAAAGAAATCATTTCCTCGGGATGGATTTAAAGGGCCCTGCTGCCACATATCTCCAGACGTTGTGAATAATTTCCAACTGACTTTATAGCCTAATTGGACAAGATGATCATGAATGGGTAAAGCTTGGATCTTCGCAAGTTCAGAAGATCGAGTACCGATAACACATGTCTTCACGAAATATCCAGCCTTAAGATTTCTGCCACATTCTTAAGGTGGGTGTCTGGCTCGAGGCCCTGAACAAGTGCACGATAACTAAGGGTTCTTCCTCTGATAAGCAACTCTTGAACTGCCGCGTACTGATCAGGCGTTAAAGCTTTCATGTTTTTCACTTCTTCCTCCAGGGCGTCCCAGGATGCGCTAAGGGTTTCTCTCGCCGAAAGCATAGATCGTTTCTTCGTTCGATCTTGCGAACGTTTTCTCAGTCGCTGACTTGCGCCCACAATAAATGGTTCAGCTTGGGATGAGACTTCGATGCGTCGCTGGCGATTAATGTCTGTTTCTACGAGAAAAACGCTTAGGTCAACACGATTTATCCATGGAAGCTGTTGCAGCGCCGGTTCGGAATCTGCAGGAAGGGCAAGGTCGAGAATACGCAATGGTTTTCTCTGACTAACTCTCTTCCACTGGTTATAGGTAAAAATGGGGGTAACGGAACCTGTCGAAGTGATTAGGGCATCAAAATTTTGCGGATCTTGCTGAACTACTTCGAGAGGTATAGTAGGGACCCCTAATTCATTGGCTAATTTCCCAACCTTACTCTCTGTTCGATTAGACAATGTCACTCGATAGCCTTTTTCGTGTAGTCTTCGAGCAATATATTGACTCATGGGGCCGAATCCTATGATCAAGATGGAAGAGTCGACCGAGAGAGCACTCATCAAATGTCTCAAGGCGGCTGTCGCAATACTAGCTGTTCCATCGGCAAGTCCTAATTCAGTTCTTAACCTCCTAGATTCACGAATAACATCAGCAACAACAGCGGATGACTCTTCTCCTGACATACCCATTTCTTTGGAGATTTTTAGAGCATCATTCAGTTGTTCTGTGATTTCTCGATCTCCAACATTAGCGCTTTCTAACCCGGTGGCTAAGGACAATAAATGAGTCCAGGCATGGGGACCTCGCTTGATATGAGCATCAGTAAAATTAAGCATCTCGGGTTTACCCCCCCAAAAGATCCATGTCGCTCTTTGGCAAGTGGCAAGATAAATCATCTCGTCAGCTAAGGAGATATTCTTCCAATGAACCATGCGTTGAGCTAGCCCTTCCCTGTATATATGTCGGGCAACCACATCCAAATCGTGGTCAGGCGTCTGGTAACTTAAAACAATAGGATCCACAGATTGAACTCTCGATCTATTTCATTATCTTAAATTCCATCGTCCTTGTCTCTCGAGAATCCATGGTTGTTGAATAATTCTAGATTTTGGATATCCCAATCTTCGACGCCTTGGGAGAAGTCAGGGTTTAGGGCCTGTTGCGTTAACCAAGCATCATATATAACAATAGCTGCCATAGATTCAATCACTGGGACGACCCGGGGACATATACAGGGATCGTGACGACCTCCAATTACAATATCGACTGCTTCGTTGTCTTTATTGACTGTTTTCTGAGTCCTAGCGATGCTACTTGTAGGTTTGATCGCGCATCTTAAAACAAGAGGCGCTCCATCGCTGATTCCTCCTAAAATACCCCCCGCATGGGATGACTTATAGGAACGGGAAGTAATTGAATCATTATTCTCGCTTCCTTTTAATTTACTGGATTGAAAACCGGAACCAAACTCAATCCCCTTGACGCTCCCAATAGATAAACAGGCATAACCTAACAAGCCGTCTAGTTTAGCAAAAGTGGGGTCCCCCAATCCAACGGGTAACCCTTCTATCCATAACTCAACGACACCACCTACAGAGTCGCCTTCCGCTTTAGCTTTTTCAACCTCACTTCTCTGTGCCTCATAGCAACTTGAATCTCCAGAGCGAAGAGGGTTTTGTTCTACAAAATCCCAATCGATCTTTTGGCATTCAATTCCGGCAATCTCTCTCGAATAGCCCCGAATAGACACTCCTATATTTTTTAATTGGGTTTTTGCCCATGCGCCGGCAGCCACTCGTGCGATAGTCTCACGAGCTGAACTTCGACCTCCACCCCGGGGATCGCGGATCCCATATTTTTTTTCATAAGTAAAGTCTGCGTGACCTGGCCGGAAGACATCTCGGAGGTGCTCATAGTCTGAGCTTCTTTGGCTCTGATTAAAGACAATTAGGGCTATAGGGTGTCCCGTCGTTTTGCCTTCATAGACGCCGCTCAGAACTTGAAGTTCATCATCCTCTTTCCTTGGAGTGGAAAGGGAACTGAACCCTGGCCGCCTTCGATTTAATTCAGCTTGGATAAATCCTAAATCAAATAAGAGGCCGGGTTTCACTCCATCAATTACAACTCCAATCGCAGGCCCATGGCTCTCGCCAAAACTCAATATCTTAAAAGTCCGACCAAAAGTTGATGCAGAGTCAAAAAGCATAACCAAACCCCTCCGTCAACTAACTCTCTTAGTTTATTCCCAAGGTGATAATTGGAGAAGTGAACATCAATAAAGGTAT
>BJFQ01000027.1 GCA_014189895.1 Acidobacteriota bacterium | reverse complement strand
CGGTAACCAGTCGGCCGCCTTCTCGATTGAAATTTATAGAAAAAGGTTGAATGACGGGGGTGGTATCTCGGCTTGTTCCTACCCAATCGGGGTTATAGCGTTGGGTATCAAAGGCGCTTTGGTCAAAAACAAGAGATCCCTGAATACGTCGAATCCCTTTTTCTTTTAATTCTTGCACCATTGTCCAAAGACGTTCACTCACGAGGAAAGGATCGCCACTTCCTTTGAAGACTACGTCGCTGGTGACGGTGGAATCTCCATCAAAGTCTCCGAAGACCTCCGTCTCAATGGTCGATTCGGGCTTAAGCGATTTCAATAAGGCATACGTCGAGACCGCTTTGGTGGTGCTCGCGGGAATCAGCGCTCGACTTTCTTGAAACCCTTCGATAAAAGTACCTGTTTTAATATCCCAAATACCCGCCGTGACCCGAATGCCCCTCGCTTCCAGTTGCGTCGCCCAGCGACGGATCCCTGAGCTATTCGTTTCGGAAGTTTGAGCCCCAATGCTACTTGAAAATAAACAAAGAAGGGCTACTAGGCGAACAAAATACTGCATTGCCTCATCTCCGAAGTCATCCTTCATTATGCCCGACGAGAAGTGTTCTCATGACGGATAAATATTGTCTGGGAGGCGTGTTCTCATCGAGAACTCAAGGCTATCCGTATCACTCCCTACCGAAGGTAAATGTTTATTGAGTTGGCTCATTTCCACTTGGAACAATGTAATTCGGAATCGCCGTAAAAGTCCAATCATGGATCAATGATTTTTTTTGATAGACCAATACGCTATTGCGCTCCGAGCGACTGCGAACCCCCATAATCGGTAAACCCTCGGTACTACCGCTTACTCCTGGCTGGACGGCATAAATATATTCCCAAGTACCCTCCTCCGTCATGGGGTCTGCATACAGCTGACGAATCATACGGGGTTTGGTTTTCATCAATTCTTCGAGTTGGGTGGGATATTTACCCATGCGCAGATTGTAAAGTCGCAAAGCATTCGCAATAGCTTCGCCCCTGAAGATCAGATTCATTTCTTTTTCTCGCTGAACTTCGGTGGCCAGTGTCGGCATGGCGACCATGAGAAAGATTCCCATAACGGTTGCCATGGCGAGTGCAAGCGCCATGGTGAAGCCACGTTCTCTTGTTTGAAATGCGAAGCTCATTCTAGGGTACCTAATATTGATTTTAAAGGATTAGGGTGTGGGATCGAACTGGGTTTCAATCTCCTCGAGCGTCTTTCCTTTGGTCTCAGGAAGCCAAAAGGCTGCAATTAGCGTAAAAACGATGGAGAATCCGGCAAACACGAAGAAGACTGGTCCGTAGCCGTACTGACCGACTGAGGGTAGAAATAATAAAGCAATCAGGGTAGACACCGCTTGATTAAGTAAGAGCGCCACACTCATACCATTGGACCGAATACGAGTAGGCATTAACTCAGAGAGGGCGAGCCATACACAAACGCCAGGACCCAGGGCAAAGAATCCTATAAAAAGAAAGATCAAGATCGCTGTTGCCCAACCATTCGAACTCGAAGGGGTTGGCGTCAGCAAAGCATGCTCAATTTTGAGGGGTGCTCTTTGGCCAGCTTCCCAGTCTCCGAAGGGACTGGAGAAAAAAGCCACCACACGGTTAGTGGGCACCACATTTGCTCGGGTGACATGGATCTGTGCGAGAGGATCCTGACTGCGAACGACTTTAGACGCAGCCCGGAAATCCCCGTAGGCATAAATAAGAACCGCAGTACTGGGTTTCCCTAGGAGATCCTGTCGGTTGGGATTTATTTTTTGGACCAACGTATCGGCCTTGGCGCCAGTGAAATCAAAATGTAGCTCTTGGTCGGAGTTCACCAAAGACTGAACATAGGCTTGACCATCCAATCGCTTTGATTCCACCCGATCAAAGAGAAAACCGATGACGAGTAAGCAGAGCGTGAGGCCAGAAGCGCCCACGGTAAGAAGGAATTTTCGGCCCAGACGATCGACAAGACTCACTCCTATCCACGTCATCAAGAAATTCACTAGCGTCATCAGGACATAACCTAAATGAGCATCGTGATCACTCAAACCTGATTGAATAAGCAGCGTCGTGTTGTAGCCAATGATGGAATTAATGCCGGTGGCTTGCGTACCCATGAGAATCGCGCAGGCGAGGGCAAAGGGAATCATGTATTTTCGACGGAAGATAGACTCGCGCTGAGCTTCGACCTTAGAGGGAGCTCCCTGCAAGGCTTCCATCTCTTGAAGCTCTGATTCTGCTTGGGCCTCGGGGCGGGTTTTCATCAGGACCGCTTTCGCTTCGGCCCGGCGACCCTGACGAAAGAGCCAGCGGGGCGACTCAGAGGTAAAAAAGCTTCCGACGGTAAACGCAAGTCCCGGAATCAGGGAGATCCAAAAAATACTTCTCCAGGCAAGGTTTTTAAAATCAAAAAGACGCTGCGCATCCTGCAGTTGCTCAATCGCCTCCACACGGAAACTAAAAAGCCAAGCGACCAGCGCCGCCGTAAAGATACCGAGCGTAATCAACCATTGAAAGACCCCCGTGCCTTTGCCTCGATTCGTGGCCCCCAAACATTCCGCAAGATAAAGAGGGACCACAACACCCACCAGTCCTGCACTAATACCCTGAAAGAGTCGACCTAGGACCAATGTGAAAAAACTCGACGACAACGCCATCATGGGAACGCTGAGAATGAACGCAAATCCGCTGACAATCATGACGGGACGTCGACCCCACGCATCGGAGAGCAGTCCAGCAAATAGAGTGGAGCCGACACTGCCTAGTAACACGGCCGCTACGACGACCGAGAGTTGATTGGAGGTGAATCCTGATGTGGCTTCTAGATATGGAAGCGCCCCCGCAATAATCCCAAGGTCAATACCGTACAACAGGCCGCCTAAGCCTGACATGCTCAATAAGAAATTCATTTGTCGACGATGTTGAGGCGTGGACTCCACAAAAGTCGACATAAGATCCTTTATGATCGGGGGATGAGGCTTAAAAAATGATCGCGCTGTGTCTCAAGGCTCGCGACCAAGGCAAATTGAGTCCGGCCTCGATCGAGATTTTGACTTGGTCGGTGAATTCTGAAGTAGGTATCACCGTTCAGATGATCCGTGAGAAATCGAAGACCGCATTCAAAACTGAGGAGTTGTCCTGAGGTCAGGAGATGGTCTTTCTCGATGGGCAGCAAGGCTCCGGAGGTTCCCTGGAGGTAGCCTGCGACCAAGGCTTCGAAGCCATCGCCTCTCGCAATGGCACGACTGGGATCCGGACAATCCTCGGCGACTGGGTTGCAGGCGGAACGAACCATGTCACCAAAATCATAAAGCGATAACCCGGGCATCACCGTATCTAGATCCAATACGCATAGTCCTCTACCGCTCTCCGCATCCAGCAACACATTATTCAATTTCGTATCATTGTGGGTAATCCGTTCAGGAATGGCCCCCGAAGCTTTCAAATTAATTAACGAGTGCGTGAGCGCCTCATGATGAAGAGCAAAATCAATCTCAGCCGCCATGTCTCGAGCCCGACCTAGAGGGTCTGCCTTCACGGCCGCTTGGAATACCTGAAAACGCTTCACGGTGTGATGAAAATCGGGCGTGGTCTCCACTAAAGGCGGTCCATCATAGTCCGATAGGAGATGTTGGAAGGTACCGAAAGCCAACGCCGCTTCGAAAGCTTGTTGGGGGGTTTCAAGAATGTCAAAAGTTTGGGCCTCATCAATAAAAAGGTAGGCTCGCCAGTAGCCCATTGTGGGATCTTCGAACAAAACACCCCCCTCGCGAGTGGACATCAGCGTCAAGACTTGCCGCTCAAGATCAACCGAAGAGAGGTGGGCAAGTTTTTTTCGCAAATGCCCGGTGACCTGTTGAATATTTCGCATCACGGGGTGCGGATCAGGAAAAATAGACGTATTCAGATGTTGAAAAATATAACGACGGGGAACCCCGTTCTCTTGAGCGGTGACTAAAAAGGTTTCATTGATGTGACCTGAGCCATAAGGTCGCGCGGAGCCATACACGCCTTGAATCGCAAAGCGCTGAAAGACCTGAGGAACGAACTGGATCGCTTTGCTCATGAAGGAAATTCCAGAGACGCGGGGTAGATCCCCTGTTCGATGAGGGCATGAATGCGGGTGATGGCCTCGGGTTTATCTTCTTGATAGGTCACCCCGAACCAAGCGTCTTGACTGGTGAGGACCTGCACGTGCGCTGATCCCGCTTGAACCCTCCGAGCGACATGAGCTGGAAGCGAATATTCCGCTTTGGGATCCTGTCCCTGCTGCATAAGGAACTGAATAAAATCCTCACGAAGGGTCTTGAAGATATCGGCTTGAAAACCCCAAAAATTCATCGAGACGAGTTCTTGACCCGTGAGTTTTTGATCGCTCAATAATTCCGTCGAGAGAATGCGGTCCCCTGCTCTTCGAAGATCGGAGTATTCCTGCATCTGACGAAGCGATCCATCCTGATTCAGTTCGCAAATGCTCCGAGAGACACTCCCGTGCTGAGACAACGTTGTCTCTAAAGGATAGGCCACCATTGCAAAACGTGTCGGGGTACCCGTTGGCGTCTCGTCAAGCCACTGTGTCAGACTTTGAAAGGCTTCGGGACCATAAAAATCATCCGCATTCATGACGATCAGAGGGCTATGGACATGGGGCGCAGCAGCCAACACGGCGTGACCGGTTCCCCAAGGCTTCATTCGGTCAGGGAAGGTCCCTGTGCCCTGAGGCAGTTCATCCAGACGCTGAAAAATAAAATCAATTTGGAACTTTTCAAACCAATGAGGACTGAGTTTTTTTCGGAACTCCGATTCGATCTCGGGACGAATAATTAAAAGGACCTGACGGACCCCGGATCGATAGGCATCGAAGAGGGCGTAATCCATTAACGTTTCTCCGTGGGGGCCCAAGGCTTCTAATTGCTTGAGGCCTCCAAAACGGCTGCCTTTCCCGGCCGCCATCACCACCAGCGCAGGTTTCACGGACGCAAACTCTGAAGACTTCGAATCTTCATGGTGTGTTGGAAACTTTCAATGGCTTCACACGCCGCAATGGCGGCATTCATGTTGGTGAGGGAAGGAATTTTAAGGCGCAAGGATTCTTTACGGATCGCACTCTCATCAAAAAACGCGGTACGACCCAGAGGCGTATTGATCACCCATTGGATTTCTTCATTTTTTAAGAGATCAACGACGTTGGGTCGACCTTCATTCACCTTATAGACGGTTCGGACTTCGAAACCATGGGATCTCAAAGCCACCGCGGTGCCTTCCGTGGCACACATGGTGAACCCTAGTTTCGTTATTTTGGTTCCTAGCTCTTTAAGACGAACCTTATCGTGCTCATTGACGGAAACGAATACATTTCCAGACGCCGGTAACGGAATACCCGCCGCTAAGAGCGCCTTCGCATAGGCTTCGCCAAAATTACCGCCAATGCCCATGACTTCTCCCGTACTCTTCATCTCCGGTCCTAAGACCGGATCCACCGAGGGGAACTTAGCGAACGGAAACACGACGCCTTTAACCGATACAAGACGAGGCAATCCGTCTTTGATGCCTTGTTGTTTCAGAGTTTGACCTAACCCAATACGGGCAGCGACGCCTGCCCAGTCCACACCGGTGGCTTTAGAGACAAAGGGAACCGTTCGCGAAGCTCGAGGATTCGCTTCGAGACAATAAGCCACACCTTCTTTAATGGCCCATTGTAGGTTGATCAGTCCACGCACGCCTAAGGTTAACGCCAGTTGCTTGGATTGTTCCCCTACACGCGTAAGTATCTCGGGGGCGACGCCTAAGGCCGGGAGCACCGCGTACGAATCACCGGAATGAATGCCGGCTTCTTCAATATGGGCGAGGAGTCCTGCAATGGCGACGTCGGTGCCATCACACACTAAATCAATATCGAGTTCTTGAGCCCCGTCGAGATAACGATCGATGAGGACCGGTTGGTCCTCCGAGACCAAAACCGCTTCGCGCATATATTTCACGAGGCCTTCTTGATCAAAGACCACCGCCATCGCGCGTCCACCCAACACAAATGAGGGGCGAACCATCACGGGGAACCCCAGTCCTTCCACAATCTCTTTGGCTTGCTCTAAATTGGTCGCCATGCCCCATTCGGCGGCGGGAATATTTAATTTTTTGAGGACATCGCCAAAACGTTCACGGTCTTCGGCATCCATGATGGCTTGGTGCGGGGTTCCTAGGAGCGAAACACCTGAACTATGCAGTCGCCCCGCCAGTTTCAAGGGGGTTTGTCCACCAAATTGTGTGAATACGCCTAGGAGTTTACCGCCTTGCGACTCGCGACGAATAATCGACTTCACATGCTCGAATGTGAGTGGCTCAAAGTACAGTCGATCACTCGTATCAAAGTCTGTGGAGACGGTTTCAGGATTACAGTTGATTAAAATAGCTTCGACACCACTCGCACGAATGGCTTCCACCGCCTGCACGCAACAACAATCAAATTCCACGCCCTGCCCAATGCGATTCGGACCCGATCCAAGGACAATCGCTTTCGGACGGTCGGTGGGTTCGGCGTCGCTGTGATCTTCCCAGGTGCCATAGAGATAAGGAGTCTCTGCAACAAACTCACCCGCACACGTATCGACCCGCTTGAAGGCCGGATGAATACCGTAGCGATGCCTGAGTTCCTTTACTTCTTCTTCACTCCCGCCGGTAAAGCGTGCAATCTGCTGATCTGAGAATCCTGCCCGTTTGACTTGTTCCATAAGATCCTGGGGAATCAAATTAGCGGGATAGCCTCTCAAGCGTCCTTCTAAAATGACAATTTCTTCGATTTCTTGGATGAACCATGGCGTGATGTAGGTGAGTCGATGGATTTCCTCCACACTTTGTCCCACTTTCAGCGCTTGATAAATCCAAAACAACCGTTGAGGACCCGGCACCATCAAAAATTGTCGCAATTGATCAAGATCCAACTTGCCATCGAGGGCACCGGCTAGTCCAAGATGACCTTCTTCAAGACTCCGCACGGCTTTTTGAAGCGCTTCTTTGAACGTTCGGCCGATGGCCATCACTTCGCCGACACTTTTCATCTGCGTGCCGAGTATTTTTTCAGCGGTGGGAAATTTCTCAAACGTAAATCGTGGGATTTTGACGACGACGTAATCAAGAACCGGTTCAAAGGCGGCTTTCGTTTTTTGGGTGATCACATTAGGTAATTCCCAGAGGCGATAGCCTAGAGCCAACTTGGTGGCGACCCAGGCAATGGGAAAACCGGTGGCTTTGGAAGCTAGGGCGGAACTCCGCGAGACGCGTGGATTCATTTCGATCACGATCATGCGACCGTCGACGGGATGGAGGGCGAATTGAATATTCGATCCCCCAGTTTCGACGCCCACGGCGCGGATGATGGCTTTCGAGGCTTCTCGCATGCGTTGATAATCAGGATCGGTCAGGGTCAGTATTGGGGCCACCGTGATGGAATCGCCGGTATGGACTCCCATGGGATCGAAATTCTCAATGCTGCAAATGATTTCGACGTTGTCATCAAGATCCCGAACGACTTCCAGTTCAAATTCTTTCCATCCGAGGATGCTTTCTTCGATGAGGACTTGACTAATGGGTGACAGATCGAGGCCTCGGGTGATGATCGAATTAAATTCATCCATGTTGTAGGCAATGCCGCCGCCGCTACCCCCGAGTGTGAATGCCGGTCGAAGCACCGCCGGGAATCCGGTCATCTTGAGGATCTCTTGAGCTTCCTCCATGTTGTGCGCGAAGCCACCTTTGCAGGTTTCTAAGCCAATGTCATCCATCAACTTTTTAAAAATCTGCCGATCTTCCCCGCGCTCGATGGCTTCCGGCTGTGCGCCAATGAGTTGAGTCTTATATTTCTGAAGAATACCTTGGTGATGCGCTTCCATGACTAGATTGAGCGCCGTCTGTCCTCCCACGGTCGGCAATACAGCATCGGGTTTTTCTTTCTCTAGGATTTTTTCAAGCACTTGGAGCGTGAGGGGTTCAATATACGTCGCATCCGCCCGGTTGATGTCGGTCATGATGGACGCCGGATTTGAATTGAGCAACACGGTTCGAATCCCTTCTTCGCGAAGGGCTTTTAGCGCTTGGGTACCGGAGTAATCGAACTCACACGCTTGTCCAATTTGGATCGGACCTGACCCAATCACCAGCACACAACGAAGGTCCGTGCGTTTAGGCATGGAAGTCCTCCATCAGTTGCTTAAATTTGCCGAACGAGTGTCGGGCGTCATGGGGTCCCGGTGAGGCTTCCGGGTGATGTTGGATCGAGAAGATCGGCAAGGTCTTGTGACGTAGACCTTCGACGGTGTTATCGCTTAAATGTCGATGAGTAATCTCAATTTCAGGCGGCAGACTCATGTCATCCACAGCAAATCCATGATTTTGAGAGGTAATTTCTATTTTTCCGGTGACGAGATCGATCACCGGCTGATTGGCGCCCCGATGACCAAACTTGAGCTTGAAGGTTTTGCCCCCAAAGGCATGACCTAGAAGTTGATGACCTAAACAAATACCAAAAATAGGTTTTTGACCGATGCACTGCTCGACTTCTTTCATCATGCCGGACAAGGAAGCGGGATCGCCCGGTCCGTTGCTCAAAAAGATTCCATGAAAGCGAGGGGCGGCGAGTTCTTTCGCCGGCGTATCCCAAGGAAAGACTTCAAGGGTCAATCCTGAAGCATGCAGTTGATCGAGAATACTTTGTTTGATGCCGCCGTCTAAAACACTCACACGAAATTGAGCGTCGGGATGAGTGATTTCATAGCGATCTCGACAACTGGCCTGACCACAGAGCGATTGACCCGTCATATCAGGAAGCTCCTTAGCTTTTTGGATGCCGTAAGCGATATCACCTTCGGATTCAAGCCAAATAAGGCCGGGTTGAGAGCCTTGATCGCGCAGATGTTGGGTTAACGCACGGGTATCCACGTCGGTGATCACCGGAATATGAAAGGATCGGAGCCATGATTGTAAGTCTTGTTCACTCTGTGCGTGGTCAGGGCGTAATGTCATTCGTCGACAAATGAATCCCGTGGCCGAGGGTTTGCTCCCTTGATTTAAATGCGTATGAATTCCATAAATGCCTTGCTCAGGAAATGTCATCGTGATCATCTGACCCCCGTAAGAGGGATCCGTCAGAATTTCTTGGTAACCCATCATGGAGGTCGTGAAAACTACTTCACCCTGTCCGCCAAATCCCAAAGGGGCCTGTCCGCGAAACAGGGTCCCGTCCTTGAGGATCAGGTGAGCCTTCATGAAAGTGTTTGCCCCAAAGAAATCCCCCTGAAGCGGGGGAGATAAAACGGTCCTACAGGGACCTTATTGATTTTACAAGAAGCGGGGTGGCTTGCCATCTATAAATCTAGGCCCGCTAAAGCCATACTGAAAGCCTTAGGTCTATATAAGGAGGTCGGTGAAAATGACGGATGAAGACGATCTCTTCTTTATGCGCCTCGCCCTCGAGGAAGCTCGTCGTGCCGGGAGCTTAGGGGAAGTCCCCATTGGGGCCGTTGTCGTAAAAAATGGGCAGGTCATTGGGCGTGGGTGTAACCGGGTCATCGCTTCGTCGGATCCAACGGCCCATGCCGAAATTGAAGCACTCCGCGATGCTTGCCAAGATCAGGATAATTACCGTCTTCCCGAAGCCACGCTCTATACTACGTTGGAACCTTGTTTGATGTGTTTTGGGAGTCTCATCCATGCTCGTGTCCGCCGAATTGTTTACGGCGCGGAGGATCCGAAGGGAGGCTACCGCGTAAACTTGAAAACTCTACCCGTCCTGAATCACCAACCAGAAATCACATCCGGAGTCCTCGGCATCGAGTGCTCGGGACTCCTGAGTGATTTCTTTAGGGACCGGCGATAAACAATATGGATGAAATTTCTTGTCACTACTAATTAGTAGATATTAAGGCAAATTTGATTGAAATATTTTTTCAGATTTATCATTTTCTTTATAGTGAAAAGTAACTTTTCTTTTATTAGGGCAGAAATAGATCCGAATTCGAGAGTCGTCTCCAAAGTGCCCACCGACAATGCCCCTGATCTTAAACCAGCCATTGGTATCTTTCGCCCTATCCCATTTCGGTTTATCTCCTCGGGATATTTGAGATAGGACTTTAAAAATCTCGATTATAGCTGAAGATTTTTTACACCTATCTTTAATGATTTGTGAATCGTCCTTATAACGAAGACTCATATGCTTTAGAATGAGAGTTAATTCGTCCATTAATAGTTGTGAGAAATAGATTTCGCTCTGTATTTCTCCTTTTTTTACTGCTAGAATCTCGGTATTTTTTTTCATTTCATTATTGAGTTGATTAATTTCGACAATCTTTGCTTCATGTTCTTTACTAAGATCTTCATATTTATTTTTGTATGATCTTAGACTCCGATACTGATTATTTAAGGCTATATTCTCATTTTCAAGCCTTATGTTTTTTTCCTGGAGTTGTTTTTTTTCTTCCCTTAATTTTGTCTCATATTGTTTTTGTTCTTTTTTTCTATTTTGTTTCAAACTCTGATTATTGTTGCTTAACCCAATAGGTATGGGGGTTTTATTCTCTTTTTCAATCTTCGACTTCGACTTACTTGGCTTTCTTTGATTTTTGATGGATAGTGAAGCGGAATATAAGATTTTTTCGTGACTTATAAACTTAATGTCTTCAGAAGAAATTGTCCCTTTTTCTTGATTATTGATTAATGCTATGACCTCTTTTTTGCTTGACGAATTAGAACAAATAACAGCTTTGGTTTGTTTATTTTTTGAGTATGTCCATATAGCTAATTTGCTAGGATCGGTTATCCAATCGAGGGCTTTCAACTCTTGTT
>BJFQ01000026.1 GCA_014189895.1 Acidobacteriota bacterium | reverse complement strand
TCATTAAGAAGTTTGATGGCGCGAGCGGCCCCGGGTATTAATTCGAACTGGCTAATCTGATGAAGATACCCTACGTCTTTGTTGATTGTTCCGTCTCGATCCAAGAAGAAAGCAATATCCTTAAGGGGAGATCCCGAGTTCAACATATGGATAGTTTTACATATCTAAAAGGTTTCATTTACTATTAACTTAGAGGTTATTGATTTGATTAACAAAATAGTTAGCAGCGCAGATGAAGCTGTGAAAGATATACCCTCAGGAGCAACTCTAGCGGTTGGCGGATTTGGTCTCTGTGGCATCCCTGAAAATTTGATCGCAGCCCTCTTGAAATCTGGGGTCAAAGACCTTACATGTTATAGCAATAATGCAGGTGTTGATGATTTTGGCCTTGGATTGCTATTAGCCAATAAACAAATAAAAAAGATGATTAGTTCATACGTTGGCGAGAATGGTGAGTTTGAACGTCAATTCTTATCCGGAGAACTTGAAGTAGAGTTGACACCCCAAGGAACTCTAGCAGAGCGGATGCGTGCTGGAGGAGCTGGCATCAGAGCCTTCTATACCCCAACTGGAGCTGGTACAGACATTGCCAAAGGAAAACCGACCCAGGTCTTTGAAGGTGTCGAATGTATTTTGGAAAAGGGAATCGTAACAGACTTCTCGTTCGTTAAAGCTTCTAGGGGAGATCGGTTGGGAAACCTGGTCTACGACAAGACAGCGAGAAACTTCAACCCCAATGTGGCAACATGCGGACGTATTACCATCGCAGAAGTCGAGGAAATAGTGGAAGTCGGAGCACTTTCGCCTGAAGAGATTCATACTCCAGGAATCTATATCGACCGTCTCATTTTAGGGGCCAAGTACGAAAAGAGAATCGAAAAAATAGTAACCCGAAAACATTAACTGTTTCGAGTGAATATATGGAAATGGTTGCGACTGTATTTTTTTGATTTGAAAAGGTTCAAACCAGAGATGGGTTCAGGCTTAAAGGACTCATCGGACTCGAGAATTAGTAAACCAGCATCTTCTAACAGATCAACCATCTCGAAGCGTAGAGTCGTCCAAAGTTGCTCAATACATTCATAGGGCGGGTCACAAAAGACAACATCGTAGCAACCAAGATTTAGATCTTTAATTGCGAGGACGTCATGGCGAATCACTTCAATTGGGTACGAGCCACAGTTTATTCTTAGCAGTTCTAATGCCTCAGCATCACGATCGATAGCGACAACTTTTTTATAACCTCTCGAATAGGCCTCAAGCGCAATACTGCCAGTGCCCGAGCATAAATCCAGGAAAGAACCCCTGGGATAGGGTTTTAAGAACGAAAAAAGTGCCTCTTTGGCTCGGTCAGAAGTAGGTCTAATGTTTGTACTTGATTCAATGGGCCCCTTAATGGATTTACCGCGGAGATCTCCAGCCACTACGCGCATCGAAGATCAATAGACCCATTTCATAAGAACGGATCCATAGGTATAGCCTGCTCCGAAGGCTGCAAGAATGACATGATCACCCTTTGCCATTCGATTGGAGGTACGAGCCTGATGGAGCGCTGTCGGTATGGTAGCTGCAGTGGTATTTGCATACTGATCGATATTGATCATCACTTTATCATCCGAAATGCCTAGACGTTTTGCAGCGGCTTCGATGATTCTCGAATTGGCCTGATGTGGAACAAACAACTTGAGGTCGTCTGAGGTCAGTCCATTTCTATCCAACATCAAACGTGCGTATTCACTCATGGCGACAACAGCATTTTTATAGACATCTTGGCCTAATTGGACCGCATAATGTTCTTTATTGGCAACAGTTTCAAGTGAAGCGGGACGCTTGCTGCCGCCAGCTGACATGTAAAGTGAATTCGCTCCAGAGCCATCGATTTTTTGTTCGAAATCAAGGATTCCATACTCACTAGGGACTTCACTCAAAATCACGGCCCCTGCCCCATCACCGAAAAGAACAGCGGTCGTTCGATCCTCAGGATTGATAATCGAACTCATAATATCAACGCCTACAATCGCAACCTTCTGATAGGCCCCCGATGCAATCATTGAAGCACCCGTGGTTAAAGCGAAGACAAATCCTGAACAAGCAGCGGAGAGATCAAAACCGAAAGCTTTGTTTGCGCCTATCTTTTCTTGTATTAGACAAGCTGTGGATGGAAACAAAGTATCAGGCGTAACCGTGGCCACGATGATGGCATCGAGTTCACTGGGCTCCACTTTGGCATTCTGGAGGGCCTGAAGTAGGGCGGGTACTGCTAATTCTGAAGCCCCTGTCCCAGGATCGACGATTCTTCTGTTCGATATCCCTGTTCGGGTTCGGATCCATTCGTCATCGGTCTCTAGGTGTTGGGACAAATCGTGGTTCGAAACTTCTCGCTCTGGATAATGCTGTCCGGTACCAATGATTCCTACTGACTTACCTAAATGACGTGTCAAATCTAACTCCTAATATCACTTTACCCCAAAGAATCTACTTATACTTACCGCGGGTGAAATCCGGAAACTTTACAGGTGCAGAATTGCGCGCAATAGAAATTTCAGACAAAGGGAATGGGGCGCTCCAGATGGCTGAATCGTAGACATCTATATCAGGGACATGGCCTTCAAGCATCGTCTGTACTAGTCGATAAGCCATAACGTAGTCCATCCCACCGTGCCCCCCCTTTTTTTTAGCTAACTCACCGATATCCGACCATAAGGGATGGGAATATTGTTTTTTCCATGGCTCGATAGTGGCCCACTTCTCTCCGCCCGCTTGTCCCTCAACGTAGATTCTGGGTGGGTAGTCCTCAAAAGCCCCTAGAGTTCCCTGAAGGCGGTTATGCCGCGTGTATGGACGAGGATTAGAGACATCGTGCTGGAGAAGAGCAGTTTTACCTTTTAATGTTTTTACCAGAGTAGTATTGTGATCGCCAGTTATGTAGACCTCTTTCCATTTCGGATCTTGCTTATTCTCTATATTTTTTTCTCTAAAGAGGTCAAGACCTCTCTGGGGGCCACTCATGGAAACGAGATAATCAAAACGATCACCGGAATGAATATTTAAATAGGACGCTATGGGACCTAGCCCATGAGTAGGGTAAAGATTACCGTTGAGCCGAGTATGCCAAGCGCGACGCCAGAGACCTTCATCTCGATTTTCGAATAAGATCTGCCTCAAATCGTGCAGATACGCACCCTCAACGTGTAAAACCTCTCCGAATATACCCTCCCGAACTAAGCGATTTATCAACATCTCAGTTTCACCGTAGTTACAATTTTCCAATTGCATACAGTGTTTTTGGGCTTTTTCGCTTGCGTCGACTAAAGACCATAGATCCTTTAGGGTGGTACCAATAGGACATTCGCTACCGCAGTGTTTTCCTGCAGCTAGCGCCGCAAGCATAATGGGCACGTGCCATTCCCATGGGGTGGCTGTGTAAACAAAGTCAATGTCATCTCGTGTAACAAGTTTTTCAAAAGCGTGAGGGCCATCGTGGTAAATAGCGGGTTCTTTTTGTCCAGACTCTCTACAGAGTTTTGCCGCACGAACGGTTTTTTCCAATACAGGGTCGCAGACTGCAACAATTTCAGCCCCCTGTACTGACAATAATTCATTCATAACAGAACGACCCCGTAGGCCGGTTCCCACGATTCCGAATCGGACTTTAGGGTGCCGTTCAAACGGAACCCCTTTCATCGATTTCCTTGTTGCTGGGGGGATAGGCGGATTCTCGGGATGGGCAAAGGATTCAATGTTCTCGCCGATAAGGGGTTGAAATAAACCCGCTACTGTAATACCCGAGGTACTACGAACTGCAGTTTTTAAAAGTTCTCGTCGCGAATATGTATTTGGTCGTTTGGAATGGTCCATTCATGCCTCGTTAATACTTAAAACTTTAATACTGATTACCTTACGTCGATAGTTGTAATGTTTTTAATTAGATGACTTGATGGCAAACTAGAGGCAGATGAGAACTCTTGCTGTTATTCCCTGCCGACTCGAGGCTACACGATTTCCGGGTAAACCCTTAACCCTAATCCATGGGACGGCTATGGTCGAATGGGTTTATCGACACGCTCGCCAAGTATCTTCCATCGATCGCCTAGTGGTCGCTACCGATAATCCTCGTATCATGGGGTACGTCAAGGATTTTGGTGGCGAAGCCCTTATGACCAGCGCTGAGTGCCAATCTGGTACGGATCGTGCTTACGAAACATCACGAATTCTTAGTCAGCAAGGTGATAACTATGATTTAGTAATTAATATACAAGGCGATGAGCCCGCTATGCATCCATCAGTGATTGAACAAGTGATAGATATGGCGAGCCAAAACAAAACTTTCGACATCATTACAGCGGCATGCTCTTTCGAGCGAAGTGTAGATATTTTTAATCACAATATGGTCAAGGTTATAATCGATAACGCCCGGAGGGCTCTTTACTTTAGTCGATCGCCGATCCCATTTATTCGTGGCAATCAGCCTTTCATGCCTACTTCCTTAGACCCATCACTATTAGCACATTTTCACTGTCACCTCGGTATTTATGCTTACCGTACTAATGCCCTTGCTCGCTTCGCTGGGCTCCCGATCGACCCCATTGAAAATCTAGAGAAACTAGAACAATTGAGGGCTCTAAGGCAAGGAATGTCCATTGGAGTTGCGCCGGCTCGATACTTATCATTAGGGGTAGACACACCAGAGGACGTTCCCTTGGTGGAAGCATTACTGACGCACAACGGTCTATTTAAACATTCATAACTTTAAAGGTATCTAATGTCACACCATAAGGTAATTATCATCGGGACTGGACCTGCTGGTTACACCGCGGCCCTCTATTCATCACGAGCGAATTTGAGCCCCTTCATCTTCGAAGGATCCCAACCCGGTGGGCAATTGACCATCACCACAGAGGTCGATAATTTTCCAGGATTTAAAAAAGGCATTCTAGGGCCTGAACTGATGGATGAAATGAGGGAACAGGTTTTAAGATTCGGTACAACGATTAAAACGGAAACCATTATAAAAGCTGACTTATCATCTAAACCTTTTGTGCTAACTTCAGATCAATCTTCCTACTCTGCAGATGTAGTTATTATTGCTACAGGCGCATCAGCGAAGTGGCTTGGCATCAAGAAAGATGAAGAACTCTCGCGTGACGGTGGGGGTGTAAGTGCCTGTGCCACCTGTGACGGTTTCTTCTTTAAGAATAGAGAGATTGCAGTTGTAGGAGGTGGAGACACGGCATTAGAAGAAGCTACTTACCTAACAAAATTCGCTTCCAAAGTCTACCTCGTTCATCGCCGAGACAAATTGAGAGCTTCTAAGGCGATGCAAGATCGTGCCTTCAAGAATACGAAGATCGAATTTATATGGAATAAGGAAGTTTCTTCGATTGATACCCAAATACACAAGACGGCTCAGGGTGTCGAGGTTGAAAAGATATCTGGATTAAAACTTAAAGATACTCAAACGGGAATCTTATCCAATTTACCCATCGAGGGGTTATTCGTTGCCATCGGTCACTCACCGAACACCACCCTTTTTAAGGATCAGCTTACGTTAGACGAATCTGGCTACATACGAGTGACTCCAGGAACAACAAAGACGAATATTCCCGGGGTCTTTGCGTGTGGAGATGTGCAAGATAAGGTGTTCAGACAGGCGATTACAGCAGCTGGATCTGGATGTATGGCGGCGATAGAAAGCGAGCATTATCTATCTTCCATTGGTCTCGTCGATTAATTAACCCATGGGCCTTATATCCAATTTCCAGCATGACCGAAGCAGAGATATCATTGCTTGCATCGACTTGGGAAAGATTAAACACAATCTGAGCGTCTTGAAAGAGCAGTCTGGTGGGAAGCCCGTTTGGGCAGTATTAAAAGCTAATGCTTATGGACATGGCGCTGTCGAAATTGCCCAATCCATCAAAGACCGCGCCTATGGATTTGCAGTATCGACCCTCGATGAAGCCTTAGAACTTCGGACCGCAGGTCTCGATAATGACATCCTGGTCCTGGGCGGTGTGAAACCCGAGGGATGGCCTATCGCGTCGTTACTGAATCTATCTATCGCTTTGGTCTCACCTGACAACCTATCTGAACTAGTCTTGTTTCTCAAAAATAATCAATTGAAGATCCATCTAAAAATTGATACCGGTATGGGAAGATTAGGCTTTTTAAAATCTGATGTTTCACTTCATCAAGAATCTTTGAAGTTAATGAAAAACTCCATTGTTGGATTGATGTCCCACTTCTCCAGCGCTGATGAGCCATCACGATCTTTCATGGATCAACAGATTTCAGCTTTCCATGGAATAAGGGCAACTTTAAGGGACTTCGATATCCAACCCTCACAGATCCACTTCTCAAATACCGATGCACTCCAGCACGGGGCCATTGATTCTGAAACTCATACGCGACCAGGATTGGGCCTTTTTGGATTGAGTAACCACCCTCAGAATATTTCTTTAAACCCCTGTTTGGATCTCATTTGTAACATCCTGCGGGTCAAATCCGTTCCCGAAGGCACGGCAGTGGGTTATGGTCGAACCTACATAACCCCTTCGCCGATGCAGATCGTAACCCTTGCCTGTGGCTATGCAGATGGGTACTTGAGGGCCTTCGGCAATCACGTAAGCGTTTCCATCGAAGGTAATCTCTACCCTGTTGTTGGAAGAGTATCGATGGACTTCACTACGATCGCAGTACCGATTAATGTTTCCGTTGATATCACAAAGCCAGTCTATTTAATATCGTCGGATCCAAATTCGCCTTTGAGCTTAAGAAGCCTTTCGCACTTAGCCCATGTACTACCTTACGAAATCACCTGCGGGCTTCAGAGGCGTATCACGCGGGTCTATAAAGATTAGCGTCGGAAGTCGAAAAGATCGCCCAGTCCCCTCAAACTGATAATGAAATCAATGCGATTATCTTTTTTGATATTCATACTAATAAGTGAGGTCGGGACTTTAGATATCTTGATAATAAAAGCGCGACACGGTTCGATATAAGCAATACCGATTTCTCCATAATTGACGCCGGGAGTGTAATTGGAGGCACCCTCCGGGAGATTGTAATTTACTTTGTATTCGAGGCGAAATTTATCACTGAATAATCGTTGAAGACCCGCTAGTTGTAAACCATGTTGAGGATTATTACTAAGACTCATTTCAGATCGATAATAAGAAAAGCCTATAAATGATTTGTCTTCTTGGATGAAGTCAATTACCGCTTGACGATCCGAGCCCCGATTACTGAAAGATGAAGAATTTCTAAGACTAAACCTAATTCTGTTCGAGGGTTGATAACTTAGTAAACCCTCAAGGGAACCCCACCCTTTTTGGTATGTACCATCGTATAAATAGATCGGATTAAAATGGTATTTGGCTGATAAATCGAATTTTAGTTGATTAATAAAATATGATTCGCCCGAAGGTTGTGCTAGTAAATATTGGTTGACCCCTATGGCGATGCTTTTTTCGCCGATCGATGATGCGTCGAGCCCCGGAAAGCTATCCAAGGCATCGAATCGAGGAGTCAGCGGGGAGTCAGCAAATTGAGAATTATTTAAAAGAGCCAAATACGGTTCCAATACGTGTTTATAGCGAGATCCTTGTGTATCCCCATCAGACGTTTCGTAAATCCTGCCGTACTGAGGTAGTTTGGCTTCAATTTTGCTCGAAAATAGGGCTCGAGTCAGCGCTTTGGAAGATACTTGAAACGGATTATCTTGGGATAAGGTTCCATCGAAAGTTGTAGCGTAAATCGATGAAAGATCGAAGACGGGATTGGCATACGAGTGGGTATAGTAAGTGCCCCGTCCCAAAAGTTCATAGGACCATTGTGACGGACCTATATCGAACAGATCTCCATAAACATGTAGAGCCAAATCTGAACGTTGCCACTGAGAATCAATCGGTTTGTTTTGGTCCAAGTTTGCTGTGACATAGTTGAAGGAGCCGAGAGACAGGCGAAAATCGAGAAAGATAGACTTAAGGTTTACGGGGTTGGTTTGGAGGCTCAGTTCTGGAAGCAGCCGCTTATAAAAAGAGCTAGGAAACTCAGGGTTGTAGACTCGATCTCCTTCACTTGTAGATTGGATAAATGCACGATTTGAGAAGGCTTCCAAGTTGATTCGGCCCCATTGATAGTTCTTTTCGACATACAAATTGCTAGCATGGGTTGATCCATTAATTGAGCCTGCGCCAGATCCATAATCAATATCCATCAAGCTATCAGACGACTCGTTTGATCGAAGGTAAATGGACCAGCCTGATGAGTTTTTATAGTTTTCCGTTAAATTAAAACGGTACCGTGATCGATCTAGCGTAGTCGAGTGAATGACTTCACCGGAAAAGTCTCCTTTATGGTTGTCATCTGGGAACCATCGAACTTCTGTGCCCCATAGAACTCCTTCTTTTGAAAACCATGTGGGAGAAATTGTGGTATCCGCCGACTCCCCTAAAACTTGATAATAATGAAGACCCAACTTAGTGCCCAGAACGCTAGATGTCCCGAGTGTAGGGGGGAGAAGGCCCGACGTGCGTTCCATCCGAGAAGGGTAAATCAGATAAGGTAAGTAAATGGGGGCGGGTATTCCGCCGATTGCTAATCGAAGATTCCATAATTGTGCGTAGTTATCCAGATCAAGATCCAACTCCGTCATCGACGCCGACCACCCTGGATCAATTTCAGAGCAAGGGGTCACAGTCACAGTTTTGAAGTTCCATTTCCTAAACTTAGAAAATGAAACTCGATCAGCGATGATCTTCCAAGTTGGCTGGAGATCGAGTTTAACAATGTCTGCAGTACCTGATTTGTTAACCCAATCAAAATCAATACGTTCTGAATAGAAGTCTAGTCCTTGAAGGGTAATTTTGATGTGTCCATGCGCGTTCATCCTACCGTTGGTTGCGTTATATACCAGATGATCGGACATCATCATCATTTCTTCCGTTTGAATAACTCCTTTGGTGAGAGTCCAGATATCACCCTCCTGGGATACCCCCTCCCCTCGCCAATCAAAAGGTAATTTTGATTCTGGTCGAGAAGGCTTGTCGATAGTTTCAAGGGGTTTTAATTGAACTTCTAAGGGTATTGAATTCATTTTGGGTAGCGACGGAACCGTTTGGGCGATCAGCATAGACGGATATGCGCAAAAGACGAGGACAAGAATCCACCTTGACCTCCTATTATTTTCTAAAGTCACTTGGGAGTTATGCTTCACTTCGTTCGTACCTTTTGAAGATGCAAATGTAATAATCTATTCGGGAATAGGGGGCTCTTGTTGTTTAGCAACATTTACTGATGACTTCTTGTTTTGCTGCTTCGCTTTACGGACTAAGGAATCGACAGATGACTTGATGCTACTAATAATATCAAACCCAGCGGCGGGCTTAGACGAAGTTGCGATTTCGACTGTATCGGTTTTATCTTCATGAAATAGTGACCTTAGTCGCTCCCTTTCAGTGAGTGCCGCTCGCTGTTTGTCCCTGTCTTGTTTTCCAGTATTCTGGCGCGCACGGGAAGGTCTAGACTTTGCTTCTCGGTTTACTTTTTGTGTAGATTTGGATTCAGGCGGAGTAATAACTAAAGGGGAATGGTCAAGCGACTCGGTTGTAGGTTCGTGGACGTTTGTATTCTTTTCAATTTCAAGAAAGAAATCAGATAAATGTAGGGAGTGATCAGGGTGAATCTCTATTCTGACCCTATGCTTCAACTCCAGGTTGTGAATATCGGCACGCTTTGAATTAAGCATGAGCAAACCAATATCAGAAGACATTCTAACGGACAATCGAGAAGCTTCTTCGCGTGTAGCAGCTGATCGAATCTTTCGGAAACATTCCAACATCACAGCTTCCTTGGTTTTAACTTTGCCGGTTCCTCGGCAACTTACACAGGATTCATGGTTGATGTGCTGCAAAGAAGGTCGGATGCGTTGTCGGGTCATGATCAGAACACCGAAGCGATTGATCTTTCCTACTTCCATTCGGGCTTTATCTTCTTTCAAGTGATCAACCAACTGACTTTGAACAGATTTGATATTCGTTTCTCGTTTCATATCAATAAAATCAATAGCGATGAGGCCTGCTAAGTCCCTAAGTCTAAGCTGACGAGCAATTTCGATGGCTGCCTCTAGATTAGTCTTTAGGGCGGTGTCTTCCTGGTTGTCTCCGGTGGTTTTCCCACTATTAACATCAATTGCCACCAAGGCTTCCGTTTGATCAATTACAATGGCGCCACCACTAGGCAGAAGTATAGTTCTTCCATAGATAAGTTCAATTTGTTCTTCAGTCTGGTACTTAGAAAAAACATTCTTTTTGCCGACGTAATGTTTAAGGACCGGCAAGTGAGCAGGCATCGTTCTTTTCATGAACACCTGAGCTCTCTTAAAGGTCTCTAAGTCATCGATGAGTACTTCAGATGTATCAGGCAAAAACCCATCTCGGAGGGTTCTAATGACGAGATCATCTTCTCTCCAGACCAGGCCCGGCTGTATCTGCTTTGAGTAACGATCATTGATTTCATTGTAGATATCCAAAAGATAGTGGAGGTCTTTTTCAAAGTCTTCCTGTGAAATCCCTAAGGAAGCAGTGCGGACAATAACACCAATATCGTTAGGTATGGGGAGTAAATCTACCATCCTTTTGAATTCTTTACGCTCTTCGGAACCTTCGATCTTACGGCTAATGCCATTAATAGGATTTCCAGGGGTGACGACAAGGTAGCGGCCTGCGAGGCTGATTTGCGCCGAAACCATAGCCCCTTTATTACCCAACTGCTCTCGGATGACTTGAACCATAATTTCTTGATCTTTTTTCAGGAGTTGTTGAATTTTAGACTTACCGGGGTCATCAGAAACTACGTTTCTTGGTAGTTCTGCCAAGGGTAAGAAGCCATTACGCTCCATACCGTAATCAACAAAAGCTGCTTGCAGACTCTGATCGATTTTAATGACTTTGGCTTTATATATATTGCCTTTAATTTTTTCGTTGTGAATAAACTCAACGTCGTAGTCGAAGAGAACGCCCCCCTTTAGAGTTGCAATTCTGATTTCTTCTTCATCGGAGGCATTAATTAAAACTTTCACTTCGGACATATAAGCACACGGTGAGCCGTAAGGCTCTGTAGGATTGAATATTAAAGGCAAGCTTGGAGAAATAAGGATTACTTCGCAAGCTGAAAGAGATGGGGGGTCTTAGGGGCGAGCAAGGATCACCACTTTGACGATACTTTGATTGTCTCATGGGTATCAAAACTATATGTAAGTATTGTAATATATATATTTATATATTTTATGTGAAGCTTTTGAATTATTTACAACGACTTAACACCAAAGTCAGGACGGCTCCTCATCGGAGGTTGAAGATAAAAGCACTCACCTTAGGAGGAGTTATGAATTACATCCGTCCACAAAGCTTATTCGCGGCATTTCTGCTGGCGTATTCGCCTCTCTTTCTTCAGTCGCAAGTCAAAATAGACGCTGGCCTGAAAGCTTATGAGGTCAAGTCCGGTGTCTCGGGCAATCTAAATTCGGTTGGCTCGGATACATTAAATAATTTAATGGCTTTGTGGGTTGAAGGATTCAATAAGAAATATCCAAACACTAAAATTCAAGTTGAGGGTAAGGGCTCAGCAACTGCCCCGCCAGCTCTCTCGGCAGGTACTGCTCAATTAGGCCCCATGAGCCGTAAGATGAAGGGCGAAGAAGCCGCACCTTTCGCTGCCAAATTTGGTTATGACCCTACTGATATCGCTGTAGCGATCGATGCGCTCGCCATATTCGTCAACAAGAATAACCCTTTAGAAGAAATCTCCATGGAAGAAGCTGACGCTATCTTTTCCAAGACGAGATTAAGAGGTTTGGCAGAAATTGGTTCTTGGGGACAACTCAAACTAAAAGATGATTTTAGCAATGCCTCTATCTCGATGTACGGACGAAATAGCGCCAGTGGTACGTATGGCTATTTCAAAGAATTCGCTCTTAACAAAGGTGATTTTAAAGATACCGTGAAAGAACAACCCGGATCTTCCTCGGTTGTTCAGAGTGTAGAGAGTGATCGTTTTGGTATCGGATACTCAGGAATCGGTTAC
>BJFQ01000025.1 GCA_014189895.1 Acidobacteriota bacterium | reverse complement strand
AATACCTTGACTTTCAATGACATCTGGATAAGTTGTCCCCTGTGCTAAAAATTTAGCATTTAATTTTTTGGCTTCTCGCTCGAAGACCTGAATAAAAATAGCCCCAATTTTTTTACGTTTTAATTCGGGATCACTGACACTCAATAAGCCATCCAGAAATTCATTGGACGCATCGATCCAATGAATTTGAAGATCAAAAGGCTTGAAGCTTTCTTGGACCTGTAATCGTTCGTTCAACCGCAGAAGACCGGTATCGATAAACATACAGTGAAGTTGAGTTCCAATAGCACGATGAAGCAAGAGGGCTGCCACACTCGAGTCAACCCCACCGCTGAGTCCCAAGATCACCTTATCCTTGCCGACTTCGGCTCGTATTTTATTGATCTTTTCCTCGATAAAGTTTTCGGAGCTCCAATCGCAATGCATGCCAGCAAAATTACAAAAATTCTTAAGCATGTTGAGTCCCGACTCGGTTTGGGTCACCTCTGGGTGGAACTGGATGGCAAAAATCTTTTTATTGGGAGATTCCATGGCTGCGACAGGCACCGAAGTTGTTTGCCCAACCACGCGAAAAGAGTCTCCGATGGATTCGACATGGTCTCCGTGGCTCATCCATACCTGTTGAGGGGATTTAAGCCCTTGAAATAAGACTGAATCATGCGCTAACAACTCAATAGAAGCCTTGCCGTATTCTCGAGCTTTTGAACGATGGACGCTTCCTCCAAATTGCTTGGCGATGAGTTGCTGACCATAACAGATACCTAAAATAGGGAGGCCTGCTTCTAGGATTTGGGGGTCAAGAATTGGAGCGCCATCGTCAAAGACGGAACTTGGCCCCCCGCTAAGGATGATCCCTTTGAGGTCCTGCCCTTTAATCTCTTCAAAGGTCACTGAGGAATTATAGACGAGTCCAAAAGCCCCTACTTCTCTTAGTCGTCTTGCAATAAGACGCGTATATTGACTTCCAAAATCAATAACGGCGATACGTTCGTGATGGAGACTTTCAGACATATTTAAGATTACCATTTCGAGAAATCGGCTATGTAGCTGAATTGAGATCTCAACTTGACGAGCAGGTTCAACCGCTGATTTCTAATTTTGAGATCCTCATCTAGAACCATTACCTCATTGAAAAAGTCCTCAAGGGGTTGAGCTAATTCAGCTAAGGCTAAGCAGAATGTATCAAGTTCATTGCGATGCATCAGAGCATCAATGGCATGGGTCTTTTCAAGAAGTTTTATTTCAGACGAAGCTGTTAAAAGATTATCGTAAGGCATTGGCTCAATCGTTTGGCCAACCAAGATGTTATTAATACGTTTAGCATTTTCTATCAGTGAGGTGAAATCATTTTGATTCATAGCCCGCTGGAGGGAACTGCATCGCATGATGAGTTGTAAGTGATCATGCCATGGGGCTGCCATGACTGATCGAACTAGCTGAACATTCACGCCCTCTTGCGATAACGAGAACGCGATGCGTTCTTCCCAGAAAGTTCTTAGGTCTTCTTCAACACGATTGACGTCTTTAACAGGGAACTGCTCGGAAAAAATACTGAGTGATTGGAGGATCGCATCTCGGGGAGCAAGGGGGATGTTTTGGTGCCTCAAAATACGTACGAGACCCAAGCCTGCTCGGCGAAGACCCAGAGGATCCTTGGAACCTGTGGGGGTTTGTCCCATAGCAAAGGCAGCGACTAGCGTGTCGAGTTTATCCACGACAGCAAGCAGGGCGCCTAGAGAGGTCGCGGGAAGCGGAGCATCTGCTGAAATCGGTGCATAGTGCTCCTCGACGGCTCTACAAATAGCGTCACCCGTTCCCTCTCTGCGTAAATATTCAGCACCTACTTGTCCTTGTAGCTCTGGAAACTCACCCACCATCTGGGTCGTGAGATCTAGTTTAGATAAAGACGCTGCCGTACGCGATTCTAAGCCATCTAGATGAAAGAAGGATGCAAAGTGATCTGCTAGCAAGACTAGGCGTTCTGTTTTTTGGAGATAGTTGCCCGCCCCACGAATGAAAGTCAATTGCTCGAGGCGGGGTCGTTGGTCTTCAAGCAAGGTTTTAGTGTCTTCCCTATAAAAAAACTGGGCGTCGAAGAGTCGAGCGTTAAGAACCCATTCATTCCCCTTTGTAATGGTTTCTCGTGCTTTTGGGTCCACTGACAAGTCCCGGTTAGCCACAGAAAGAAAATAGGGAAGTAGTTTTCCGTCGGAACTCTGTATACAAAAAGATTTTTGATGCTCGCGAAGGGAACAGATAAGGATTGATTGAGGAAGGTTGAGAAATTCTAACGGGAACTGGCCAAGCACGACGGAAGGGTATTCGACAATTTCAGAGACCTCCCTCAGTAAGGTTTCGTCTGGCATGAGGGTTCCATGAATGGAGGATGCTGCGGCTGAAAGCTCTTTCAATAAGCGCGTCTGTCGCTCTTGGCAGGATGCGATTATCTGGTGATCAGCCAATTGGGATTCATAGTCACCTGGCTGAGAGAGTTTGATTTCACCCCCACTCAGTCTATGGCCGAAAGTTGTAGAGGAGCTTTTGACTTCATCTACTTCGAATGGGATTACGATAGAACCCAAAAGACATACAATATTCCTGATTGGACGAACGAAAACAAAAGATGAGTGACCCCACCTCATCGCTTTAGGTACAGATAATGAACCAATAAGAGACGGCAAAGCCTCTGACAAAACTTGCACGGCGGGAAGACCCTTCACGGTCCTGCGAAGCACCGCATACTCCCCTTTTTTGCCTTTCACTTCTTCAAAAACAACTTCGCGAAAACTGGACTTCCATTTATCAGCAAAACGGGTCCCTGCATCGGTGGGTTGTCCTTGGGCATCAAGACAAATAGCCTTAGAGGGTCCAACCTCTATGGATTGAATATCGGACTGCATTTCCGAGATACCCGGGAAAAAAACAGCTAGTTTTCTGGGAGAATACCAATCGGGACTTCGAAGATTGGCCCCACGATCAAGCAGTCCTTTTCCTTCCAATAAATGGATAAGTTTTTCTTGAAGATCTAAATGAAGCGGGGCTAAAAATTTAGCTGGGATCTCCTCGCAATGAATCTCTAACAAGAAATCTTTGGGCATAGGCTAAGGGGCTGCAGGGGGGAAATGGTGGAGAAGATAAGCTTGCGCGCATCCAGACGCCAAATCTCTTACGCGTTTAATCAAGCCTGGGCGCTCACTGGCGCTTACCGCCCCTCGTGCATCTAGTACATTGAAAGCATGACTCATTTTGAGCATTTGTTCATAAGCAGAAATAAAATGTCCGTGCTCTTTTAAGAGGAATAAGCCTTCTTTTTCGTGAAAATCAAAAAGGCTACGATGAAAGGAAACATCAGCCAGATTAAAACTGTAATGGCTGAGTTCTAATTCTTCGCGATGCCGCAACTTTCCGTAGGAAACTGGGGTCGATCCTCCAGGATCTTCGATTGAGCCATAGGTTGTCTCGAAGATGTTACTAGTGCCACCGAGAAACATACATAAACGCTCAACGCCGTAGGTAATTTCAGCACTCACTGGTTTGCAATCTACGCCCCCCATTTGTTGAAAATACGTGAATTGACTTATCTCCATCCCGTCTAGCACGACTTGCCATCCGACACCCCAGGCGCCGAGAGTAGGAGACTCCCAGTTATCTTCTTCGAATCTTAGGTCATGATTTTTAAGATCGATACCTAGGCTCAATAGAGACTCTAGATAAAGGTCTTGGACATTGGCGGGGGAAGGTTTAAGAAGGACTTGGAACTGAAGATGCTTGTAGACGCGAAATGGATTATCGCCATAGCGACCATCGGCCGGACGACGACTAGGCTCCGCATAGGCCACCCGCCATGAGTCCGGTCCCAAAGCTCCGAAAAAGGTCAAGGGGTTCATCGTCCCTGCCCCTTTTTCAATATCGTAAGGCAGCCCAATCAAACAGCCATTTTTTGACCAGAATTCTTGCAAATTCAAAATCAGTTTTTGGATCTGCATCTCGTCCCCAGTCCTTACGTTTCAGTTTAGCAGTGGCCCCCTTTCTATCCAACCTTATGAAAGCTAGATCGGCTTATATTCCTGGGTATCCCCTATGGCCTTCCATCGCTATGATTAACTTCAGTGAGGCTTCATGTTTGGGAAAGTCAAGTCCATCCACTTTGTCGGTATAGGCGGAATTGGAATGTCTGGGATTGCCGAAGTTCTCTGTAATCTCGGCTTTAAGATTTCGGGATCCGACCTTAAAAGTTCACCGGTAACCGACCATCTGACTCAACTCGGCGTCGCCTTTTCTATAGGCCATGGCCCAGAAAATATACAAGGTGCTGAGTTGCTTGTTACTAGTACCGCTGTACAAAGAGACAATCCTGAAGTACGAGCTGCCCTCCAGTTGGGGATACCCATTATCTCGAGGGGCGAAATGTTGGCTGAATTAATGCGCCTTAAAAAGGGGATCGCCATTGCGGGTTCCCACGGAAAGACGTCGACAACGAGCATGGTAGCTCAGGTTCTTTCCGAAGCGGGCCTCGATCCCACCATTGTCATCGGGGGGAAACTGGCTGCCCTGGGATCAAATGCCAAATTAGGGCAAGGTGATTATCTTGTTGCCGAAGCGGATGAAAGTGATGGCAGTTTTCTCATGCTGCGCCCTTACTTGGCGGTGATTACCAACATCGATCGAGAGCACATGGATCACTATCCTGACTTAGCGTCCATTAAAGAGGCTTTTATCACTTTTGCAAACAGCCTGCCCTTTTATGGTCGCCTGTTTGCTTGCCAAGATGATCCGCACTTGGCCTCTATCCTCCCCCGAATCAACCGCCCAGTAAGGACCTACAGCACTGAGGTTCCTGCGGATATCTATGCTACTGATATTCATCAAAAGGGCTTCGATACATTTTTTAAAGTTCATATTCAGGAAAAGTGCCTGGGCGATTTTTCCTTACGTGTCCCAGGTACACACATGGTCGCTAATGCATTGGCAGCTATCGGAATCGCTTTAGAACTAGGCCTGCCAAGCGATAAGATTCAAGGTATCCTTTCGTCTTTTCGTGGAGCCGATCGTCGCTTCACCCTTCGAGGTGAACGCGATGGTGTTTTGGTTGTGGATGACTACGGTCACCATCCTACGGAAATCCAAACCACGTTGAAAGCTGCCCGGAGGGGTTTTCCAGAGCGTCGTATTATTGCGGCCTTCCAGCCTCATCGATTCACACGGACTCAAGCTTTAATGGATGAATTCATCACAGCTTTCAAAGATGCTGATCTCGTCTTTTTGACGGAAATCTATCCTGCTGGTGAAAAACCTATCCCGGGTATCGAAGGAAAATTTCTAGCTGAGGCTATCGAGAAGCACGGCCAAGAAGTTTACTTCGTGAGAGAGGTGCAAGATCTCCCCAAGGAACTCCACAAGATCGCCCAATCGGGCGATTTACTGATCACCTTTGGGGCGGGCTCCATCACCCAGATCGGCCCAAAGTTTTTAACTCTCTGAGTGTCCAAATCCCTAAAGCATTGTGGCAACATTTTTGAGCGCATAATTAATAAATGTCTCAAAAATACTCGCTTGCGATTTGTGGAGCCTCTGGAGCTGCTTTTGGCGTTGCTATTTTAAAGAAACTGATCGAAAAAGATTCTATTTCTCATATTGCCTTGATGATTTCTGCCACAGGGAAACGATGTCTGCACGATGAAACCCATCTGGGACCCGAAGACTTGGTAGCTCTTAGTTCCAAGGTTTCACTCCGATCAGATCAAAACGTAGGAGCGGATATCGCTAGCGGTTCCTACCGGCAGGACGGATTGATTATTGCACCTTGTTCGGCAGGAGCTTTAGGAAGAATTGCTTGGGGTGTAAGCAACAACCTTATCTCCCGGGCGGCGGACGTATGCCTCAAAGAAAGAAAACCCTTGGTGATCTGCCTTAGAGAAACTCCCCTCAATAGAGTTCATCTCGAAAACATGTTGAGGCTTCATGATGCTGGAGCCATCATCATGCCCCTTATGCCCGGCTTTTACTCCCGTCCAAAAGACTTTGAGGATCTCTTCGATACCTTCGCCTTACGCGTCCTCGATCAACTCGGCCACTCCGATCAGGATCCCCGGCGATGGCAAGGTTGACTTCACAATGAACCCAGATCTCCTGCCCCTTCATACCATCTTCAAGGAGCCGCTTCAACTAGAGTGGCCCGATCACCAAGTGCTTTTTTTGGGGATGGGTTGCTTCTGGGGGGTTGAGCGGCTTTTCTGGAAGCATCCCCTCGTTATAAGTACCTCGGTAGGTTACGCTGGGGGGACTTTTGAATCTCCAACATATCAACAAGTGTGTACTGGTCAAACCGGCCATGCCGAGGTAGTCCAAGTTGTTTTTGACCGAAGCGAAGAGTCTCTTAAGGAGATGATGCGGCTTTTTTGGGAGAACCATGACCCCACTCAATATCATCGTCAAGGACCTGATATCGGATCTCAATACCGATCTGTTGTGTTCACAACAGCCCCCAATCAAATAAAATGTGTTGAAGATAGTCTCGCTATAGCCAATCAAGCTCTTGTTCAAAAGGGACTAGGGCTTTCCACCACCGAAATTCTGCCTTTCAAAAATTATTACTTGGCAGAAGATTACCATCAGCAATATTTACAAAAGAATCCTCAGGGGTATTGCAGCCTAAAGGGTACCGGTATTCAGTGTGTGATTAACTAAGGCCTTTTGGCTAAGTCAAACCACAAAACCTCAGAGCCCATGTCCAGGGAATACATTTCCAGCGTACCTACTTCTTCTTCGGCAATTGCATCTCCCATCCTTAGGTGCTCTCCCCCTATGCGGACCTCTCCGCTGACTACCTGCAGCCAGGCTGAACGACCGGGTCTAATGGATACGTCGAGTTTCATACCTAAATCCAGTCGAGCGACGGAAATATCAACGTCTTGAAAAATCGTGAGGGCTCCCTCGACTGGATTACAAGAAGCCAGGGTCGCCCATCGATTAGCGACTTGGGTTGGTGATAGTTGGACTTGGTCGTAGCGTGGACGTAAGCCCTGATGACTAGGAATAATCCAGACTTGAAGAAGATGGACGCGCGCTTCGAGAGAGGAATTAAATTCACTGTGGCGAATGCCGGTTCCCGCGCTCATGATTTGAGCTTGGAGCGGAACAATACTATCTCGATTGCCCAGCGAATCGGCATGAGACAAACGCCCCTCGAGGACCCAAGTAAGGATTTCCATGTCTTGGTGTCCATGTTCTCCAAACCCCTGATTGGGCGAGATGAAGTCTTCATTAATGACACGGAGGGACTCGAAGCCGATAAATCGGGGGTCCTGGTATTGCCCAAAAGAAAAGGTGTGCCAAGTTTTAAGCCACCCATGGTCAAAATGCCCGCGCTGATTGCTTCGTCGAACCCACATCATAAGATTTGATTATAACGTTTCTTAATTGAAACTCGCTTCGACAGAGAGATATCATTAGGACATTCTTAGGGGTACTCATGTCGGTAGTCGAAAGTCGTGTAGAAAACCATTTAGGTCGGATCATCATCAATCGACCTGACAAACTGAATGCCCTCAATAATGAAGTACTTGAAAAACTGGAATCCTCTGTTTTGGATTTCCAGCAAAATACATCCGTTGGGGTTATCGTCATTCAAGGCGCAGGCGAAAAATCCTTTGTGGCAGGTGCCGACATTGCAGAATTAAGCCGCCTCACCGCCGAGCAGGCTCGCATTCAATCCCTTCGGGGTCAGTCGGTATTTAATCTGATTGAGCAGTCTTCAAAGCCGATCATTGCTTCAATTCAAGGCTTTGCTCTAGGCGGAGGCTGTGAACTCGCCTTGGCATGTCATATCCGCATTGCCTCAGAATCTGCTCGCTTAGCTTTGCCGGAAGTAAGCCTAGGCCTCATTCCCGGATACGGGGGTACACAACGCCTGGCTCGGCTAGTTGGAATGGGAGTAGCTCTAGACATGATTTTATCGGGTGAGATGATTTCAGCCTCGGATGCTCTTCGTATTGGTCTTGTGAGCCGGGTCTATCCCGCATCTGAATTGACCACACAGACGGACAAACTCGCTGAAACTATCTTGAGCAGGGGGCCCAACGCTGTTTCTTTAGCTCTCAAATCAGTTCGCGATGGGTTACATCTCTCTCTCGCCAAAGGACTTGAGCATGAAGCCAGCCTCTTTGGTCTTATTGCTGAATCTAATGAAGCCCAAGAAGGAACCGCTGCCTTCTTGGAAAAGAGAAAGCCCAATTTCCATCGGTCCTAGCGAGAGACGTCAGTGATTTGAAGCCGCTTTAATTCAGCCTGAAGTCGACCCGTTAAAATCAAATAACTCATTTTATGATCTGCGAGTAGCGAAAGCCATGGGTGCGTAAAAGTGGCGGGGGTATTCTTCTCGATGGCAAAGTGTCCATACCACGCCAGTGCATAAGGACATAAGGGTGCTAAGAATAGCCATCGATATTGTCCGCTCGCTAATGCAAGGAAGAGGATGGACAAATAAAGGGTCGTGCCTAGAACGTGGAGTGTTCGATTCGAGGCGTGGCGATGCTGATTGAGGTAATCAGGCCAAAATTCTTGAAAAGTTTTCATGGTTATTTCTTGTCAATGGGTATCAGGTAATTGGTGATTGATTCATTCGCGTGATCATCCATAGTTCTAATAAAGAAACGGGTGGGAGTGAGAGAGGGGAGATTTAGCTGGAGAATAAATTCCTCGGAAGTCTGGTCGTAGATACCATCATCAGGTCGGACTGCTTGCCACTGTTGACCGTCAAAGCTTATGAAACAATGACTCACAATGGATCGAAGATCACTCAGAAGAAAACGAGCCTGAAGAGTTTGGTCTTTGGTTTCTAGGGTCAATTTGTCTACTTTAGGGGGTTCACGATCAATGATAAATACAGGACTTAGGATTAAGTTGGGCTGAGAAGATTCTGCCGTCTGCCAACTATTCGCGGAAACAACCTCAAGGCGATAAGCGCCCTCCTTGTAGGAGTTTGTATCGAAGGCATAGAGGGGACTATTGAGAGACTCTTCGAGCAAAGTGGCCATACCTTTTTCGTCCCGAAGGGTTATGCGAAACAGTTGTCGTCCTATCGCCTCAGTCTGAAAATTAAAAACAAAACCCTGAATGCCTAAGCGAAAATTCTCTGAAAAATCATGCTCCTCATCATTGCCATCGGTGAGAAAAGCAAGAATCTCAGATGGGCGAAGCGGAGTTGTCGTTGGACTAGTGTCGTTGCTGGTAACAAAAATACCCGGGGGGAGTACTTCGATGGATTTGACTTGAGTCATTAGATTCTCAAGTGCCCAGAAAAGTTTAACTTCACGGACTTCTGGACTCACTCCTCCGACAGAGCTCGTCATCTTAATTCGAAACTGTGCAAATTTGCTTAGAGGAACTCCTGGACGCTCTCCTGATTTCAACAAAGGAGACCAAGATGTCCATGTTGCATCAGGCCAACGCGTTTGGCCTGAACGAAACTGAATGGAGACCGAGGTTCCTGCGGGGGCGTCCGAGGTCAAATAGGCTCTCCCCCAGCGTGTTAAACCGGAAGAACTCAATATCTCTGACTCCAAGTAACCTTCAGTCGAACTGTTGTCCGAAATCGAATAAATCTCCCCTGGATTTGAGCCGATGGCATAGATCTCTGAGCCCTGTGGAACAAAGGCCGTGGCTTGAGCGCAATTCAACTCTTGGATGAGTGCAAAAGGGGGCTCTAGGCTAGTCCTATCCTGGAGATCAAAAGAAAATATTCTCGATCGGTCCCCGGTTCCCAAGAGTAATCGATTCTTCCAACTAGCTAGGGCAAATGCAAAACTCTGTTGGCTCTGCCAAAGTGTTCGTGAAAGTTTAGAATCCAAGTTGTATTCGAATAAAATACTTTTGGTTTTTTCACCCGGCTCACTCGGAAAATAGATATCTTTAGGTGTAACAATCTGAACCTCTACGGAGGTATTCGGGCGCGAGGGCCGTTCCTTGTTAGCTGATGCAAAAACGCGATTTCCTGAGACTACCAAATTTCGAACTTCATCCATTCCGGTATCAAACAAAGTCTCTAACCGATCAGTGGAGCGATTATATTTCACTACCAACCCATTACCGTGAGTGCCCAAAAGATAGGCGCCCCGAGTATCCCGCGCAAAGGCCGTAAACGTAATTTCTTCTGTCATTTCAGCAAGTTTGCGGCTAGATCCCTCGCGAGCCGATATCAAAACAGCCCCTCGTTCCCCGCCACCAAGGGTTAGAATTTCCCGACCTTCAGCCTCTAGGTGCCAAACGATACGTGCATCAATTTGTGCGAAGGTTGAACTTTCTCCGAGCGAGTTGATGCGAACCAATCTTCCCTGGCCACTCGGTGCGACAATGAGGTCCTCTCCTAGGCGTGCCATGGCAAAAACTATTCCACCCTTCATTTGAACAAACGGCTTTAGTTGACCACCGGAGAGACGGAAAATACGTCCTTCATTTCCAGCCGATACATATCCTCCGCCTAGGCCATCGGGTAAGTAGGCCCATATAATGCCCTCGGGAACTTGAATGATTCGACGGGAACTCGGTGCAAGACTGAGTGCTCCTTGCGCATTGACCTGAAGTCCTTTGAACTCAGAATTTTGCCAGTCGTTGAAGGAATTAAAATTCTTTGTCACTTGTTGACTGCTCAAAATTACTGTTACTAGAGCGCAGATAATGATTCTTAATTTATGTATGAGCTGCTTTAGCATTACTCAACCTCGATTTCGAGAGTAACTAAGCCCTGCACTTCTCGCTCAAGCGGAATCAGCGCGCGTCCAATAATTCTTCGCTTTAATTGAGTATCTTTAGATCCATCCTCAGGCCCAACCAGACTCGCAATGGACGGAGGGATACCCTCAATGCGATCGCCGCGGAGGCCGGCCCCTTTTGAAGACTGAACTAGAAGCCCGTAGGCTTGATTATTTTTTAAAGAACTGTTGAGTACCTGGACGACATCACCCAAACTCGCAATTTGAACTGAGGATTGATCCGGGTCCGCTGACATGATGGACAATCCATCACCCACTAACAAATAGGTTTTACCCTTTTGCGCGGATGAAGGAATAGGAATGGAGAAGTTGTAGGACTCTCGGAGACCCTGAATGTTTTGAACAATCAGAGTAACTGGAAGAGAGGACCCTCTTTTGGCTCTAGAGGTGAGAATACGTGCACCCACCACGGCGCTCAGATCCAGTCGCTCCTCAGCCTTGACGGTCAGAGAAATTCCTTCAAATTGGGGTTTTTCAAACGGATTAAAGCAGATGGACTGAAGGATCGCTCCCAAATAGTCCGAGAGTCTTTTGGAATTTAAGTCAGCTACAAAACTCTCAATCTGAATGGGAGGATAGCCGGTGAGCTTAATGTTTCCTTGGAGGCTCAAACTTTGAATTCCTAATCCTCGAATATTCGATTCCAGGGATTGGGACAAAACAGTGGCAGCAAAATAAGGAGTTAGTATGGGATGATCGATCATATTGAAGCTCAAATTTAAATTTTTTTTGCCTCCTAAATTAATTCCGAGTCTTAAGGGAATCATTTTGGACTCAGCTCCTAAGACGCCGCTCACTCCTGAATATCGATCGAGCCTCACAGATCCTATATTTTTTCCCGGGGCTGTTAATTTAAATGAAGAATTAAGGTTGGAAACAACACCCAAGACGGATCCTGATCGCATGGGAACCTGAATCGAGCCAAGGTTGAAGAGCGGGTGTCCAAACATCAACAAGCGTTTACCTTGAATATAGGTGATGGTTCCAGCCGAAGAAACATCGAGGTCGCCTTCAACTAAACTGACCACCACTGTGCCTCCGGGCTCGATGGGGCTTCCGATTTCCTGCCCTTCGACCATTTGGGATGAACTCGCATCTAGAAAGCGAACCCCGGACCCTTTCCAAAAGGATTGAGCCTCGGAAGAAAGTGGTGTCCCTGTGAGCACAAGACTGAAAGAATCGTGGGTTCCTTCGGGCCAAACTTCATTCAAGGGGATCATGGTTCCACTCAGCGCGGACTTCAAAACTTTGGGCGGATCTATTTTGGGAAGAATCAACGGAGTATTTTGAGCAGGTTGATCTGGGATCTCTAGAAGTTGATCTAGCATGTACTGAATTGGAGTGATCCCAGCGATAGGTTCTTTAGCAAAAGCAAAGCCCGAGCTGAGGGCCCCGATCATCTTTCCATTGATGTAACAAGGGCTGCCGCTCATTCCCGCAAAAACGCCTCTCTCTTTCATTTCGGGGCCAAGGAGTTTGACTAAAATAGTTGAACGACCCGGAGAGGTATTTTTTTGAATGCCTAAGACTTCAAAATCAAACTTCTCTATCCTGGAGCCCAAAAACACCGTTTTCCCTTGCCCCTTCATTCCGGGTTGAATTTCGCTGAGAGGCAGGATTCCTTGGGCTACCAATATCGATGCATTGACCCAAAAAAGGGCTAAAAGTATGAAAAAACGATACTTAGGCATGCTCAAGGGGAACCCGTCATTGGTTGTTCTTGGGGGAGGCTTTTATAACCCTTCTAGAATAACCCACAATCCCCAGTGTTTTTAATTGTAATAAGGACGTTAAATTCCCTTATCAGTGCGAGCATTTGTCTTCAAAGTGAAGTAGTATATTTAG
>BJFQ01000024.1 GCA_014189895.1 Acidobacteriota bacterium | reverse complement strand
TTTAAAGAATTTATCTATGTGCGTACCAGCGTTGAGTACAGTGCTAATAAAACTCAAGGCGCCAAAATCCCCGGCTTTGTGGTCCGCCTTCCTGACGCAGTTCCGGGCGTTGATCCCCAAAATCCTCAAACCTGGTTTGTGGTTGTTCAGCGCATTTGTCCCCACTTGGGATGTACTTTTAATTTCATTCCTAATCGAGAGGAGTTATCTGGAGGCTATAATTTTGCCGCTCCGGATCCTTTCCACCCCTACTTTGCGTGTCCATGTCATTTATCCGTTTATGATCCAACGCGTGCCCAAAAAATTTCCGGGACCGTTAAAGGAGTGAGCTTCGATGAATTACCCGGTAAAGTGGTCTCGGGTCCCGCACCTCGTCCCCCTCGTACGATGAGTTTTGATATCGTTGACAGTAAAATATTGATTACTGAAACCGAAGGTGGGGGTATAGGTTAATATGCTCGAAAAGTTCATTTCCTTTCTCCTCGGTCGGCCTGCATGGTTACGCTCCCTCATCAAGAAAAGGGGAGTCGTTGGTCACCTCTGGCATGCACTTTGGAATGCAGGACCTAATCTTTTAGATTGGCTCCAAGGGCGATGGAAAAAAATGGATCTCTTTGATGAATCTTTTACCGAAGAAGCCAAGACGAATCCTTGGTATGCCTTAGGAGGTATGTGGTATTGGGTTTGGATACTCGTCTTAGTCAGCGGATTCGTTCTCATGATCTACTACGTACCCGTAACAGATCAGGCTTTCAAATCCATCGAGCGCATTCAATACAATTGGAAATGGGGTTCTATTCCTATTGGTGCTATCGTTCGAGGTATTCATAAGTACGGAGCCGATTCCTTTATCATTTTAGCGACCCTGCGTGTTTATCGTATTTGGTTTACTGGATCCTACAAACAAGGACACGAATTAACCTTTATTGTGTCCCTCTTGATTCTTATTGTGGGTATGTATTCAGGGCTGACAGGCTACCTTTTGATTTGGAATCAACGAGCCCTGTGGGCTACCAAAGTTATGGCAACCTTTCCCCTCTATTTAGACCAAAATCCTACCTGGATTCCGGGCGGTGCATTTATTAATGCAACTAATCAAGGGAAAACTACCGCTCAAATTCTTTTGGGTGGAACCTCCATCGGACCTGCTACGGTTACCCGATTCTACTCGTTCCACTTCATGTTGAGTTTCCTTTTAATGATCTTCTTTGAGCTGCGTGTCTATAATCACAGCTTCAAGCGAATGAACATTAGCCATTGGACTAAATTTATTATTTTTTCCATCATTCTGCTCATCACCATTTTTGTTCCGGCAGCTTTTGGAAGCCCTGCGAATCCCGAGGTCACCCCTAATCCCATCTTGTCTGATTGGTATTTTCTAGCCATGTACCACATGTTGAAGTTGCAGGATCCATATTTGGCGACGGTTCTGACTGTTGGTATTCCTGTCCTTGTTCTAATCGCTCTATTCTTAGATCGACGACCCGAGAAGGCTTGGGGGCAGCGACAAATATTCAATTGGATTGGTATCGGCGGTTGCATCTACTTCATCGTCTTCAGTTTCTTGATCATCAACAGCATTGCCGATCTTCATCGGGATGCTCCCCTCTGGTACTACTCCATGGGTCTTTTTCTACTTATTGGTTATTTCCAAGACTGGGCCTATGTCATGAAGCGTGATAATGCCCGCTGGTACCAGACCTTTCATATTTTCTTCGTCGGATTTCTAGTCGTATCTATGAGTGCCAATACGCTATATCACTATTATGGTGACATCCGCGAGTGGAATACCTTGTCGAAGCCGATGATGCTCGAGATGCTAGCCCAAAACCCCGCCCTCACCCAGGATCAAGCCTATGACATTTTGGAAGCAACGCGACCGACTCTAAATTTATGGAAAACGCCGGCTGCCGCTATCACGGCGGGTAAGCCAGCTGGAATGGAACTTTGGAGAATACATGTCGTTGGATGGCTCGGGTTCATGGTTTTGGGTACCGTGATTGGTCTTCGCCGCTGGGCTAGAAAACGAGATCTTGCGGCAGATGCTGTACTCGCCAAAGCTAAGCCCAAAACGGTGGGGGCATAATGTACCAACAACAACGCGTGTCCCTCATCAAATGGACTAGTTTAGGTTTGGGCGTTCTTTTTCTGTCTCAATGCATTGCTAAATGGAAGGCTTTTATGACGCTTCCCAATTTTCAAATCTATTTAGTGCTGCTGACACTCTTGACTATATTTCTTGGCATTATTCTCATGATAGGCGTTACGGTCTATGCCGAAGAAAAAATGAAAGGCCAGCTCAATAGAGAGCGACCTTTCTTTGAGCGTTGGGCTGATCGTTTATTTATAGTTCGTCATGATGAGGTTAATCAATGAAGGCACGCGATACCTTTGGTACCATTTTTCTCGTCGTGGGCATTGTCCTTTTCTATTTTATAGGATCGACATCGATTGCTTCTGAGTTGGACGACATTCTCCATGGCCCACCGCTCACAGAGCCAGTTCGCTCGAAGCTTTCGCCCGAGGCCAATGACATGATTGACAAAGTACTTCCCAAAAAAGTGAGTGAACTTCTCTATATCGATAAGATCTCCCGAATGACCACCGGAGAAGCCGCTCAAAGTACTAATGATGATCCTTTTCAGCAATTTAATATCATTCGTTGGATGGGCTGGGCCCTGATTATCGCTGCGCTAGCCGATATTGGGACCGCTTATCTCACTCGAGTGAAATACTCGGCGGGAGAGTAATCTATGTATCGTAAATTCTTATCCCTGCTCAAAAACATTACCGTTAGTTTTGAGAAAATGATCAATTTCCTCACGACGCAAGAGCATAATCCACTTTATTTCCATGGCGCCATCCCTCTTTATGTTTTTTGGTTCCTCATTTTCTCAGGTATTTTATTATGGATGTATTACATTCCGACATTAGAGCGCGCTTGGTCAAGCGTCAACTATATCTCCGCTCTCCCCATCATTCAAAGAGGCGCCGTCAGTCTTTCAGACCCTGCTAGCGGAATTCCCTACGGGTCCATTATTCGAGGGATTCACCGTTATGGGGCCGCGGGCATGATGATTGCCACCATCTTACATATGCTTCGCGTTTATTTCACAGATCGACACCGCTCTTGGCGTTGGCTCCCATGGATCTCTGGAGTGGCCCTCTTGATCTTGGTGCTTTTCGTTGGGATCACGGGATACCTGTTGGTTTGGGACAACCGCGCCTATGCACTCACGATTTGGACTCAGGCATTCATTTCAGCAATTCCTCTTTTGGGCGCCGGCCTCTCCAGTTTCTTCATTGGCGGTGACGGTATTACGGATTACACCCTTATTCGCTTCTTTTTCTTTCATATCGGTGGGGCCTCGCTCATATTTTTTCTAATGTGGGTCCATTTCATTCGACTTAAATACCCGGTGGTGACGCCCAGTCGTTCAACCAACTTTCTTGTACTTGGTTTTATTTTAGTAGCAGCAGGAGCGATCCCTGCGATCAACATTACACAGGAGCTCGTTGCAAAATATCCTTCACTGAGTGATCAGGCGGCCTATATTGCTTCCGATGCTCCCGCCAATATTGGTACGCTTGTCTCGAATGTTCGTTATGACGCTTGGTATATGTTCCCCTACTACCTCATTGAGAAATTGGGTATAACAGGGGCCTGGTGGATTCTGGGAGTTTCCACGCTTTTGCTAATTGTGGCTCCTTTCTATCCTAAAGATCGACGCGACAATATCGCAGAAGTGATTGAAGCAAAGTGCACGGGGTGCACTTTTTGTTCACTCGATTGCCCCTTTGAAGCGATCACAATGCAAGATCGTGCTCCAGGCTCTAAATTTAAATTGATTGCCGTCGTTCAGGAAGCTCGATGTTCAGAATGCGGTATCTGCGTTGGATCATGTCCTTTCCAGGCCATTGAATTACCGAATATGGATTCTAAAGTCATAGACGGAGACATCTTGGCTCTTTTGAAGCAGGGGGTTTAAGATGTCTACGATTAATCCAGAGCTTACGATCCCAGCCTCAACGGAATCTAAACCCAAAATAGTGGTGGGTTTTGTCTGTGAACGCTCCATTCCAATTCAAGAAATGATCAATCAGCAAAAAGCTCTCAGCGACGACCCTAATGTCAAGATTGTGATTCTCCCATGCTCGGGTATGGTAAAGCCTTCCCAGATGGAGCTAGCCCTCGCTCAGGGTGCTGAAGCGACATTTGTCTGTGGTTGCGCTATGGGAGACTGTCATTATCGAACCGGCAACATTATGATCAAAGAGCGTCTTGAAGGCGAACGAAATCCGAAACTACGTAAATCGACGGATCGCACCAAGGTGGGCATGTTCTTTTTCACCATGAAAGATAAACACCCTTTCCTAGAAGCATTGGCTAAATTTAAAGCCCTAGCGTTTAAGTCTTAAGGAGTTACGATGGGAGCCCCTGCAAAAAAACCAACTACGAATAGTTACCAGATTATGCTTCGTTATCTACTTTTCTATGTTCTATTCTTCGGTATTCTTTATATCGTAGCCCTTTTCGGCGAAGTCGCAGAAAGCTGAACCTATGTCTGATACTCAACCTAACAAACCTAATCCATCCGGCGATACCGTCCGCATTACGGACATCCTTAAAGAAAATAAGATTCTGACTCAATCCCTTATCTTTTTTATCCTGATGCTTTTGGTCCCTGTTCTCCTAGCCTGGAAATTCGACTGGTTTTTGATCGCTAACTAAAGAGGTTATATGAACACCTATTCAAATTGGGAACTGATCGTAGTGTTTAGCGTGGTTGGCGGTGCTTTTGCCCTAGGCTTTGTTTTGATAGCCGTCTGGGCGATACGTAACGATCAATTTAAAGATGTTGAAGGGGTTAAGTACCGCATGATGGATGATTTTCAAGATGCGCGATCGAGTAAATCTAAACAAAAGGACGAAGAACTTTAATCGGGAAGTAATACCCAAGCTCTTAAGAGCCCTAAAGATTTGAGATGTGGAATTAGCTTCTCAATGGGCAGCCCCATCACCGTGGCATAACTGCCTTCCACTTTTTCAATAAAGTAAGCCCCTTGGCCTTGTATGGCGTAGGCTCCAGCTTTATCCATCGGTTCTTTGGTGGAAACGTACCATTTAATTTCTTTTTCCGACATGGATCGAAAAGTCACCCGAGCCACATCGTGGATCAGAATGGAACGCTCCTTCCGCCTAAGACAGCATGCGGTATGGACCTCGTGGGTTTGACCTTGAAGACTTTGCAGCATGGCCATGGCATCCGAGGAGTCTACAGGCTTGTTGAGAATCTTGCCTTTGAGGCTCACGGTTGTATCGGCTGCTAGAACCCACGATTCAGTATGGTCCCGGCCTACATGCTCAGCCTTCGCTTGAGCGAGTCGCTCGACGAGCGCTTGGGCTCCTTCATTCAGATGGGGAGTTTCGTCAATATTAGGAATTACTAGCGTGAAAGGAATTCGCAGCGCTTCAAGCCATTGCTTTCGCCTAGGTGACCCGGAGGCCAAAATGAGGTGAGGCAGGTGAACGACGATGTATTCGTAGGTGTATTCTTCTTCGGCCATCAGATTTTCCTGATCCAAGCCTGAAGGAGGCCTGCAAGAGTCACAATGATTAAGGCGGGTCCGAAATAGATCCAGGACGCTGGGGTCCACCATGTCGACCATTCTAAAGTCTCCGCGTGGACCATTTCGGATTGTGGACCACTCCATAGTTTGCTGTGACCATCCGGCCAAAAAATACCAGATGCTCCCGAAAGGGTTGCGCGAATTAAAGGCCGGCCCATTTCCACCGCCCGTAACCGAATCTGAGCTGCATGGAGAAAGGTAGCGCCTGTTTTTTCGAACCAAGCATCATTGGTGTGATTCGTCAGCAGGTCCGCTTGAGTCAACTCAACGCCCTCCCGAACACGATCGATCAAGAGGGCTTCTGAGCAGAGTAAGGGATGAACCACCAAGGGTTTATCGTTCGTGCTAGGAATAACAAATCTGCTTTCCGATGAGAGGTGGCCAGGAACCTGACTGACCCATCCCAAGCGCTGATCGAGCCAGCGCCGTAACCCTTCAGACCCTGGCATACGCTCGCCAAAATGCATGGGGATCACCTTTGCTTGAATGAACGAAGGTCGACCTGCAACCTCTCCGCGTACTAAATTTTGGTTTCCTCCCTCGGTACCAAATAGCCAAGCCACATTCCGGCTCGATGCTTCAAATCGAAGACGATTATGGGTTCCACGATCATCCCGTCCCAAGATGGAGCTCTCACCCCAAAGCACAAGTGTTGGACGACTTGAATGAGGGAGCTGATAGTCCTTTAGGGCTTGATCTGAGAGAGACCATCCCTTAGATTCCATATCGGGGGATCGCAATCCCGCCGGAAAATTGCTTTGAACAACCACAATGTCGAGTTGCTTCCGGGGAGCGGTCGTCGTACTTCGTTGTAAGAGCAGCCAAGCTGCATGAGTGAATCCTAGAACGACGAGAAAACTTAAAGGGCCTAGACAACTTCTCCATCCGCGCTGGAGGCCGGCCCATGTAGCTGTTCCCCATAGAAGGGCAGATAAACCAAGAGCGCTGACCCATGCTGCTCCCGTAGCGGTCCAAGGCACGGCACCTAAAACCGAACCCCACGTCCAAGGGTAGATTCGAAAGGCCCAACCTTCCCATAAGATAAAGCCGAGACCGATCGCCCACGCAGCACTGTGGGCCCCTCTTTTTCGATGAATGGCATGAGCCACCTTAACCAGAATCCAAATCCCTAGGGATTCATAAGCCACAAAGAGTAGGGTAGCAAAACTCGCAAGTCCGATACTGATCCCACCTTTGAGGTGGAGCGTGGGAACCATCCATTTAAACAAGATAAGGAACCCCACCATCAAACTGATGAAGAGACTTCGATGCGACCACTGATGTTGAAGTGATTTAAAAATAAAGAAAGGTATTAACCACGCGGCCACAATTTCCATGCTCCCCAAATCTTCAAAGGGAAACATGAGGGCTAATAGCATGAGCGCTACGAGACCGAAGCCAAGTAGGATTTCTTGAATTACCCCGAGGCTTTTGACTTTAGCGATCATCTTTTTCTCGTCGCGCAACTTCAAAACATACCAGTCCCAACGCGACAGCAGCATTCAAACTCTCTACGTTCTGGATGGGTATGGATACCCGTTGAACATGAGGGGGGAGGGTTATGCCTTGCCATCCATGCCCTTCATTACCCACCAAGAGTCTTAAGGGTTTTTTAAGAGAAGCCTCCCCTAAGGGGACTGCTGAGGGCGATCCATCGAGGGCGATCCAAACGCCTGAGTCTTGGGGCACTTTAGCGCAGCGTCGAAAAGAGATTAAAAAAGAAGCGCCCATCGATCCCCGAATGGCTTTGGGAGAAAAAGGATCAGCGGTGCCAGGACCTAAGATAATTTCATGGCAACCAAAAGCAAGAGCGCTCCGACTAATCGCACCTAGATTGCCCGGATCTTGTATCCCCCAAGCCCCAACGACGAAAGGACCCAGGGGTTCTGAGGACTCAGGCTCGAGCGTGACGACTAAAGCATGGTCGGGAGGCGTGGCCATGTCGGTGAGTTCACGCATACAGGCATCGCTTAGGCAAAGACCGGGAAGTAATAGTTCAGATTGGAGGGGATGATCAATAGAACCTTCTAGTTGAATCCACTGGGAGGCCTTGAGCCGCTGTGCTCCCGAATGATGTTGAGCGTGTCGCCAAGCCTGAATTAAGGTGTCCCCAATGATTAACGTTTTTTGCCTCTGAGCCCCCGCTTGGCGGAGCTCGCTCAGGAGGGCTCTAAAAATCTCGTTACTTTTGCTCTGAATAATGTGCATTCCCATAATTTAGTTTCGCACCTCCTTTCAAACTTCCCAAACGAGTCCTTTTTTGGGCTAGTCTGCTTAAAGAACCCCATGATTTTGAGGAGATCTTTATGTCCCAACCGGATGGAATTAAGCCCTATATCCCTTCTGAAGCCAAGATAGCCGAGTTTACTCCCAAGGCCATTTTATTTGGATCGATCTTTGGAATTATCTTTGGAGCGTCAACCGTTTACCTCGCCCTTCGTGCCGGTTTAACCGTCAGCGCGTCCATTCCGATTGCCGTGGTAGCTATTAGTCTTTTGAAACGATTTGGTGGAAGTACCATTTTAGAAAACAATCTTGTTCAAACCATTGGCAGCGCGGGTGAAAGCATTGCGGCCGGCGTGGTCTTTACTCTTCCAGGTTTTCTCTTCCTGTCGACGACGAGTAAAGGGGAGAGTTTCTTCACGTATTGGACCATTTTTACCTTAGCTCTTTTGGGCGGCATCCTTGGGACTCTCATGATGATTCCCCTTCGACGAGCCCTGATTGTGAATGAGCATAAAGAGCTACCTTATCCCGAGGGTACGGCTTGTGCCGCGGTATTAATTGCCGGCGAAAAAGGTGGAAATCTAGCTAAAAAGGCTTATGCAGGCCTCGCTTTTGGCATTGTGTACGCCCTGCTTCAATTGGTCTTCAAAGTTATTGCCGAAACCCCCACGTGGGTTTCCAATATGAAGAGCAAGATTTTTCCCGCCGCAACGGTTAATGCCAATATTACCCCGGAATATTTAGGCGTTGGGTACATCATTGGTATTCGAAATTCAGGCCTCCTGGTAGCCGGTGGCGTCTTGGCCTGGTTAGGTATGATTCCTCTTTTGGCCACACTGGTGCCTGAGCCACAAATCGCCCTCCAATTAAATAAATTGGGCTATCTCAAAGACCTAGCCGTTAATGGGGCCTACGGATGGGACGTCAGCACTCAGTCCTTTAGCCAACTCAATCGAGCCATTTATTTTGCCTATGTGCGACAAATTGGAGCCGGCATGGTCGCGGCCGGAGGTTTCATTACCCTTCTAAAGACCATCCCGACGATCATTAGTGCTTTTAAGGGAGCCTTGGTGTCCATGAGAAATAAGGACAGCCAAGCGCAAACTCAACGTATTGATCAAGATCTACCGATCTCAGTGGTCATCTTTGGCTCACTCGCTCTAATCCTTATTGTGGCGTTCTTACCCTTCATCCCCGGAGAAGGTCTTGCCAGTAAGTTGTTCCTTGGACTCCTCATGATTGTCTTCGGATTTTTCTTTGTCACGGTGAGTAGCCGTATCGTTGGCATTATTGGTTCCAGTTCTAATCCTATTAGTGGAATGACGATTGCAGCCCTGATGTCCACCTGTTTGATTTTTGTGGCCCTAGGATGGACCGCCGATGTGTATCAGCCCATGGCCCTCTGTGTCGGGGGCATCGTGTGTATCGCCGCCGCTAATGCAGGAGCAACCTCTCAAGATTTGAAAACAGGTTACTTGGTTGGAGCTACACCCCGCCATCAGCAAGTAGGATTAATGATTGGGGCTTTAGCCGCTGCTTTAGTGATCGGCTGGACCGTGCAAGTTTTAGATAATGCTCATATTGATTCGGCCACGGGTCAAATGGTTCACATGATTGGAGGCGAACGCTTTCCGGCTCCCCAAGGAACTTTGATGGCCACTCTGATTAAAGGCTTGCTCGCTGCTAGTTTGGATTGGCAGTTCGTGCTCGTGGGTGTTTCTATTGCTATCACGATGGAACTCTGTGGCGTCCGAGCCCTGGCCTTTGCCGTTGGAGCCTATCTTCCTCTTTCCACGACACTCCCTATTTTCTGTGGAGGTGTTATCCGTCATTTCACGAGTGTTAAAAATGGAACCACTTCAGATGGCCATGGCGGGGAAGAAGAACTCGGTCCGGGCAATTTATTCTCAACAGGCCTCATCGCTGGAGGCGCCTTGGCGGGTATTTTTGTGGCGATTCTTACAGCGAGTTCCGACAAGGTAGCCTTCTTGGGATCCCTACTCACGAGTCTTAATTTCGAAGAGGCAGTTACGCATCGCCTCGGCGCCTCGGGTTACGATCTTCTAGGCGTACTTGCCTTTGTGGTCATGGGCTTGACCCTTTATCGCGTGGCCACCAAGCCATCTGATTAGACCGTCAAATATCATAGAACGGATTGAACGCCTCGAATCATTTCTGTGACGAGGCCTGATACCGTGAAGGTTGGTTTCCAACCCCAATCTCTCCGAGCGACTTGATCATCGATTTCTTCGGGCCAAGAGTCCGCAATTGCCTGACGGAAATCAGGTTTGTAGCAGATTGAAAATTCGGGTATTCGCTCTCGGATTGCCTCCGCTAATTCCTTGGGGGTGAAACTCATTGCCGTGAGATTGTATGCATGTCTAATCGTTAACTGTGAAGCAGGGACATCCATAAGCTCTTGAATGGCTCTCACGGCATCCGGCATATACATCATGGGAAGACGCGTATCTTCTGAAAGGAAACAGGTATAGGGCCGATTCGCTACTGCGGCGTGAAAAATATCGACTGCATAATCCGTGGTCCCTCCACCCGGTGGTGTCTTACAACTAATGAGTCCCGGAAAGCGCAGACTGCGTACATCCACTCCGTGGTGTCGGTGATACCACGCACACCAAGCTTCTCCGGCGACCTTCGAGATTCCGTAGACAGATGTTGGATCCATACGGCAGTCTTGCGGGGCTGGATGAGGAGCCGAGGGTCCAAAGGCGGCCATCGAGCTTGGCCAAAAAACCTTAATACCCTTATCTTTCGCAATCTCTAGGACATTGAGGAGACTTTTGAGGTTGAGCTCCCACGCCCACTGGGGGTTCTGCTCGGCCTTGGCAGACAAGGCGGCAGCTAAATGATAAATTTCTTGGATATGATGCTGCTCCACGATCTGTTTAAGTCTTTGAAAATCCAGAACATCTAAAGTCTCATGGGTCAGCGACGCCTTAGGACCTTGAGGTCTTAGATCAGCCGTCACGATTTGAGCGGGACCCCATTGATGGACCAAGGCTTCCGTTAGATCAGTACCAATTTGTCCTAACGCGCCAATAACAAGTATTTTTTTAGATGACATAGATCATTAGGATATAACACCTAGCTCACGGCCGGCCTGCCCAAAGGCTGCGACAGCCTTTTCGAGGTCTGCTTGGCTGTGGCCGGCACTTATTTGAACTCGAATTCTTGCTTGACCTTGGGGTACGACGGGAAAGAAGAAACCGATGACATAAATACCTAACTCTAAGAGGCGAGATGCCAGAGCTTGGGCTTTAACGGCATCATAAACCATGATGGGGATGATGGGGTGCTCACCGGGTTTAATTTCAAAACCTTCGGCCTGAATCGCCTGGCGGAAAAAGCGCGTGTTAGCCATCAAACGATCACGAAGCTCAGATGAACCTTGGATCATCTCGAGAACTTTGAGAGAGGCTCCCACGATGCTCGGAGCAAGGGTGTTTGAAAATAAATAGGGTCTCGAACGTTGGCGCAAAAGTTGAATTACCTCAGCGCGTCCACTTGTAAATCCGCCGGAAGCCCCACCCATCGCTTTCCCTAGGGTTCCCGTGATGATATCCACCTTGCCAAGGACACCTCTAAATTCATGAGTCCCTCGGCCAGCATCTCCCATGAATCCCGTTGCGTGACATTCATCAATACCCAGAAGTGCATCGAACTCATCGCAGATTTTTCTGAGCGTATCTAATTGAGCAACGGTGCCATCCATGGAGAAGACTCCATCGGTAAATACAAGGATAAAGCGAGCCCCATCGCGTCGAGCTTCCTCACAACAACGTCGGGCATCGGCCATATCATTGTGACGATAGCGATAGCGCTTAGCTTTGCTGAGTCGGATGCCGTCGATGATGGATGCATGGTTAAACTCATCACTGACAATGGCATCCGACTCACCCATGAGGGGTTCAAAAAGACCTCCGTTGGCATCGAAGGCCGCGGCATAGAGAATCGTATCCTCCGTCCCTAAAAATTCAGATAAACGAGCCTCGAGCGTTTTGTGGAGATCTTGGGTGCCACAGATAAAGCGAACGGAACTGAGCCCAAAACCATGGGTCGCAAGTGCATCCTGTGCCGCTTTGACGACCTCAGGGTGAGCCGATAACCCTAGATAGTTATTGGCACAAAAATTTAAGACGGCTTGGGGCCCCGAAGGGGTTTCGACATTGATCTGTGCGCGTTGAGCGGAGGTGATGACCCGTTCTTTTTTAAGAAGCCCGGAGGCTTCAATGCTCTTTAATTCATTTCGAATATGACTATAAAAAGAATTCGCCTCAGCCATGTCTATTCGAGAGGCAGTTGGCCAGGCTTGTTTCGAAGAATAGCGGGGATCTCCAAATCTGCTTCTAAATGCACTTCACCACTGGAAGTTGGGGCGAGGACAGGGAAAGGATCTAAGCGTCGGGGCGTTCGGGTTTGTTGACTCGGCTCGGCACCGGTTCGCTCTGGGACCGCCTGGGTATGCCCATAGATTGGACCTGAATCGGGAATAATTTGTGTAATAGGTGCGGTCGGAGGCATCGGAACGAAAGGAAGCGTATTGGAGGAAACAGGAGGGACAGCTCGCGAAGTGACCAAATGGTTACTTAGAGGATGCCCTAGGGTGGGAAGATGGCGGGTCGTTCGCCCATCAAAGACGGGCACTTCTTGGGCATCATCAAAACCGCTTGCGAGAACGGTGATTTGGACTTCGTCTTGAAACTGAGGAGCTTCTACTTGGCAAAGTTTAACTTCTGATTGGCCGGCATAGTGTTCTTGAAGGTAAGTCATGGCCTCCTCAACTTTAGAGAACTGATGATGAGCCCAGTTAGCCATCATGCTGACAATGACTTTGCGCGCTGATCCGTTCTGAGCTCGTTCCAGTAGGGGACATGCGAGGGCTTGCTGGAGGGCATCTAGAATTCCGTTTTCTCCACTGCCGGTGCCGGTTCCAATCAGAGCTTCGCCCCCATTGCGTAAGACATTTTCAACATCCGCAAAATCTCCATTCAAGTCTCCAGGATATAAGATGAGATCGGCAATCCCTCGAACCCCCTGGATCAAAACGCTATCAGCTGTTCGAAAGACTTCTTTTTGAGTAGCGCCCTGAGGGCAGAGCGATTTGAGGCGCTCGTTGCTGACCGCAATCACG
>BJFQ01000023.1 GCA_014189895.1 Acidobacteriota bacterium | reverse complement strand
ACGACGATGCCAAGCTGAGATTCATTTACCCTACCTCGGAGAGGAGGCTTCGCTGGCTCTATTAAAGTCGCCTGAACTCTCCGAACTCAAGCCGGCGATTTCTACGTTAATGCTTGAGAGTGCCTGCTGGAACAACTTGGGTAAAACCAATGAATCCATCGAAGCCCTCCGCAGGGCTAAAGCGCTGGATCCCACCAATGCCTTGGTCTTAAATAATCTAGGCTACGCACTCCTCGAAGCTCCGGAGACACTCCCCGAAGCCGCCTCTCTTCTCGAAGAGGCTTTCCGGCTGAACCCGGGAGATAAAAACATCTTGGACTCGATCGGATGGTTAAGATTTAAGCAAAGTCGCTATGCTGAAGCCGAGCAGTTATTACTTAAAGCTCAAGCCCTCAATCCTGAAAGCTTTGAAGTGCACGCCCATCTGTTCGAGTGCCTCGAAGCCCAAGGTCGAGATGAGGCATCCTTATCTTTTCTCGAGGTCGCTCTAGCCCTACGGCGTCAAGAAGAAGGAGCCCTCCATAAACGGAGAGACGATCTTCGTCGTAAACTCAATCTCAAGAAACTTCAAATGTCTCCATCTAGCCCCTAAGTGATATGCGACGATATTTTTTATTCCTTATACCCTGTCTACTTCAACCTCAAGAAGCAGCTTCCGTTTCGTTTCGAGGCTCTTACCGCTGGACCTACAAAGCCTTCAAGCAGGAGGGGATGGGGACTTTAAACTTGCTCATCGAGGGAGAACGATTCGCCGCGGAACTCCGGGTGGCAGGGGTTCTACAAGCGACGATTGATGGAACATGGTCCGAAGGGTACCGTGTGCAAACTGAGAATACTGAGCTACCGAAGTTTTATGCGAAACTCTCCGAGCTTCCCTTACTCATGAGTCTGCCCATTGATCGACCTCAAGATTTGATTCCTCTCCTTGAAGGACGAAGTCCATTACTCCAGGTCCAGACTCGGGATGCGCAAGGTCCCCTGACGTTCTACCGTGAGTCCAAGGATTCTCAAGGGCATCGGGTCAAACTTTGGCTCACACGCCAATAAAACAAATCTAAGTACCCTAGAGGGGTCGCTGAGGTTTTCCGGCTTCGATCCAAGCCGTGAGAATCATGTTGCCTAAACTTTGGCTGCTCGTGTTCATTCGCTTAATCACCGTGGAGCCCTCGAGGGCCCAAAAGGCTTCCCAGTATTCTTGAGAGTCCCGCTGGAGATCAGTTTGGGTTTTAGATCTGGCTTGTTGGTCTGAGGCAAGGACTTGAGGTACGAAGGTAAAGGATTCATTGATCCACGAAAAAGAAACCGTTCTAGGCTTACTGTAAGCCTGAGCCTCTTTGATTTGCATCATGGATTCGTCGACGAATTTCTCCACCAATCGTGATTCCCAAGCACTGTGGAGTCCCTTTTGGTCGGTTAACTGTCCGTCATGATTGGAGGTGGCATGAAGTGGTACATGCGAATCGGAAATATAGTGACCCAGCTCCGAAGCGATGCGCACCACTTCTGGAGTATCTTTCCGACGAAAAGCATCTACTAAGAGTTCATAAAACTCATTCACACGCCAGGGCGCTGTGCCCGCTTTCTTAAACTGATCGGATCCCACACGAAGAGAAGCCTCTTCCATAGTGAGGGGGAGTAACTGATCAGTAGCGTAGAGTTCCAAATTTAAATAGTGATGCGGTCTTTCTGTTATTGCTCTGTTTTGGTCAGGATAGATCGATCGCTCTCGAAAGTACTCTTCTTGGTCTCGAAACCAAACTTGGGTTTCAGGAGGAAGCGTCCGGAGAGCTTGGCCATTGATCATCTTGTGGGCTTTAAAGCCCCAAGCCTGAAGCGGGAGGATGAAGATTAAAGCCAGGTAAGCTTTGAGTGGTTTCATCGAGGAATGACTCCGGTACGTTCCCAACGGGTCCGCGTAAAAAAGAATCGCACAGCATCGGTCATATCTATGATGACGTCGAAGGGCCCATTCGGTACACGTCCACTCTCGTAATCTTTAGCGCCCTCACGAAAGCTCCACCAAATGAGGAAGGGACGCCCTCGAAGATGATCGATGGGAACAAAGCCCCAATAACGGGAATCCATACTGTTGTCTCGATTGTCACCCATCGCAAAAAGATAGCCTGGAGGAATCTTCATTAAAGGTAGGTTATCCACGAAACGATCGGTGATCAGACTCTGCATACCTTGTCGATTCATATCAAGCGTGTCGGATTCCATAAAGGGCCAAGTGCCTACCGAAGGAGAAGGCGTCCCCGCAAAGCGCTCGAGGGGCCAGGGACCGGGAAGCACATCTCCTGACTGATGTCCTGCCTCATCCACCGAAGGCTGAGGGGTATGGTGTTGAAAAGTCCCGGCGATCAGTTGCCCATTGATATAAAGTCTTTTATTGATAATTTCCAACGTATCTCCAGGCAGGGCCACCGCACGTTTGACATAATCCTGATCCCGGTCGAGGGGCCAACGAAAAGTAATAATGTCTCCACGTTGGACAGGACGAATCGGTACGATCGCGCGCTCCATACCTGTAGGTGTCTTCGCAAAAATGAATTTATTAATTAAGAGATGATCTCCGATCATCAGGGTTTCACGCATGGAGCCTGTTGGGATTTTGAATTGTTGGGCAACGAATGTCTTGAAGAAAAAGATGATGATCATCGCGAAAGCGAGCACTTCGGCGTTATCCCGTATCGTCCCTTTTTCAACGCCGGGTATTGCTATGGTTTCATCGGCCATGATGTGCTGTCCTTCTTTCTATGATTTTGCCCTAAATTCCCTTCTCTTTCCCTAGAGAAGGGTCGGGTTACAATGAAGGCATGACGATTAAAAGATTAGGGCAAGGACTTCGTGGTTCTTATGCGCCCCCCTTGCAACCTGAGGCGCTTGTGCGTCTCCAAAGTGCATGGAGTTATCTCGTGGGTCCCCTAATCGCCAAGAAAACCCGCCCTATTGAGCTCCGAGGTTCCAAGTTGGTCGTCGGCTGCTGGGATCTCGCCTCGTTGTCCTCGCTTCAGGCTTCAAGCACTCAGTCGTGGCCTCAATTACGCGATCGCTTCCAAACTCATACAGGTCTTGGAATTACCAGCATGGTCATTATTCCCTCGGATCCCCTCGTTCCTCTTATCAACGTGAGTCCCGAAGAAGATCACTTCAAGGCTTCTCTTCGTTTTCTTCGTCAACGAGCAAGCGACTTCAAAAGGAGTTGATCCCTTAGAATGGTCGGGGCAAGAGGATTCGAACCTCCGACCTCTCGGTCCCGAACCGAGCGCTCTACCAGGCTGAGCCATGCCCCGAGGGTAGCCTTTAAATGTAGCGAACTCTCTGGTGGGCGTCTACCCTTCTTACATTTACAGCGTGGATTCGGTAGTCTCTAGAAAGAAACAAAAGGATAATCAATTGGATTCAAAACTTTATTTACACTTCTTACGAATTGCTGAAGACGCAGCCCTTGCGTGTGCTCCCTCCATTGGACAGGGAGACCGAAAAGAGAGTGATCGCCTGGCAGTCGAAGCCATGCGGCATACCATGCAGTCAGTCCCCATGGCCGGAACGATTGTTATTGGTGAAGGTGAGCGCGATGAAGCTCCTATGTTGTTCATAGGCGAACAGGTTGGACTCGGGGGCGAAAAGATCGATATCGCCGTAGATCCTTTAGAGGGCACTAATCTGTGCGCCGAAAATTTACCCAATGCGATCACAGTTCTCGCCGCGGCGCCTGAAAAAGGATTGCTCCATGCGCCTGATCTCTATATGGAAAAGCTCGTCGTGGGTCCAGCCTGCAAAGGCCGAGTAAGTTTGGAATGGTCCGTTGAAAAAAATCTCAAGGCCATGTCCCAGGCGCTTGATCTTCCCCTGTCTGAACTTCAAATCACCGTACTTGATCGTCCTCGTCATCAATCCTTGATTGAATCTATTCGTCGCAGTGGCTCTCGAGTTCATCTTATTTCGGATGGAGACCTGAGCGCCTGTCTTCTGGCAGCCCTTGAAGGTTCGGGGACCCACGGTGTCATGGGCACCGGAGGCGCCCCTGAGGGCGTCCTCGCAGCGGCTGCGCTCAAGTGTTTAGGGGGGGAAATTCAAGGGCGTTTAGTGACGGATCACAATACCGCCAGTCAATCTTCAGCAGAACAGATGGGGGCTGAATTTAATAAAATCTATCTCACCGATGACTTAGCACCGGGTTCCGAAATTATTTTCGCGGCGTCTGGAGTCACGTCCGGAGATTTAGTCCAAGGGGTGACACTCCAAGGCACGGCTCGAGAAGTCTATAGTGTGCTCCTCACGACGGGGCAAACAGGATTACGCTACTACAAATCGACCCTTACGCTTGAGGGGAACCGAACGACTCTTGCTCTCTAGCGCTTTAAAAGTACCTCGCTGGGTAAGACAAAGCGGACTTCTTTTGTCGCCGACGGAATCAGGCGTTGCAACGCGCGAAGCGTTTCGGGATAAACGTGACCAATCATTACCACCTGACCTTCCTGTTGAGCAATTCTGAGCCCGCGTTTCCATTGGGTTTCGATTGCTTTGAAATCTTTTTCATCATCTAGAAAAACGTTTCGAGAGGCCTGGGGAATTTGGAGTTCTTCGGCAACCTCCGCTGCCACGGTGGTTGCAGCGGTACGGCTATCGATAAAAAATAAACGTCGCGCTTTGATTTCCCGAAGAATCCATTTCATCTTGACGCGGTTCGAAGTGACAACGGACCCCATGTGATTATTGCTCCCAACAATATAAGGGACTGCCTGAAGAGCTTTTCGGGTGCGTTGTATCATTTCCTGCTCTCCGAGTGAATCCAACAGCGCATCCGGGCCCGGATTCGCCGAGGCACGCCCTTCCATGGGGAGATGGAGCATGACCTCTTTTTGGTTTTGGTGAAGGCGCTCTGCGCTCAATTGGCTTTCGGGCTGATAAGGCAAAACGGCTCCGGCGAAGGGTATCGGGAGGCCGCAAAAGGCTTCGATGAGATCGGCATTCACGTAACCAAAATCATCAATAATGAGAATCACACGAGGACGACCTGCAAGAGCCGGCGTGGGCGAAGGGCGAGATGAGACCGGAGGAGTGGGCGTCACCTTCTCACGCACCGTTTTCGACGCTCCTGGTGGCAGTACGGGAGCATATTTGTTCTCACGACGGAAATAGAAAAAACTTCCCGCCAAGAGGATCCCGAGAATGCTCAACCCAATCCAGACCGAACCCGACGAGGAAGAAGTGCGGGGCGAGGGCATCTAGGAAGCCTTGTTCCCCTGCGTGACGTCGTTTAGATTGTCCAAAATAAAATCAAGTAGACGATCTTGGGGTCCAAAATCTTTAATGGGTTTATCGACATTAACTCCGGTTTGATCTAGCTTTTCAAGCCCAGCACCTGTCCAGCGCTCCATCACGAGTTCCAAGGCTCCGCCTTGGCTGAGAGGAAAGCGTCCGAGGGCCACGCCGAGTCCCGCCGTTCGCCCTCCAAGATTTTTAGCCTTTCCATGGCGTTTGAGCGCCGATGCCAACAGTTCCGCTACTCCGGACGTCGTGGCATCTTGGATCACAATGAACTTCATCGTGGGTCGCGGGCTGGAGGGAGTCAATGTGAGATTTACATCGGGCTTGTTGGTGGTACGAAGAGTGGCAAATAAGCCTTCACTGCATAAAAGATTTGCAATATTCAGAGCGACCTGAGGAGTCCCTTCACTGCTGTTTCTAAGATCCAAGATCAAAGGCTGATTAGGGGTAAGGCGACCGAGGAGCGTACCGAATTCTTTATCGCGACCCGGCTTTAAGTCTGAGAGCGTGATCAATGAACCGCGAGGCGATGTTTGAAAACCAAGCGGGGAGACTCTTGGAATTTCGAGTTTGAGTTGTGTCTCGACCGGCTCGACTGCATCTTTGGGATAGCGCTGAACCTCGAGCTCTGTGCCCACTGGACCCTTCATGAGGCGCTGCATTTTCCACGCACTCATTTTATTTAAACTAAGACCGTTCAGACGTCGAATGACTTCTCCAGGACGAATGCCTGCACGATCCGCGGGACCCCCAGGGACCACGGCCAGAACCGAGGCATAAATACCTCGCTTGATTAGGGTCATCCCAACTGACGCTACTCCTGGATCTTCTTCTTTAAGGTCGGTAGCACTCAGCCAAGAATTAAAAGGGTGCGATTTTTCAAGCGCGGATTGGATTCCCCCGTTAATCACCAGTTCCATATCGGGAATTTCTACGTAACGATCATTGATTAAATCGAGAATGTCCTGAATGTCCGCTAAGCCTGCCAACTGATCGAGATTGACCTCATTCTTTTGGGTAGCGCTTGGATCTTGTAAGGTTGCGGCCGTGGCGGTAGTACTCCACTGACGCATAGGGCTCCAATAGGGAGTCGTTACTCCTAGCACGATGGGTAAGGTAACTAAGATGAGCCAATTACGCGGATTCATGGATTCAGTTTATCAGTGCTTTTAGCCGAGACTAAAGATTCTCCTCGCCTTAAGCCCACGTGTGACCAGATTCAAATCCGCGATTTTTCTTTAACTCCTTTGCGTGTCGATCTAAAGCTAAGTCAATCAAGCGATCTAAGAGGGCTGCGTAACTTAATCCCGAGGCTTCCATGAGTTTGGGATACATCGAGATGGCCGTGAAGCCCGGAATCAAATTGATTTCATTAAGAAAGAGCTTTCCCGAGGTCGTCTCCATAAAGAAATCGACTCGAGCCATGCCGTAGGCATCAAGGGCTCGAAATGCCAGTTGGGCTTGGTGGCGAATCTGGTCAGAAACAAGGGCGGGAATCGCAGCAGGGATCTGTGTCGTGGACTTTTTGCCGACATATTTATCATGAAAGGTATAAAACTCTTCTCCCACTAGGACTTCACCGACCACCGAAACGAAGGGGGCTTCTCCTCCGAGGACCGCTACTTCCAATTCCCGAACGGAAAGACCTTGTTCAACCAAGACTCGACGATCATAGGTAAACGCGCGTACAAGGGCGGCTGAGAGGTCCGAGGTTTTTTTAACTTTTTCAATCCCAATACTCGAACCAAGGTTTGCAGGCTTAACAAAAAGAGGATATCCGAGGACTTCAATGGCAGAAAGATTCTCTTGTGGGTTCTGTTGCCAACGTTCTTCAGTCAGCCCCACAAATGGCACCACGGGAAGTCCTTCCGATTGCCAGATACGTTTGGTGATCCATTTATCCATTCCCGCCGCCATCGCAAGAAGACCCGCCCCAGTATAAGGACGATGTAAGAGTTGGAGATACCCTTGAAGCTGTCCGTCTTCTCCTGAGGCACCATGGATGGCATTGAAAAAAATATCTGGTAACGGGGTCGCTTCCGATCCTTTTTCTAAAGGTAAAAAAGGATGGGTACTTTTTTCCGGACGCTCTTGGGCAACCAGTCGGTCAAAAGGGGTCTTGCCGTTAAGGTTGAGGACCGTCCATACACCATTGCGGGCGACCCCGATGGGTATGACATCATATTTGACGGGATCAAGATGTTGAGCGATGCTTCGAGCCGTCACGATGGAGACTTCGTGCTCAGGAGATTCGCCTCCAAAGATTAATCCTACGGATCTACGCTTGGTCATACTCCTAGGTTAGCCAAAAGCCCACCGCTTAGTGATAATCTGAAAGAAATTCGAGGGTCTCCCGTGCGCAAAGCCATTTATCCCGGTTCTTTTGATCCTGTCCATTTAGGGCATTTGGATCTAATTTCCCGAGCGGAAAAACTCGTGGATCATCTTGTGGTTTCGGTCCTCCATAACCCGATGAAAGCCTGTTCTTTTTCGGTTCAAGACCGTATTGAGATGCTCCAATCCATGACCCAGCACCTTCCCCATGTAGAGATCACGAGTTTCGAAGGCCTTCTTGTGGATTTTGCGAAAAGCCAAAAAGCGAACTTCATTATTCGAGGCATCCGAGCTTTTAGTGATTTCGAGTATGAATTTCAAATGGCTTTGGTCAATCGAAAACTAGCCTCCGAGCTTGAAACTATCTTTTTGATGCCCAAAGAGAAATATTCAGCGGTCAGTTCAAAGTTAATTCGCGAGATCGGTTTCTTTGGCGGAGACCTGAGCGAATTTTGTCCCAAAGAACTTTTGCCTCAAATCAATGCTCATTTGAAAGGCCGAAAACCTTAAGAGATGTCTGCCAACGTAAAGTTTTTGTGCTCGAGTCGAATCCATAATCGTTCCTGAGCCTTCAGGCCTTCCTGGACATGCACTTCGGCTCGACGTTTGCACTCCGTTAAAATTTCGACGTCGCGAGAAGCATCCGCCACAATGAAAGTGGGGAGTCCTGACTGTTTCGTCCCAAAGAAATCCCCGGACTGTCGGAGTTCCAGATCTTTTTTCGCAATGGCAAAGCCATCCTGGAGAGCCAAAAGGGCCTTGAGTCGCTCCGATTCCTGGTCGGAAATCATAATAAAGACTCCCGCATGCTCTCCTCGGCCAATGCGACCCCGGAGTTGATGAAGCTGTGAGAGCCCAAAGCGTTCCGCATGGTCCACGACCATGATCGTCGCATTCGGCACATCGACGCCGACTTCGATGACCGTGGTGGCCACAAGTATATGGGTCTCACCGGAGACAAAGCGCTTCATACGATCCGTCATGTCCTCCGATTTCATTTTTCCGTGGACGGATTCAATCGTCGCTTTCGGAAAACGTTTACGCAGGAGGAGCTCCATAGTTTGAATATCCCGCAACACAACTTTGGATTCGTCTTGGGGATCGATAGCCGGACTGACGACGTAAGCCTGCTGACCTTTCATTAGTTGGCGATCGATTCCAGCCCAAGCTTGCTCCGCCTGATTTCGATTAAAAAAGAAAGACTGAACTGGCTGACGTCCAGGGGGCAGTTCTTCGATGGTGGAGTGATCGTGATCACCCCAGATCGCCATGGCCAGCGACCTGGGAATCGGTGTGGCACTCATCACCAACCAGTGCGGATCAATGCCCTTTTCTTTCATGGCTTCGCGTTGACGGACGCCAAAACGATGTTGTTCATCCACGACGACCAGTTGGAGGGCGTGAAATTTAACCATTTCCTGAAAGATAGCGTGGGTCCCGATAATATAACGAGCTTCGCCGGATTGAATACGAAGCAGAGCTTCTTTTTTTTCTGCGGCTTTCATCCCCCCGAGTAAGACCTGAAGTGCATTCGATCGTTCTCCTAATAATTTTCGAAAGGTCGCAACATGTTGGCGCGCTAAAACTTCCGTCGGGACCAGCAACGCGGCCTGTCCTCCGGTTTCGGCTACCATTGCCATCGCTAAAAAAGCGACCAGCGTCTTGCCGGATCCTACGTCACCTTGCAAAAGACGATTCATTACTTTGCCACTTCGAAGGTCGTCAGCAATCTCTTTGAAAGAACGGCGCTGGGAGGGCGTAAGGGTAAACGGAAGGTAGTTACGCAGCTGTTCGCGCAGTTGATCAGATGTCACCACAGCTTGACCTTTGCGGCGAAGTCGTTTTTCTTTTCGAGAGGCGACTCCGAGGGAAAAGGAATAGAGTTCCTGAGCAATCAGGCGTTGATGGGCAAGGGATTGCCCTTCGTTCAGGGCTTCGAGGTCCGAGTCGTCGGGAGGCTGATGCAGAAGGCGTAAAGCCTGAAGCTCGTCGGGGAGGCCGCGCCGGAGAGGCGGCGGAAGATGGTCCTCAGGAGGGTGGACGGCATCTAGAGCATCATGGATGAGTTTGGATCGAATCTTGGAGGTGATGGGTCCTAGTCGACGATAGACCGGGAGAATCCGTTGGACAAAAAGTTCGTCGGTAGAGGCGCCCAGTAATTCATAATGAGGGGCTCGAAACTCTACTCCATATTTTCCTTGAGTCAGGGGGCCGAAAATTAAAACGCGTTCACCCTCTTTAAAACTCTTCGCTAAATAAGGTTGGTTATAAAACATGACCTTCGTCGTGCCGGTATCATCGGATAAAATGATTTCTAGAATGTGGAATTTAAATCGGGTGCGAATAGATTTCACCTGACGGATGGTTCCGACGATTGTTACCAAGGGACGAACCGTCCCCGGCATCGAGCAATGTTGGGGCCCTAAAGAGCCTAGCTCAACTAAAGAGCCTCGATCGAGATAGCGAAAGGGCAACTGCCAAAGAAGATCGCGCAAGGTAGTGATCTCATGCTCCTGTAAGACCGCGGCCCGAGGGGCACCCAACCCTCGGAGGGTCGAAACTAAAGAGGCTAGAGAGAAACGGGGGAAGTTCATCGCCTACTTCGCGGACGCTAAGCCCAGACTTTGCTCAAGATCCTCTAAGCAAAGTTCCACCGCTCGATTAAGTTCCGGGGTCTTCGCCAGAGTGTGACGGGCGTACGCATTACGCATATGAGACGAGGCATGCGCTTCAATAAAATCTTCAAGCGGGTTTTGTTCCAAGACTAAAATAGATCGGTCCTCATGCGCGAGGGATTCTGCATTACGTCGCTGATGATCTCCCGCACTCTTGGGAAAAGGAATCAAAATTGAACCCCGGCCCGAGGCTTTCAGTTCCGCACAAATGCTCGCACCACTCCGTGAAATGACCAAGCTAGTTTGTTCGAGGGTTTGATCCATGGCTTCAATAAAAGGCACTAAGTGGTGTCGGGGATGGTGGTCGAGCTGGGAAAAATAAGGGAAATCACGAGCCCCCACTTGATGAAGGATGATCCAATCGGGAAAGGCTTCGAGCAACAGCGGAGCGCATTTCATCATCGCCTGGTTAATCGCCCGCGCACCGCCGCTCCCTCCTAAGACTAGGAGTTGATAGGGCGCTGTCAGGTTTTTAATGGGAGAGAAGGAACGTTTGAAGGCTGCGCGTACCGGCGTGCCCACGATGAGGCACGACGCTTGTGGTAATCGATCTTGTACCTCTTTCATGCCGCACCAAACTCGTTGCGCTCGAGGCGCCATCCAATCGATCAGTTTGCCGGGGGCTGCATTGCTCTCATGGAGATAAATCGGAATTCCTAGACTCACGGCGGCTCGAAGGGCGGGAGCGGCTGCATAGCCGCCTGTGCCGATCACCGCTTGGGGACGATGCTGCTTCCATTGACGACGCAAGTGACGAACGGAGCGCCACAAAAGAAATAGAGAGGTTAATAATCGCCACGGCGATCGTCCGACAAAGCCTTCGACATGCAAAAGTTCATAAGCAAAAGGGAGTTGGGGGAGATGTTTGGCTTCAATACCTCGGTGGGCGCCAATCATGACAATTTTTTGTTGAGGATGTCTCAGTTGCCAACCTTCTGCAAGGGCCTGCGCGGGGAAAAAATGTCCCCCCGTCCCTCCGCCGGTCACCACCAATGACCCCGCATAATCTGAAGGAGCCCATGTTGCTTTTGTGGCCACGCCGATCTCCTTATTCATTTTTAGATTCCCCTAAGGCGTGTCGATTGTCTATGAAATCTAGACGCCAAGTCGCCTTAACTCCTTGGGAACAAGCAGGAGTTTCGATAGAATAGAGTTTTCGACGAAGGCTTTAGAGGGGCCGACCGAGAAGCTCCGACGAAAGGTCCTTATTCATGAAGATTCTTGTGGCGCTAAAGCAGGTTCCGGACACCGAAACCAAAATAAAAATTAATTCTCAGGGAACGGCTTTGGATCTCTCCGACGTTAAATGGGTCACGAGCCCCTACGACGAATACGCCCTTGAGGAAGCCATGCGTCTCAAAGAAAGCCAAGGGGCGACCGTGAGTGTAATCGCCGTGGGGGATGATCGGGTCAGAGATGTCCTTCGTAACGCACTGGCCCTCGGAGCCGACGAAGCCCTCCATGTTTCGACTTCTGAAAAGTGTGAGGATCCCTTCGTGGTGGCCACCTATCTCGTGAATGCTGTTCGGGATCGCGGATTTGATCTTTTATTCTTCGGCAATAAAGGCAGCGGTGGCGATCATGCCGCCGTAGGTCCGATGGTCGCTGAACTCTTAGGCATCGCACAAGCCAATGTGGTCGTTAAATTAACCCTAGAACAAGGTCGTTTTATCGCCGAGCGACAAGTAGAATCGGGCCTTGAGGTCGTTGAAGGAAACCTACCCGCGGTGATCACCACGCAAAAAGGCCTGAATGATCCTCGTTATCCCAACCTCAAAGGCATCATGGCCGCTAAGAAAAAAGAAATTATGGCTCTGCCCCTGACGGAACCCCTTAGCCCTTCCCTTCAAACCCTGAAATTAACCTTGCCCCCACCTCGAGCTGAGGGTCGGCAGTTATCGGGTACCCCTCAAGAACAGGCGCAGGCCTTGTTCGCCGCCTTGCAAAACGAAGCCAAAATCTTTTAGCCTAGGAACCCTCCATGATTCTTGTTCTGTGTGAAGTTAAAGATCGTCACCTCAAAAAAGCGAGTGCGGAATCTCTTTCCGCTGCTCAATCCGTGGCGGCTTCCTTGCAGGTTCCCATCGCTGCTGTTTTTTTAGGGGCGGAAGCGCCGGGCCATGAAGAAGCTCAGAACTATGGCGCTCAACACATCTTCACGTGCTTCTCCCCGAATCTCGCCGCTTACTCTTCTGATCTTTATGCGCAGACGTTGATTACACTCGCGCAGGAAAAAAAAGCCAAGGTCGTCATGGGCGCCGCTACCGCGCTTGGCAAAGACGTTCTTCCACGTGTCGCCGCTCGCCTTCAAGGGGGTTACGCCAATGAAATCATCGAGATTCTTCCTGGTTCAGGATCGTTCCAAGTGGTTCGACCCATCTACGCGGGTAAAGCCTGGATGACCTTGGGTTTTGGCGATCGCATTGCAGTCCTTTCGACACGACCCAATCTCTTCAGTCTGCAAGAAAAAAAAGAAACCGCTCAGATCGAAACCCTTGCAGCGCCCACGCAAGATTTCAAGGCCATCGTCAAAGAACTCCTCGCCAAAAGCACCAACAAGCCCGATTTAACCGAAGCCAATGTCATTATTTCCGGTGGCCGCGGCATGAAAGAAGGCGCGAATTTTAAGATCTTAGAAGAACTCGCTGAAGCTCTAGGCGGGGTGGTCGGAGCATCGCGCGCAGCCGTGGATGCCGGTTGGGGCTTACCGCACAGCATGCAAGTGGGCCAGACGGGAAAAGTGGTCAGCCCAACGCTCTACATCGCTTGCGGCATCAGCGGCGCCATTCAACATCTCGCGGGCATGAGTTCGAGTAAATATATTGTGGCCATCAACAAAGATTCCGAAGCACCGATTTTCAAGATCGCCTCTTACGGCATCGTTGGCGATCTCTTTGAAGTGGTACCGGCGCTCACTGCGGCTGCCCGCGCCCTCAAACTGAACGGGGCCTAGGCTCGAACCCTTCGTCGTACAGAAAGGCTTCGGCCGTTTCCCGGGCTTGAAATCGTGCGAGGATTGCCAAGCCTTCTCGACTGTCCCCATCGAGGGCATCGAGGGTATTGCGCTCACGAATCAGAAATTCCGAACCTTCTCCGTAGGAGAGTTCGACCAGTTCCCAAATCACGCCGAACTCATCGGACCAAATGTCAATTTCCATGGGGGTTACCAGCGAACCGGTCGACTAAAGACTGCTTGAAGGAGGTTTTCACAGAAGGCGGCTTCTTGAGGATCAAATCCCGAGAGATGGGGTGAATCCAAATCCAAGACTCCGCGCACCTCCCCGGAATGATCTCGAAGGGGAATTACACATTCTGAACGAGTGGCGTCATCACACGCAATGTGTCCTGGAAACTGATGAATATCAGGCACCCATTGAGTTTTGTTTTCACGCGCCGCAGCGCCGCATACCCCTCGACTAAAAGGAATGCGTAAACACCCCATGCCGCCCTGGTAGGGTCCGACAGCCAATTCATCATCGGCTACGCGACGATAAAAACCACACCAATTACTTTGAATAAAGACATGCCACAACAGGCAAGCAAGTGATGACTGAAGGGCGATGGCATCGGTTTCGCCTTCGAGGACAGACAAGATTTGAGGTCGCGCTACGGCACATCGCTCGAGCCGCTGTGAGACCGACAATAGGGTACCTCTGGGAACTTCAGGGAGAAGAATGCCGTCGCTCATCTTTCTATTTTAGGGCTAAATCAGGGGTCGCTCTTGAGGCTGATACGCTAAGACTATGGCTTGGCTTCGTTGGTTCCTGCTTCCCCTTGAGGGTCTCTACCGACTCGTCGTGGCGCTCCGGAATCGAAGCTACGACCGAGAACCCCATCGATCCCATTGGGCTCCCCTGCCCGTGGTCTCCATTGGAAATCTGACGACGGGAGGAACCGGTAAAACACCTCTGACCCTCTATCTCGCTCAGCAACTTCAAGCCCAAGGTCTCCGCAATGTCGTGATCTCTAGGGGCTACCGCGGACACCTTTCAGGACCCGTAAATGTCGAACCTCATCATTCAGCTCAGGATATCGGAGACGAAGCGGTGCTCATGCATCATCGACTCGGCCCCGGCCGTGTCATCATCAGTGCTCAACGTCTGGCGGGGATTGAACTTGCTCATCAGCGCGATCCCCAACTCGATTTAGTTCTTCTGGATGATGCCTTTCAGCATCGTGCCGTGCATCGCGATCTTGATGTGTTAGTGGTGGATGGAAAGAATCCTTTTGGTAATGGCCATTGTCTTCCCGTCGGGCCGCTCCGAGAACCCGTTGAGAATGCACGACGAGCCCATCTGTGTGTCGTGACCCGGTCTTCCGGCCTCCGTGATCAGACGTTACTTAAAAATTGGTGGGCTCAGTGCGGTTCAAGTGGTCCTCAATTCTTTATTGACTTCGCCATCCATCAATTAAGGGGTTGGAATGTACCTCATGTCCTGAAAGGGGAAGAACTTCAACGCTCTTTCGGGTTCGTTTGGTCAGCCCTCGGGCATCCCGAAGCGTTTGAGACGGACCTTAAGCGCGCGGGACAAAGGATTGTCGGCTCAAAACATTTTCGTGATCACGCTAGCCTCTCTCCTTCTGGTCTGATCGAACTAGCGAATCAAGCGACTTCTCTAGGGGCGTCTTATTTAATCTGTACCGAAAAAGATGCAGTGAAACTTTCGGACGTCCATCGAACCGCGAGTAGTTTTCCAATTTATATCGCTGAACAAACGCTCACAAGTGGGGAACCTCTCGTTGAATGGATTCATCATCACTTGAAGCATCTCTAGACTGAGGTAACCTATTCCTCTACCTTCCGCGGGCGTAATTCAGCGGTAGAATGCCACCTTCCCAAGGTGGACGTCGTGGGTTCGATCCCCATCGCCCGCTCCAGTCTAGACAAGGGTTTCTGTAGATCTTCGATTTGGACTTTTGTCTCACCCTACGCCCACCCTACGCCTAGGAAAGAGCCTATCGCCTCTCTACGGGCTTATAAACGATGAGTTAAGGGGGTTTAAATAGTGATTTATGAATTCATTCATAGGGGGGT
>BJFQ01000022.1 GCA_014189895.1 Acidobacteriota bacterium | reverse complement strand
CCAGCCGTTAAATTCCGCTTGATACCCATATCGCCCGTTGCACAAAACGTGCAACCCATCGCGCAACCCACCTGGCTTGATAGACAGAGGGTGATGCGATTGGGGTAAGGCATAAAGACACCCTCGATCTCTAAGCCATCACGAAGCTTAAAAAGATGTTTAGTGGAGCCATCCTGTGAAGATTGACTGAGGGTAATGCTCGGATAATAAATGCTGGTTTGTTCTTCGAGAGCTGTACGCAGAACTTCAGGAAATGTTGAAAATTGAGACCATGTACTCCAACGCTGTTGGTGGACACCCTGAAAAAGCTGATCTCCACGGTAAGCAGGCTGTCCCAACCCCTTCATCCAGTCAACGCATTCTTCTAGACTCCAGCCGAGTAAGTCAGAACGTCGTATTTCCCCACTGAGTTCTGGGGCGGGTTGATCCCAAGCAGAGGACATAGGATTTAGTCGGGAAGAATGCGGAAGGATTTTAAAAATTGTTTATCATCTTCAGACCAAGAACCTTTGGAATCATCGTTGACACGAGGAGGTAAGTTTATTGGTTCCATGTTTCCCAATTCAGAAGGAACCCCTCGGTTTTCTTTTTTTCGTAGAGCTACAGTAGCTTCAAGCATCATGACTAAGTCGAACTCATGAGCTTGAATGTCATGGATAAGCTCTTTGCATTTCGGATTCTCAGCCAAGGCTTCCATAAGAGAATCTCCTAATTCTTCGACGAGATGCTTTACATTTTCGGGCAGTTCCATAAGGGCTCCGTCTTTCATTATAGATCGGTCGCTCGGAAGGTCCGAGCCTATCTGAGCCTGAAGACTTAACTGTCCAATTCTAATTTAGTGATAGTAGTTCCCAGTTCAATTAAGCGGTCTTTTGCTTTGCGTCCCCAATCTGAATTGGGATAACTTTCAGTTAGTTTTTGATAGTAAGTCTTAGATTCTTTGATGTACATTTCTCTTTGTTGGCCGATCCAGTCTCCCAGGGCTTTCAGAGACTTCTCTTGATCAGTTTGAGATACATCGCCCCAAATATCCTTACCCAAGGCATTGAGTTGTTCTTTTTGGTAAGCTTCAATTTCTAAGGCGGTAGGAGCTTTTTGTCGCAAAGCTTCCGCTAGATAATAGTAAGCCCTCTCCAAATCTGCATAATCCGCATATTGTTCGAGCATCATTTTAAGCCGTCTTTCAGCTCCTGAAAAATGATAAGTATTGAGATAAAGTAAACCCACAACGAGTTCGTGTTCGGCTAAGCGTCGATTGCATTGATTCATCTTCGCTCGCGCATCAGAGGTGTAAACAGAGCCTGGGGCTTCGGCGATTAATCGCTCGAAACTCTTGATGGCCTTTTGGGTGGACGCTTGGTCGCGTTCCGCATTCTCAATAGAGGCATATTGGCATAGAGCAATCTGATACAGAACGTAGTCCTTAGATTCACTTCGCGGGAAGTAATTGAGGAAACTCGCATACTCTACTTCAGCTTCGGGATAACTCGGGTTATCTTCAAAGAAAAAAGAGTCAGCCATGAGAAGCTTGGCCTTAGGAAACTCCTTTGAGCCTGGAAAGTATTGTTCGATTTGTCTAAGGGATGCTCTAGCCTCCGTCCACTTACCGGTGCTTGCTGCTTCCTGGGCGGTATGAAAGAGTTGAGCAGCATTCACTTTTTGAGGGTCAAAGGTGGCTGTGAAACCACACCCGATCATCCAAAGACCAATCACAAGACTGATAAAAGCTTGGGATTTGTTTCTTTTCAACATTCTTCGACTCCAACCAAGATCAACAACATGCTTCATCTATATAAGTATGGCGTATCTTTCTTAAGTTCCCAAAGGCACTAGGGTTTAGGCAAGATAGGACTAGGGCCTCTTTTGTGTCTCGAAGCGTTAAAGTAAATAAAGATGATGAGTGCATTGGCATGGATTTAGACAGCCTTATTAGGGCCAAAAATGAATTGAAGCCTCGGCTCGATCAGCTTAGGGTCTACCTCAAGGCAGACGCCAAAAATTTAGAACTTACTTCTATAGAAACACAAACCCTAACGCCTGGCTTTTGGGATGATTCCAAAAAATCCAAACCTCTCTTAATGCGTCGTGCATCCCTTCTAGCCGACATTGAATTATCGAAGCGTCTGATAGATGCTTTATCGGACCTTGAAGATGCCATCGAACTTTCTAGAGAGGACACTACTCTATTTCCAGAAGTTGTACGACTAGAGGAAGCTGTTCGAAATCTGGTCCAAGATTCAGAATTACGTATGATGCTGAGTGGTGAACTTGATGGCAACAATGCAATCTTATCCATCAGCCCTGGAGCCGGAGGAACCGAGAGTTGCGATTGGGCGGCTATGCTCCTGCGTATGTATCTTCGGTTCTGCGAGTTGAAAGGTTGGGCTGTGGAGATCCATGATCTTCAAGATGGTGACGAAGCCGGTCTAAAGGGGGTCACCTTATCTATCAAAGCCCCTTATGCCTATGGGTATCTTCGTGCCGAAGCAGGCGTTCATCGTCTTGTGCGTATTTCTCCTTTTGATTCTGCGAAGAGACGTCATACAAGTTTTGCTGCTGTGTACGTGAGCCCCGAGCTCGATGAAACCGTTGACATAGAAATTCCAGAAAAAGATCTAAGAATTGATGTTTTCAGGGCCAGCGGCGCGGGCGGTCAGCATGTGAATCGTACAGAATCTGCTGTCCGATTCACTCATCTACCTACCGGTATCGTCGTGAGTTGCCAAAATGAGCGATCGCAGATTCAAAATCGAGAGACTGCTTTAAAAATTCTTAAAGGACGTATTTACGAATTAGAACAAAGAAAGCTTTTAGAAAAAATTGCCCAAGCCAGCGGAGAAAAAGCCGATGTTGCTTGGGGAAGCCAAATTCGAAGTTACGTGTTAGCTCCCTATCAACTCGTTAAAGATCACCGAACGGGGGTCGAGTCTTCTCAGACCCAAAAAGTTCTCGATGGAGATATCGAGCACTTTATCCGTACCCAGCTTTTAGCTAAAGCCTCACGGGCCTCCTCTTAGCGGCATCAAAGATTTTCCTAGGCTCTATGAATCCTTCAAAATCCCTCAAGATACAAACGCACTGTGATTTATGTCTTTCGACTTTGGCCGAGGGAACGACTGAAAGAACCTATCAGGGCCAGCACTATCTTTTTTGTTGCCCCGCCTGCGCCCAAGTCTTTAATATTTTGGGCCCGGATGAAGCTCGACGGCAAGGACCTTCCCTTAAGGCCGGTTCGGGTAATAGCGTGTTACCCGCAGGTCCCTATAATGAAGTGTGGATTAAGGTCGACGGCCTGGTATGTAGTGCATGTGCCCCCTTGATTGAGGGTCTCTTACAGCAAGATCCGGGAGTCGTTAGGGCTATGGTTGAGCCCATCACGGAAGTGGCGCATATTATCTTTTCACCACAACTAACAAGACAAGATGCGTTGACTCAGCGCCTTGATCGATTTGGATTTTCCGCTCAAGAAGTGAGTCCCGATTTACAAGAGAGTAAATCGATTCATGAAGCTGTGAGATTGGTCTTGGCGATTGTGTTGGGTGCTAACGCCATGATGAACGCCATGGTAATCTACGCCGCTTATGCCTTTGATGCGGGACAAAATTGGCTGAGCAACCTAGTCTTTATGGAAAAAATATATGAACCCAATCCTATTCCAGAAGGGGTTCGTGGCGCCTTTACTTTAGTGAGTGGACTGACCGCGCTTCCCTTATTGGTCTATTGCGGATGGCCCATTTTTCTCAATGGCTTTCGTCGTCTTAAGCTAGGCCAGCCGAACACGGATACCTTGGTTGGATTTGGTGCTTTAGTCGCATTCATCGTGAGTATTTATTCGGCCCTTATTCTTAAAACGCATCACGTCTACTTCGATACGGCATCGATGCTGGTCAGTTTACTGATCATCGGACGTTCGATTGAAAAAAATTCGAAACAGAAGGCTCAGCGTTTTATCCAGGGACTTCTAATGGCTGAAGTAAAAATGACTCAACGATGGCAAGAAGGTGAGTGGGCTTCAATTTTAGTTTCCGAGGTTCGCGGGGGAGATCAGCTTCGTGTGGTTATGGGCGAGCGAGTTCCTGTGGACGGCATCATTCACGAAGGTGAAGGATGGATTGATACATCCACGTTAACCGGTGAAGTCTTGCCTCGTGCCATACAAAAAGATCAAGAGATCTTCGCTGGCTATCTTTGTCAAGAAGGTTATATTGAGATGCGCGCTACGCTCGTAGGACAAGAAACTGTCCTCGCTACTATTCTTGACCGGGTCAAAAGAACGCTTTCCAGTAAAACAGACGTTCAACTCTTAGCCGATCGCCTCGCCGCTTGGTTTTTCCCTTTGGTGGTTTCACTATCACTCACGACTTTCTTTTTGGCTTGGGCACAAGGACATGAACTGTCAGCTTCCCTTATGGCAGGTGTTTCGGTCTTAGTGGTGGCTTGCCCTTGTGCCCTAGGTCTCGCCACCCCCCTTGTACTCGTTAATGCCGTAGGGGAAAGTGCCAAGCGAGGTCTTTTATTAAGAAGCAGCGAAGTCCTCGAAGCAGCGGCCCACATCAACCACGTCATTTTTGATAAAACAGGAACTTTAACGACGGGACAGCTCCACATTAGTTATTCAAAATTTGAACAGATTGATGAACGGAAGGCTTATCAATTAGCGGCTTCACTTGAACAACTCAGCACGCACCCTCTTGCCCAAGTTTTTTTGAGATCTTTTCGACACCACGATCAAGAAGGGTTCATTCTTCCCGTGGGTTCATGGAAGCAAGAGGCGGGTCAAGGCTTAGAAGGAATGATCGATGGACAACACATTCATATTGGACGTCCTTCTTGGTTGAGATCGATGGGTATGCAGATTGATCACTTGTTACCTTCTCAAGATTCTTATGGCTCCCAAGTGATGCTTGCGCTCGATGGAACCCCCTACGCTTATTGGGAATTTACTGATCGCATTCGCGAAGATGCCAAGGAGATGATTCAATCGCTTAAGCGAAAGGGAATTCAGATATGGCTTTTAAGCGGCGATCGGTCGGAAGCTTGTCTTTGGTTAGCGAAGTCTGTTGGTATCCCACCGCAACGCGTAATGGCCGAATTATTACCGCATCAGAAACAGGAAAAAATTATTGACCTGCAAAAATTAGGCACTGTGGCGATGGTGGGCGATGGCATCAATGATGCTATTGCCATTTCTCAAGCCAATGTAGGCATTGCTATGAGTAACGGATCCGGCGTTGCTCTCGAGAGCGCAGGGGTCATTCTTGTGAATCGTCAACTCAAACAAATCCCCATTTTCATGGGTATTGCAAAGCAGTCTTTACGACGGGTTCGCCAAAATCTTCTATGGGCTATGGCTTACAATGTAGCTCTTATTCCTCTTGCAGTTATGGGTCGCGTCCATCCAATCTTTGCAGCAGCAGCAATGATGCTCAGTAGTGTCAGCGTCATCCTGAATAGTGGGAGAGGCTTTACTTTTGGAGACCTCAATGAAAATTTAGAAGAATAAACAAATCAGATACACCCTTTTTTACATAGACAGACTGTGCCCTAGAGGTGAATATAATTTATGCTCAAGCATGAAAACTATCTTAACTGGAAAGGCTGGGATCCTAATCTATTTGGCTCCTTTACTTCTAAAGAAAGCCAACGTTTCTATTTAGAGTTGAAGTCATTAAAACTCAAACGAGCAGCTCGTATTTTAGAAATTGGGTTTGGCCACGGTCATTTTATGGCGTGGGCAAAATCCCAAGACTATAGGGTCGAAGGAATCGAAAAGAATCCTCATTTAGTTGAAATAGCTATTCAAAGAAGCTTTCTCGCAACTTCGACCGACCGAGAAGGATACGGCAATGAGCAATACGATCTCATTGCCGCATGGGATGTCTTAGAACATATGTCCCATGACGAGATTGAAATCTGCCTTAATAACGTTCGTAAAGCTCTGGTCCCTGGGGGCTATTTCATTGCCAAATGCCCTAATGGGGATTCCCCGCTCGGCCTCGCTCATCAAAACGGAGACATCACCCACCAGACCAGCATTGGTTATCACAAATGGACCTTCCTTGCTCAGCAATCCCAAATGCATATCGTTTCTATTCGCGGGACTAAAAAAGTTATTATTTATCCTAACCCTATGATCACTCTCATCAAATTCACTAATTGGGTTCTAAGGAAGATTGCACAGTGGCTTTACAGTAAGTTATTTCTACCGCACTATAAGAACGATTATTTTTCTGCTGATACCGTAGTGGTATTCCGTAAAAATTAATTACGCTCATCCTTCGGAAGACGCCAATACCATCGACCGGTTCGACGATCGAAAAGATCAAAAAAAGACAACCAATTCAATAAGCCCATAATGAAGAGATAGCTTGACCCATATTCTTGCGTGAGATTGCGAATCGGTTCTGCGGCACTTCCGCCAAATAGATAAGCCAAGGGCAAATAGAGAGGACCCAAGCCGAGTGTTCCTAAAGCACCTAGGGATTTGAGCCAGGAGCCGGATTCAAACATAAAAATTCCACCAAGAGCCCCGGCCTCGGATCCGCCAGCCCACAACTGAACGGCCCCCAAAAGAGCGAAGATGAGCCAAATGAAAAAGAAAGCTCTTGCTCGGGTTTCGTCTCCCAATTCCCAGTATCCCCAACCCGGAAGCACCCATTGTTTGAGGATGGTTAACCAACTCACCTGAAAAGCCTTTTGGCCTCGCAGGGGAAGGGCTGCTTTAGATGGTTCGGTCATATGGCTAGGCTACTCGCTTGGGCCATAGTGACTCAAGTAAAGATCAGGCCTAGTCTGTCGTGAAGGGCAAGAGTGCGATATTACGCGCTCGCTTAATGGCCACCACTAAGGTTCGTTGATGACGTGCGCAGACTCCACTCGTTCGACGTGGCATGACCTTGCCTCGTTCGGGAGTGAATGAAGAGAGTGTTTTGACGTCCTTATAATCAATGGTATTAAGGCGTTCGACACAGAATTTACAGAATTTAGCGCGCTTGGCACCATAAGCTTTCTTCTTCTTCGCTTTTGCCTTCGCGTCTTGACTATTTCTTTTTTTCATTAGATCACCTCATCAGGAAGGTTATCTTGGATGCCCGCTTTGGCTTTACGAACGGATTCACGTTCAAAGCGCTGTTTAGATCTTCCAGCTGATTTCTCAATTTCGTCCATGCGAACGGACAAGAATTTGATGACCGCATCGTTATTTCGAAAACGACGTTCTAGTTCTGCGATCAGCTGCGAACCGGCTCGGAGATCAAAGAGGGTATAGTACCCCTCACTAAACTTCTGAACCTCGTAGGCTAGTTTTTTTCGGCCCCATTTTTCAGTTTTGAGCAACTCACCGCCTTGCTCTCTAATGACTTCCTCATAGGTTTTGACAAGCGCATCGGCTTGCTCTTCAGTGAGGGTGGGTGAAGCGATAAAGATGGTCTCGTAGTGACGCATCGTTCCTCCTTATGGATGTGAAGCCCCGGATCGGAGCAAGGAAGACCTGCTTTGATGAAATATCAAAGAGGCGTGAAGGATAAGTTTCTCTTAAATACAGGAAACTAGCAAGTTCTAATTACGTGCGCGAGTCGCCCCAGAACCCCTTGGTATTCACTTGGTTAATGATTTTTGCAAGTTCAAGATGGGACTCTAAAAGTTTCATAAATTGATCAAAGGCATCATACATCCCCTCCACGACTTTCATTTCTGAGGATGACCAAGACCCTAAAACAAATTCATCCAGCGGACGCGAGAAAGGGGCAATGCCTAACCTGAGGCGATTAAAGACGTCCGTACCCATTTCTTCAATAATAGACTTGACGCCATTGTGCCCCCCATCGGAACCCTCTTCTCGCAAGCGACCTGCGCCTAAGTCAAGGTCCTTATCGTCATGAAGGACGATAAGGTCTTTCAAATTTACTCCATAACGGACTATTTCTTTGACACATTGACCCGAGAGATTCATATATGTCACAGGGACCAGTATGCTGATGTTTGAGCTCAACTTCCAAAGTGAGCCATGGGTATATTTCTTGATCAGTGTTAAAGATCCTTTTTGTTGGATCCAGTGATCTAATAAGTAGCGACCCAGGTTATGACGAGTCTTCACGTATTGATCGCCAGGGTTTCCAAGAGGTACTAAAACCCATGTCATGTGCAAATCTCCGTATCTCAAGATAAACTATTCGGATTAAAAAAGGGTCTCGCAAGAGACCCTTTTTTAATAGAAAAAGAATAGACCTATTTTTCTTCTTCAGGCTTCTTGCCTTTTTTACCGACGATTTCAGGTTCAGTCGGTGCTCCAGGGGTTGTGCCATCCGCAGGGGCTACACCATCTGCTGAGGCCGTACCATCCGCAGAGGCTGCGGCAACAGGTGTGACAATTTCTTCTTCAGCACGTTCGTTGACTGCTGCGATAACCTCGTGCGCTTCGCCAACAATCTTATAGTCCGCGCTCAATGCAATTTGGTCAAATCGAATCGATTCATTTAATTTTAATTCAGTAACATCTACATCAATATGTGGAGGAATATTTGTAGGGAGACATTCAACTTCAATCTCGCGATGGACGAATTCCAAAAGTCCTCCCTCGGTCTTAACGCCATAGGGTATACCGATGAGTCGAACGGGAACACGAACACGAACGGATTTTTTGGTGTCGACTCTCAAAAAATCAATGTGGCGCAAGCGGCCAGTTAGGTGGTGTCGTTGAATCTCTTTGATGAGGACAGACTCGGCTCCCTGCCCACCCTCGCGCCGAAGCGTGATCACGGTATTGATACCCGAATCAGAAGCAATAATTTTGGCGATATCTTTAGGATTCACCGATAGCGCTACGGGGGGTTTACCCAGGCCATACTCAACAGCTGGGATTAAACCCTGTTTGCGGATCTGTTTCGTGGCACTTTTTCCCGCATTGGGACGGACGGGAACACTGAGGGTATTGTTGGGCATTTGATTCCTCCTACCTGGCAACTTGAAGTTGCCCTCTCGTTGGTGAAAAAGGCCTTGGCAGGCCGTGGGATGATGTAGATCGATCTTTTAGTCTGCCTGAAAAGTTCTAAAAAACCAATAAAGATTTATCTACGAAGCCTTAAAGCTAGTTGCCGATCTCAAAACCCCTACGTGCTCGTGAGAAACTATTTCCTGGAGATTCTATACTTTATGAGTTCAGCCATTTCGCGAGCCGCTATTTTTGATGTTGTGAACCATTACACCGTGCCGGGTGTGCAGGTCACACTGATTCAACTCAAATCTATTCAATCCATCGAAGTCGAAGAGACTAAAGTGATCTTAAAACTGATGTTGATGGATGCGTATAAGGACCGAGAAAAAACGATTCAACAAGATCTAGAGCAACGGATTCTCCAAGTTGCTGGCGTGAGTCATGTCCAAGTCCTCTTTCAGTGGCAACCGACACCTCAGGTTGAATTTAGACACCTTATTCCTACCGTTAAACGATGTGTTGTTATAGGAAGTGGCAAGGGAGGCGTAGGCAAAAGTACCGTGGCTTCGAACTTAGCCGTTGCGAGTGCGCGACAAGGATTGAAAGTAGGTTTGCTTGATGCCGATCTTTACGGACCCTCTATGGGGATGATGTTTGGTATTACTGAAAAACCTGAAGGAACTGATGATGGACAAATTAAACCCATTGAAAAGTTTGGTGTCAAGTTGATGTCAATCGGTTTTCTCATTGATGCTGACCGTCCAGTTATTTGGCGAGGACCCATGTTAAATAAAGCGCTTGATCAATTCTTGGGCGATGTGCTTTGGGGTGATTTAGATGTCCTTTATATCGACTTGCCACCAGGAACGGGCGATATTCAAATCAGTTTGATTCAGAAAATTAATTTGCCCACCATGGGCGGGGCCGTCATTGTTTCGACTCCCCAAGACGTGGCTTTTCTGGATGCTAAAAAAGCCATTGGAATGTTTAAGAGCCCCCAAGTGGGGGTCCCCATCTTGGGTCTTATAGAAAATATGAGCTCTTACTTGTGTCCGAGCTGCGGCAGTGCATCCGATATCTTTGGTCATGGGGGCGTTAAAAAATCAGCCGAGGATATGAATCTTCCTTTTTTGGGAGAGATCCCGATTGATCTAGACATTCGGATTGGAGGCGACGCAGGTATCCCTCTTGTACAAGCACATCCCAACAGTCCTCAGTCGAAAGCGTTCGAGTTGATTGCAAGCAATCTGAGAAAACAGTTGGGACTCTAATACAAATTAAGTGCGTGAGGAAAGTCTTCGCGACACTTCACTCCATTTAATATTTTGAACGAAAGCATCTAAATACTTAGCCCGGGCAATTCCGTAGTCCACCATGAAGGCATGTTCCCAAGAATCTAAAACAATGAGGAGATCTTGCTCGATCGGGAGACCCAAGTGATGCTCGGCGAAAAAGTAAGTATGCAATTTACCATCACGACGGTTGCGAGAGAGAACGGCCCAGCCGGGTCCGCACATGGCCGCTGCCTTAAGGTCAGCAATTAATTTGTCCTTGCCACCTTGAGCATCCATGGCCGTTTGAAGTTCCGGAGAAACCTTGTCGTCTTGACCTAGGTTTTCGAAGTAAAGCTCATGCAGAAAAGATCCATTGAATGCCACGGCTTCGCGGCGTTTCAGTTCGCTGTATTCATTAAAAGAATAGTTGGACTTAGAGTTATCCACCGCACCCAACTTCTCTTCAATCTCATTTAGTTTTGTGATGTACCCCTTGTAGAGAGTGAAATGCTGATCTAGTTGGGCATCGGATAGTCCTTGCAAGACCCCACCTTTGAGACTGTCAAAATTCTTCGCCTGATGTGCCATGAAAACTCCTCGATAAAATAGTTGAATTACTCTTAAGTTTAGTCTTAACTCGGCATCTAGGCGAATTGGGAAGGTGGGTCGTCTTTCCAATGTCCCCCTAAAACCACGGTTGTGACAGGCACATGAGGTGTCTTGACTCCTCGATGACTCATGCAGGTATGGGTCCCTACCACCTTGACGGCCCAAGCTTCGGGTCTCAAATAATTCTCTAGGGCTCGAGCAATTTGGTGGGTCATGCGCTCTTGGACTTGGAGTCGCCAGGCAAAAGCCTGGACAACTCGAACTAACTTCGAGAGTCCCACAATTCCATGGGCACCCGGGAGATAGCCTAATGTCACCTCGCCTTCGAAGGGAGCTAGATGATGTTCACAGGTAGAAGTGAAAGGGACATGCTCAAGAATGATGGGGCAGGGTGTTAATTCACCGGGCATAGCCACCAGTTCCTTTGAGAGATCGATTTCTCTTCCCGAAAGTCGCTCTTTCCAATAATCCCTCACTCGCATGGGGGTATCCTTCATTTCTGGGCTCGTAAAATCGTAGCCCATCCCCCTTAAAAGGTTTTCGATAGATTGGAGTACTTGGGAATCGTCGAAGGTCATGGGAAAATCCTAAGATAAGGTGATGAGAATGAGCGATGAAAAAGGTGTAAATTATGCCTCTAGTGGTGTCGACATCAGTCGACAGGATGAAGCCCTTCGTCGGATCAAACCCTTAGTTAAAACTACCAAGACTCCCAACGTTCGAAGTGATCTAGGTTTATTTGGCGGGCTTTTTGCGGCCCAATTCTCGGAAACTAAGCCCATTTTAGTGAGTTCGATGGACGGAGTCGGAACCAAGATGAAGGTCGCTCGGCTCGCTCATCGATGGGATACCGTTGGTCAAGATCTCGTCAACCATTGCATTAATGACATTCTCGTACAAGGCGCCCGTCCCTTATTTTTTCTAGACTACATTGCAAGCGATCGTTTAGAGCCCGAGATTATTGAATCAATCGTGAGCGGTATGGCGGTCGCTTGTCGTGAATCAAGTTGCGCTCTAATTGGTGGTGAATTAGCCGAGATGCCTGGAGTTTACGCTTCTCGAGAAATTGATGTCGCGGGAACTATTGTAGGGGTTGTTGACGAACCTCTTCTTCTCCCCATTCCCGCCGAAATGAAAGAGGGAGATTATTTGGTGGCCCTACCTTCTTCAGGACTTCATACCAATGGCTATTCCTTGGCTCGAAAAATCATCTTCGAGTTGAAACATCTGAGGGTGGATAATGTCTTGCCTGGAACTAACGAGGTGATTGGAGATTTGCTCCTCGCTGTCCATCGGAGTTACCTAATTCCCCTGATGGATTTAATTCACCAACGAAAGATCAAAGGCATGGCGCACATCACTGGAGGCGGATTGACCGATAATATTCCGAGAGTGCTCCCTTCGCATCTTAATGCGGAAGTCCAGCGAACCTCCTGGGAGATTCCACCGCTCTTCCGCTTTTTAATTGAACAGGGACGCTTGTCGATGGAAGAAGCCTCTCGGGCCCTAAATTTAGGGGTAGGCATGGTTCTGATCGTGGGAGAAGATCAATTAAATCCGGTCCTAAATCACTTACAATCACAACAGAGCAGGGCTTGGGTTTTAGGTTGTCTTAAATCAGGAACAGGTCGCGTGGAATTTAAATCTTAAGCTAGGAGTAATCGTGAGCACTCTCGACAATGTTCTACTAGATACCAAAAAGAAAATGCGCGCTTCCATTGAGATGCTCAAAAAAGAGATGGCAACCGTGCGAACCGGACGAGCCAATGCCTCCTTACTCGATAGCGTGCAGGTCGAATATTACGGGTCCATGCTACCTATTAATCAGATGGGCAACATGAGCGTCCCCGAAGGATCTCTCCTCGTGATCACGCCGTTTGATAAAACAGCTATCAAAGCTATCGAGCTCGCGATCCAAAAAAGCGGATTGGGGCTCAACCCTGGAAGCGATGGAAATGTGGTGAGAGTTCCGATTCCGGCTTTAACCGAAGAACGGCGGAAAGAATTAGTTAAAACGCTTCATAAAATGGGAGAAGACATCAAGACTGCTATTCGTAATGTTCGTCGAGATGCCAATGATGATATAAAAAGTATCGAAAAAGATAAAACGCAAGGTCTAAGCGAGGACGCGGCTAAAAAAGCACTCGAGGATATACAAAGAACAACCGATGCACACATCAAAGAAGTGGAAGAAGTTTTAAAACATAAAGAAGCCGAGATTCTTAAAATCTAAACCTTACGCCAAGGATTTTTGTGGAATTATCTTTTTGGACCCTCGGCCTTCTTTGCTTGGCTTCCTTTGCCGCTGCCTTCTTTGATGCTGTGGTCGGGGGCGGTGGCTTAATCACCATCCCAGCCTTGATGGCAGGCTTGCCTTTTTCAACGCCTGTACCCACGATCTTAGGGACGAATAAAGTTCTAGCAGGGGCCGGTACAACGATGGCGGCCATCAAATTTATTCGAAGCCAAATTATTCCATGGCAGTCCATGGTGGCACCGATCCTATTTGCTATGGTGGGCGCCGCACTGGGCGTTCAACTAGCTTACAAACTCGATCCTCAATTATTGAGACCCATTATTTTGATTTTACTCATTTCGATGCTGGCTTTCACTATCGTTAAGCCCTCAGCAGGCGAGTACCATGAGCCTAAACTCACTCCCTCCTCGCAAAAAATAGCGACCAATTTCATCGCTTTTGTCTTGGGGGGCTACGATGGTTTTTTTGGTCCCGGAACAGGTTCCCTTCTTATCTTTTTATTTGTCGCCGTTTTGGGGTTTGATTTTTTGCGATCCAGTGCCATGGCTAAATCAGTTAATTGGGCTTCTAATGTGGCGAGTTTAGCGATCTTTGTTTCCCGTGGGAGTTGGATTTGGCAGGTGGCTTTACCGATGGCCGTTGCCAATGGACTTGGGGGCTGGGTGGGGGCCCGATTTGCCATTCGGCAAGGTAGCGCTTGGGTCCGTAAAGTTTTCATTTTTGTAGTGACCGTTCTCGTTGCAAGATTGACTTGGCAAACTATTTTCAATCACTCATGAAATTCTTCATACAAGAAAAGCGATAGGCTCCCATGGCAAAACCAAGGCAATCCTCAGAAGGCTGGTTCGTCCTAGAGCTAATCATTAAGTTTATAAGATTCGTATACCTCGTTTGGGGAGGCATTCTGCTGGTGATCCTTATTCTTTTTGGGCGGCCGCATCTTGAAGTAGCCTCTTTTGTTACACATAGCCCCCTGCTGTATCTCTTCACTTCTCTCTGGGGGAATGGAGTTCTGTTAGGGTTGGGCGTGCTTTTATGTATCGCAGCCCTTATTGAGCTGTGGGAACTCATTAGTCTTGTACTTATCAGCATCTCTCGGGGGTCTCGTCACTAAGGTTTGCCCCAAACAACTCACCGGGATAATGCCTCTGAGGAACAGAAGTTTAATTTCGAGCATTAATTAGATAGTCTTTACTCATTGGGGTATTCATGCAACGCAGCCTAAAATATTTTTACTTCACTATTTTTTCCTGGGTTCTATCTGCCCAGTCTCCTTGGCTTTTAACCTCGGATCCTGTCGGCATTGCCCGTTCGGGAGCTCAAGTATCTTACGGAAGGAGCCTTGAGGCATCCACTTTCAATCCAGCTTTACTCACCACGCTCCAGGACAGCCGATCAGTAATTATCTCGCTGGGTTTGGAAATGCAATCAACTCAGCAAACTCTCCAATCTAACCAGACCACGCTATATTCTTCTGATCGTAATCGCTCTATACCTGCCTTTGGGTTAGCATGGAAACTTAACCCTTCATGGAGCTTGGGCCTTCATTCTGAAAACACTTTCTCAAGGCACTTGGATTTTGGCAGCGGATCTTTTGGTCGGTTTTTTGGAGATCGGTTATCTTTAGTCGCTCGACAAACCTTGGCTCAGGTTGCCTTTTCTCCATCTGCGTATCCTGAATTCTCTGTCGGCATCGGCATTGGCATGCTCAATACGGATTACGTAGGCGGCCTTTCTCTCCGTAGTGTTATTCCATCTAATCCCAACGCTCCTGTTTCTACTTCAAATCCTTCTCTGGGTATTTTTGAGCAACGCCTGGTTCAGTCAGGATCGATCAGCAGTCCCGTTTTTCAAGTGGGTGGACGGTGGGCCATCAATTCCAGATGGAGTATGGGTTTGGCCTACCAATCAGGGACCAAAGAATCACCTTCTCTCTCTTCGAAGACTGCAGGTACCCCCCTCTACTACTCGAACAATGGTTTTGGCAATCCGCTCGTTGGTGGGACGACATCAGGTGCAACCTTGATTGCTAACACAACCTCACGACCTGGCACAGGAATGCTGGAGCTGCCTAGCCGCCTAACGTGGGGTATCAGGTTCCGTCCCAATACAACCTTCACCATGGAATTAGATATTCGACGCATGTCCGGCAATTTTTCCATTCCTGATTGGCCTTCATTAGTTAACGTAACCGGCACGATTAGTTCTCCCTCTGTTCTCTCTTTTGCCCCTTCCGCAAATAGTCTTCGCAGCGGTCGGCCTAGCATGGGGCTTTCCTTGGGAGCCGATATCACTCTCAATCAAAGTTGGACTCTTCGCACGGGATTTTCTCAGGATCAATCAACTCTCTCGGATGCTTATGTGAATCCTATATTAGGGGGCGCTGCGAGCTCAACCTTTTCGGCAGGATTTAGTTATATCGGATTGGGCGGAGAGTGGAGTTTGGGTTACCAAATTCGTCAATCTCGAGACATAGAGTCAAAGACCCTCGACGGTTCTTGGAATTCCGGTGGATTTAGCCCCACAGGGACGCCAGTGGTGGTTGAAGGCATGGGGCATGTGATTGCCATTGGCTACAAGACGCGTTTTTAATTTATGAAATTCTTGGGACCTCATGCATGCGAAGAGGCACTCCAACGAGGTGAACTGCATACGCTTTGGATCTCATCAACCGTTTGGGATCGCGTGAGTCCTTTTCGTAAACTTGCCCGAGAAGCCCGCGTTGTTATTCACCAAGAACCCCCTGAGGCCCTTGATCGAAAGTCTAATGGGGTGAAGCATCAAGGAATGATCGGAGAGGGTTCTGAAATTGGG
>BJFQ01000021.1 GCA_014189895.1 Acidobacteriota bacterium | reverse complement strand
TGAAGAAATGGGCGGAATGAATAAATGCCTCGTTGAAAAAAAGAACAATCAAATCCATCTAGTGACACCAGGGCTGACTGGAACAATTCTTCCCGGAATTACGCGCTTGAGTTTGATTCAAATTGCCAAAGACTTAGGATGGGTTTTTTCAGAGCGCCTAATATCTATCCAAGAATGGGAAGAAAAATCTATTTCTGGGGAATTTAGCGAAACCTTTGCGTGCGGAACAGCCGCTGTAATTACCCCCATTCGCGAAGTGAAATCGAAGATGGGTTCCTGGCTCATTAATCAAGGCGAAATAGGCCCCGTAGCCCTTCAACTGAGAAATTATTTGTTAGACCTTCAACATGGCGATATATCAGACCCCCATGGTTGGTTACACTTTATTCGTTAAAATCAAGTCCTTTTCTTTTTTTAAAAATCTGTTTTACTAATGTCCCACCAAAATGGTGATCTGAGGGTAATTCAATGATGATGGGTTTAGGCATTCTTCTGGGTTTCATCGGGGGCTATTTGTGGACGACAAATCGTCTTCAAAACGCTTTAACTGAAGCCAGAATCAAAGAACAATCCCAGGAACAATTACTGAAGGTACAAGGCCAACTCCTCGAGAAATTAGATAAAGAGTTTAAACAGGTTGCAGATTCCACTCTCAAGGAACAGTCTTCGGACCTAAGATTAATTCAACAGCAGGAAATGAAAAGTGCACTCGATCCCTTCAAGGACACGATCTCCGATTTAAAGAAGCGATTAGACCAAATTCACACTACCGAAACAGAGCAGAGAAGCGCTCTTACAACGACTATCAAATTGATGAATGATGCCCAAGTTAAGATTTCAGAAGATACCCAACTATTAACGGAGGCCCTTAAAGGTAAGAGCGCAGTTCGAGGCGCTTGGGGTGAAAAGGTTCTTGAATCGATTTTGGTGGCTTGCGGTATGCAACCTAAACTCCATTTTGAAGTTCAGGCTGAAGCCAGCAGCGACGGCAGTCGAATGCGTCCTGACATCCTTCTCTATTTGCCCGATGATCATCAACTAGTCTTAGATTCTAAAGTCACCCTTATGTCTTACCTGGAGTTACTAAAGTATCAGGACGAAAAAATTAAGGACTCTCATCGTATGGCTCAACTTGAAGGTGACATATGCGATGGGGTCAAAACCCATGTGCAACAGCTTTCCAACAAAGACTATAGCCGACTGTATCCAGGAAAAAATATTTCTGCGGTGATTATGTTTATACCGATTGAAGATGTCTATTTCATGGCCTATCGAAATGGGATCCTAGAAGAAGCCTACAAGAAGAATGTCATCGTAGTTTGCCCTGGAAATATTGTAGGGCTCATTCGTATCATTATGGATTTTCATAAGAGTCAATCGCAAATCAAAAATATAAGCCATATCCTCTCATTAGCCCAAAATGCTCTCAAAAAATTTGAAGGCTTCACGGAAGATTTCGATGAAATTCAACAGCGTCTAATGAAGGCTTCAGAGGCTTGGGAAAGTGCTCGAACAAAACTCATGGGTCGCGCGGGCCTTGATTCCCAACTCAAGAAGATGGACCAATTAATGGAAGGTCAACCCACCCTCCCAAACACCGAAGAGGAATCCTAGGATCTGAGGGTTGGTCTTTATAAAAATCAGCACAACAGTATTTGGTAGAGCTAACGGGATTCGAACCCGTACAAGCGCCTTGAAAGGGCGCTGTCCTAACCGTTAGACGATAGCTCCATTCCGTTCTCAAAGAATACTACTGATTGGTGGGTCCGGCGGGGGTCGAACCCGCGACCAAGAGCTTAAAAGGCTCCTGCTCTACCACTGAGCTACAGACCCGGAGGGTATTAGTGCATTAAGATTTATTAGTTTCCCTCAACTTAAGCATTGAATCAAGAAAGACTTCGCAATCTCATCTAAGATTCCATGAAGGGGCTCAAAATACCTGACATAAAGAAACCTTCACGACGATCTGCTCCTGTGCTGACGTAAGCAATGGGGCAATCCATATTGTCCTCAATGAATTTGAGGTAAGTTTGGGCCTCTGTAGGTAAGTCTGACCATTGAGTGCAGCCAGCGGTCCGCCCCCAACCCTTAAAGGTTTTTTCCACGGGACAAACTTCCTTCCAATCGACTTCGTGCCCTGGGAGGCTTCGCGTGAGACCTCCTGATCCATCCGAGTATCCAATGACGACTTTAACCTCCTCAAGACCATCCAATACATCAAGTTTCATGATCGCCAGACCCCCCGCTCCATTAATTTGTACACCGTGCCGAACGACAGGAACATCAAACCAACCACATCGACGGGGACGACCCGTAGTTGTTCCATACTCTTTGCCTCGACTTCGAATGGTTTCTCCTAAGGCCCCCTGCAACTCAGAAGGAAATGGGCCGTCGCCGACTCGAGTGGCGTATGCTTTTGTGACTCCACACACCATGTCAATCACCTGATGCGGTAAGCCGGTTCCAGCCAGCAGACCGCCCACAGAGCAATTGGAAGACGTGACATAGGGGTAGGTTCCATGATCGATATCCAATAGGGAAGCTTGCGCCCCCTCAAAGAGAATAGGTGATTCTTTTTCCCATGCCTCACGCAAGAGCGTTTGCGTATTGCCAATATTCGCTTTTAAAGGCTCCACCCACGATTGAGTCATTTCTAATATCTGATCTAGAGAGGGTAGAGTAGATGCTGAACCCAGTCTTAGAGCCACCTCTTGGTAGCCTAGTTCCATTCGAGGACGAAGCGTCTCGGGGTGAAGAAAGTCTCCAAGCCGAACACCCATTCGGGAACTTTTCATTTCATAAGCAGGACCGATACCGCGTCCAGTGGTGCCAATACGTCCAGCCCCGCCTTCGCGCCATTGATCTAGAAGAATGTGATGAGGGAGAATGATATGAGCTTTCTCGCTCAACATTAATCGGGGCAGGACGTCGACTCCACGTTGCTTGAGTCGATCTAATTCCTGATTAAAAACTTCAAGGTTGAGAACCACCCCATTCGAAACTACCAGGAAGCATTTAGGGTGCAGCGTTCCGCTCGGTACTTGGTGAAGGGCTAGGCTCTCTCCATTAACCACGATCGTATGCCCTGCGTTATTTCCACCCTGGAATCGAACCACGTAAGAAAAATTGGGGCTGAGGAGATCAATAATTTTCCCCTTACCTTCGTCCCCCCATTGCATACCAAGGACCACTAGATTTCTTGAGGCTGATCTCATATAACTCCAAAATGTAGAGTGTAATAACCCTGAGATTAGTGCCCGATTAAAAATCAATAATCTCAGTCTGATTTTAGCAGGTCGTTTCGTCTTAGGAAGATGTTAGATTTCAGGGGATAATCATTACAGGGAAGTGCGTTGCCTCAAGCCGTTCTTCTCTGAAGAAAAGGAGCCCTCTCTTGTTCGAAAAATTTACAGAAAAAGCACGACGAGTCATGTTCTTCGCTCGCTATGAGGCGAGTCAATTTGGATCTGAGACGATCCAAAGTGGACACTTGCTTTTAGGATTGATGAGAGAAAGTGAAAAAACCTCAACCTATCTTTTGGAGCGAATGGGGGTTCAGATTAATACACTCCGTGATCGCCTGATTACAGCTTTAACCCCCAAAGAAATTCAAACATCACTAAGTTCTACTTCCATCGATATTCCGATGGAGGAAGAGGTAAAAAATATCCTGAAGCATGCAGCCCATGAAAGTTCCAAACTGAATCATAAATATGTTGGAGCAGAACACCTTCTTTTGGGGATGCTCAAAGAAGAGGATTCAATGGCTGCAAAACTCCTGAAAGAATCGGGAGCGGATCTAGGAAAAGCCCGGGAAATTCTTTTTGAATCTACCAAAGAAGAAAAAAGTAGTAAAAAACGTAAGGAACACCCCTTGCTATCGGAGTTTGCTCGTAATTTAAGCGAGATGGCCGAGAAGGGTGTTTTCGATAATTTAATAGGCCGGGATACAGAAATCGAAAGAATCATTCAGATTCTGAGTCGACGCAGAAAAAATAATCCTATTCTTCTTGGGGAAGCTGGCGTAGGAAAGACAGCTATCGTAGAAGGGCTCGCTCAGAAAATTCATGAGGGCGCTGTCCCCTTCAGCCTTCAAGATAAACGAATCTTCGCTCTGGATCTGAGTTTGGTTGTTGCAGGAACTAAATATCGTGGCCAGTTTGAAGAGCGTTTAAAAAGCATTATTTCTGAAGCCGCCAAGGATCCCACTGTGGTTCTTTTTGTGGATGAAATCCATTCACTGATAGGCACAGGTGCTGCTGAAGGTAGTTTAGATGCAGCAAACATCCTGAAGCCTGCGTTAAGTCGTGGTGAAATTCAGTGCATTGGAGCGACCACCCATAAGGAATATGCTAAATACATTGATAAAGACCGAAGTCTCGTTCGCCGTTTTCAACCCGTAACGGTGAATCCTCCTGACGAGGTAGAGTCTCTCACTATTCTTAGTGGAGTAAAAAACCGCTACGAACTTTTCCATCGCGTTCGTTATAGCAGTCAAGCTGTCGAAGCTTCAGTCTATCTCTCCAATCGGTACATTACAGATCGCTTTTTGCCTGACAAGGCTCTTGATCTTCTCGATGAAGCGGGTGCGCGAGTTAAATTAAAAATTGATCATCAACAAAAAGGTGAACAGCATCCAGAGCAAGAACTTCACAAAGTTATCAACGAGATGAACGATGCAGTGTTGAATCGAGATTTTGAGAGAGCCGTTTTGCTTCGACAAAAAGAATTACAGTTACGCGAGGTGATTCAGCAGGAACGTGCTTCGACGATTCAGACGGAATACGATAGTTTTCCCTTGGTGACAGAAGGAGATATCGAAGAAGTGGTCGCCTCATGGACCGGTGTACCCGTGAAGGCTTTGAAAAACGAAGAGAAAAGTAATTTAGTTCATATGGAAGAACACATCAATCAGCGCGTCATTGGCCAAGAGACTGCCGTAAGCGCTATCGCTCGCGCTGTCCGTCGCGCCCGAACCGGATTGAAGAATCCTAATCGACCCATGGGCTCTTTCTTATTCTTGGGCCCCACCGGAGTTGGAAAAACTGAACTTGCTAAGACGTTGGCGGGTTTTCTTTTTGGGGATCCTAAGAAGGTGATTCGATTTGATATGAGTGAATTCATGGAAAAGTACGAAGTCAGCAAGTTACTGGGAGCCCCTCCAGGATATGTAGGTTATGAAGAGGGAGGTTTGTTGACCGACCGTGTGCGCCGAAACCCTTATTCAGTCATTCTTTTTGATGAAGTTGAAAAGGCGCATCCTGATCTTGTTCATATTCTTCTTCAGATTTTTGACGATGGCCAAGCGACCGATGCTTTTGGCAATGTGGTGGATTTTAAAAATACCCTCATCATCCTCACTTCTAATATTGGCTCCAAGGAACTAATGAACGATAAGAATGTAGGTTTTCTTGAAAATGAATCAAAGGACTCGGCTCGCCATAGTGACGTTCTGAGAGTACTCAAAAGAACTTTCCCCCCTGAATTCTTGAACCGTATTGACGAAACCGTTTTATTCAATCGCCTAGGTGAGCCAGAGCTTAAGAAGATTGTTCAGCTTCTGATTGATGACGTGAACCATACTCTGTCTAAGCACAAACTACACATTACGCTCACCCAAAGCGCTGTCGATCTCCTAGTTAAAAATACCTCTAAAGATCGTACGTATGGCGCCCGACCTCTTCGCCGAGCTATTCAGAAAATGGTAGAAGATCCCTTGGCAGAACTTATGTTGGGTTACGAGTCAGTTCCGGCCGGAGAAGTGAATTTCGATTGCTCGGGGGACAAGCTAGTTCCAGTCTTGATTGAATCCAAATCTCTAATCGGAGTCTGCGAATGATCTGGATGCATCGCTTCAGGAGAGCTATTACAACTTGCCTCGTGTTAATTGCTCTGACCCCAGGCATGAATTTGGAAGCTCAAGATCCAGATGCTATTTCGGCCATCGAAATTCGGGGTATTTCAAAAGTCTCAAGAGAAACCATCCTCTTTAGAACTGGATTTAAGGTCGGAGACGAACTCAAGACGGTTGACTTTTCCAAAGCGCTCCAAGTCCTTTGGGAGATGAAAGCTTTTGACGATATTAAAATCAATGTTGAAGATACAGAGCAGGGTAAAAAAATTATTATTATTGTGGTTGAACGACCTATTATCAAAGAAATTGATTATAGGGGAGGTACGGAAATCGGCCTCACCTCCATCAAAGATAAAATTAAAGATAAGAAAGCTGACATCCGAATTGATGCTCCTTACGATCCGGATTTAGTTCGAAAAGTTAAAGATATTATTGTAGACCTAGCGGCTGAAAAAGGATTTAGGTCACCCAGTATCGAGGTAAGTCTAGAACCCATGGGTCCAGGGCTTGCGCGGCTTCTTTTTGACATCAAAGAAGGTGGAAAAAATCGTATCTATAATATACGCTTCAAAGGCAATCAGGTGTTCATGGAAAAACAATTGAAATCGATCATGAAGACTAGCGAGCATAATTGGTTTTTAAGTCCGATTACTTCGAAAGATCTTCTGATCGATAAAAGTCTCGATGAAGATATGGAACTTCTCAAAAAAGCCTACTGGCTGAAGGGATATAAAGATGTCTTCATCAGTAAGCCTGATATTAAAATCGAAGACTTCACAACTGAAAAAGATAAGAAAAAAAATCTTAAGTTAATTGCTGAGGGTCGTTCTCCTTCCTACGATCTGAGGGCTACTTTGAGTTTCCAAATTGTAGAAGGGGAACCCTTTTACGAAGGTGATATTAAGATCGAAGGCAATAAGGTATTTACCGAAGCTTTTTTTCTTGATAAATATGGGGTTGCAAAACGAGACAATAGTTCCATCCTGGCTAAATTTCTGGATCTTAAGCCTTCGCGATCATCAAAAACTCTCACTTATTTTGACTTGGGTGCCCTAAATGAAGCCCAAGATAAGATTCGAGAAGGTTACAGCAATGCCGGTTACATTCTCTTTCGGGCTGAGCCTTCCTTTACTTCCCGAGTGGTAGATGGAAAGAATTTTGTCGATATTACCCTCAAAGTGGAAGAAGGCGAGCGATTCACGATTAGAGATATTACCTTTGTGGGTAACGATACTACTAAAGATAAAGTTCTAAGACGATCTTTTCTCTTGAGGGAAGGCGATACTTTTGGCCGGGAAGCCTTCAAGGATTCGATGCTCAGACTCAGTCAATTAACGTTCTTCGATGTTAAAGACTCAGAACCTAAAGTAGAAATTGTCCCCGATAAAAATCAGGTTGATCTCACCATCAAAGGCGTCGAAGCGGGTATCAATGAGCTCTTGTTTAATGGAGGCTATGGCGAACTTTATGGATTTTCGCTCGGTATGTCTTATGCCACCAAGAATCTCGGTGGTAATGGTGATGCACTGCAGCTCAGTGTGAACTCTGGGCAATTCCAAAAAGCCGTCAATATTTCATTAACGCAACCATACGTTGCCGACTTGCCTTACAGTTTGTCGACCAGTATTTTCAGTAATTCTACTGATTACGATGCCTCACGAGTCGGCAATGCCAATGCGTATTCTCAGTCCACCAAAGGCTTATCCATCGGTACGGGCGCACGTCTTAGCAATTTCTTTAAAGATAAACAATGGGCTTACTTCACAGAAGTAAGTCTGGGGTATTCTTGGCGGATCATACAAATTAGTGGCGGCCAGAATTACTACTTCCGCAATGCTAACAATGAACTGACTTCAGAAGTTAGTTTAAGTGTGAGTTACAACACAGTCGATAATCCCTTTAAGCCAACTGAAGGTACGAGAATGACGTATTCCTACTCCTACGGTGGGTGGCAATTCGGAGGAGATCGTGCCAATCAACGAAGCAACTATGAGTTCGTCAATTATTTCAATCTCGGAGAAAGAAATATATTTGGGTTCAATCTAGCCTATGCCCATATTCAAGATCTAAGTAAAAAGGGTCTTTTACTTTACAACTTCTTCCGGCCGGGGGGAGAAAATACGATTCGTGGTTATCGATACGGACAGGTGGGCTCTCTCGAATTCGACCCCAATGGATATCCTGTGATTGTGGGGGGTAACAAACAATTTGTAGCCAACTTTGAATATGCCTTTAAGATTGCGGACGCATTTAGGTTTGTGATTTTCTATGATGCGGGCAATGCATGGTCTCCCGGAAAAAGAGTTTTTTCGGAGGCTTTGCGGCAGTCTGTGGGTGCTGAACTTAGGTTTTTTCTACCGATTAGCCCAGCTCCGATGCGTTTAATTTGGTCAACAAAATTAAATCCCTACGCCTATGATTTATACGGCAAAAACGACTTTCAATTCTCTATAGGGACCACCTTTTAGTTTTTTTTCTCCAAGAATTGACCTTTATTAGATAAAATACAGAACTATATCTTTTAGGAGTTTTATGAAATTTAGAACCTTCCTTTTTGTCTCACTGGTGTCGTTGATTACTGTTGCTCAAGAGGCATCCTCGGACGCTACGCCTCGTTTGGCTATGTTCATTCCTCAGCAAGTCTTGCAATCTACGACGCGAGGTAAAAAATTGCTTTCGGAATTCCAAGTGGTTGAAAAAAACTGGAGTGATAAGATGGAAGCGAAGCAGAAAGAAGGACAGGACCTTCAGAAACAACTTACTTCGGCTTCAATTGACGATGCAGCTAAAGAAAAGATCAATCGTCAATTACGTGACCTTGAGTTTGATTTCAAAAAAATGCAAGAAGATGCACAAGCCGAAGTAGGTAAGGCTCAACAAAAAATCCAAGTCCAATTCAATAACGAAATCACCCCTATTGTCGAAACGATTGCGAAAGAACGCAAACTTCAAATGATTCTAAATTACCAGCAGGGACTCTATACGATTTTTGATACTGCTTGGGGTCTCGACTTCACCAATGAAGTCGCTAAACGCTATGATGCTGCTTTGGCGGATAAACCTGCGGCCGCTAAAACACCAGCTCCTGCATCCGCACCGGCTAAGAAAAAATAAATGTACTTGTTCTCATTAAAAAAGGCTCCTTCGGGAGCCTTTTTTAATGAGAACAAGGGGTAGGACTAATCTTTTCCGGTCGATCCATAACCCTGGCTCCCTCGAGTGGTGTCACTCAAGGCATCCGCGCAGCGCACAGAGTTCCATTGAATTGTATGAAAAGAGGCAATGATCAATTGTGCGATACGATCACCTCTCTGGATGGTGAAAGGTTCGTCACCGTGGTTAATGAGTAGCACCTGAACTTCACCACGATAATCTGCATCGATGGTTCCCGGGGCATTCAATACCGTGACCCCTTGCTTTAAGGCTAGTCCAGAACGCGGACGGATCTGCCCTTCATAACCTTCAGGGATCGCCATGGCGAAACCCGAAGGAATCAGTCGGCGTTCTCCAGGCTTCATCACGACAGCGTGACCTTCCAGTAAGGCAGCTCGCAAATCGAATCCTGCAGCTAGCGAACTTCCTTGTTGGGGTAAGGGTAAGCCCTCGCCATGAGGTAATTGGAAAATCGAAATAGAGAGGCTCATAAATTCCTTATTAGTTGGCCGCAGGCAGCTTGTATATCTCGTCCTCTTGATTTTCTCACAGTCACAAAACATCCGAGATCTCTCAGGGTTCGGCTGAAAACTTCAAGACTCTCACTCGTGGGTTCCTTCTGATCACTCGCTTCATGTTCATTCATAGGGATCAGGTTGACATTGTGTTGACGCCTCAGGTCTCCGAGCCATTCAGCGAGTCGCTTGGCATCCGCGCAACTATCATTGATGCCTCGCATCAAAACGTATTCGAAAGTGAGTTTCTCATTGGGTTTAAGGGTCCAATTGTCTAGGGCACGCCTGAGTCGAGCTAAATTGTAGACGCGATTGATCGGCATAGATGATGAGCGCTCCTCATCCGTGGTGGCATTCAAAGAAATCGCCAATAATGGACGAGGGGTCATTTGGGCGAGTCTCTCGATGCCTGAAACCAGGCCACTCGTCGATACCGTAATACGCTTGGGGCTAATGTTAAGACCCAAGGGATGAGACAGGATCCGAATGGCTTTATGAAGGTGATCAAGATTGTGAAGTGGCTCACCCATCCCCATAAAGACCAGCGTTAGGTGATCCGGTGTCTTGGGGCCCAAGTTCTTCATGAGCAACAAGACTTGGCCAACTATTTCTCCACTCTCTAGATTTCGCTTAATGCCCATAGCGCCCGTAGCGCAAAAAGTACAGCCCATGGCGCAGCCTACTTGGCTAGAGATGCAAAGCGTCACTCTCGACGTTTTCACTTCACGAGGCATATGAACTGCCTCAATGTGCTCTCCGTCGATCAATTTTAGAATACATTTAGTCGAGTCATCTTCAGAATGAAGGGCTTGGGATAGCGTTGGTAGAGACAGATCGGTCTGGTGTTCTAGCCAATGACGAACTTCCTTAGATAAAAAAGGGTGCTCTTCGGTCCATTGCCATTGTCGCTGCAACTGACTGAAGACATGCTGGGGACGACCCGGACAGCCCAAGGATTCGAAATCCTCAGGGGTTAATCCAAACGCATTGGGCTTGGCTTTTCGCTCTGGGGCAGGCTGATCCCAAGCAAAATTCACTTGGTCCCCGAAACTATTTCTACCTGTCGGATGCGAACAGGGTATTCGGGAACGTTTTGCATTCCTTTTTTCCACTCTACTCGGACTTTACTTATGCGATCGACCGTATCCATGCCTTCAATGACGCGACCAAAAGCGCAATATCCAATGCCTGTATCTGATGCATCTTTAAAGTCCAGTCGGGTATTATCGACGGTGTTGATATAAAACTGAGAGTTTGCCGTATCGGGCGCCGTTTCTCTAGCCATGGCAATCGTCCCTCGGGTATTTTTGAGACCTCCCTTAAAGGCACGTTCCGATTCGTTGGGAATAGGATCATGTGTTGGTTTTTCACTAAGATCCTCGAGGTGTCCACCTCCTTGAATTACAAATCCCTCGACAACACGATGGAAGGTGGTTCCTACAAAATGCCCTTCTTGGAGATATCGAAGAAAATTAGCAACCGTCTTGGGGGCTAAGGTGGGCTCAAGTTCAACCACGATGGATCCATAGTTGGTCACGATTTTTACTTGGGGTTTGGCTTGGCTCCAGAGAAGGGCCCCTGAAAAGAGAAGAATGCCTAGTAATTTTAGTTTGTTCATCCCTTACCCTTTCGCTCGTATCTTCTATTTTGCCCTAAGTTTCACTTCTGAAACCCTATGGAATGAGTGAGGATGAGAACATAAGAAGATGACAGCCCTTTTGATTAAAAGTTTTTTGTTTGTTCTTGGTTTATGCCTAGGGTCCTTTTGTAATGTCCTCATTCATCGTTCGACGTCCGAAGACCCCTCCAACCGTTCCCTCTGGGGTCGAAGTCATTGTCCTCATTGCGGAGGTTCCATTGGTTCCCGAGACCTCGTTCCTCTGTTAAGTTTTTTATTATTGCGAGGCCAATGTCGATCCTGTGGGCATGCTTTCACTCATCGATACTGGATTGTAGAACTCGTCCTGGCCTTGGCCTGTGTTGGGTTGTATCCGATCCTCCTTTGGGGTGACACGATAGGCTTTGTGATGTGGGTCCTTGTCATCATGGGCTTGGTCACGCTCTTTTTTACGGACCTAGAAAAAGGTTTGTTGCCCGATAGGATTCAAATACCTCTCTTGTTATTCCTTGGGATCGGTACTGCCTGGGGGGACCCCCATCCCTTCTCAAGGTTGCTTTCAGGCCTGATCTCAGCAGTTGTGGGGTGGGGCTTCATCTGGCTTTTGAATCAACTTTATTTAATATGGCGACACCAAGAAGGCTTTGGTGGTGGAGATGCCAAGATGATGGCCTGGATGGGTGTTTTTTTTGGATGGAGATCTATGCTCGGCATCTTTTTTGTAGCTGCTTTGCTGGGGACCCTTTGGGGATTAGTGTTGAAAATCCAAAAAAGAGGAACGTGGGAAACACAACTCCCCTTCGGTTCCTTCTTGGCTGTATCTGCAGGGATTGTGGCCCTCTGGGGAGAGCCTTTATGGCGTTTCTATTTAGAAAGTGTTATCTCTTAGGCTGGGCTTCTTGAGATAACTCCATCAATACCCCACCGGTTTCTGAAGGGTGTATGAAGGCTACCCAACAATCATGAGCGCCTTTACGGGGTTGCTCGTCGATTAAGCGGACCCCTTTATTTTTGAGGTGAGCAAGCGCTTCATGAATGTTTTCTACTTCCAAACAGATATGATGAATCCCCGGCCCCCTTTTTGCGATGAATTTTCCAATGGGACCTTCGGGATCGGTACTTTCTAAAAATTCTAAGCGAGACTCACCCGCAGGAAAGAATGCCGTTTTAACTTTTTGATCCTTTACTTCTTCTTGGTGGGAAGGTGTTTGATCGAATAAAGACGCCATGCGCGTCATCACTTCCCCTAAATCTCGAGAAGCAATTCCAATGTGATTAATACGAACAAATTTCATAATATAAAACCTTTAGGAATGCATAGTTAACATTTTCTCACAGGTTCGATGGAGAGCCTGCAGAAGGAACGAAATGTCACTTTCCGTCATCGAACAAAAGGCAATTCGCAGATAGTTTTCTTGATGACTGACTACCCCAACACTCTCGTCCTGAATCAATTGTTGGCGAACTTTTTCGGCTTGTAAGCCGGGTTTGAGTCTAAGAAGACAGAAGCAGCCCGAGTTGAAGGGCAGGGGAGTCCAAAAGGGAGATCTTTGACTTAAACCTGCTTTTAAAACACGATAGCGTTTCTCTAAGATGGATTTGAGATTTTGGAAAGAAGCCTCGTGATGTGGATCTAGGAGCTCTTCTTCTGAAAGATATTGACTGATCCCCACGGGTGAGCCGACGGTGCCTCGGACAAGGCCGCAGATCTTCTCGTTAAAATATTGCCCCACAGTTCCTGAGAATCCCAAGGAAAGAAAACCTACACGTCCTCCAAAGAAGCTCAACTCCTTCGTCACGCCATCGGCTTTCAAGGCGATTAAATTAGGGTGGCGATCGATCAGCTCGAAGAAAAGACTCTTGGGGGTAGCTGTTGGCTCAAAAACGAGTCCATGATAAGCATCATCACAATAGACCACGACGATTCTTTGGGCAGATTCAGAAACAAGAAGGTCTGCGATCTGTTTGATTTCATTCTGTGTGGGTGAAAAGCCAGTAGGATTATTCGGAAAATTAAGTAAGACGTGAACCTTCCCGCTAACTTGACCCAAGGCTTGCTTCAAACCTTGGATATTGAAAGTCGTACCTTCAAAAAAAGGATAGTGGATCATATGGGCTTCATGTCGGACTTCAAAAATCTGATCGTAATTATCCCAATAGAGATCGGGGACCACCAGCGTATCCCCCCGTTCAAAAAAGAGGTCCGTAGCCATGGCGAGGGCATGACATATCCCTAGACTCACCCCTGGAAGTGCCAGGGACGAGAAGCGAACATCTTCGGCGACTAGTTTGTTTTTCCAAAGGGTTCGACATCGCTCTCGACCTTGGATCGGCGAGTAAAGAAAAGCCTCTTTCTGAGGAAGCCCCTTCAAGAGATCCGCTAAACGATCCAAAGGTAATGGGAGTCCCTTGCCATCCGTAATTTGTCCTATCGTGGCATTCACTTTGCAGCCCGAAGCCTGTTGGGCTTGAAAGGGAATCCCTTTAGGCGCATAAACGCGACGACCGAATGAGGACAAAGCCCTTCCCAATTCGGGATGTTCTCGATCGATCAGTTGATTAAGTAATTGAGCTTCGGGATGAAGAGGCATAGTTTAAGTGTAACGAACCCTTTTGGGTCCTCAATTGAGGCACGAAATTAGGTGGGTTGAGATAGTCTAATTCAAAGAAACTTAGGACTCTTATGGCTTCACATCCTTCTGAAGATATTCTATGGGCTGGCTTTCAGGGCCGAACGGTTGAAGAAGTCTCAAATCATCTCCAACCTGGCGCCCTAATTCTTTTCGGACGCAATCTTAATTCTGATCCTGAGAGGGGACCCGCTCAGTGTTTTGAAATGCTCCAAGGCCTCCAAGCTCGCTGGGGCCGAAAGGCTCCCTTGCCGATCGCAATTGATCAAGAAGGCGGAGCGGTCTCTCGTCTTCGTCCTTGGGTGGGAGAAACCCCGTCTTTTAAGAATATTTTTCAAACAGGAGGCGCCGAGGCTTGCTATTTGTGGGGATCGTTATGGGGCGAAGGCTGTGCTTTACTAGGGATCAATATTGATTTTGCTCCTGTCGCTGATCGATGGGATGGTCATGTAGACACCGGTATGGGCGATCGTTGCGTCAGTGAAAATGCTCAAGATGTCATCGTAGCGGTCGACGCTTATCTTCGGGGGATGGAGGCACACCGTGTTCAGGGTTGTCTGAAGCATTTTCCGGGGCTCGGCGGGACTTTAATTGATAGCCATCAGGGACTGCCTAGTCTAGAGGATGCTGAAACGTTGGCCCTCAATGCGTTTCCTTTCCAAAAATTATCGAAGGCGCATCGTTTGGTCATGGTGGCGCACTTAAAGACACCCACGAGTGATCCGCTACCGCTTTCGATGCATCCCTTAGGCGCACAAAAAAATCAATATGGGGTCGAAGGTATTTTTATTCCCGATGATCTTGAAATGGGCGGTTGTCAACGGTGGTCCTGGGACGAACGTGTCCGCCATTGTCTAATAGCCGGGCATGATTGGATGTTGGTTTGTCAAACTGACGCCGGCGTTCAACAGTGCGCGGATGCCCTAAAGACTCTTCAAGAAGAACTCTGGTCTCCCGCCCGTCAACGCGGATGGATGTATCGGGACACCCTTCCTGATCTAGGAGGAGATAGTTTCAATACTCGCGCTTGGAAAGACTGGACACAGCGTGTCCAAGCAGCAGCTGAAAAATTTTGAGGTTTACTTAAGGGCTTTTTTGAGAGCGATAACCTGGTCGGTTTTTTCCCACGCAAAGCCTTTTCGACCGAAATGCCCGTAATTAACGGTTTGTCGGTAGATGGGCTTTCTTAAGTCAAGAGCCTCAATCATCGCTTTGGGAGTGCAACTGAAGACCTTTCGAACCGCTGCTGAAATCTGAGCGTCTGATACAGCTCCTGTCCCGAAGGTATCAATGCGGATCGAGACGGGTTCCGCTACGCCAATGGCATAGGCCAATTGAACCTCGCATCGATCGGCCCATTTAGCAGCCACCACATTTTTGGCAATATAGCGAGCCATGTATGCGGCCGAACGATCGACTTTACTCGGATCTTTACCGCTGAACGCACCGCCCCCGTGGCGACCGGCGCCTCCATAACTATCCACAATAATTTTTCGACCGGTCAGACCAGTATCCCCCATGGGTCCCCCAATGAGGAAACGACCTGTCGGATTGATATGAAATTTGGTCTTGGAATCAATGAGACGCTTTGGCAATGTTTTTAAAATAATGTCCTTTAAAATTGCCCGTCGTAAATCGGGCGTTCGGATGGCATCGGTATGCTGGGTAGAAATCACTACCGTATCGATGCGCACTACTTTGTTGCCCTCGTATTCCACGGTGACCTGACTCTTGCCATCCGGAAGAAGCCATGGAAGTCTATTCTTTTTTCTCGCGAGGGAGAGCGCTTGCGTCAGTTGATGAGCGTAAAAAATGGCTGCGGGCATGAGTTCAGGGGTTTCGTTCGTCGCATAGCCAAACATCAGCCCCTGATCTCCGGCTCCCCCTGTATTAACGCCCATGGCGATATCCGGGCTTTGGCGATCGAGCGTGACCATAATGCCGCAGGTGTTTGCATCAAAGCCTTTTCGGCTGTCGTTGTAACCAATATCGTTGATGACCTTACGAACTAACTCATTGATCGGAATATAAGCCTTCGTTGTAATCTCGCCCGCGACGATGACGAGGCCGGTGGTGATGAGCGTTTCACATGCGACACGGGACATTGGATCTTGTTGAAGTGCCGCATCTAAAACTGCATCGGAAATTTGATCAGCGATTTTATCGGGATGTCCTTCCGTCACGCTCTCGGAAGTAAATAAGTAACGATCTTTAGACATAAGACTCCTT
>BJFQ01000020.1 GCA_014189895.1 Acidobacteriota bacterium | reverse complement strand
AGCTAAAGACAAATACCGTTTTTGAATTTCTTCTACGATGCGATCGGGTAGAAAAGGTGCGGGGTGTTGTTTATTCCACGTGATTTGTTCCTCGAGATAGTCTCTCAGAAATTGCTTATCGAGGCTAGCGGGTTGAGAGCCTGGAGACCATTGATCTCGAAACCAATACCGACTGGAATCAGGGGTGAGGGCTTCGTCAATGAGAATAAGGTCTCCATTAAAAAGTTCTCCAAATTCAAATTTAGTATCCGCGAGCAGAATACCCTTGGGTTCAACCAAAGCCTGGCCATGTCGATAAAGCGTTAACGATTTTTCTTTCAGTCGAGACGCCTTAGAGGGACCTATAATCTTTTGCATTTGATCAAAAGTAATATTCTCATCATGGCCCGACTGAGCTTTGATAGCTGGGGTGAAAAGAGGCTCAGGCAGACGAGAACCAAGTTGAAGACCTTGAGGTAATTCATGTCCTGAAACTCGTCCCAAGGCTTGATATTCCTTCCAGGCGGAACCGGCCAAATAACCACGAACAACACATTCAACAGCAATGGGTTCTGTTTTTAGAACGCGCATCACCCGGCCTTCTAAAACATCCTTTTGCTGGTGTACTGATGAGGGCAGGCGATCAAAATCAATAGGCCGAACATGGTGGGGCATAAAGGAGGTCACGGAATCAAACCAGAATTGGGTGACCGCCGTGAGGATTTTTCCTTTGCCTGGAATTCCGTTGGGCATAATGCAATCGAATGCACTAATACGATCTGTTGCCACGATCAAGAGCTCAGATCCCAAATCGTAGACATCTCTCACCTTTCCTTTTCTAAATACAGGTAGAGGTAATGCCGTGGATAACAATGGGGATGTCATGGGGTCGGTCCTTCAATCTGCTTAGGTGTGGGGGCATTCCATTGAATCGCCTCGGGAAGAAGTCGATAACGATTCATCACTGTGACCCATCTCGTTAATTCTTTTTCATGGAGAGGATGATCTGAAATCGAAGGATCTCCCGACATAAATTTACTAATTTCTGATGAACTAAGACCCAGTTGGTCAGGTAAGTCCTCAACACCATAAAAGGGTCCCAGAGCGGGACGCTCGTGAAGCCGGTAATTAAAAGTTGATTTGAGCACTTCCGAAGAAAATGTGCGATCGAGCTCGGTGGCTGCATCCAAATAGGGGATGGGGTCTTTCCCTAAAAGCGAATTCGCTTGAGCCAAGCCTAAATAGTATTTAGGATTAATACGATTTCGAGCCATGAGGGTCTCAAATAACCCTCGTGCCTTTTCGGCTTGGCCAAGTGCAATCTGTAATTCAGCTTTGATACACAGGGCTTCCTCTTCATCGGGGTTAACCAAAAGCCAGCGCTTAGTCAATTCATAGGCGTCTTGAAGTTGAGCCGTTTGCTTCAAATAAAAGACCATCCGACGTAATAAAGCTGGATCTTGGGGAGCCATCAGCAATGCACGCGAAAGAAATTCAATGTATCGGACTTCATCTCTTTCTTCTTCCATCTGAAAGATCCATTCTTTCAAGATGTCAACTTGTTGAGCGATTTCAAAATGAAGAGTGCTTCGACCTGGATCTATCGGGTGGAAACACTGCACACCAACCCACCATAGGTTGGGCTTCTCATTCGTTGTCATTTTTTTAAGCTCAAGGCCTAAAGCATGAACAACTAACTTAAGGTAATCGAACCAAAGAGGGGGCATGGGGGTTTTTAATACCCGACGAAACTCACGCTGAAGAGATTCGAGGGGGAGGGTTTCAGTAATATTGAAGGATTGTCGGAGGATCTGAAATCCAGCTTGAACGACACCATCCCTCCCATCGTGATAAGCCACACGCAGGTAGAGATGGTTGGTCAGTGGATCAAAATCATCTAAAAACATGAAGCGTAAGGCGGAACCCATAGCCTTCAGATTACAAGGGCTTCAGCGAGGTGGGTAGAGACCTTCTTTAATGTGAGGCCGTTCGACCGGAGCACTCCATCCGAATGCGAGCACGGTCTAGGAGGGCTTGTGCTGTCCTCAAAGAATCTTCATTCGGCGAATCCTGCAAGAGTTTGAGGGCTTGTTGGTATTCAACCTCGGCTGCTTTGAAATCGATTTGGTCCTCCGTTTCGCTTTCTTGCGCCAAAATCGTCACACGATCAGGACCCACTTCAGCAAAACCGCCAAAGACGGTAACCATTCGTTTTTGGTTGCCGATGGAAAAATAGATTACTCCATTATTCAAGGGGGTCATGAGTGGGGTATGCGTAGGAAGAATTCCGTAATATCCCTTCGTGAGAGAGGGGAATTGCAGATCTGAAACCTGGGCTGATAGCACGGTGCGCTGTGGCGTGATGACTTCAAGATGGAGGGTTGTCATTGACATGTTAATAAAGACCCTTCTTTCGTTAAGCGTTCACGGCTAGTTTTTTGGCTTTTTCTTCCGCTTCCTCAATGGTTCCCACGAGGTAAAAAGCTTGTTCGGGCAAATGATCCCATTTACCATCACAAATCTCCGTGAATCCTTTGATAGTTTCGGCGAGTTCAACATATTTACCCTTCATGCCGGTGAATTGCTCGGCCACAAAGAAGGGTTGTGACAAGAAACGTTGAATCTTGCGGGCACGGGCAACGACCAATTTGTCATCGTCAGAGAGTTCATCCATACCCAAGATGGCGATGATGTCTTGTAATTCTTTGTACTTCTGGAGAATTGACTTAACACGCATAGCGGTATTGTAGTGGGCATCGCCTAAAATACGGGGGTCGAGAAGACGTGAGGTTGAAGCAAGAGGATCCACCGCAGGATAGATTCCTAGAGCTGCGATTTCACGACTCAAGTTCGTAGTCGCATCCAGATGGGCGAAGGTCGTGGCTGGAGCGGGATCCGTATAATCATCTGCAGGCACATAGACGGCTTGAATCGAGGTGATCGATCCCTTTTTAGTGGATGTAATACGCTCTTGGAGGTTTCCCATTTCGGTTGCCAATGTAGGCTGATATCCCACCGCACTCGGCATACGACCTAGCAAGGCGGACACTTCGGCTCCAGCTTGAGTAAAGCGGAAAATATTATCAACAAAGAACAGAACATCTTTGCCTTGAACATCTCTGAAGTATTCGGCGACGGTGAGACCCGTTAAAGCCACGCGTGCACGGGCTCCGGGAGGTTCGGTCATTTGACCATAAACCAGGGCCACCTTCGATTTCGAGAGATCGTTTTTGTCAATAACACCGCTGTCCATCATCTCGTGCCATAGATCATTGCCCTCGCGCGTACGTTCTCCAACGCCGGCAAAAACCGAGAACCCGCCTTTTTTAATAGCAATATTGTTGATCAATTCCATGATCAGAACAGTTTTACCGACACCGGCTCCACCGAAAAGACCGGTCTTGCCCCCCTTGGCATAGGGCTCTAAGAGATCGATGACTTTAATACCTGTTTCAAACATTTCAGAAGCGGTATTGAGATCTTCATATTTAGGGGACTCGCGATGGATCGGCCAACTTTCCTTTGCATTGACGGGGCCTCGTTCATCGACAGGTTCTCCAACCACATTGATGATTCGACCCAACGTCATATCTCCCACTGGGACGGAGATAGCTTTGCCCGTGTCTTTGACTTCTTGTCCACGGATCATGCCGTCAGTGGGTTGCATGGCCACACAACGAACACGATTTTCGCCTAAGTGCTGTTGCACTTCGAGCGTCACTGTCGATTTTTTTCCGGTCGGATCGACAATATCCGTCAAAAGCGCATTCATGATTCCAGGGAGATGACCTTCGAATTCCACATCGACGGCAGGACCGACAATAGCAATCACGCGACCAGCAAGTTGTTTCGACATAAGAGAACCTCAAAAAGTAGATGGAAGAATTAGGCGTTTGCCCCAGAGACGATTTCAATAATTTGATTAGTGATACTAGCCTGGCGAATTTTATTCATTGTCAACGTGAGCTTATTGATCACTTCGCCGGCGTTATTGGTTGATTTATCCATAGCGGCCATTCGAGCTCCATGCTCAGAAGCGGAAGATTCAATGAGTTTCGCGAGAATTTCTGTTTCCACGAATTTAGGTAACAACGCTTCGAGCGCAACGATAGGATTGGGTTCCAAGAGGGGGGCGGCACTATCGGGGGTAGTCGTTTCTAACTCCATGGGGAAGAGCCTGACGACGCGGGGTTCTTGGTTAACCGCGGAATAAAAATGATTGTAGATCATATATAAGCCGTCGATTTTACCTTCTTGATAAGCCTGCGCTGAATAGTGACTGACGTCGTGAGCCACGCGTTCTAAACCCTGAAGGGGAATTTGTATGTAGTTCTCTCGAACATTGAGCTGGCGTTTTCGTGCCCAGTCGGCTGAGCGCTTCCCTACCACGTCGAAGGAGGCTGTTTTAGGCCCGAGTGATTCAACAAACTGATGAGCTTTTTTGAGGAGATTAGCATTGAAACCTCCGCACAGTCCCTTATCGGAAGCGACGAGTAAAATATGTATGGACTTTTCTTCTCGGGGAAAGAGAAATGCCTGGAGTAGTGGATGCTGAAGGTTAGAAAGATTTTCCATCCCCTTTAAGCGGCTCACAATAGCTCCAGATACCTCCCTCATTTTTTGGGCAAAAGGACGCAGGGCCACAAGCCTCTCTTGAGATTTGCGCAATTTAACAGCAGAAATCATTTTCATAGCCTTCGTCACCTGCTGCGTATTTTTTACGGAGCGGATCCGTCGACGTATGTCTTGAAAACTTGCCATGAACTAGGCTCCCGTCGGACTGGTTAATTGAGACATAAAGTCTTCTTTGAACGCTGTGGCATTGTCCTTGAGGGCTACTTTTGCTTCGTCACTCACTACTTTTGAGTCACGAATGCCTCGGAGTACTTCAGGAGCATTAACTTCTAAATATTCCAATAATTCCTTTTCGAAACGACGGACATGTGGCAAGGGAACATCATCAACATATCCATTGGTGGCCATCCAAATTGAGACCACTTGTTTTTCAATAGGCATCGGTTGATATTGACCTTGCTTAAGAATTTCAACCAAGCGTTGTCCTCGATTCAACTGAGCCAAGGTCGCTTTATCAAGGTCGGAGCCGAATTGAGAAAAGGCGGCCAATTCTCGATATTGGGCCAAGTCCAATTTAATTGATCCAGCAACAGATTTCATAGCTTTGATCTGAGCTGATCCACCCACACGAGAAACAGAAATACCCACGTTGACGGCAGGGCGAATTCCTGAGTTAAACAGATCGTTTTCCAGGAAAATTTGTCCATCGGTGATGGAAATCACATTCGTTGGGATATACGCGGCCACGTCCCCTGCTTGAGTTTCAATTACAGGCAAAGCCGTCAAGGAACCTGAACCACGTTCATCGGATAACTTACAGGCCCGTTCGAGAAGGCGACTATGGAGGTAGAAAACGTCTCCGGGATAGGCTTCGCGACCGGGTGGGCGTCGAACCAAAAGAGAAATTTCTCGATAGGCGGCGGCTTGTTTACTCAAATCATCATAAACGCATAAGACGTGGCCTCCCGCATTGGTCTTGCTGGAGGGTTTACCGTCTTGTCCATGCCACATAAAATATTCGCCCATGGCAGCGCCCGTCATGGGAGCTAAGAACAAGAAGGGGGCTGGATCAGAAGCGGTTGCTGAAATAATGATGGTGTGCTTCATGGCATCATACTGCTCGAGTGTTTTAACAACTTGCGCCACCGTAGAACGCTTTTGACCAATGGCTACATAAATACAAATCACTCCGGTCTCGCGTTGGTTGATGATCGTATCAATGGCTACGGCCGTCTTCCCTGTCTGACGATCCCCGATGATAAGTTCTCGTTGACCTCGGCCAATCGGAATCAATGAATCGATAGCTTTGAGCCCTGTCTGCATGGGCTCATGAACCGACTTTCGATCCACAATGCCTGGTGCAATGCGTTCAATAGGATTCGTAGTGTCCGCTTTGATGGGGCCTTTTCCGTCGATAGGTAGTCCTAAGGGATTCACCACGCGACCGATGAATTGCCGACCCACGGGCACACTCATAATTTTGCCTGTGCGTTTGACCTGATCGCCTTCTTTTACCGAGTCTGAACTTCCCAAAATGATGATGCCCACATTGTCTTCTTCTAAATTAAAAGCCAGCCCCATAACAGAGCGATCTCCTTCGCCGAGCTGAACGAGTTCGCCTGCCATAACTTTTTCAAGACCGTAGGCTCGTGCAATACCGTCTCCAACGCTGATAATCGTTCCTACCTCTGCGACATCGACTTGAGCATCAAATCCTTCGATCTGACTTCGAATAATGCGAGAGATCTCTTCTGCACGAATTTCCATAAATCCTCCGGTGACTTCTTAAGATTGAGTAAGTAGTTTTAATTTCATTTGGTGTAATAAGCCCACAATCGAAGCATCAATAATGGTTGAATTGACTTGGACCTTAAGCCCTCCAACGAGGCGGGGATCCATCACACATGCTAAACGCACTTTTTTCCCGGTTCGTTTTGAAAGCAGCATGATAAGTGATTCCTGTTGGGACTCTGTTAGGGGATGTGCGGATGAAACTTGCGCTTCCAAGCGCCCTTCTCTCTCATCAACAAGATGATTGAAGCGCGTTTGTATGTGACTCAGTAAGTGCAAGCGTCCCGCCTCGGTGACGACTCGAATGAAGTGACGAAACGTAGAACTGAAGGCGCTCTTTCCCAGGATATCGTCAACAACATTAGCTTTTTTCTTAGGGTGGATGATGGAAAGTTGAATGAGATGAGACAAGTCTGAATGATTCTTCTGCATCTCTGTGAAACGGTGAAGCGCTTGAGACATTTCCAAAACAGATTCTTCTTTTAAGGCGATTTGAAGGAGCGCTTTAGCGTAACGATTAGCAACCAAGCCTAGGCTCATCGGAGGTCTCCTAAATGGGAGATCGCTCGATCAATAGCCTCGGACTGACCCTCCGTTTTAAGTTGCTTCTGTATTTTGTCTTGGGCTAAGCTCAAAGCCAGCTCGGCCGCCAAGGCCTTGAGTTCTTCTTGGGCTTGCTGAGTTTGCTGGGTAATGTCGCGCTCGGATTGTGCAAAAAGTTTTGCGGCTTCATCTTTGGCGGATTGAATGATCATTTCTTTTTCTCGGTTTGCATCCTGCTCAGCTCGAGCCAACACTTGGGTCAACTCAGACTGAAGTCCTTCCATTTTCATCTGAAGTTCTTGGATTTGCTTTTCACCTTCTATGCGATCTTGTTGGGATTGAGCGAGTAAGCGACGGAGTTCCTCTTGTCGGTCTCGGAAAAATTGGGCAGCTGGAACTTTCAAAAAGAAAATTAAGAGACCTAAGAAAATTGAGAAATTCAAAATTTGAAAACCAAACTGAGCAACATCCGTAAGCGCATACCCAAACAGCTTAATTTCTCCAGGACTCAGCAATAAAAAAACCATTACCGATTTCCTTTGGGAAGAATCTGTTGGACCATAGCGTCAGCAATGCCTTGGATGTCAGTTTCTAAACTCTTGCGAGCCTGGACACTGGCTTCTTCGAGGGCTTTCCGGGCTTGCGAACGAAGGAGAGTGACTTCTCTATGGGCTTGCTCAATCAGTTGATTTTTTTCTGAGACCGCTAAAGAAGTAAGTTCTTTTTTTCTTTCGAAGGCTTTGGCTCGTAAAGCTTTCATTTGTTCTTGGTATTTTTTTTGTTCACCCGCAATTTGTTGTGCAGCAATTTGTTTAGTATCAGAGCCCTTTTGAATCTCAGCCGCTCGATCCGACATCATTTGAGTAAGAGGCTTAAAGAAAACGAGACGGAGATAAAGATACATGACAGTAACGAGGGCCATCACAAATATAATTTGGCCTAAATAAGGCCTCATGGGATCAGGCATGGAGGCTAAGATTTCAGCAGGGCCCATCCGGAAATCGATGGATAAAAATTGGTACAAAGTGATGATAGGTAGCACTAGCAGCCTCAACATAAGATGAGATTGGGCATTTCTTTGGGGTTGGCAACTCAGGAAGAGACCAAACCCTCGTGACCCTGATACACAAGGGTTTCAGGAGTCTTTCTATTTTATCATTTGGAAGACCTTGGCTCAATGAGAGGTTTAGGGTTTGACCAATTGCCTTGCCTATGAGAGCCTAAAAAACTTAAGATGAGGGCGGTTAGCTCAGTTGGTAGAGCGGCTGCTTTACATGCAGCGGGTCGGGGGTTCGAGTCCCTCATCGCCCACCAATCAAACTTTGAAAATTTGGGGTCGTAGCTCAGTCGGTTAGAGTGCCAGCCTGTCACGCTGGAAGTCGCGGGTTCGAGTCCCGTCGACCCCGCCAATTAGTTACGCTTAGGACGAAGCGTATCTTAGATTTCACACCGTCTATCGCGTATTCTTCAGCTTCTTATGAAACTGCCTCTTGTTGCATTGTGTGGACGCCCTAACGTAGGGAAATCCACCCTGTTTAATCGGCTGACTCGAAGTCGAGAGGCCTTAGTGCATGATTTGCCGGGGATGACCAGAGATCGGAGCTATGGCCTTGTAGAAATTCTAGACGCTGAGGCCAAGGTCACTGAAATCTTTGAATGTGTCGATACGGGAGGCTTAGATTTCGAAGGGTCAGACGTCATCACCCAGGGGATTACCCGAATGGCTGATCAGGCGCTAGATGAAGCTCAGGTCATTTGTTTTCTAGTGGATGGCCATGATGGGTGCACATCCGCTGATGAAGAAATTGCTTTGCGTCTCCAGAGAACAGGCAAACCCATCCTCCTAGTGATCAATAAGGTAGACGGCATGAAAGGTGGGGCTCCTGATGGAGCTTTTTATCGTTTTGGATTTGACGCCATTTTGCCTATTAGCGCTTCCCATGGCGAAGGGGTTCCTAAATTGCTTACGGCGATTCAAAAACAATTACCTTTTCATCGACGCCCTGATGAAATCGATATCGCCCCCCCGGATGATGAACTACGAATTGCTATCATTGGTCGTCCTAATGTCGGGAAGAGTTCACTGACCAACCGCATCTTGGGCTATGAACGAAGTTTGGTAAGTGAGCTCGCAGGCACAACCCGAGATACTGTGGACACTGTCTTCAAGCGAGGGAGTCAAACCTATCGGCTTATTGATACAGCAGGTATTCGACGCAAGGGGAAAACGTTTGAGGGGGCTGAAAAACTTTCTATCGTCAAAGCTCGACAAGCCATGGCTCGAGCGGATGTCTCCTTGCTTTTGATTGATGCGGTGGAAGGTTCCACGCATCAAGAAGCGGTCGTAGCGGGTTACGCTCAGGATGCAGGTGCTGCGATCATCTTGGTGATTAATAAATGGGATCTCGTTGAAAAAGATGGGTTTACCACCCTAGCCATGGAAGACAAGTTAAGAAGGCAACTAGGATTTTTGCATCACGCTCCATTGATTTTTATATCCTCGCTCACGGGTCAGCGGGTAAGTTCTTTATTCCCGATGATTGATTCAGTCGCGAAAGCCCATCGTCAGCGAATCAGTACCGCTGAACTTAATCGATTCCTCCGAGCCTCCGTCAGTGCCATGAATCCCCCCACAAAAAATTCAGGCCAATTAACCAAGCTGTACTTTATGACGCAGGTGGGCGTTCGACCGCCTAGTTTTGTAATTAAGGCCAATGCCAGTGGTGTCTTGCATTTTAGCTATATTCGCTTTCTTGAAAATCGATTAAGAGAGCAATTCGGTTTCCAAGGAACCCCAATTCGCATTGCCGTGAAGAAAAAACAATCCAGTGATGTTGAGGAAGAAGACGTCGCCAAGGTCCGTAAAGTGATTTCTCCGAAACTAGGGATCAAGCCAAGCAAAAAATCTTTGGCAGATCACCGAAGGAAGTCCTCTCTAGGATCCAGAGGGAAAGGTAAGCTTTCGTCGAGAGGGACAACCCGGCCCTCTCGCAAAAAGAAATCCTAATTTTCTGCGATATTACACCATATTCATAGTCACATTACTCGTTAGTGGGATGTTTGGGTATGGAGGTAACTGTGCTAAGTTTTCTCAGCGCACTAATAGTCGGACTCACGGCGATGATTGGCTGGGTATCTCAACCACCAAGACGTGCCTTTGATCACTCAGATGTTCCACTCCAAATCAATGAAAATGATCTAGCGGATATTCAATAGAGATTTAGCCAAATCTAGAGTTTCTTTCTTTTGGCTTTCTCCCGATAGCAGCCTAGCGATTTCACCCACCCGACTCTCTCCCTCGAGTCTTTCACAGCGGCTTCGCGTTCGACCTGCATTCGTCTCTTTGGATAAGAACAAATGGTGCGTTGATCGGGCCGCTACTTGCGCCAAATGGGTTACCGAAAGCACTTGGTGATAACCCCCCAGTGCCTCAATCGACTCACCCACCCGAATGGCCGTTTCACCTCCTACGCCAGCATCGACTTCATCGAGGACTAAAGTGAGTGTGCGCCCTTGGTGACCAGGACGATGCAGTCCTGCCCCCAAAAGGGATAGCATGAGGCGCGAGAGTTCTCCCCCTGAAGCAATTTTAGAGAGTTGCCTAAAGCCCTCCCCTGTGTTGGATTCGATCCAAATAGAAAGTTGGCTGACTCCACGAAGATCAATGCGAAGACTTTGACCTTCGTGGACGAGAGGACTTTGTGGATCGATTCCGTAACCCAATCGGAATTGAACACGTGCTTGATTCATACCTAGATGTTGAAGGCGCTCATGAAGTTGTTGCTCGAGTTCCGGCAGAGCCGTCTCCCGTTTCTGATGAAGAGCAAGAGCCGCTTGGCCGTACGCTTGGGCTGATAGTTTAAGCGCTTTTTCATAAACCTCAATCGAACCCCCACCATCTTGTAGCATTTTTTGCTCTTGCTTGAGACTCAAGTGAACACTGGATAAGTCATCTGGTTCAGAGCGATGGATCCTAGCTAATTTTTCATACAGGGCTAAGCGGTTCTCGACCTCCTCAATATGATGCGTCCCTGCACCGACCCATTTCTGAGCTGCCTCTTCGGCTAAAGCTTTTATATCTTCTAATTCAAGGAGTGTTTGTTTGAGTCGATCTTGTGTAGGTGCACTTTCGCCCCAAAGAGTGCTCGCGCGATGTCCGGCACGAAGGAGTGCATCTAGACTCGGTGTAATTTGTTCGAATTCTCGACACATTTCTTGATACAACTGGGCTAATTGAGCAGCATGCCGCAAAGGTTCCCGCTCTTCTTTCAGTTGCGACCATTCTCCGGCCCTGGGCTCAAGTTGGTCGAGGGCCTCAAAATACCCCGAGAGTTCAAGGAGCCGTCGTTCTCGATCCGCCTCACTCCTTTGTCTCGCGCGGAGCGCTAATTGGTCCTTCTGGACTTGACTCACTAAGGCCTCAAGGCAAGGTTCGATCCCAAGAACTTCATCTAAAAGAGCTAGGTGATGATCTTCATTCAAAAGACTTTGGTGATCGTGCTGACTCGTTAACCGCATCCATAGACGTCCGGCTTCTTTCAAATCGCCTAATGAACAAACGCTTTGATTAATCCATGCCTTGGATCGACCCGCTGAGGACACCTCGCGACGGAGCTGAACAGGAAACTCTATTTTGAAACCTTTCGTCTCAAGAAATATTTCCCAGGGGGCTCGAGGTACCTGAAGCGTACCTTCGACGACGGCTCGGTCTTCGCCCCGGCGAACTGTGTCGGAATCCCCACGCGATCCTACTAGAAGACTCAGCGCATCGACGAGTAATGATTTACCTGCTCCTGTCTCACCGGTTAGGACTGTAAACCCCGATTCAAGATCTAAAATAAGATCCTCAACGAGAGCCAAGTTTTGTATTCGAAGACGGGTGAGCATCACTTAGAGCATAGCGAAAGGATCGGGGTTATGGCTCTAGGCGTCTAGAATCAACCCCGTAATTACTGAATTTTTCATAGAAAACTAGTTTTATAAGTAATGTAATGGTTTCATTAGATTCCACCCAACGTTTACAGGACGTTCAGTGAGTGAGGGTATATGGCACGTTTAAAAAAACAATGGTCCGCTACTGAAGCAATTGCCTTAGCGGCCGAAATTAAAAAAGTATTATCCGTGAGTCATCGACAAGCCAAAGGGCTGATCGATGGTCGATGTGTCTGGGTCAACGAAGAAGTCATTCAAAAACATGGCCATCGATTGATACCCAGCCAAATCATACGGGTCGACTATGATCCAGAACGCGTCTATGAATTAATTCCTACACGCTCCAAAATCGATGCTACTCCGTTTGAGACACTCTTCGAAGATAAGCACTTAATTTTTGTGAACAAACCCGCAGGTCTCCTGACGGTGCCAAGCGACAATCCCCACGATTCGTCTCTTGCAGATCGTATTTCGGACCATTACCGCCTACGCGGCTTTCGTCGCTTCGAACTCTATATCGTTCATCGACTCGATAAGTTTACGAGTGGTGTCTTGGTGTTCGCTAAAACTCCCGAGGGGCTCCATGGTCTCAAAAAGCTTTTTAATTTACATAAGATCCAACGTATCTATAAAGCCATCTTAGTGGGGGAGCTTCCCGAAAATAGTGGAACGCTGCGCGATCAATTAATGGAACAAGCCAAAACCCTTCGAATGAAGGTGGTTAAAGGCAAAACACCCACGATGGGAGTTAAAGAAGCGATTACTCATTACCGTGTGATTGAACGATTACCTGGACATACCGTTTTAGAGATTCGACTCGAGACGGGTCGACGCAATCAAATTCGAGTCCAGTTTGCCGATCGAGGTTACCCGCTCTTAGGCGATCAGGTCTATGGACAAGAAAGTCCTCTGATCGATCGTCAAGCTTTGCACGCTGAACTTCTCGGTTTTACTCATCCCGTGACGGGGCAACAAGTTACCGTTCAATCCAAAAGCCCCTACGATATCAATCGCGTTTTAGAGTTACTTCGTAATCAACGTAGACTCCACCGCGCGGATAAGGGTATTCAAGGGGACGTCGGTATTTATAAACCACACATCACGGATGATCAAAAAAAGAAACGCGTGAATCGAATGAAGAAATTCAATGAACGAACAGCGCTACGTCCTATCACAAGCACCGAGCATACTCGACCTACTAATAAGTTTAAAAGAGCGACATCTCAAATCAAGGGAAGCCGAAGTGCGCGACCCTCTGGATCTTCACCAAAAGCCCGGGTGTGGAAAAAGAAAATCTGACCCGCCAACGAAATTTTTATTTTTTTCTTAGTCGATAGGCATGCAGTGTATTGCTCATAAGCATCGCAACGGTAAGGGGTCCTACACCTCCGGGCACAGGAGTGATAAACGAGGCTACTTTTTCAGCTTCACCAAAGCGAACATCCCCCAGCAAAAGAGATCCCTTATTGATCAATTGACTATAGCGCTCAGGCTCGGAGGCCTTGAGATACGGGACTTGTGCGGGATTGGTCACACGATTAATCCCCACGTCTATTACAACAGCTCCGGGTTTAATCCAAGACCCTTGAACAAAACCCGGGCGTCCAATAGCCGCGACTAAAATATCCGCTTCTTGACATATCTCTTTGAGGTGTTCGGTATGAGAATGAGTCACGGTCACCGTCGCATTTGCATCTAGCATCATCGCCGAAAGAGGTTTGCCCACGATCATGGAGCGGCCTATAATAACTGCGTGCTTTCCTCGAACCAAAACGTTATTCATTTCGAGAAGGCGCATCACACCTAACGGCGTACACGGGAAGAGTCCCGGGCGTCCTTTAAGTAATAGAATTTGATTGTGGGGTGTGAAACCATCGACGTCTTTTAGGGGATCGATACGATTCACTAGATCAATCGCATCCAAATGAGATGGGAGGGGCATTTGGACCAAAATCCCATCAATATTGGCAGATCGATTAAGCTCGTCTATGGCTAATTTCACCTCTTCCATCGAGGCCGAGGAAGGGAGTCGATATTCTTTACTGAAAATACCAACTAATTCGCAAGCTTTGAGTTTGTGGCCCACATACACCTGGCTGGCAGGGTTATCCCCAACGACGATGACTGCTAATCCGGGTTTTCTGAAATTATATTGGGTCGACGTGACAATCCCTTCCCGAACTGTCTCGAGAATTTTTTGAGCGGCGATTTTCCCATCGAGAAGCTGAGCCATTGACTCTATTATTGAATAGGACTTCTAAGGTCCTAAGTTAAATTTGTGGCTTCTTTGCAAAGTCCTCTAGAAATAGGGCTGTTTAGGTCCTTGCTCTTGAGTTTGTAGCCTCCTAGGGATACACTGATAAAGACAATTCGACTCGATGCGGTCAGCATCAGACGGATGGGTTTTTCCCATCCTTTTTTTTTCTAAATTTTTATGATCAATCTCACCCAACTCCAACCTCGTCTCGAAGCCCAAATAGCCCTCCTGGGCTATGAACTCTTGGCGCTCGAGCGAGCGAGTCAAAACGGACAAGACACCTTGAGACTCTATGTTGATCATCTCCAACCCAAAGATCCCAAAAAGAAGGTCAACTTAGAGGACTGCGTGAAGGTACATGAATCTTTGATGGCTTGGATGGATGTGGAATTTCCTAATGTCCGAGAACAATGGGGGCTCGAAATCTCGAGTCCAGGTATGGAGCGTCCCTTGGTCAAACCCGATCATTTTTCGCGCTTCTCCGGTCGACTTATTCGCGTTCAGACCACACGCCCTATCAACGGTCAAAAAAAATTCAAAGGCTGGATCGGATCTCTGACGCCAACAGAATTTTCCATTGAAGAGGATGGCCAAATTAAAACTATTCCTTTTAATTTAATTGATAAAGCTAAACTTGCTCCTTTTGATGAAGCAAGTACCCCCCCACCAAAACATTTCCAAGGGCGGATCACCGCCCTTCCTCAAGCCGAGACAGAGACAAGTCTCGGGGAAGCCTAAATACAGGAGGATTTATGGGCAACGTAGAAAGATCTTTTTTCGAACATATCCGCATGATTGCGGCCGAGAAAGGCATCACTGAAGAGCAGGTCTTTACTGCTGTCGAAGATTCTATCTCGCGGGCAGCTGAGAAACACTATAACGCTCAAGATTTTTATGGAAATTTCAAAACCGAAATGGACCGAGGTACGGGTGAGTTTTATGTCTATGCTCTGAAAACGGTCGTTCAAGAAGTGGAAGAAGAAGATTTAGAAATTAGCCTTCAGGAAGCCAAGGAAGGTAATCCTGATGCCGAAGAGGGCGATACCGTTTGGTTGCCGCAAGATACCACCGTCTTAGGTCGCATTGCCTCAACAGCAGCGAAGCAAGTTCTCATTCACGGCCTCCGCGAATCTGAACGTGAACATATTTACACCGAGTTTGTTCAACGAATTGGGCAAGTTGTGGTTGGCGAAGTTAAACGCTTTGAGAAGAATAACGTTTTCCTAGAGGTGGATCGAGTTGAAGCTATTTTGCGTCGGACCGACACACTTCGAGGAGATCGTTTCGATAAAGGTCAACGAATTAAAGTCGTCATTATTGCCGTTGATCGAAATGCCAAAGATGCTCAAGTTCAGGTCAGCCGAACTGATCCAAGGCTTTTGGTTCAACTTTTTGAAAATGAAGTTCCCGAAATTCACGACGGAACCGTACTCATCACCAATTGTGTTCGAGAAGCAGGTGATCGAGCTAAAGTCGCTGTCCGTTCTCTAGACCCTGATGTTGATCCTGTAGGAGCCTGTGTCGGCCTGAAAGGTTCGCGCGTACAAGCCATCATCCGTGAACTCCAGAAAGAAAAGATTGATATCGTTCGCTATGACGAGGATCCAGCGGTATTCATTGCTCATGCCTTGAATCCAGCCAAAGTGATTCGCGTCAATATTATGAGTGAAGAAGAGCGACGTGTTGAAGTAATCGTCAGTGATGATCAACTCAGCGTAGCCATCGGTAAACGTGGACAGAATGTCCGCTTAGCTGCAAAATTGACGGGCTGGAACATTGACGTGCGGTCTCATGCGGATCAGCAACGAGCCGCTGCAGAAGAAGCAGAAGAAACTGCGGTCGAGACAGCACCGCTTTCAGCTCCGGAAGATCTATCCTAATTTTTCAACCTACATTATTTCAAGCGAGGTAGCCCATTTCCATGACCCGTATCAGCCAATTATCTAAAGAGCTGGGAATGACAAATGCAGATCTCATTGATGTGCTCAGGAATCGCATGGGATTAGCCGACAAGAAAAGCCATAGCTCTGCCTTGTCTGATGATCAAGTTGCGGAAGTGAAAAAGATCCTCCGCTCAGGAGGCTCAAGCGAGGCTCAGAAGACGATCGGGAAACCCCCCGTTAAAGTCACTAAAAAAATTGTGGCTCCAGCGGCTGAGGCACCTACGACTTCTATGCCCCCAAAAATACTGGTTAAAAAAGTAGGCCTGCCTGCCGTAGAAGAGATCTCTTCACTCCAGGTAGCAGAGACCTCTGAGACCAGTTTGGATCATGCTACTCCAACACCAACAATCCCTACGCCAGTCAAACCTTTACCGCCCCGTTTGGTCGTTCCTCAAGCACCCAAGCCCCAGCCTCATTCCACCGCGACCGTTAAGTTACAAACGGCTACGAATACCTCAAAGGGTGAAGTGAAACACGGCGGCACTCCAACAGGTCGACCCAGATACCTACCTCCTCGTGGGGAAATCGGTGTCTACAAACCGGACACCACAAGCATCATCAAAATTAGTCAAGGCACTCCCACTAATGAACCCAAAAAAGATCTCGGTCGCATTACGCTCCCTACACCCCGACCTCCTAGTTCAGGTCGTCCGGGCATGGGCTCGGGTCGTCCCATTGCACCCGTAGGGCGTCCGGGCATGGGCTCAGGTCGTCCCGGTGGACCCGGCGGTCGTCCGGGTAGTCGTCCGGGCATGGGCTCGGGTCGTCCCGGTGCACCCGGAGGTCGTCCGGGAATCAATATTCCGACAGGACCTGTAGATCCCGCCACCCTCAAGGGACCGGGGCGTTCTCTTAGCATTGGAGGCCGGAAGAAAAAGAAAGAGATTAAAGAAGCCGAGGAGATGGAGCTCAAACTTCGCCAACCTCATTCCCGCGTTAAAGAAATCGCGGAAGAATACATCCAAGAAGAAGTTGGTATTGTGATGTTGTCTGAAGGGGTGACTGTTAAAGAATTGGCTGAAAAATGTAAGCGTCCCGCCAAGGATGTCATGGCAAAACTTTTTCATCGAGGCATACTGGCCACCATTAATCAACCTTTGGATACGGAACTCGCCAAAGAAATCGCTCGAGAATTTGGATATCTTTCAGACATTGTTTCATTCGAAGAAGATGTTCAAATCATTGCTGAAGAAGCTGATGTTCAAGGAGAAAAGAGTCCTCGTGCCCCTGTAGTTACCATCATGGGTCATGTCGATCAT
>BJFQ01000019.1 GCA_014189895.1 Acidobacteriota bacterium | reverse complement strand
AACAACCACAAACCAGGTTTTAGGATTTTGGGGATCAACGCCCGGAACTGCGTCAGGAAGGCGGACCACAAAGCCGGGGATTTTGGCGCCTTGAGTTTTATTAGCACTGTACTCAACGCTGGTACGCACATAGATAAATTCTTTAAAGTCCCAAGGCTTTGTAAGATCGTTGAGGGTTGCCGCCACCTGAGGCGCACTGGCAACTTCATCGGGGGGCGCCATCAAAGCTTTAACGCCTCCAGCCAGCGTGGGCCGAAAGTAACGCAGCAGCGCATGCATAGCTAGAACAGAAGCGCCGATAATCGGCAACGTCGTCAAAGCTTTCAAGAGCGTGCGTCGTGTATTATCTTCCATGACCGCTCCTATTCGTGCTCATAAGTTCGGCTACGGACCCCATCGACCGCTAACCAACGTTCTTGTTCTGTGAGGATACCCTTCCACGCTGGCATGGAAGACCATTGATGGACATAAAGTTTAAGAGCTTCTGGGGTCATCGTACGTTGAATCGATTCTGGAATCGAAGTCCACTGCCCTCCTTCAGAAATGCGCCAATAGAGGAAGGTATCGGTAGTTTCGGCCATCGCTTTGTAGTTCTGAAAATTAAATGGAAGGGGCTGCAGCGTCTTGTGAAGAGGACCGTCGCCCTTACCCAAGGTTCCGTGACAAACATTACAATTTTGTGAATAGGTACTCCAAGCTTCAGTAAAGCGTGTTGGCGATGCGCCAGCAATCGAACGACTCCAGACATAAAAGACAACATTCCAGATAGCGATGGGGTCTCCGGTGGCCACCAACTGAGTTCCGCGATTGTCCTTGATGCCCCCTTTCCAGCCCTCGCCCATTTTTCCTGAAGGGCCGGGGTGGAGTCGACCAAATCGATCTTTGCCTGTTTCAATCAGTCTAAAGAGTTCACCGGGGCTCTTCTCGAATCGCCAATCAGTCGAATAAAAATCAGGATTAACTTTTCGTTCCCAGAGGGGATTATTTGGCTGGCGATTTTCACTCACGAGTTGCTTGGTCACTTCTGACCATTGATCTTGGGGGAGATTTTTTTGGGCTTCCCAATTTAGTTTTTCCACCGCTGTCAAATAGGTACCGTGACAGGACGCACAATTGGATTGATACACGGAACGTCCCTTTAATGCGCTGGGTAAACCTAGGGGGTAAGGAACACCCGAGGTGACAGGCTCGACTTCTCCTGGAGCACCCGCTGAAGATTGAGCCAAGGAAGCCGAGGAAGCTTTTTGTGTCCCGAGACCTTCACTACAAGCCACAGAGACTAACAGGAAGGAGAGGCCCAAAACAACGAGGAGGATGGATGAGAATTTAGGTTTCATAAGTTTAGGTTCCATAGGGTCGTATCCAGGCTAGAACAGCCCAAAGAATAACGACGAGATAAATAATAATGAGAAAAAAAGGTGCTTTACCGTGAAGAATCTGAGTACCTGAAACTTCTTCAGCGGGTTCGTGGAGGTTTTTGTCTTCATTCGCCATAATCAGATTCTCAATTAGAAGGTTGTATAGAGGTTTTAGCTGAACTAGGAGGGAGGCCATAGACAGGAGCATCCATACCCTTGAGGGCTCCCAAGCCTTTGTTTTGAGACACGTATTTTACGAACGCCACCAAATAGAGACTCTGCTCGGGACTGAGGTCAAATTCCCAGCGAGGCATCTGTGTTCCAGGAACACCCCGCCTGATCCTCCAGTACCAAGTGTCAGTTCGATAATTGGCAAATTTGTCTTCCCAGAAATTAGCCGCACGTTTAGTCATGCTTGCAGAAGCCCATCCGCGACCATTCCCCGTTAATCCATGACAAGAAGAGCACTTCTGATTGTAAATACCGCGTCCTTGATTAGCAATGGTTCGACGTTTTTGCAAAGCAGCCAATCCGGCTAGATCGGTAGGAATTTGATCGGGTTCTTTATAGCTGACTTCACTCCAGGCACGAAGATCTGGATTCTCAACTCGAGCTTCACGAAGCGCTTCCTCGGTAGGAAAGTTGGCAGTGGCCACTGCCTGCACAGCCCCCTTGGAGAGCTGGGCTTCATGGGAAGTTCCTAAAAGTAGTTCCTCCACTTCAGCAGTATATTTATAGGGTGTTTCTAGATGCTGGTCATAGTTTTCAGAAGCAATTCTTTCACGATCAGCGACGAAGTTGGCACCACCCTTCCATACGGCTACCTTTTCAATTTCACCGGTAGGTCCTTTGGCATCAACTAATTCACCCCATTTAAGTTGACCGGTCAGGGGGTCGAGAGCACGACGACCATTGGATCCTAGTGATTGCATGTAGGCGGTTAAATCAGTCATGTCCTGATTCGAGAGATACTCGTAATTAGGCATGATGGATCCAGGTTTCAAACTTCGGGGCTGTTTGTGGTGCTGAATATGATATTCATCAGGAAATTTTCCACCAATTTGAGACAAATCTGGACCTGAACGTTCGGAGCCTAAAAGATGCCACTCGTCGTAGTAATAGTCTGACGCTTTAGATTTAGTTCCATGGTCCCAGTCTTGAGGACGACTGACCATCGAATGACAATAGTAGCATCCCTCACGTGTATAAACTGTACGGCCTCTCAACTCTTGAGCTGTGTAATTTCGAAGATCCTTTGGCTGAGGAGGGCGGAACGTCCAACGGGGAATCAATACCACCACAAAGATAATGGCACTGAGGATTAGTCCCATGCCGATGGCAGGAAAAATATAATTGGTTCGATTCACTTGGTTCATAACTTATCCCCCGTGGGAAGTTCATCGGGTTCTGTCGATTCGTCGAGAGTGCCCTCATGGCCAAAGAGAGTTTTATACATGTTGAAAAAGAGTAGAATCTGACCTACCACGATGAGCAGGCCCGAAAAGGCGCGAGCCGCCATAAAAGGAGATAGGACATAAGCCCCTGCGCGATAAACGACAGTGCCTTCTTCCCAAGCAGCCGCCTGATAGAGTCCCGCCACCGTAAGGGCTGAGATCATGATAATAACGCCCGTCAAAGTTAGCCAATAATGAGCGGTGGCAAGACGTCGGCTATACCACTGCTTTCCGCTGACACGAGGGAGAACGTAATAAATAGCTCCCCAAGCTACAAACCCAAAAGTCCCTAAGAGGGCAAAATGAGCATGGCCCACAACCCAATGGGTGAAGTGGAGATACCAATTGATCCATCGAGTCGCTTGAAACGGTCCCGTGAAGCAAGTAAGAAGATAGAACCACATAGCCGTAATGAAGAAACGGAGGGGAATATTGGTGGCAACCATACTCCATTTCCCCTTCATCGTTAGGAAGAAATTTACCAGGACACTCATCACAGGGATTAATAGCATCACCGAAGAAATAACAGCAACCGCTTTGAGCCACTCAGGGACAGGGCTTTGAAGAAGATGGTGGGTCCCGGTCGGGGTATAGAACATTGCGATGGTACTAAACCCGACGATACTCAACAGATGCGAATAGAGGGGATTCTTGGTTATCTTGGGTAAGAAATAATAGGTGAGTCCGATACCATTGGTGGTAAACCATAAGCCCAAAATATTATGGCCGTAGAACCAATTAGCGATTGAATCGCCGATGCCCGTCACCGAGAAGAAGATCTTGTTTCCAATCAAATAAACTACCGGAAACCAAAGGGTAGTGCCGGCCACATACCACACCGTAACGTAGAGCTGCTTTTCTTGACGATTAAGGACGGTTCCCCAAATGATGATGATATAGAGCATCAGAGCCATGAAGAGAGGGATATCAATCCACCAAGGAAGTTCCGCATATTCACGACCTTCGGTATAGCCATTCATCAAGGCAAAAATACCCAGCACGATGACTGCATTCCAAGCCAACATGAGCAAGTTGGCAACTTTTTCACTATAGAGTTTGGTTCGACAAAGTTCGGGGATCACAAAAAAATTAGCGCCTACGGTTGCCATAGAGATAAAGCCAAAAGCAACCACATTGATATGGGTAGGACGAATGCGTCCAAAACTCAATTGAGCGACGCCACGAACTAAATCTGGAGCCCAGTACTCAACAGCCGCTAGTAGTCCTAGGGTAGTTCCAACAAGCCCCCAAAGAGCTCCGCTCACCAAAAAGCGCGTCGAAGCACTTCCTTCAATGGAAAGCCAATCTTGGAAACGATCGACCCATGAGAGAGAGGCGGTGCCTGCATTTTCGTTCATGCGTTGATCTCCACGGAACCCTAGCGAATTAAAACTTTCATCTCGAATAATCCTAAAGGAGTAAGAGAAAGAAATTTAATCACCTCTGTTATTGTCCTTCAATCAACGCCTCAGGGTCAAAGGAAAAATCTCGAACATGTCCCTAAAAAAGTCGACGTATGGTACAAAAAAAGCTCCTTAAAAAAGCCTTATAAACCCTTGAGTGGTATACCTGTGTTCTTTTCCCTGTATTCGAAGGTAAAATAGATCTAGACGCCTTTGAGCGACCAGGTAGGGCCCTCCCTGTAGGGCTTTGCCAATGTTTTAAAAAAGGTCATACTCCATGAATATCCGAAGATCCCTCGTGGTCAATGCGACCACGTTGGAGGTGCGCATCGCCCTCCTTGAAAACGGTCAATTGGCCGAACTGTATCAAGAGCGCCATACCCGCAAGAGTCTCGTGGGACGCATCTATCGGGGGCGTGTTTCTAAAATGCTTCCGGGTATCGAAAGTGCCTTTATTGATATCGGAGGGGATCGGGACGGTTTTTTATATCTCGATGATCAGCCCCTTACTCATCTAGATGATGCCGATCTATCGAGCGAATTCCATTCGCCCGATATCTCCGTTCCTCCGATTCCCCTCTTACCGCCCATCCAAACGGGGGACGATCTTTTAGTTCAGGTGATCAAAGATCCCATAGGGTCCAAGGGAGCGAGACTCACCCGTCATATTAATTTTCCGGGTCGCTATTTGGTTTACCTTCCCTATGGCAATCACATTGGGATCAGTCGAAAGTTTACCGATGAAGCCGAGCGAGAACGCCTTCGTTCCCTGATTCATATTCACTCTGAAACCCCAGAGGGCTTTATCGTTCGCACGGCGGCCATGGGAGAAAAAGACGAAGACCTCATAGCGGACATTGCTCTCCTTCGAGAGCAATGGCGGACCGTTCAAGCGGCTTTTGGAACCCCCAAGGGGTCCCGGCTGATTTGGGAAGACGTAGGTCTGATTGGCAAAATTTTACGCGATAAATTCAGAGAAGAAGTACAGAGCCTCTGGGTGGATGACTTGGACACCCATCGCGACATTCTACAATTTGTGAGCCAGATACACCCCAGTTGGACCTCCCGCATTCGCCTTTACACATCCCCTCTGCCCATTTTTGAAGCTTTTGAGATTGAGTCGGAGATCACTCGAGCGCTTCAGCCCAAAATACTCCTTAAACACGGGGGCTCCTTAGTCTTTAATCAAACCGAGGCGCTGGTGAGCATCGATGTTAACACCGGGGCCTTTAGTAGCCATCAAGATTTGGAAACCACCGTCACCCAAGCAAACCTATTGGCGATTCCAGAAATCGTTCGCCAACTGAGACTTAGAAATCACGGGGGGATTATCGTGATCGATTTCATTGACATGATGGATCTAGCGAACCAGCAAATGGTCCACGCAGCATTGGTATCGGAATTCGAACGCGATCGGCAGTGTTCACGTATTGGGCCTCTTTCAATCTTTGGCTTGGTTGAATTAACCCGAAAACGAACCGGTCCGAGTCTGGAGCGCTCGATGACTCTTCCCTGTCCCTCCTGTCACGGCTCAGGAAGGGTTCCGAACCTCGATATGGAGTTATTTAAAATTTACCGTGAGTTCCTTCCTCACCTCCAGATTCCTCCGGACACCTTAATGCGTATCAGCGTACATCCCCATCAAAGACCGCTCCTTCAAGGGACCATCTGGGAAGAGATTTTAACGCTTGGCCGGAAACAATCACTCCGAATCGAAATCGTTGATCGGATGGATCAAGGCCATTTCAACCTAAGTTTGCAAAAACTGACATCCGTGACACGTTCTCCGTCGAAATAGTCAGCCACTTACCCTAAACATTGAGCGCAGCGAAGACCTGCTTGGAGATTTCGAATGACCGATGGAAGCGCTTCAAGGGAATTAATTTCTGCAAAGTCAGGGCCCAAATCCTGACGAGGGGCTCGCTGACCCTTTCGATTAAGCCAAATTGCTGACCAACCGGCAGCGAGCGCTCCTTCGATGTCATCGTTCCAGGTATCCCCCACCATGACCAAATCTCCCGGAAAGAGGCCGAGGCTCTTTTGGGCGTATTTGAAAATATTAGGATCGGGCTTGGCTAAACCCAGATTAGCACTGATAAATCGATAAGGGATTTTTTCTGATAAGCCTAGTCGACCTAGAAAATTAAGACCGAAAGATTGCGTATTCGTGAGCAGCCCCAGTCGGACAAGCGAGGTAGCCTCTTGAAGGCACGAAAGACTATCTTCAAACAAAGCAACCTCGGTGTCGGAGGCTTCAAAATCATGTGTCCAACTCTTCTCTGATTCTGAAGATCGAAAGGCTAAAGCAGGTCCTTTTTGTCGTGCTTCACCTAGGGACCCATAGGCAGTCCTCATCACGTGATGTTCAAACATGTCTGCTTCAGTGGGATTGTGAGTCACCAATTTGAGGGCATCGAACGGATTGCCCCTCGGATTGAAAACCAGAGTGTTCCATAAATCAAACACAACTGCCTGGATCATCCTAATCGCCCTTGTAAATCACACAATTATCGACCGTTTCGTAGACCTCAATTTGATGGAGCCCTGGCAACATATCGACGAGTTGATCCCAAATCCACTTGCTGATGTTCTCCGCGGTTGAAAGGGGGATCACATCATTGAGAAAGCGATGGTCGAGCTTGGATAGAACTCGCTCTTCGAGGATGGGGTCTATGTGATCAAAGTCCATCACCATTCCTGTCGTGGCATCAGGGGTACCTTGAATGGAAACAAAACATCGATAGCTGTGCCCATGGAGATTTTTACATTTTCCTGGATGGTTGTATATAAAGTGAGCGGACTCAAAGCGATATTCTTTACGGATAATCAAAACCACAACTCCTGCGTGATGCTGTTGATAGATTAGGGATTAATGACTTTATAGATCAAAGCCAAATTCGTGAGCGCTGTTAGGTCTTGCAGCCAAGACGAATTGATTGCATAGCGGGGCGGAATGATCACAGTATCGCCTGGACCCATATAGGTCCAATGGGTCCATAAGCCAAAAGGCGCAATGTTGTCGATGATTTGTCCGTTGGCTTTTAGGAGTCGAATATTCGATGTGTCCGCATTGCGCGTATACATTCCCGCCTTTTTGATAGCGTCAATGACGCGAATGCGATCCGAACGATCACCCAATTGGTAGATCGTAAAGGGAGAGGCTACTTCGCCAATGACGTATGCGGCTGTCGTAAGTTCGGGAATCACAATCTCGTCCCCATCTTCTAAAGGGATATCGGCTTGTCGATCGCCCTGGAGGGCTTTTTCAAAATCCACCACTAAGCGTTTATTGGCAAGGTTGGAAACACCGAACCGAACAGGATTGGATTGAAGGACCCCCGTGGTGGGGTCTCGCTTGACTTCACTGAGGCGTCTAAAAATATCAGGAATACCCAAGGCTAGAGGGTCAAGACTCGAAGATTCAAGTCCTTCGATCTGAGCGATGATCCTTGCGCCGCGGAGAAAGACGGCTCCCGGAGCAAAAGCCTTGTCGGTTAAACCTCCACTCCGAGCGATCACGTCGCTTAAGGTGATGCGATCCTTGTCGAACACATACTCACCCGGTCGCTGGACCTGCCCTCGGATCACTACCGAGCGATGATAACGAAATGAGGGGACTTCGAAAAGGGCAATGACGTCTTCGGGTTGAAGGAGAGGATTGAGGGCGTCATCTTTTAGACCCACGGGGCTTTGGCTCTCTGTGGAAATTAATTGATCTAACTTTAAGGGGATTACGGTGCTTCCTTGATTCCCGGAGCTATCGGCTATATTCACACGCGAGAGTTCAGCACGATATTTATTCGCCTGAGGATACAGGAGGCCCGCTCTGAAGATTAGGTCGGAAGCCCGCATTCCTTCAAGGTATGCATAGAGGCCTGCGCGGCTCAAGGGACCTGACAAGCGGACGTAACGCGTGAATCTTAAATCTTCATTGGAATAAAAGCGTACGACGTCTCTTTCTTCAAGAAGTAAATTATGGGTAGGATCTCCCGCCACGGCCTTGCTAACATCAAAACTTAAAAAGGTAGAAACCTTATTGAGGGAAGTTCGAGTAATTTCAGCTCTCGCTAAATAGGTGGTCGGTAGGAGGAGTTGATTATTCTTGATCAAATCTCCAACACGAAGACCTTTTTCGGGGGCATATGGGCCTGGAATACGAATATGCCCTTCGACTTGGACCGAGGCCGCCTTAGCGGAGTTCTTGGGAAGCGCCGTCAGGACATCTCCCGCCTGCAATGTGGCTTTGAATGCAGTGGATAAGCTGAACGTTTGAGTCATCCATTGATTCTGGGGGTCTTGGTAACGACGCGTGTAAATACCCGAGTCATAGGCTTCGTCGATTCCTCCGGCCCATCGAATGAGTGCGGATAGTGATTCTCCGTTCTTCAATTCAAATTCCATTCGCGGAATTACGCCATATTGATCCCATTGAATCCACCATTCGGGATCGTCAGTGCTCGACAAGGTGTTTTTAGAAATTTTGCCCATGGGATCGACCTCGATGCGTAGGTCATTAGATTTCTGAGGGGCTAACTCATTGAGTTGTTTTTTAAGAGTTTTTATTTCTCCTAGAATTTTAGACTCATCTTCCGGGGTCAGTTTGGGATTTGTCAACTTTGATTCAGCTATTTTTATAGATTCCTCTTTTTCTGTTCTGAGCTTAGCTTTTTCAGACAACTGATCAAGAGCCACGTCAGCTTTTTTTAGATCTTCCGTCAATAAATCAATGGATCGCTGCTGGGTCACACGACGAAAGGCGCCTTCGAGTAAGACTTTTCCAGAGGCCAGGGGGACGAAGACGACATCGCCGCTTTGAAGGGCCACGTTGAGGTTACCTAGACCCTCACCCCTGAGGGGATAAAGGTCAATACGATCCACAACCTTGCCGCCTCGTACAATGCGAATATCACGGTAGCTTCCGCTCGTGTTGGGGCCTCCGGTAAGTCCTAAGATATTTAAAACACTGCTAAGACTCGACACTAAATAGGTCCCGGGCTTATAAACTTCCCCTAAGACGCTAATGCGGACCTCTCGTAATTTGATGACTTGTAGATCCACATCGGTTTTTGAAAATTGTCCCGATACGATACGCTGAACGGCTGCTTTTGCTTTTTTGAGCGTAAGGCCCGCTACTTTTACCACACCCACTTTGGGAATGGCGAGGTCTCCCTTGCCATCGACTTGAACAGGTGTTTCAAACGTTGCACTACCAAAAACATTTAGTTGCAAACGATCTCCGGTGCCCAATACATAGTCTTCACTAATACCGCCATCGGTCGCCGAAGTCATGGGTTGACGATACTCAAAAAGGTCGGCAGCAAATTGTCGTGGTTTATTCTTTCGATCCATCTTTTTGAGAGTCTTAATTTCTTCTTCGAGTTTCGCGTCGGCACTCTTACTTCCTAGATCGGGGGTTGTCGCCACTTGAGGATCTTTGGCGGAGGGCAACGCGGGATTCTGCTGTGAGACCGTGGGGTTGGCTTGTGTCTGGACATTAGCTATCGCCGCCTGAGCAATATCTTGGGGGGTTTGAGCTCCGAGAGTTTGAACGCCGCCTAAACAAAAGAGAACGCTGCCAAGGACAATATTTTTCATAGGTTGTCTCATCAACATTGGAAATCCAAGAAGGGGGCTATAAATGCGGGTTCAACTTCTTTCATTATAGATGGCTCGCCTGAAAGTCTCCTAGATAGAGATTAAGGTGAACCCCTCCAAGCCTAAGAAATCAGGCTCATTAGGATTTGTTGATAGGAGCTTTTTTTTCGTTGAGTTGAAGGGTGAACGAAAAACCTAAAATGATAACCAGTAAACCGAGCCCAATCAGCGAAAGTTGCTGATAGTTCGGACTCCCCCATAAACGCAACATCGGAAGAAATCCTAGGGTCCACAAAATAGGAAGGGTAAAGGTCAGATTTTTCTTAGTCTGTCTCCAGATGAAATGATGCAGATGGCAGTTATCTCCTTGACCCAAGGGTCGGTTTTGCTTCCACCGAAGGAGGGTGACGTGCAGCGTATCTAAAATAGGGTAGGCAAAGAGAAAAAGAAAATTTTCTAGAAGATGTGACTGAATATATAAAACGGAAGTCACAGCGAGAAAAAGACCCATGCTTAACGAACCTGCATCGCCAAGATAATGGATTTTTTTAAGATTCAAATAGAAGACCATGGCCCATAAGCCCCAAAACCCAGGACCGGGGATGAGCTCTCCGTTAGGGAAGCGCATCACTACAAAAATGACCATTCCAAAGTAACCCATTGCTAGGCCATCGAGGCCATCGATGAGATTAAATAAATTCGGTATTCCCCAGCAGAGGAGAGTAATGCCCAAAAAGATTAAAGGGTAGAACGAAGGAAGGGGATAACCAAAAAAGACAAAGTTGATGGGTTGGGAAAGATAGAATTGCGGGGTGAATTCAAAAAGACGGGAGATGGAGATTGAGTTAGAGGCGATCGTGCCTGGAATTGCTTGCGGGGGCCACAAGAGGCCCAAAGCGGTGACCATTGCAATGATCAGGGTATATTTAGCCTTAAACCCCGACGAAATAAAGGCGATGGGCTTTTGACGATGGAAATCATCTGCGAGTCCCAAGAGACCGATAAAGCCGAGAGCTCCCCAAAGCAGGGTATTAAAAAAGGGCAAGGCAATGAATCCAAATTGATGGCCGATAAAAAGCGAGGCCATAAAAGCCAAGCCGGCTGTTCTTGGCACAAGGTCTGTTGAATTCGTTCGATCCGAACTTGGTATATCATAAAAACCAATCGGAGCAATGTGAACAATCGTAATGCGCGACACCTGATAACCGGCAAATAAACCCAAGATCAAAAACAACCAAGACGATTTATTTATTACACCGGTGATTATTGAAGAGAGATTTACTAAAGAAAAAGCCATAAAATATAGTTTAACTTACGATAGAACTTCGGGACGAAGGCAACAGGTCGACCTAGGGCCTAAATCCCCACCTTTTCAATCAAATCTCACTAGTGCTACACTTAAAGAACCCAATCTTTCTTCGATGGGTGGCGACCTCTGCAGGAAGCCCCTTCCCTCAATTCTGAAGGGTTTCATGGAGCGATCGCCCGTGTTCTTCCAAGTGGAAGCACGATGAAGAACCGCCCTGAGCCGGAATGCTCACCTACATTAGAGAGGGCTTCTGGCCCCGGAGTTTATCTATGAATTTAAATACCCTCGCCTTCCAACCCGCTCAACAATCCATTAATTTGGGTCAAGGAACCGACATTTCGATCGAAACGGGCCGAATCGCTAAACAGGCTGCAGGCTCTGTGGTTATTCGCCAGGGAGATACGATGGTTTTAGTAGCAGTTTGCCACGCCGTCCCCCGTCAAGAATTGGACTATTTCCCTTTGTCGGTGGATTACCGTGAAGCGGTTTTTGCCGCAGGCAAAATTCCTGGGGGTTGGTTTAAACGAGAAGGTAAAGCGACCACCAAAGAAACCCTAACCTCACGTCTTATCGATCGTCCCCTCCGTCCCCTCTTTGAAGAAGGTTATAACGCTGAGGTGATGGTGACCGCACAAGTGATTAGCTACGATGGCATTCATGCTCCCGAAACCCTAGCGATGACAGGCGCATCTGCAGCGTTAATTATTTCAGAAATCCCCTTTCATCAGGCCGTGGGAGGCGTTCGCGTAGGTCGCGTTCAAGGCCAATTCGTGATTAACCCTACCACCAGCCAGCGTAAAGAAAGCGATTTGGATCTCCTCATAGCGGGCACGCATGAAGCCATTGTCATGGTGGAATGTGGAGCCCAAGAAGTGAATGAAGCGGACATGGTTCAGGCTCTTGTTTTTGGCCATAACCACATCAAAACCTTAACCAAGTTCCAAGAAGACTTTAAAGCCAAGGTAGGCAAACCTAAGGTCAAGGTTGAAAAGAAAGTATTAGATGCTACCTTACTGCAAACCATCACCTCCACCTATCGTCATGACTTACTGAAGGCCCTGACGTTGAAAAATAAACTGGAGAGCTACAAATCGATTGATCGGTTAAAAGCCACCGTTGTGGAAGTCCATACTGCTGAAAAGCCTGAACTGAAAGGCGAGGTGAAGGCCTGTTTTGATCATCTGAAGGAATCTTTATTTAGAGAAGTGATTTTACAAAAAGGCGAGCGTCTCGACGGGCGCCAATTTGACCAAATCCGACCTCTTAACATCGAAGTTGGTCTGCTTCCCGGGGCCCATGGTTCTGCCTTGTTTACGCGAGGAGAGACCCAAGCCCTCGTCACCACCACTTTAGGCACTCAAGACGATATTCAAACCATTGAAGGCCTCGAGGATGAAGTGAAGAAGTCTTTTTATCTTCACTACAATTTTCCCGGTTATTCAGTGGGAGAGTGCAAACCTAATCGAGGTCCCAGCCGACGCGAAATTGGCCACGGCATGCTCGCTGAGCGTGCTTTAGCAGCCATGTTGCCGGATCGCAAAGAAAATCCCTACACCGTTCGGGTGGTGAGCGATATTACCGAAAGCAACGGGTCTTCCTCCATGGCAACCATTTGTGGAGGATGTTTATCTCTGATGGATGCAGGAGTCAAATTGAAGGCGCCCGTGGCGGGTGTAGCGATGGGCTTAGTCAGCGGCGAAGGACAATTTGTAGTCCTCACTGATATTGCGGGCCAAGAAGATCACTACGGCGATATGGATTTCAAAGTCGCCGGAACAACCCAAGGAATTACCGCTCTTCAAATGGACATTAAAGTAGGCGGGATTACGACCGAAGTGCTCACTCGCGCCCTCGACCAAGCCCGTAAAGGACGACTAGAACTCTTAGAGTCCATGGGTGCGGTATTAGCAGCCCCTCGATCTTCTTTTGCCAAGAATGCGCCTCAAATGGCTTCTATCCAATTGCCGAAGGAAAAAATTCGAGACGTCATTGGTAAAGGGGGAGCCACCATCCGGAACATCATCGAAGTCTCCGGTTGTGAAGTCAACATTGACGACAATGGTCTCTGCCAAGTAGCGGGTCCTAATCAAGACAAACTACAGGCCGCTTTGAAGATGATCGGAGATCTTATTCAAACCGCCGAACTCGGTAAATCCTACTTGGGCAAGGTCGCCAAGGTAGTGGAGTTTGGAGCTTTTATCACCATCCTTCCAGGCCTTGATGGACTGTTACATGTCAGCGAAATGGCAGCTCATCGGGTCAAGAATCCAGCGGATGAAGTCAGTGAGGGACAAGAAATTATGGTGAAGTGCATCGGGATCGACGAAAAGAGCGGCAAGATTAAACTCTCGCGCAAAGCGCTTCTACCTCCCGCGACCGAATAAGGTTCTTCTTCAAAGAGTCTAGGCTAATCGCCTAGACTCTTGACGAGGAGTGCTTTTAACTCAAGCCGGCGTATCCAACCCAAGGTACCAAGATAAGCCAGAACTCCCATCAGGAGGGCGTTCGTGGCTCGCCCAGGACGTGATTTGTTAATCGGCAAATTACCTTCATCTAGAATATTTAAGATAGGCATATCATTCTTTTCCTGAAGGAGCGCATCTTCGCGCGACAATGCCAGTGAAGTGACCAACTGTGTTTGCAGTTTAAGTTCATTCTCTAAGCGAAGGCCCTTGAGACGAACTTCGGGGTCCGTACTGACGGCATAATTACGGTTCACGGTTAAGAAGTTTCGAAAGGTTTCTTCCGCTCGGTCGAGCTCGGCACGGCCTTCTTGGAGTCGTTTTTCCGTGAAACCTGCCTTCACGCTCCCCTTGGTTTGGGATTTAGTCAGTAAGAAATCATTTAACAATTGAACTAAGCGCTTAGCGATCTGCTGACTTAATTGCGGACTGTTAGTTTCGACCTGAATCGTTAAGGTCTTGGTCTTGATGTCTCGATTAACCTTAATGAACTGTCGAGTTGTACTTACGGCATCATCCATATTAGATTCACGAAGATAGCGATAGAGGGTTTCCTGGCGTGGATGATCGATGTCGAGATAGAGATATTTAAGTTTGAAATCAAAGACGGTATTAAGAAGAGCCTCTCGAACAGGTCGGCTATTGAGGACATCGACATAGGCACTATCCGAGCTATCTTGCCCAGGAACCGTAATGCCCAACGCTGAGGCGGCCGCTGCCGCTCCTCCGAGACTACCCAACATACCCCCCGACTTGGTGTCCGCCGGAAGAATAATGGCCGTGGAGGTGTAGTAATTTACTTGAGTTAGAGAATAAAGAATTGAAAAGCCAATGGCGAGGATTCCGTGCTTAAGCGGCAGACTCCAATTTCCCGACGCATAGCGATCCACAAACGAAACTTTGCCAAGACTCCATTGATAAAAACGATTAAAGCGGTCGATCCATGATTGCATAAAGAATCTCGTGTGAAGGTTATGGATTTTAGTTTAACGACTCTGGGGATAGTCCCCTACGGCTTTCCATTAAAAAAGCCCCCGAAGGGGCTTTTTTAACTCAGGAATAGAGACTTAGATCTCTTCGCCTTCTACTTGTGTGAGGCCGTCGAGTTGTTCTATACGAGCTGCCATAATGCTGTACTCGTCATCAAACTCTTCATCACTATAATTCGAGGCCACCTGAGGTTCGGGGTATTGACCCTCTTCAATCTCGAGATTGCGATAAGCCGTCATACCTGTTCCTGCTGGGATGAGGCGGCCCAAGATCACGTTCTCTTTCAGACCTCGGAGATAATCCACACGACCTTCCATCGCCGCTTCGGTCAAAACACGAGTCGTTTCTTGGAAGGAGGCAGCCGAAATGAAACTTTCGGACGTGAGGGATGCTTTGGTGATCCCAAGTAACAAAGGAATGCAGGTGGCAGGTTTTTTAGCCGACCCATCTTCACTGAGCTCCTTAGTAGTGGCTTGATTAATCTCCTTAAAGCGATGCTTATCAACTTTTTCTTCCGCGATCAAGGGGGTATCGCCTACGTCTTCGATCTGGACCCAACGCATCATCTGCCGAATGATCACTTCGATGTGCTTATCGTTGATCGTCACACCTTGAGCTCGATAAACCTCTTGTACTTCATTGACCAGGTAGGCGCAAAGGGCTTTCTCACCCTGGACTTTTAGAATATCTTGGGTAGAAATAGGTCCCTCAGTGAGCTTGTCTCCCGCCTTCATCTCGTCACCATCTTGGACCAAGATGTGCTTTCCGCGAGGGATGAGGGCTTCAAAGGTCTTATCGCCCTCTTTGGGATTAGCAGGCGCAACGATTACCTTCTGATTACCTCGAATGCGCTTATCAAATTTCACAAAACCTGCAATTTCAGTGATGATCGCCGGCTCTTTGGATTTACGACCTTCAAAGAGTTCGGTGACGCGAGGCAGACCACCTGTGATATCACTGGTTTTGGCCTGTTGCCGAGGAGTTTTCGATAAGACATCGCCCGCTTTAACCGCTTGGCTATCTTCGACTTCGAGATAGGCATCGGTCGGAATATTGTAGCGTTTCAAAATCTTATTACCTGATCCTTTGATATTGATGTGGGGATGGATTTTATCATCAGTAGGATCGATCACTTTCTTACGGAAGTTTCCGGAAATAGGGTCCTTCTCTTCTTGGAAAGAAATATTGAGTTCCAACTCTTCGAAAGCAACCGTACCGTCTTCTTCGGAAAGGACGAGATCATTGTAAGGATCCCATTCTGCAATGGTCGTCTTGGGTTCAATTTTGTCGCCCTCTTTGACTTTAAGAACAGCTCCTGAGGTAATTTTATAGCGCTCGCGCTCATTACCCTTGGCATCCGTCAAAAGCACATAACCATTACGTGTCAGTGAGACCACTTGACCAGAACGATTGGTGACAAAACGACCTTTCAGTCCTTCAAATTTAATGACGCCAGCGATTTGAGATTCATGGGTGCTCTTCTCGCTGGTTCGACTCGCGGCTCCTCCGACGTGGAAGGTACGCATGGTCAATTGTGTTCCGGGCTCTCCAATACTCTGGGCAGCCACGACACCAACTGCTTCACCAATGTCTACCATACGACTCGTGCTGAGATTGAGTCCATAGCATTTGACACAAACTCCTCGACGAGCTACGCAGGTGAGAACTGATCGAATGTTTACCGAGACGATACCGCTAGTTTCAATGGCAAAAGCCGCATCTTCAGAGATAATCTCGCCGGACTTCACATAAATCTTATTCTTGTCGTAAGGATCAACAATGTCTTGAAGCGTGACGCGACCCATAATGCGGTCTCGGAGTCGAGAGCGTACCGAACCATCCGCCATAATAATAGCGGCGACTTCAATACCGTCGTCGGTAAGACAATCTTCCTCGTTAATAATGACGTCTTGAGCCACATCGACGAGTTTACGCGTGAGGTATCCAGAGTCAGCGGTTTTCAAAGCTGTATCCGCAAGACCCTTGCGAGCTCCGTGCGTAGAGATGAAGTAATCCAAAACCGACAGACCTTCCTTAAAATTCGCGGTGATAGGAGTTTCGATAATATCGCCACTCGGACGAGCCATCAAACCACGCATACCGGCGACTTGTCGGATCTGAGTCTTGGAACCGCGAGCTCCTGAATCGGCCAAAATATAGATCGAATTCAAGTAGCGGTTACTTTCATTTTGATGCTCGAGTTCTTTCATCATGTCTTGAGCAACTTGTTCGGACGTCTTACCCCAGACTTCTAGAATGCGATTATAGCGAGTTGCGCTGTCTAAGCGACCCTCGTAGGATTCCTTTTCGATCTCGCGAACTTCTTTACTGGCCTTATCCAAAAGACCCGCCTTAGAAGCAGGCACAACGAGATCGTCGATCCCCACGCTGACACCCGCCTTCATGGCCCAGGTAAATCCTGTTTCCTTCATGGCATCCAGCATTTCGATGGTCATTTCGGGGCCCTTCGTCTTGTAACTACGCACCACGAGGGATAAGAGACCGTCTTTTTTCAGTAATCCATTGATATAAGGGAAGCCCTTCGGGAGAGCGCGATTGAAGATGACGCGGCCCACAGTGGTTTCAATCATTTCATTGGTCTTCATTTCTGAAGGACACTCAAAGACTTCTTGCTCTGAATTTTTCTTAGTATCTTTGGCGTACCACGCTTCGGTATCCACTAATTCACCGGTGTAACGAAGTTTGATGATGGCGTGGGTATCCAGCAATCCTGCTTCGTGGGCGGAAACCACATCGTTCATGGAGCCGAAAGACTTGCCTTCACCTTTACGATTTTTTCGCTTCTTGGTTAAATAATAAGCGCCCAAGACAATATCCTGACTGGGAACCACATTCGGGCGCCCGTTGGAAGGATTTAAAATATTTTGTGTACTCATCATAAGAACCTTGGCTTCAATTTGAGCCATGGGACTCAACGGGACGTGAACAGCCATTTGATCTCCGTCGAAGTCCGCATTGAAAGCGGTACAAACGAGGGGGTGCAATTGGATGGCCTTACCCTCAACCAAGACTGGTTGGAAAGCCTGAATACCCAGGCGATGAAGCGTCGGTGCCCGATTGAGAAGAACGGTATGTTCACGAATAACTTCTTCGAGAACATCCCATACTTCTGGGCGGCCTTCTTCTACCAATTCTTTGGCCTGACGAATAGTAGCTGCATGGCCTTTGTGTTCGAGTCGATTAAAAATAAAAGGTTTAAATAGTTCAAGAGCCATCTTCTTGGGAATACCACACTGGTGTAATTTGAGATCAGGACCTACCACGATGACGGAACGTCCAGAATAATCAACTCGTTTACCGAGGAGATTTTGACGGAAACGACCTTGTTTACCTTTAAGGGCATCGGAGAGTGATTTTAGAGGACGATTAGAAACGCCTCGCAAAATACGTCCACGCTTACCATTCTCAAACAGAGCATCCACCGATTCTTGGAGCATACGCTTTTCATTTCGCACGATCACTTCGGAGCTTTGAGTTCCATTAATTTCTTGAGTC
>BJFQ01000018.1 GCA_014189895.1 Acidobacteriota bacterium | reverse complement strand
GGACCCACAAGGGCGCATCTTACAAACCCCTGATTCCCCTCATTCAAGAAAAAGTAAGTCATCTTATTTTTATGGGTGAAGCGATTCCACAACTTGAAGAAGACCTCGATCTATTTCCCCATGAGTCTATACCTATTTTTAATGACGCTGTTGAGCGTGCGCTGGATGTTGCCAAGGCGGGATCAACTGTGCTCTTGAGTCCAGCATGCGCAAGTTTTGATCAGTTCAGCAACTTCGAAGCCAGAGGTGAGGCTTTTGAGAGCATTATTTGTTCTTGGATTAAATCTAGACCCTAAGGTGGATCACTGAACGCCGTCCCACTCGGTAATTAGTTTATCTATTCGATCAGCGAGTAGATAATCCTTAGAAGTAACTTTTTTCTCATCATGAGTTGTAAGAGTTATCTCTAAATAACCCCAACCTAGCTTGACATCAGGATGATGATTGACCTCTTCAGCTAAGATAGCGATAGCCGTCACAAGATTTAAGCTGGTCATAAAATCAGGAGTCTTGATCTTGCGTTCAAGATGATTATTAATTTCGCTCCAATTACTCACACAATCTCCAATGTAGACATATAATTATTAATTTCCGAATGAAGTAGCCATTCGGAAGGGAAGTTGGACGCATCTTTAGCTAGACTATCTAATTTTTGCCGATCGATTGTTCCATTGAGAATTATCTGATTTAAATCGCTGTAAATAGTACCCAATTGGGGATCTAAATCTTTAATCTTGGCTTCACGGACTTTAAGTTCACCATCTTCATAGATGAAACTGTTGTTCCCAGGAACTAACTTTTCCCATAGAGTCGGGTTGGCGGATCCCCCACAAACGGAGTTTAAGGTTAGCGTTGAGATGAGAGGACTTACACCTAGTCCAGCAATATTCTGCAGGATCGGATGATCAGTTTTAATATCACTAAGACTCCCCTTTTCTAAGTAGCCTTGAAATTGATATTGGCCAAGGCCAAGATTCATCAAACCTCGGCTTGGTAACGGAGATTGATCCCAAAGAAGTAAGATTGGGCCTAGATTGAATTGGTATTCTTTAGAATTGTCCTCGAGTAGAGAAGGCCCCTCAATGTATATCAACGTACCTGTATGCGTATTTACGAAATCGATGATACGACCACTTAGGTGGCGGTCTCCATCCAATGCTAGATGAACGACGGTCTCAGCACGCTTTGCTTCGGCCAAGCCATGGAGTCCACCACGGGTAGACGAGAGGGTTGATTCGAATTCGCTCAAGACCTCAAAAAGATGATCAAAATCACGGGCGACAAAAAGCTGAGGTTGCATTGTTGTGATGTCATAAACTTTTTCTATGCAATCTAGACTTAAAGGAATTTTTAGGACGCTATCAGTCAGCGCATGTTCTGCTTCTTGAATACTTGATAGTAATCCAGCGCCAAATAGTTTTGGATCATTCAAACTACCTACTAGACCATACTCGGCTGTCCACCAATAAAGACGACTAGCTTTAGTGTTTTCACTGACGTAGCGATGACTTTTCGAGGCTGATGCGAGTCTTTTTTCAGCCTCTGTAATTTCATATTCAGTTGAATTTGGATTTTCTTTAACAATACTAAGATTCCTGATTGCCTCAAATACAGCAAAATCTTCTTTGGAAGCAATAGCCTTGAATCCCAATGAACCGCATTTCTGAACATAGGAAGCATATTTTGGATTGATAAGGATCGGCGAATGACCGGCGCTCTCATGAATGATATCTGGTGCAGGCGTATAACCAATGTGACGATGATCTCTAATATCTTCTGCAATGGCTAAGACCTTCCTTGACTGAAGTTCGGTAAAAACTGATGGAGGAATAAAGCCACGCACTGCAACTGCGGTCCAACCTATATCCGCAAGACAAAGATTCATTTCGTCAAGACTCGGAATCCGATTAATGCTAATCCCCGTGCGCGATAGTCCCTCGATATAATCAGGATGCGCACTTCGCGTTAGGTGCTTTTGCAGTCGCGTTAATATATGTCTCCAAACGGCGTGATCTCTCGGCGTATACTGGTCGTAATTTTGCTTAACGACATAAGCCCTTAAGTGAGCCGGTAATTGGCTAATAGCTTTGTCCGTAGGGGTCATGCTTCAGTAACCCCCCACATCTTAGACCCTTTAATCCAGGTTGATTTGATCTGTCCTGGGAGTTCCCACCCCATGAATGGAGTATTGGCTGACTTAGATCTAATTAAATCCATGTCTACCTTGATCTTACTGTCGGGATCGATGATTACAAAATCAGCTGGTGATCCTTTCTTGAGGGACCCTAAATTCATTCGATCAAGATTGAATACGCGTGCAGGTCCGTAAGTCATAAGTTCAACGAGCCTAGTTCGACTAATAACTTTTGAATGCAGTAATAAATAAATAGATAGGGGAAGAGCGGTTTCGAGTCCGATAATCCCAAAGGCAGCCAAGGGCAGGGGAATATTCTTATCTTGAAGTCCGTGGGGAGCATGATCTGTCGCGATCGCATCAATGGTTCCGTCCGCAAGGGCCTCAAGGATAGATTCAATATCCTTTTGAGTGCGTAGAGGAGGACTCATCTTATAGTTGGTATCAAATTTGAGGAGCTCTTTATCTGAAAGGGCAAAATGATGGGGTGTGACTTCGCAGGTCACATGTATGCCTCTAGCTTTGGCACGTCTAATGAGATCTAGTGAGCCGGAAGTGCTGACGTGCGCTACGTGGAGATGCCCCCCCGTTTCTTCGGCAAGGATGATATCCCTTGCAACCATAACCTCTTCGGCTGATGAAGGGATTCCTAAACAGCCAAGCGCTGCACTAATTTCACCTTCATGAATATAGCCCCTATTGGAGAGGCTGAGATCCTCTTCATGGGCAACAATTGGAACTCCTAAATGCTCACTGTAGGACAAAGCTCGTTTCATAAGTCCTGCGTTCATGATGGGGTAGCCATCATCACTAAATGCCACGCATCCTGCTTGCTTCAATAAGCCCAGGTCAGCGAGTTCTTCACCCTTAAGGCCCATTGATACACCACCGATAGGGAAATACCTGACTAAATCGGCCGATTCAGCTTTTTCCATCATGAGTTTGGTAATCTTTACAGAATCATTTACTGGGGAAGTATTGGCCATTGCGCAGACACTCGTAAAACCTCCCGCAACCGCCGCTCTCGAGCCCGTAGCAATAGTTTCTTTGCGTGTGTGCCCTGGCTCCCTGAAGTGGACGTGTAGATCAATAAGGCCAGGCAGTACCCACTGTTTGCCTACATCAATATGTCGAGCATTAGCAGAATCAGGGTGTTGATGGACAGTCGGACCGAGGTCAATTACATGCCCATTTTCGATGAGTATATCTGTGAGATCGTCATACCCCTGAGATGGATCGATTAAGTGCGCGTTCTTCAGGAGAAGAGCATTCATCTTTTGTTCCTCACACCTTATTTTAGCCTAGTGAGATGACGATAATACTTAGTTATTCCCATAGTTGGGGGACTCTTTAGCCATGATCACGTCATGAGCATGACTTTCTTTAAGGCCCGCATTGGTAATTTGAACAAACCGCGAGCGCATAATAAAGTCCTGGACATTAGAAGATCCCGACAAGCCCATCCCAGCCCTGAGTCCACCAACAAGTTGAATCACAACATCCTCTAGTTTGCCCTTGAAGGGGACTTGGCCCTCGATTCCCTCGGGGACTAATTTATTTAGTTCGGCATTTTCCTGAAAATATCTATCTTTACTCCCGGCCTTCATGGCTGCCAATGAACCCATACCCCGGTAGGATTTATAGGTACGGCCTTCGAAAGTAATGGTATCTCCGGGAGATTCTTCAGTTCCCGCAAAGAGCCCACCCAGCATTACTGAATCGGCTCCGGCTGCGATTGCTTTAGAAATATCACCAGAACACTTAATACCTCCATCGGCAATACAGGGGATTTGTTTTTCTCGGCAAGCCCTTGAGGCTTCGGCGATGGCTGTTAATTGAGGCATTCCGGCCCCAGTGACTATTCTTGTCGTACAAATGGAGCCTGGCCCAATGCCTATTTTTATGCAGTCAGCACCTGCTTCAATGAGAGCTTTGGCACCTTCGTATGTAGCAACATTACCCGCAAGCAAGGGGACGCTTGGGAATTTCTTCTTAAGATCTTTAATGGATTGAATAACTCCTAGGCTGTGACCATGTGATGAGTCTAGGCAGAAAAAATCAACTTCAAGAGATGCGAGAGCCCCAGCTCGTTCCATCAATTCTGGGCTGACACCAAGTGCAGCCCCAACAAGGAGTCTTCCACGCTGATCAAGGCTGGAAGAGTGATGCTCAACCTCCTTGCTTGTAGAAGATGTTTCTTGAGTTTTGACCTTTTTAATTTCAAGACACTGATCTTCGATTGATAAATTCTTATGAATCACACCCACACCGCCCATACGGGCAATGGTAATAGCCAATCTGCTTTCAGTGACTGTGTCCATAGCGGCTGAAATAAGGGGAATATTGAGCTTGATGCCTTTGGTAAGCCGCGTAGAGAGATCAATACTATTGGGATGTGTTTCCGAATAACCAGGCACCAACAGAACGTCGTCAAAGGTCAAAGCTTGTGGGAGGGGCAAGGTAAGCATAAGGGCTCTTCTCTAAGATGTGCAGTGTGCACCACCTTGCAGATTATTTTCTCATGTATTGACCCCAGCAGCACATTCAAAGTCCTTGGCCCTGAATACTATGGGTTCTGACCTAATAGCCGTGAGGGTTGAAGTGCGGTTCCTGAGTCAAATTTAACTGGCTAGATACTCAATGGACTTAAATTCCTTGATGGCTTCAGCCGGGTTGGCGGACCTGAAAATTGAATGTCCTGCGACGAGAACATCAGCGCCCGCTTGAATTAAGGCTTTTGCATTTTCTAGATTAATTCCCCCATCTACCTCAATAAGAAAGTGTTTCTTAGCTCGTTGGCGGATTGATACGAGCGTTCGAATACGATCTAGTACTTCGGGCATAAATTTCTGGCCACCGAAACCTGGATTAACACTCATGAGAAGGACAAAATCAAAATCATCCACGTAATCCTCAAGAACTTCGACGGGGGTTTGCGGTTTTAAAACAATTCCCGCCTTCGCACCTGCTTGGCGAATAGTAGATAGGACTCTGGATGGATTTTCAGAAGCTTCGTGGTGGATGCTTACCCAATTGGCTCCCGCCTTAATAAATTCTCCAACATATTTTTCTGGATTAATGATCATGAGGTGGCAGTCAAAAGGAAGAGAACTTTTATTTCTCAGCGAGGCGACTACTGGGATCCCTATGCTTATATTGGGGACAAAACAGCCATCCATGACATCGAGATGGATCACATCAGCACCTGCTTTTTCTACCATGGATAGTTCGCTCCCTAGATTTGAGAAATCAGCACTTAGAAGGGAAGGTGCTATGAGGGTTCTTTTAGACGTGGAGAGCATTAATTAATTATGAACTCTCTTCATTTATAAGTTATATCCATTTTATTAACGGACTGGTCTTTCCTGTCCAGAAATCCAAATCCGGGATGCTTTTATCTTTCGTAGAGCGTCCGGTTTAACTTGCAGTATGTTGTCGGGAATCCAAATCATGTCAGCAACGGCGCCTGTCTTAATAATTCCCATAGTGGCTTCGCCTAATGCCATAGCTGCTTGCCGGGTATAAGCATCTATTGCTTCAGTACGTGTCATTACTTGGTCAGGAAGAAATCCAAGCGCAGGTTCGTGATGTTCATCTTGTCTAGTCTCGGCAGCTGCCAGCGTAATAAATGGATTTGGGTGTTCAACGGGTGTATCACTGCCCAACACTAAACTGACATTGTTAGAAAGCAAGTTTCTCCACGGGAAAGCTTCATGGAGTCGACTTTGCCCCAGTCTGCTAGGTGTCCACGAATGGTCCGATGTGCAGTGAACAGGTTGAATGGACGCTATGATATTTAATTCACCCATCTGCTTAATATCCTTGGGAGCTAGGATTTGTGCATGCTCGATCCGAGGGCGTAGGGATGAGCCTTTAAAAGGTCCGAACAGAGAAAGGATCTTAATCGTTTCGTGATTAGCGGCATCACCTATGGCATGGATGGCAGGCTGATAACCAGCCCTTAGAACACGTCCAATGGCACTAACTGCTAGATTCGGGTGAGTGATCCACAGCCCCCTATTGAGAGGATCATCGGCGTATGGCTCCAAAAGTCGGGCTCCTCGACTCCCAAGCGCTCCATCCATATAAATCTTGACGCCCTGAATTTTAAAATGCGTGTCGAGAGGCATCATGGGGCGAGTTAATTCATCATTGATGAGCACATCATCGTTTACAAGATAAGCAAAGACTTTGATGGGTAGTTTATTTTCTTGATCTAGACGTCTGTAAACATTTAACTCATCTTTAGTGACCCCCATATCGCACACCGATGTGAACCCGAAGTTACCCAAGTAGTTTAGGCCTAACAAGATACGTCGAACGAGGAAAGAGGGACTAGGCGGCGGTAGGACTTTCGCGACAAGTCCGGTCGCATTATCAATGAGGATGCCTGAGGGATTCCCGTTGATCTCCCGATCGATACGTCCACCAAGAGGATCTTCTGTTGATGCATCAATGGAGGCTAAAGATAGGGCTTTGCTGTTCACCCAGATGGCGTGACCATCCACACGTTCTAGGAAGATGGGATTAGGGATTTCAAGTTCGTCTAAATCTTTAGCAGTGGGAAAACGTTTCTCAGACCAAAGGTTTTGATCCCATCCTCGACCAATGAGCCACGATTCTGTATTTTTCTCTGACCACTCTTTTATTTTCTTGAGAACCATTGCTTTATCGGTCATGCCATTGAGTTGTAATTCTTCCAGGCTAGCTCCTAAGCCTGAAACATGACCATGGCTCTCAAAAAGTCCTGGGAGAATGGTCCCTCCACTGAGATGGACAATCTTGGCTTGAGGATACTGCTTAGAGAGAGATCCCGCTGGGGCAAGCCTGATAACTCTACCTCCCTGAATAGCTAGTTCTTGACCCCTTAATAAGACAGATTTTTTTTGGTTTGCTCCCCATATATCAGCGCCCGAGAGGATCAGGATTTGGGCTTGAGGAGGGGGTAAAGGGGGCATTACCATCGGCATTAAAAACACTGAAAACCTCCCGGGGAGCTTTGTCTAGTGGATCATTACCATTAAGGGTACTTTATTCTAATGGGAATCTATGTACGATAAAGACTTTTTGAATCAATTAAAAAAAGCATTGCCTAAAAATGAGTCAACCGACAAGTTGCGGCAAACAAAATTTAAAACTTCTTCTAGTATACCCCTGAGGGATATCTATACACCTCTAGATCTTGCCCAACTTGAATTCGAAAAGCAGATAGGGTGGCCTGGCCAATATCCATTCACCCGACATGTCCATCGTTCAGGTTATCGAGGAAAACTTTGGACCATGCGACAATACGCTGGTTTTGGTTCCGCATCTGAAAGCAATAAAAGATATAAGTACTTACTTAGCCAAGGGACGACTGGTTTAAGTGTGGCTTTCGATCTACCGACTCAAATAGGTCTCGATCCAGACAACGAGATGTCCCTGGGCGAAGTAGGCAAAGTGGGGGTAAGCATCTGTTCGTTGCGAGATATGCGAACGCTTTTTACCGATATCCCGCTTGAAAAAGTCAGCACGAGCATGACCATCAATGCGCCAGCGGCGATCTTATTTGCTATGTACTTGGCTCTGGCAAAAGAAAGAGGCATTTCATGGAAAGATCTAAACGGAACCACCCAAAATGATATTTTGAAAGAATATATGGCTCGAGGAACATATATTTTTCCACCCACTCCGAGTCTCAGGCTTGCAACGGATTTGATTGCCTTTTGTTCCAGAGAAGTGCCCCAATGGAATCCTATTTCTGTTTCCGGCTATCATATTCGTGAAGCTGGATGCACTGCAGCGCAAGAAATAGCTTTTACATTAGCGGATGGTATTGCATATGTCGAGTCGGGTCTGAAGGCAGGACTTCACATCGACGACTTTGCACCAAGGATTTCTTTTTTCTTTAACGGGCATAATCAATTTTTTGAAGAAGTTGCAAAATTCCGAGCCGCACGAAGGATGTGGTCGAACATCATGAAAGAGCGTTTTGGCTCAAATAATCCAAAATCCCAAATGCTGAGATTTCATACCCAGACTGCGGGAAGTACCTTGACTGCTCAACAGCCCGATAACAATGTGGTCCGGACTACCCTACAGGCCTTTGCAGCAATCTGTGGCGGTACCCAATCACTTCACACCAATGGTCGGGATGAAGCCCTGGCGCTACCTTCTGAAAAAAGTGCCCAGATCGCCCTTAGAACTCAACAAATACTCGCCTTTGAAACCAAGGCGGGTGATGTCGTAGATCCTTTGGCAGGAAGTTATTTTATTGAACACCTCACGAATGAGTTAGAAAGGCTCGCTTGCGACATCATTTCAAAAATTGATGAATTAGGAGGCATGAATATTGCTATCGAAAAAGGGTATCCACAAAGAGAAATACAAAATGCAGCCTACCTGTACCAGATGTCCGTACAAAATAATGAAGAAATTATTGTCGGCGTGAATCAGTTTGTGAATACGCAAGATTCACAGGGTATCGATTTAATGAAAATGGATACAAAGCTTAGTGATCAACGCTCGCAAGAAATTGTCTCCTACAAGAAAACTCGTGTTATGCCACCTATCGTAGAAGCCCTTCAGCGCTTAAAAAGTGCTGCCCAGGGACATGAGAATCTTTTACCCCTTATTATCTCTGCCGTTGAGGTTGAAGCTACGGTAGGCGAAATCTCCGATACCCTAAGAGATGTCTTTGGTGAACACCAAGAGAAACTTATTTTATAGATCAGGAAAGCTATGGCGAAACTTACTTCACCCGCACTCCGCGTCGACAAACCTTTAGTCATTTGGGTCCTTATATCCGTTCTTTTCGGGCTATGGATGGTCTATAGCGCCACTGCATTTCGCCTCTACGAATCAGGCCTCGACTCGACTATCTTAAACCTTATAAGAGGCGATTTTGGAAAGCAGTTAATTGGCGTGGTCCTTGGTGGATGCCTAGCTGTAATTCTTTCATCCCTCGATCCTGAGTCAACCTGGAGCAATCAGAAGTACGTCATCTCGCTAGTATTGATCTCCTTCCTGATGCTTATTCTTGTTCACCTGTTCGGACATGTAGCAGGGGGGGCTAAGCGGTGGCTGTCCCTTCCTGGTTTCAGCCTGCAGCCTTCCGAGCTTTTTAAGCCTATTACCGCCATTCTCACTGCCTTCCTGATTACCAGAGAGAATCGCCCACTGGGGGACCACCAAGCAAAAGATTGGATTCTGGTATCAAAACTAGTGGGTTTCTTTATCGTTCCCTTAATGCTTATCATCAAGCAGCCTGATCTTGGTACAGCTATTGCTATCACCGCCGTCATCCTGGGTGTTCTTTTTTATGCTGGCCTTCATCGAAACGTCTTCACGGCTTTGAGCGCTTCAGCTATAGGTGTCTTCACTTACAAGATTGTTTCTACTCCCTTTAGGTTTCAACGCGTTAAAGATTGGCTTACAGCGATCCAAGATCCTCTTAATATTAATGATCCCTTGGGTTCTGGACATCAAATTAAGCAGGCACTGATCGCCGTCGGTAATGGTGGAGTCCTAGGCGTAGGCCCTGGCGCTGGACGTCAAAAACTCGGCTTTCTCCCCGAATCCCACACGGACTATATTTTTGCAGTCATTGGTGAGGAGCTAGGCTTGATCGGTTCTCTGTTTGTTGTAGCGTGCTTTCTAGTGATCATGAGCCGGTGCTTCAAGATCATATCCCATGCCAATAGCCCGTTTCTCAAATCTCTTGCTCTTGGTTTAACCCTCGTACTCGTTGTCCAGGCCTTGATTAATATCAGCGTAGTTTTGAGCCTAGTTCCGAGTAAAGGAATACCTCTACCGTTTATTTCCTATGGTGCTAACAGTGCTATATCAAGCCTCATCTGTATTGGCATGCTCTTGGGGATATCAAAACGAACCCAAAATAGATCTCTATCCCAATGATATATAGTCATCATCATCGTTGTGAACGGTGATCGATGAATCCCCATCTAAAATAGTCGCGTCCTCATAGATATTTTTAAGTTTTCTACTAAACTTGTCCGATTGCTTGAGTCTCAAATCTTCACTCAGGGTCAATGAAGTACGTTTTAAGCCCTCTATCTGGCTACTATCGATATTTAGTACCTGTGCGATGGCTCTTAGGGGGTTAGGGGAATGGGCATCGGTAAAAGCGGTGGACCAGACTAAGGCTTCACCTGTGATCATGAGGTCGTGAACTATTACCTTGAGATCACAGGTTGATTCTTTTCCTTGCATGCTCGATAACATGAGTTTGGAGCTTGTAGCAAAATCTTTAATCCGGTTCATTATAGATTCCTTACTAATCAGAGATTCATCTATGGGCCATGACCAATGGGCGTGAGTTGCTAACTCGCAAATAGAAGAAGCAAAAGTGGGAATACGATCACAACTGTTGATGATTAATCCTCCAGGCAGCCTCTGATTCAACCGCTCAAGAGATTCCTTCTCGGTGAAAGGTAATTCTTGACGACAGTGAAGTTCAATAAATTCGTTTGACCCAGTTGTATTCGGAGATAGGATCGGTGCCAATTCAATCATTGGCTTCGGATGTTTGCTGAAATCATATTTTATTAAGACCCCTTCGCTTTGGAGTGCACACAGGAATATTCTTTGAAGTTCAGGCACACCCAAGATCGCGACACGCCTCCCTTTTTCATAAGAAAGCCGGTATCGATACGTAGCCTCTTCCTCTGGGTGGATCGCCCTTTTACGTCGATAAAGAATCAGACGGGCATCAAGATGGTTTTTTGCGCTCTTGAGCACGAGACTATGTGGACTATTGCGCAGGAGGTCCGAACACTCTTCAAGAAGCCCCTCTTTTTCTATTTGATCAAGAAGGACTGCTGATCTCTCGAAAGAATCGGAAGCCATAGTGTTTTTAAACTCGTTCAGTAGAGGCGACCACCTGGGAGCTTCTCCTGTGGACCCTAAAATCTCATTGAGCAACTGCTTACGTTGAAGGGCACTCTGCGGTATCTCGGGTAAAGTCATGTTTTTCAGCATATAGAACTTAAACCTTTTTGGGGAGTTTTGAACAAAATTTGTGTATTTCTCCTAAAAATACAAAAAAAAACATTGATACTCTAAGCCGACCTCCTTTGACCCCTTTTTCGGGCATCTTTATTATTTAGGCTAGGGTTTTAGCTCTGTCTGTATAAGGATTATGGGTATGAGTCTTTCTGATTTTCATCCCCCGGCCTTTCCTAAGGAATCGACCTTAAAACCTCAAATTTTAGGGGAGTTGGAGAGGAAAGATTCAACCCTCCAGGGCTTCACGTGGCATACTTTTCTCCTAGAGGGAGCCGCTCTTAGGGGAACTCCTGTGGCGATGGATAATGCCTATGGTCGGAGCAGCTTGTACCGAATTCAAGAGCTAGTCATAAGACCTTATTTAAGAGGCGGCGCCCTTCGTTTCTTTAACAAGGACTGCTATACATCTCCAAAGAGATTCCGCAACGAATGGCTCATTCACTCAGCTCTCTACCGCGCAGGTTTCCCCACCACGAAGCCTATGGGATACGGTTACCGCTCCGTAGGGATGGGGTTATATAAAGGCTTATATTTCTCTGAGAGAGCCCAAGCTATGCCTTGGCCCTCTGATTGGATCCTTGATAAAGATGAGATTAATGGTTTAGTGAAGAGCCTACTAACTCTATGCAAATGGGGTATTTGGAGCCCAGATCTCAATGCCACAAACATCCTGAAAGACCCCTCATTGGGCATCCTTTTTATGGATTGGGACCTTGCTAGAGTGTCTACTTTGAAGCCTCAATACCTCCTCGATCGCTACAAAAACCGTTTACTGAGGAGTCTTGAAAAACTCGAGGCACCTTCAGGGATTCGATCAATAATAAATAATATATCTTGGACGGATTCTCATGATTGATTTGAACTTGAATGAAAAAATCATCAAGGTCGATGCGCCAGGAGAAATGCCACTCTTGTGGGTCTTAAGAGACGTTCTTGGGATGACGGGCACCAAATTTGGTTGCGGTGTAGGTGTTTGTGCCACCTGCACAATTTTGGAGAATGGAAAAGCCGTGATGGCATGCCAAGTTACTCTAGAAAAATCCAAAGGAAATCGTTACACCACTATCGAAGGCTTAAGCGTGAGCGGCGATCACCCTGTTCAGAAGGCATGGGTTCAGTGCGACGTCGCCCAGTGCGGTTATTGTCAGCCAGGCATGATCTTGGAAGCCTGTTCATTACTTAGTCAAGATTCACGCCCTAGTGAGTCAGCCATTAATAAAGCTTTTTCTAACCACATCTGTCGGTGCGGAACTTACCCAAGAATTAAGCAAGCCATGAGTCTTCTCACGAACAGTGGCGAAAAAGAATGAAACGTCGAACCTTTCTCTACTCTTCTTCTGCACTAGGAGCATCTGTTATGGGTCTTAAACCTAAGGGTTTAGAGGGGAAGGAAAAAGAGATTCTTGTCTATCAGCCTAATCCCATTATTTCAGTCCAATCTGATGGGAAGATCTTCATTACTATTACTAAATCAGAGATGGGTCAAGGCGTACGAACGTCGATGCCAATGATTTTGGCTGAAGAGATGGGAGTTGATCCTTCCATCTTTATTCTTCAACAAGCCTCTCCAAGTTCTAAATATAAAGGGCTCAGCCTTGGCACAGGGGGGAGTACTAGCCTAAAAACCATGTGGGTCCCTCTTCGTAAAGCAGGTCTCGAAGTCAAAGATGGTTTATTTAGAGCGGCAGAGATTTTCTTCAAGGTGAGTAAGGATCAACTCTCGATCCGTGGGTCATCGATTGTCACGGAGGATGGGCGCTCGGTATCTTTTGGCGACTTAGTTCCTATTGCTGTAAAACTAGAATCCAACAAAAACCTAGAATCCCTTAAGAAAATTTCGTCAAAAAACTATCTCGGGAAGGATCGTAAACGTATTGATGCTCCTGCGATTGTCAACGGTTCAGCTCGCTACGGCATAGATATGAGACCTAAAGCAATGAAGTTTGCTGCCGTGAAGCGCCCATCAGTTTGGGGTAATACCCTCAAAAGCTATGATGCAAAAGCAGCTCTATCCGTTCCAGGGGTTCGTCGCGTCGAAGTAATTCCCACCGGGGTAGCTGTTGTTGCCGATAATACATTTGCAGCCTTCCAGGGGAGAGAAAAGCTCAAAGTTAGATGGAATGCGGGACCGCATACCGCATTCGATAGCGACGACTATCAAAAGCAGTTAACACAAAACTTAAAATCTCCAGGCAGGGTAGCTCAAAAAGAAGGCTCACCCCCTAAGCCCAACAAAGATCTAAAGATGATTGAAGCAACTTACAGTTTCCCTTTCCATGCTCACGTACCCCTGGAGCCTATGAATGCCACGGCTCACGTCACGCCAACGGAAACACATGTCTGGGTAGGGTCCCAATGGCCAGATGCTATTGTCCCCATGGCGACTAAAATAACTGGTCATTCTTCAGAAAAAATCAACGTCCACATCCCCTTATTGGGAGGTGGTTTTGGACGAAGATCGGCCCCTGACGCTGCTGTCGAGGTGATCGAATTAGCTAACATCCTCAAAACCCCTGTTCAAATTATTTGGGACCGAGCCGATGATCTTCGCAACGGTTATTATCATCCCGCATCCATTCATGGAATGTCAGCGGTCGTTGACTCTGGCAGACAGGAAGCATATCAATACAAACATAAAGTTTCTACACCTAGCATTCTAAGAAGCAGTAATCCCAAATCCCCGGATCAAGCTGTTATAGGTACCGAACTTCTCGGAGCTCGGGATCTGCCTTATGGTATTGATGGTATAGAGATTTCTTACCACGAACTTCCTATCCATATTCCTTTGTGGTGGTGGAGAGCTATTCAATTTGTTCCTAATATTTATGCCCGTGAATGTTTCATTGACGAAATTGCACAGTCGTTGAATCGTGATCCTCTCGAATACAGAGAATTGCTATTGAGTAAATCCACCCAAGATCCTGCAACACTTAAAAGATTAGCGAATGCTATCTCGATTGTTAAAGAAAAATCGAACTGGCCGAATGCTTCCAAGAGCAATCGCGCACTAGGGGTAGCTTGTATGGATTACGAAGGAACAACTGTAGCTCAAGTGGCAGAGGTTTCTGTTTCTAAAAATCGCTTCAAAATTCATAAAATATTCACCGTCATTGATTGTGGACTCGTTGTCAATCCTCTAGGCGTTAAATCTCAAGTTGAGGGCGCCATTGTGTGGGCTCTTTCGGCATTAAAATCTCAAATACACTTCAAGAAAGGCCGTGTTGTTGAGAAAAATTATAAAGAATACCCAGTCTTGCGTTACGCAGACATGCCGGAGGTAGATACTACGATCGTCGATTCGGAGAGGAATCCTCAAGGAGTAGGAGAGCCTCCCGTACCTTGTGTGATGCCCGCTGTCTTGAACGCCATTGTAAGAGCAGGTGGCCCAAGATTAAGGTCCTTACCGCTAACAAAGCGATGAAAGAACATCAAACTCTTAGGGCGATTTTAAAATCACACGATTTACCCCTTGTTCTGTCAACTTTGTGCATGAAAAAAGGGCCCTCTTACCGTGGTGTTGGTGCCCGCATGGTTTCGGACGGAAATAAAATCCTGTCCGGATCTATTAGCGGAGGTTGTATTGAGGGCGATCTGCTCTTGAAGATGAAAGAAGTTCTCAAAACAGGCCAAAGTCAACTTATCCCTTATGATCTCAGTAATGATGCCGTGGATCCTTTTGGCTATGGGATGGGATGTGATGGAACTTTTTCTGTCCTACTTCAGGGCCCATTACAATACGCTCTTTACTGCCAGTCGATTGATCTGGTATGTGAAAAAAGGGAGAGTGTTTGGCTAACTACAAATCTCATGGAAGGATCGAGTTTAGGAGAACAAAAGGTCTATCATCATAAACCCGACGAACTACCTGGGTTTTTATACGAGGAATTCCACCCCCCCATTTCATTGATCCTCTTTGGAGGGGGAAGGGATGTTGAGCCACTCGTTGCTCTTGCTGGCATTTTAGGCTGGCATGTGTACCTTACCGACTATCGTAAAGGCTACCTCCTAGAAAAATTACAATCACCCTGGGTGACTACCATCCACGGATCAATAGAGCAAATAATGAAACAGATTTCTTTTGATAGTTCAACTGCTTTTGTATCTATGACTCATCAACTCGAGAAGGATACAGAAATGGTCTCTAAAATAATGGAGACTCAATGCTTTTATATTGGCCTCATGGGCCATCGAGACCGCCTTAAGGGTTCATCGGGCACCGTACTCAAGCAAGACTCAAGATTCTATTCGCCGATTGGTCTTGATCTCGGAGCGAAAGAGCCTTCTGAAATTGCTTTGTCTCTATGTTCTGAGATCCTAGCTCTCTATAACAACGGTAAGGGTATCCCATTGAGCAACGGTTCTAGGACCCTCTCGTGATTCATAAGGCTCCGGACTTTTCTGTTGCCATCCTGGCCGCAGGGCAGGGCCGAAGACTTGGATATCCGAAATCCTTAATGCGTTACAATCATAAATACTTACTTTTAGATCTTCTAGAACAAGTAAAAGATCTAAACCCTAGTGAGATTATTGTTATTCTTGGCGCGGGGGAAAATACCATTCGCCCCTTCCTACCCCCATGGTCCCGAATTATCGTAAATGATCAGTGGCATAGAGGTATGAGCAGTAGTATCCAGTTGGCCCTTACATCAACGAGGATGGAATCATCTGGCGTTCTTTTGATGACCTGTGACCAGATCCTGATCCAAACCCATCACTTAGAGCGCATCGTCAATTTATTACCAGAAGGTGATTCGAGATCGGTCTGCATCGCATCCTCTTACCATGGGACCTTCGGGATCCCCTGCTTTATTGGCGCCAATCACTTTTCAGATTTTGAAATCATTGAAGGTGATCAGGGAGCGAAACCTGTTTTAAAAACCCTCAATCCGATCCTAGTGCCTATTGAGGAGGCTTTTTATGATGTAGATACTCCGGATGATTTCAAGTCCTTTCTTGAAAATAAGACGTTTCCTTACGGTAATCATGAAGGATAATAGAATCTTATCAATAAGGTAAATTATGAAAACAATTCTGAGTAGAGATAGCCTAGAAACAGCTTTAACTCAAAGATATGCTACCAAAAGGTTTGATAGTTCGAAGGTTATACCCAAAGACACATGGGCGACTTTAGAGTCCTCATTGGTAAATACGCCGTCTTCTTACGGGATCCAGCCCTGGAAATTTATTGCCATAACCCAGGATGGCATCAAAAAACAATTACAGCCTGTTTGTTACAATCAGCCCCAAGTTATTGAAGCTAGCCATTTTGTTATTTTTGCTTTTAGAACCAATATGTCACATCAAGACATTGATCGTCTTGTAGATCGCATTGCCTTCGTTAGAGGTGTAGCCCAAGAAGAACTTTCGGGGTACAGGAACATGATGTATGGATCTCTAGATCAAAAGTCTGAGTCAGAGAGGAATACATGGAATAGTCGCCAGTGCTATATTGCTCTTGGCCAATTCATGTTGGCGGCATCGCTGATGGGAGTCGATACTTGTCCCATGGAGGGCATTATTCCGTCCGAAGTCGATCGAATTCTTGGACTCAATGAACTCGGTTATACGTCTGTTGTTGCTTGTGCTGCTGGATATCGAAGCACCCAGGACGCTACAGCGAATTTTGCCAAGGTACGATTTCTTCCCGAAGAGGTAGTAATTCTTAAATAGATCTGCCTATTCTTTGTAATATGGAAAAGCTAAGATTTATCAACAAATTCGAGACACTCTTGAATGATTTTAGGCCCCTTATAAATTATTGAAGTATAAATCTGAGCCGCAGTGGCTCCATTCGAGAGAACCTTGTGAAGATCTGCCCCCGTAGAAATTCCCCCAGAAGCAATGATAGGCATTTTCCCTTTTGTGAATCTGAGAAAGTGTTGTTGTAATAAAAAGGAGCGTTCAAAGAGCAGGGGACCGCTCAATCCTCCGGGATGCTCTCCCAGCCACGAGCGATCAGATGCAGGCAGTAAGTCTAAATTGATAGTGGTATTGGTTAAAATCAGGCCCGAGAATCCCTCGCCTGTAACAATGGCAACAATTTCTTCCGCATCTGAATAATCGATATCCGGCGATAGCTTCAGAAAAATAGGTAAACTGTCTTGTCGATACTGCATTCGCTGATGAGAGATGTTCTTTAGAAGTCCTCTCAACAGGATAGGATCTTGAAGTGATCGAAGACCTGATGTGTTAGGGGATGAAATATTGATGGTTATGTAATCAACCATGGGGCACAGAATTGCAAAGGATTCTTGATAGTCTCTTGCAGCTGCTTCAAGGGGGGTTGTTTTATTTTTACCAATATTAGCCCCTACGACAAAGTCTTTTGGTCGATTCTCGAGACGCTTTGCGATGGCAAGAGCTCCATCATTATTGAATCCCAGACGATTAATGATAGATTGACTTTCGGTTACTCTGAAAATGCGAGGTTTCGGATTACCCTCCTGAGGTTTTAAAGTCACTGTTCCGATTTCTGCGAAGCCAAAACCTAGAGATTTCCAAAGCGGAAGAAGTCGTGCGTTTTTATCCATCCCGGCAGCCAGACCTAAGGGATTTCGTAGGCTAAGTCCGGCTAGTGTGGTCTTGAGCCTAGGGTAAGTATTAGTTTCGCTACCGTTGGGCCAATCTTGAAAGCGTTCCGACAGCCAAAAAACTAAATCATGAGCTTTTTCTGCATCTAGAGAAAAGAGCAGGGGTCGGATAAGTTTGTAAAGATTCATTTAGATATCCGACATGACTTTCGGACTAGAAAATCTCAATTGAGGTTCTGTCTTTGATTGAACTTCTTCGCGACTAACCCCCGGAGCTAATTCTACAAGATCAAGATAACCCTCTCTTGAAACATCGATCACACAGAGATCGGTAATAATTCGATTGACACAACGCTTTCCGGTTAAAGGTAGCGAGCACTGATCCAAAATCTTAGGCTCGCCGAACTTACTTGCATGCTCCATGACCACAACTACTCGCTTAGCTGCAGCTACCAAGTCCATGGCACCGCCCATACCCTTGACCATTTTCCCTGGGATCATCCAGTTTGCTAGGTTGCCTTCTTTGTCAACTTGCATGGCACCTAAAATACTGAGGTCAATATGTCCTCCTCGTATCATCGCAAAACTATCAGCACTACTAAAGTAGCTAGATCCCTTAATCGCTGTAATCGTTTGTTTCCCAGCATTAATTAGATCGGGATCAACCT
>BJFQ01000017.1 GCA_014189895.1 Acidobacteriota bacterium | reverse complement strand
GCCCATTGTCTTTCAGTTACATAGTCTTTGGGATTATAACCCCCCAGAACTTCTTGTTGTTTTAAGACTTTTTTAGTTTGCGTCTTGAAATCATACTCAAACAATGTTGGTGCGGTAATCATACTCTGGTAACTAAAACGATAACTAGGTGTCTCATATTCATAGTTCTCGGCACCCGAAAGAGTGTACAGACTTTCATCGAATTTGAAATCATCCCACTTCTGTCGACCAAAGTCATAAAGACGAAGTTTAGCCAAGGCATTTTGTGTAACGGATAGAACGACGTAGCCTTTAAATAATTCAAATCCTTCGATCAGTACAGTTGGGTCGTGAGCTACAAAGTCTACCCATGATTCCATTTTCGAAGGAGTAAGGGTTTTAACTAGTTTAAAGTTCTTAGCATTGACGTTGGTCCTAAGGAAAAAAGCATTATTTCCATGATCTACATCGTATTTATGACCCGTCTTCCGGGGGATTATACATTGAGGGGGTTGATTAGGATCTCTTGCGTCTAAAGACCAGTTTTCCCATGTATCTGTACTACGAATAGAGATGAAGATATAGTTCTCATCGCTAGATTTATTCAAATAGAGACTAAATTTTTCATCACCCTCCTCCATGACGAGATGGGGTTCATTATCAATGAGGTTACGGCGCCATACCTGATTAGACCGTTTGGTGACCGGATCTTCAGTGGTATAGAAAAGCGTATCGCCCTTCTTTGACCAGCTCATTGAGGTAACGCGTTCGGCGGTGAAACCTATGATATTTCCTGTTGTCAGGTCTCTAATGGTTAAGCGGTACTGACGAAACCCCGTTGTATCTAAAGTAAAAGCTAAGGTATTACCGTCATCAGTAATGGACATACTTCCAAGAGAGGCAAAAGCATGTCCTTTGGAGAGTTCATTGAGATTAAGAAAGACAACTTCCTCACCACCGGATTTGGGCTTTCGGCACATCAGTGGATATTGCTGCCCTTCTTCGGTTTTAGAATAGTAAAGCCAGGAGCCCCGAGCAGAGGGAACCTGCATATCTGTTTGCTTGATGCGACCTAGCATTTCTTCATACAGATCCTGCGTAAATCCAGTGATATCCTGCGTCATCGTATCTGTGTATTGATTTTCTTCATTAAGGTAATCAATCACTTTGGGGTTAGTCTTCTCTCTCAACCAAAACCATGAGTCACTAACAGTTTTCCCATGCCGTATCTCTTCATATTTTTGAGTTTTAGCTTGAGGCGGTTTAATCATGAGTGATTGTCCAATAATGAGAAGAGGTGAAAGTAAGAAGATAAAAGACCCAAGTTTGGCTCGGTTCATAAGGTACCTCGATATATTTACATTCAATCATCGCGAAGAAACGGGTGGTTATTCATTCCTTCGATCAGCCTATTTCAGGAGTTGATCTGAAGGATTTAGGGGGTTTATTAACTATTCTTTATCCTAGCCTAATAAGACTTTACCGACTGAACTATGCCATAAATAAAAAAAGGAGCTTAATGCTCCCTTTTTTATTATCTAGATAATGGCTTTATTTAGATAAAAAGTGGTGCCATCACCAGAGTAACCGTAGCTAATAATTTAATTAAAACGTGCAAAGATGGACCGGCAGTATCTTTAAAGGGATCTCCAACGGTATCCCCTACAACTGCGGCGGAATGGGTGGGATTCTTTACTTTATTGCCCTGCGAATCCTTGATATATTTCCCACCAAGCGCACCTGTCTCAATATATTTCTTAGCGTTATCCCAGGCTCCGCCCGAATTGTTTAGATAGAGGGCCATCAGAATACCCGTAATTGTGCCGACCATTAGCATAGCTGCGACAGATTCTGCTGCAATATATTGATCCAAATCGGTGATGAATACCCGGAAGTTTAATCCGAGGACAATAGGCGCGAGTACAACCAGTAAGCCTGGAGCGATCATCTTCGCTAATGCAGATTTAGTCACGATATCGACACAAGCTCCATAGTCAGGCTTAAAATCGGCGGGGAACTGAATGATGTCGTTCACTCTAGGTAGACTTGCAAATTGTCTACGCACCTCTACTATGATGCTCTTGGCAGCTGAACCTACGGCGCGAATACACATTGAACTGAAGAGAAAAACCAGCATCGCACCCAAGAGGGCTCCAACAAAGACGACCGGCTTACCCAAATTAACATCAAGCGTCTCAATACCGGTATAGTGCTTAATTTCATCAATATAAGCCTGGAAAAGGAGGAATGCTGCTAGACCCGCGGAACCGATGGCATAGCCTTTTGTGAGGGCCTTCGTAGTATTACCGACGGAATCTAGACGATCGGTACGTTTTCGGACTTCTTCAGGTTGTTCAGACATTTCAACAATACCGCCAGCATTATCAGTGATTGGACCAAAGGTATCCATGGCAAGAATATAAGCAGCTGAAGCGAGCATACCCATGGTTGCAACTGCTGTACCAAATAAACCACCCTCGGGCAAACCGCTTGTTTTTCCGAGATAATAAGAGCTAAGTAATGCGGCACTTAATGTAACAACGGGCATCCAAGTGCTTTCAAAACCAACGGCAGTTCCCTCGATAATGTTTGTTGCAGGACCCGTAGTAGAAGCTTCAGCAATCGCACGAACAGGCCTGTATTTATATTCTGTATAGTATTGCGTTATAAATACATAAATAACTGAGGTTACGACGCCAATAACTCCACATAAAAAGAAGTGCCACCAAGCATTTGGGGCCTGGGGTGAATTCAGGAGCCAATGAGATGCAAAGGCGAACATCGGGAGCGCAAGAATCACGGATATATAGTAACCACGATTAAGCGCAGTCATAGGATCTTCATCTTCGGAATTGAGTTTGACAGAAAGAATTCCAACGATGGAAGCCAGAATTCCAAAGGCCCTAGCGACCAAGGGGAACATCATTACCCCGACAACGCCCATGCTGAAACCCATTCCATTCTTTTCGCTAACCAAAGCTAACGTTGAACCTAAAATCATAGCTCCGATATTTTCAGCTGCAGTTGACTCAAATAAATCTGCGCCGCGACCCGCACAGTCGCCGACATTATCTCCAACTAAATCAGCAATAACAGCAGGATTTCTCGGATCATCTTCCGGAATACCAGCTTCCACTTTGCCCACCAGATCGGCACCCACATCAGCTGCTTTCGTATAGATACCTCCGCCAACTTGAGCAAAGAGGGCAACAAAAGAAGCTCCGAAGCCGTAGCCAACGATCAGAAGGGGAATATTTTGAACTGCAATGTTTGGATTAATGTACTGAACCAACATGAATAGACCAGCAACACCTAAAAGGCTCATGACAACGACGAGCATGCCAGAAACGGCGCCGCCTCTGAGAGCTATCTGCATTGCGTCATTCAGGGAGGTTCGTGCAGCGGCAGCAGTTCGAATATTTGATCGAATACTGACCCACATCCCCACATAACCGGCAAATACCGAGCAGAGAGCTCCAAGGGCGAAGGAAAGTGCGACCCAAATACCCAATTGCAAAGAGGAATTCACAGGGTCAAATTCTTGATGATCCCGAATAAAGCCATAACCAACAAAGAGTAAAAACACAAATAAAACAGAGAGATACATAATGGTTCTGTTCTGACGTGCTAGAAAAGCCTCAGCTCCATCTTTAATCGCATCAGAAATCTTGCGCATCGCAGGGGTTCCAGTGTCTTTAGCCATGACCCATTGAACAAGCCAAGCAGCAAAAATAAGGCCTGCCACAGTGCAACTAAGAACGATATACATGAGCGAGTTAAGACTGTTCATAACCATGAACTCCTTGAGTTTATATGTCCGTAGAAAGAATAGATATAAACATATATCCTAGCAGAAAACCCCTTCATTTGATTGGGAAAACAGGTTTTCTGTCCCTCTCCATGGGCAAAGAATTTAAACGACGAGTTATGATAGAAGTTTCCTTCAAAAGATCATCGGGAGTGTACATTACGTGAAAGCTTTATCAGGTAAGTGGCACTGGCGTTATATGGAACTAGCTAAATGCGTTGCGCTTTGGTCTAAAGATCCATCGAGTCAGATAGGATCCGTGGCTGTAGGTGCTAAGGGTCAAATACTGTCTCAAGGATATAACGGTTTTCCGCGTGGCATTAAAGACTCCCATGAACGGTTAACAGATCGTCCAACCAAATATAAATATGTTGTTCATGCAGAAATGAACGTTATTTATAATGCAACCTACAACGGGATCTCGTTAGATAATTCCATTTTATACGTCTGGGGTCTCCCTATCTGCTCCGATTGTGCTAAGGGCATAATTCAAGTCGGCATTCGTGAAGTCTATTGGTGCTGTGACAAGGATATTCCTGAAAATTGGAAAGAGTCCATGGATCTGACGGCATCAATGTTTCAGGAAGTAGGTATTACATTCGAGCGCATCTATGAAGAGACTGCCAATGACTAAAGAAAAGAAAAGACCAGCCCAGAAACCCCTGGTCGGTATCATTATGGGTTCGCAATCTGATGCCAGCACGTTGCGACTTGCAGCCCAAATACTTAAAAAGATGAATGTGCCCTTCGAGATGAAGGTAGTTAGCGCTCACCGTACCCCAGATCTGCTCTTTCAATACTGTGAAACCGCTGCGAATCGAGGTTTGAGGGTTCTCATTGCTGGAGCTGGTGGCTCTGCCCATTTGCCCGGAATGGCTGCTTCTAAGACACATCTACCGGTTATCGGGGTCCCAATCTATACCAAACCTCTCCATGGGCTAGATTCTCTGTTGAGTATTGTCCAAATGCCAAAAGGCATCCCCGTGGCTTGCGTGGCTGTGGGTAAGTCAGGCGCAGTCAATGCTGCGCTCCTTGCACTATCTATATTGGCTTTGTCGAATAAGAAAATTGAAAGTGATCTACTAAAGTTTAGGGCTACCCAAACTAAAAAGATTCTACGACTAAAGTCTTTCTAATTCTGGATATTTGTGAATCGAGAGGTCGTATTTCATGACTTGGGGCGGGTTCATTACCGAGCTAGTGAGCGAATCCAACAATTATTGGAACAAGATGTTCAATTACATAATCGCCAGTACTTACTTGCCCTAGAACATAATCCAGTATTCACCTTGGGCAAAAATGCAGATAGGCATAATCTTTTATGGAGTGAGGAGGAACTCGCCAAAAAACAGATTCAACTCTTTGAAACAACTCGAGGCGGTGACATCACTTACCACGGACCAGGGCAAGTCGTTGTCTATCCCATCCTCAACCTTCATCAAATTGGAACAAATCTTGGTGATTTCGTTAGGGGCCTAGAGGAATCTATGATTCGTACCACTGCGCGATTCGGAATAACATCGGAGCAAATCAAAGGAGATTCGGGGGTATGGGTTCGAATGGAAAGTAGTTTTTCCAAAATTGGAGCGATCGGTCTACATGTGTCTAAGTGGATTACTACTCATGGAATTGCCTTCAATGTTAACCCTAATCTTAGACATTATCTTGGGATCAATGCCTGTGGCTTTGAAGATCGAGGAGTTGTGAGTGTCTCTTCTTTATTGCAAGAAAATGCTCCGACTTTACAAGAGGTTAAAACTATATTGATAGATGAAATTTGTAGTCATTTCGGACTCTCACTCAAAGTACCCCCTTCCCCAACTCAAAGCGTATCCGTAATCGTTTTCCGAAAGTCCCCAAACGGTATTGAAATCTTAATGATGAAGCGTGTACCAGAAGATGGAGGCTGGTGGCAAAGTGTCACAGGAATGTTAGATCCTGGAGAATCCAAAACGCAAGCGGCCCTTCGGGAGGTTTTTGAAGAAACCGGCCTGACCGGTGATTTAATTGATCTGAATTACCAACATACTTTCATAATTCCTAAAGAGCGGCTTGGATTTCCTTTCTCTTTCAATACAGAACAGTGTTTTGCTCTCAAAGTTGGTGCACCCCAAGCCCCTATTATTCTTTCAAAATCTGAACACGAAGCTTATGAGTGGACGACCGTCGAGAAAGCGAAAACCCTCACTCCGTGGGATGGAATGAGGATCATGTTAGACCGACTATTAGACCTAATAAATCACTAAAAGTATTTTTAATGATAGAAATTGAAGAATTTAAAGACTATGGACGTTTTGCAAAGACCACAAAAGTAGGGGTCTTTATCTTGAAGTAACGATAAAGTGTAAAGTAGTTCATCACCCCTTTAAAGGCAAGCAATGTACACCGTTGACCAACTCGCTGTAAGAGATCTAGCACGAAACTTCGCTCAGACCGAGGTTGAGCCCGGGGCAATGGTGAGAGACCGTGAGAGTCTTTTTGCATCAACACTCATCGCAAAACTTGGCGAAATGGGCTTTATGGGAATGCTGATACCCGAACACTACGGGGGAGCTGGTCAAGATTTTATATCGTACTTATTGGCTCTCGAAGAAATTGCATACTGCGATGCATCACTCGCTGTGGCGATGAGTGTCAATAATTCTGTAGTTTGTGGCCCCATCTTAGATTTTGGGTCTGAAGATCAAAAGAAGAGATATTTACCTGGTCTCTGTTCTGGCAAGGCTCTGGGTGCATTCATGCTGAGCGAACCGAACGCAGGGTCGGATGCCTCCTCCCTTCAAACGAAGGCAACTAAAGTCGATAAAGGGTGGATACTCAACGGGTCTAAGGCATGGATCACTAATGGAGCTTTTGCTAACCACTTCATAGTCATGGCTGTAACAGATCCGAGCCTTGGTAAAAAAGGAATTTCAGCCTTCATACTCGACTCTGGACAAGAGGGTCTTATCATTGCTCCGGCAGAGAAAAAAATGGGCCTTAAATCATCTAATACCGTGATGGTTACCCTCCAAGATGTCTTTGTCCCCATGAATAATCTCCTGGGCTTAGAGGGGGCCGGCCTTCAAGTTGCCCTAGGTGGCTTAGATGGTGGAAGAGTGGGTATTGCTGCGCAAGCGCTTGGGATTGCCCAAAGGGCGCTCGATGAATCCATCAAATATTCGAAAGAGCGGACGACATTCGGCAAGCGCATTGGAGATCATCAGTCTATTGCCACATATTTATCTGATATGGAATCCAGGGTCCAAGCTTCACGCTTATTAATTTATCGTGCCGCATCAAAAATTATGAGTCTTCAAAAAGCGACGCTAGAGTCGGCCACAGCTAAACTTTTTACAACAGAAAATGCCGTATGGATTTGTGACAAAGCAGTTCAGATTCATGGCGGTTACGGTTATACGAGTGATTATGTAGTTGAACGTCTTTATCGCGATGTTCGAGTGACGACTATTTACGAGGGGACCTCTGAAATACAGCGCATCGTCATAGCTCGCGAATTACTAGGTAAGTAGGCCCTTGAGGACTCAATTTTCTCCAGTGAGCCTCCCAATAGGTCCTTTCGCCTTTATTTATAGTGCAAGTACTGATCTTTATGGCTCAAACGCTATACTAAGAAATTAAGTTTTATACGTTTATTTGAGAGGGTTTTAGCCTATGATACCACGATCAATCTTACTGACTCTTACTTCCGTTTCCATGGTGATTGTTTCAGCTCAAGAGCCCGTAAAAAATGAGTCTATAAAATTATCATTATTTGACGCAGTGCAAACTTCTTTAAAGAATAATCTTCAAGTTGGTATAGCCAAAAATATTCGATCAGCTACCAAAGCCAATGAATTGGTTCAAGAAGGTGCTTTTGACATTAATTTCATTGCATCCGACAACTACTCAAAGACACAATCGGCAAGCATTTCAAACAGTACCATTCAGTCGTCACCATCGACACTTATTACAACGGAGACGAATTCAACGCGAAAATCTCGATCGCTTACAGCTAGCCTTTCCAAAGCCTTTATTTGGGGTGGTACATTTCAAGCCAATTACCTAGGCCCCAATTATAATTCCTCGATAGTCAGCGGAACTCAGACTATCACCCCGATCTCTGGATCACCCATCACGTCTCCTTTTGGCCCTCTCCCTGCGAGCCCCTTCCCCTACACTGGATCCTTCAGCGCTTCATACACGCAAAGTATCCTCAAAGGCTTTGGACCAAACTCCGCTGCGGCCAGTTATCTCGTGAGTCAGAATAATTCCATTGCTTCTGACTATACATTCCAGCAGTCGATTATTTCGTTAGTCTCCTCAACCGAAAATCTCTATTGGGATTTAGTATTCGCGACTAGAAATTTTCAAAATAAAAAAGCCTCCCTTAAACTATCGCAAGCTCAACTTAAAGAAAGTAAGATTCGCGTTGAAGTTGGTATCCTTGCGCCTATTGAAGTAACCTCAGCTGAAGCGCAAGTGGCTCTTCGCGAACAAGACATCATCACTGCCGAGGCTCAATACCTCAATGCAACAGATGCTCTATATCGTGCCCTTTACCCCAATATCCAAGATCGGCCGTCAGCGATAGAACTAGTAGATGCACCCACGATAGAACCCTTAACGGGCAACCCTACTGCAGCCATCGACTTAGCCCTAGGGAACCGTGTTGAACTTAAAGTTGCCGAACTCGATCTTAAGTCTAAGGAAATCCTTAAGAGCAGCGCGTCTAATCGCATGCTCCCTCAGTTGGATGTGAGTGTCGGCATCAATGAGAATGCGGCAACCCGCTCGACCCCGGCTTTAGTGCGAGAGGATCTCACCGGCAAGCGATATCCGGGCTATAACTTTGGGGTGACGTTTTCAATACCTCTTTTAAATCGAGTAGGCAGAGGAAGTAATGCGGTGGCCAACGCACAGTATCGACAGAGCGAACTCAATGTTCAGGATCTCAAACTGAGTATCCGTCTTCAGGTTGAACAGGCTTTCAGAAATGTAGATGCAGCTTCAAGGGGCGTTAATGCAGCCCAAAAAACGAGACTTTTCACTCAACAGGACTTTGAAGCCGAGCAAAAGAAATTCCAAAATGGGATGAGCACAAATTTTCTCGTTCAGTCGAAGCAAAATACCCTGGACACATCAATAGCTAATGAATTACAAGCCCAAATCAATTACGCTAAGGCACGGACCGCCCTTGAGCAAGCTCAAGGTACCCTACTCCAAGCTCGAGGACTTGAAATCAAGTAACTAGCTATACGCAGCAATTCCGGTAATCTCTTCACCGACAATGAGTGTATGCATATCGTGAGTACCCTCATAGGTATAGACAGATTCCAAATTAGCCATGTGACGCATTACAGGGTATTCGTCTAGAATCCCATTCGCTCCAAGAATTGTTCGAGCTGAACGACATACATCTAGCGCAATCTGAACATTATTCATCTTAGCCATTGAAATTTGCGCAGGTGTAATTTTATGCATATCTTTCAACTTGCCTAGTTGTAGAGCGAGTAACTGACCCTTGGTAATTTCGGTAATCATGTCGGTGAGTTTTCTCTGCTGTAACTGGAATCCAGCGATAGGACGGTCAAATTGCTTTCGGTGTAAGGCATAATTAAGAGCTGTTTCGTAGCACATCTCTGCTGCACCGAGAACTCCCCAAGCTATGCCGTATCGAGCCTGAGATAAGCAACTCAGCGGTGCTTTGAGGCCACGGGCCTCCGGCAGAAGAGCGGTCTCTTCATCAACGAGGACATCTTCTAGGATTAGTTCACTCGTTACAGATGCCCTGAGGCTCCATTTGCCTTTCATGAGTATAGATTTGAAGCCTGGTGTAGAAGTCGGTACTAGAAAACCCCTCAGCCCTTGATCGGTTTGTGCCCAGATAATTGCTACATCTGAGATATTTCCATTAGTGATCCACATTTTTGTACCGTTGATTAACCATTGGCCATTACTTTGCTTGACCGCTTTCGTCAGCATTCCGGATGGGTTAGATCCAAAGTCCGGCTCAGTCAAACCGAAACAACCTACTTTTTGTCCAGAAGCAAGTAAGGGTAGCCAATAATCTTTTTGCTTATCACTACCATATTGAAAAATAGGCCACATCACCAAGGAACTTTGCACTGAGGCCACGGAGCGAATTCCCGAGTCTCCACGCTCAAGCTCATACATTAAAAGGCCATATGAAGTAGCGCTGAGATTAGAACATCCATATTTTTCAGGAAGTGTCGGTCCAAAAAAGCCTAAGCTACCCATCTTGACGATGAGATCGCGAGGAAAGGTTTGATCTTGAGCATGCTTTTCGATTATTGGTAGGACTTCTTTATTCACGAACTCTCTAGCAGATTGCTTGACCAGCTTCTCTTCGTCCGTGAGATGGATCTGGAACATCATAAAATCTGTTGAAAATGAACTTGAGTGTGAAGTAGACATGTTTATTTTTCTCCTACGGAACTGTTTGAACGTTTGAGATCCCAGTTAAGGGGTATCGGGGCTGTTTCAGATGTCTCATGGCATTTACGGCAACGAGCCTCGTAGAGATCAGACGCCCCAACAAGGACTTTGTCTGAAAAATTTACTAATCGCTGCGTACGAGTGCCGAGTCCTCCACATTGCATGCATACGGCCTGAAGCTTCGTCACAAATTCTGCCTTGGCTAATAAAAGGGGCATTATCCCAAACGGTTCACCAAGGTAATCCTGATCGAGTCCAGCCAAAATTAAACGATGCCCTTTATCGGCTAGAGCTCCTACAATTGGCACAAGTCCCTCATCAAAGAATTGAACTTCATCAATAGCTACAGTAGTTATCTCTTGATTCAATTTCTCGATGAGTTGAGCAGAGTTTAGAATAGGTATTGCTTTGAAAAGTTTTCCCTCATGGGTAGATATTTCTTCTTTTTTAGATCGTGTATCTAAAACAGGCTTGAAAACTTGGACCGGTTGTTTGGATATCACTACACGATTGACGCGGCGAATTAATTCTTCAGATTTACCTGAAAACATAGGTCCGCAGACCAACTCGATGGATCCTGGTGTTTTAGATATAGCCATCGGATCAGCCTCAGATTAAAGGGGGCAGAAATACACTTGAGAAGTCATATACAATACTACTAGGAGCGCGCTACGTTCCCAAGAATCTATAAGTTGAGGTATCTGTGATTAAGAAAATGATCCTTCTTGCGTCCTGCCTTTTAATAGTAGGGACGTTGTCTGCTCAGACAGGCCGTATTTTAGGGAAAGTTATAAATTCGAAGGGCGAGCCTGTGCCTAAAGCAAAACTCGTTTTAAGATTAGCATCGAGGAATTTGTCTAAATCTATCTATGCAGATGATAAAGGTAATTTCTTTCAGGTCGGTTTAGAGCCTCAGCTTTTTGAAATTACGACGACTGCTGAAGGCTATCAACCCACAAGAGAGCAAGTGAAGATCGACCTTGCTGAGGCTGTTCAGATTAACATTACCCTCTATCGCTCGGATGAAGCACGTCCTGCTGAATTAGGCGGGGTGCGCTATGGTGCGACGGCTAACAGAGATATTCAAAATGAGGCATTTGTCAAAGAAGAAGATGCTGCCAGTAGTAATTTTTCAGATCCCGCTATGAAACTCGATGCTGAATCCCGTGAGTTTTTCAATCAAGCCCTCCCGTTCTACAAGATGAAAGACTTCAAAGGTGCCTTAGATCTGTTTGCTAAGGCCTATAAAGGCATGAGCACATCTTTACAATCAATCAAAGACGAAGAAGCAAAAAAAGAACTTGCGTCTCTTCTTCCTAAAGTAAAGAAAGCTTACGCTATCTCATTGTTTAACACTGGCGATACTAAAGAAGGTGTTGCACTTCTTGCTGAGATTGCTAACTCTGAGCCTGATAACAAAAGTAATGCAGATATTTTTGATATGCTTGTTCGATATTACGAATCGGTCAAGGACAAAACTAATGCAGCTAAATATCTTGTCTCTCTGGAAAAAGCCGTAGGACCGAGATCCGACTTGACCTATAACGATGCAGTCGCTGCTTTTAACGATGGAAAACCAGCCGAAGCGAGGATGAAGGTTCTTAAAACTATTAGTGCGGATCCAAGTTTTGCTGAAGCATACTGGCTCCTTGGCATGATTGAATATGGCAGTGGCAATATTCCTGCAGCCAAAAACAACTTTAAAAAATACTTGAGCCTCGAACCCAATGGAAAGTATGCCAAGGATATTAAGCAAGAACTGAGTGGTATGTAAGGCTAGACCTCAATTTGAAGTTCGATGGGACAGTGATCTGATCCCATGTCTTTAGGATGGATCAATGATTGTTGAACTCGATCAGTAAGTGATTGTGAAATGAGAAAAATATCGATTCTCCATCCTGCATTTCGCGAACGAGCCCCAATACGATTACTCCACCAAGTGTAGATTTCTGGGGTATCTGGGTTGAGATGACGGTGTATATCTACAAGGCCCAACGCAAGGTAGTCCTTGAAATCCTGTCTTTCTTCATCCGTAAAACCAGGACTATGTTTATTAGCCTCAGGGTTATAAAGGTCTATAGCTTCTGGGGCTACATTCAAATCTCCTACGAGGATAATCGAACGACCTTGAGCCTGATGATGCTTGATCCGCCGAATTACACTGCTCGAGAAAGAGCGTTTATAACTTAGGCGTTTAAGTCCATCTGAAGCGTTAGGGAAGTAGCCGGATATCAAAGCAGTATTACCCAATAATCCCTCAATTAATCGCCCTTCCTGGTCAATATCGGGGATATCTAGGGTCGATTGGGGTTTCACAAGAAAGCCTTTTCTCACCAGGAGCGCTGTTCCAGAATATCCTTTTTTCACTGAGCAGGGATGCCAAGTCACTTCATATTCATTTTCAATAAGTTGACGAACTGCAAGATCTATTTCCTGCCATTCAGATCGGATTTCTTGAAGGCAAAGAATATCTGGGTTCTTTTCTTCAAGCCAATCCAGGAAGCCTTTTTTTATTACACTTCGAAATCCATTCACGTTCCAACTGAAAATAGAAACATGAGACATGGTCAATAATCTCTACCGGACCACGTAGCCAGGCTCTGCGCCAACTGGGATTTCAATTAGGAAAGGCAAGGTGTCTTGCCCTGAAGCCGCCATCACCATGCCTCTACTCTCTATCCCCATCAATTTTCTCGGGGCCAAGTTTGCAATGACTACAATCCGTTTGTTAATGAGCGATTCAGGTTCGTAGGCTTTACCGATACCCGCCACAATGGTCCTTCTTTCCATTCCTAGATCAACTATTAAATGAATTAATTTATCACTTTTGGGAACCCTGGAAGCTTCTAGGACAAGTCCTACCCTCAAATCCATCTTGGTGAACTCGTCAAAGGTAATCTCAGCTTTTAAGGCGTCAATCTGAGGCCCTTTAGGAGATAGATCTTCGACTTCACTCATGTATTCTCCTTAGATTTTTCAATTCGTTGAAATAGGGGGGTAAAAGAAGAGAGTGTTTGCGGGAGTAGCGCTTCTAAATTGAGATCTGAAAAGCTTATTTGACTTTGAGGATCTGAATAACCCATTTGGCTAAGAATAGATAGCGACATTTTTGGCATCACCGGGTGAATGATAACGGCGGTTGCTCTGAGTAGCTGCATCAAGGTGTATAGACAATCATTAACCTCTGAGGCTTTGGTTTCATCCTTTGCTAAAACCCAAGGCTTTTTCTCGGCGATAAAGCTATCAGCTGTTTTGAGTAATTGCCACCAAATCTCGAGGGCTCCATGGACATTGTTCATGCGGATCTGAGCCAAAGTCTCTTGTAGATTGTTTGAAGCCCTCTGGTGTAATTGCGATGTTTCCTTATCGGCAATGGGCAAATTCGGGGTTGGGAGATTGGAACCTAGGTACTTTTGAACCATCGTAAGAGATCGAGATAAAAGATTGCCTAAACCATTTGCAAGATCAGCATTAAGGCGGTCTACGAAAGCGTCTTCTGTAAAGGTTCGATCATTACCAACTTGCATATCCCTCACGAAAAAATATCTAAGCGCTTCAGGTCCGTAAGTTAGCAACTGTTCGGGAGTAATGATATTGCCTTTTGACTTGCTCATTTTAGAGTCATTCATTAGCCACCATCCATGAGCTAGAATCTCTTTAGGTAACGGGAGATCCAAGGCCATGAGAAAGGCTGGCCAATAAACGGCGTGAAATCGAAGAATATCTTTACCCACAATTTGGAGATCGGGTGGGAAATAGCTCTTAGCTCCCGTAAGGTAATTCAATAGCGCATCAAACCAAACATAAATGACATGTTCAGGGTCGTTCGGGACAGGGATACCCCATTTAACCGTATTACGGCTTAAGCTGAGGTCTTGTAGTCCACCTTTAACGAAACTTTTAACTTCGTTAAATCTAAAATCTGGGCTTACAAAACCTGGGTGGGAATTGTAAAAGTCAAGGAGACGCTGTTCATAAGCAGATAACCTAAAAAAGTATGTGTCTTCCTTGAGGTGAACAAGATCACCTGCTAATCCCTGCTCTTCTAGTTCTTTAAACTGGGCTGCTGGAACAAACGCCTCCTCAGAAACTGAGTACATCCCCTCGTAAGTAGCCTTGTAGATATCTCCTCGGTCGATAAGTTTTTGGAATAGAGTCTGGACATTCTGAACATGATCTGCATCAGTCGTTCGAATGAATCTTGAGTAAGAGATGCCTAGTTTGGTCCAGAGTTCTTCATAGTTTTGGACCATCTGGTCCGCTAAGGCTTTGGGGGTTAAGCCTTTGTTTTTAGCGGATTTTTCACATTTTTGCCCATGCTCGTCGGTCCCAGTTAAAAAATAGACTTCATCACCCATGAGTGATCGGTATTTTGATACAACATCAGCCAAGACGGTCGTATAAGCATGGCCTATGTGGGGTTTGTCATTGATGTAGTAGATCGGCGTAGTGATAAAGAATTTTTGACTCAGAGAATCTCCTAATTGACTGGATTAGTTAACTGAGCCTCTAGAATACGATCCCCTTGTTTGATATTCATAACTACGTCGATATCGGATGGGCTGACACAACGACCAAAAACGGTGTGAACTCCGTCCAGATGACCGACATTCGAGGCAGGACCATTGACAATAAAGAATTGGCTGCCGCCCGTGTCCTTACCGGCGTGGGCCATAGAGAGGGCACCCTTAGAGTGGCGATGTGGATTATTCTGGGTCTCGCACTTAATTTTCCATCCTGGCCCCCCCGTCCCGGGCATCCCGGTGGCACCTTCTCGGGTATTAGGGCAACCCCCTTGGATGACAAAATCTCGAATTACCCTGTGAAAAGAGAGTCCGTTATAAAAACCGTCTACGATGAGCTTTTTGAAATTCGCTGTCGTCAGGGGTGCTTCGGCTTCAAAAAGCTCAAGATTGATGTCCCCGCGGGTTGTTTTTAATAATATAAGCGACATGAATACTCCCTTTTAACTTCTATAATTATCTTAACCTCTTTTTCATTCTCAAGCCCTTAACAGTGAGCTCCTGGAGTACTTATGCAACGAATGATCCCAAAGTTTGTTTTGGTTTTACTTCCTTTTGTATTTCTTTTGAGTTGTTCCAGACTCACTACTCAACTTACCAAACCCGACATTCTAGCTCCAGGAACTCTCGTACTAAAATTCTCTAAAAATATAAAGGGGCCCATCGATTTGACCATCGACGGATTTCGGATCAAAGTAGATCAAACTAGCAAAGGCGGCAATACGCTCACTATCACTGGTCTTGAACCCACATCACACCGGTATACCATTTCAAGTCCTAATGATGCTTTTGGCCCGAGTTCTGCTGAGATCGTTCTTCCTGATGATGAAGGGATCAGCGTTCGTATTTTTGCTCAATCCTTTGATTCCATTCTCTACGGAAACTCTTCAGGTGCTGCCTCCGCTGAAAGCCCAAAGAACATCAGAGCCATTCTTCGCAAATTCTAAGCATGATCCAAGCAATCTTATCAAAAGGTAATCAGGTTCTCGCGGGCTCCGGAACTATCTTAGATCTATGCGTTAGTCACAGCATCCCTCTAGCTTCGAGTTGTGGAGGCAAATCGATCTGCGGAAAATGTATTGTTATGATTCACGAAGGGCAAAGCCAATTATCGGCACCTTCCCAACTCGAGCAAGTAAAATTAACTCAACTCAAATGTCCGGAAAATACCCGACTAGGATGCCAAATTCATACCGATGATATAACAGCTAATTTGAACATCAGTACAACTTATTGGTAGAGCTCAATCAATGAGTTTACTGCGAAGCTCCTTGCCTAACTTAAAATAGACCACACGTTTGGGTGGTACTTGAATGGTTTCTCCGCTTCGAGGATTACGTCCCTGTCGTGCTTTACGATCGCGAAGACGAAAACTTCCAAAGCCTCGCAATTCAACACCGTCTCCCCTCTTAAGAGATTCAACAATCGTCTGAAGAAAAGCATTCAATAAAATTTCAGCCTCTTCTTTGCCAACCGGTAGTTTATCCATAAGGTACTTAGCTAGATCAGCTTTGGTGACCGTAGTGGTGTTATCAGACATGTGGAGTAGCCTTCAGGCTGTATAAGGAGAACAAGGGGGGTCGTGCGGTTTGTCTCTAATAAACCGCCAAGAATAGCAATCGTCAAGATTAAAGTTAGAAATAACTTCAATTAAGGCACCCAGAGGGGGTCTTTACTTGGAATTCAGGAGCCAATCGATCAAAAAGCGTGGACCTTCTCCAGTGGGGCCATAGGGGCGATAATCCCTTTCTCGACTAGACCAACAGCCAGCCAGGTCAATATGAGCCCATGAGGAATGTTTGACGAATTCTTGGAGGAAAAGTCCCGCTGTGATCGTTCCACCCCAACGGGTGCCCGTGATATTTTTCACATCCGCAAGAGGACTGGAAATTAACTCTCGATAATCGTCAACAAGAGGAAGTTGCCATATCGCTTCTCCCGCAGTTGATCCAGAATGAACCAGAGAATTAATTAATTTTTGATCGTTACCCATAATGGCGTTTACGCCATCACCTACGGCCACAAGAGCAGCACCGGTCAGCGTTGCTAAGTCAACGATATGATCAGGTTTGAGCTCTGACGCATAGTCTAAAAGATCTGCTAACACCAATCTACCTTCGGCATCAGTGTTTAGAACTTCGATGGTCTTACCACTCCGACTTCTAAGAACATCCCCGGGCTTATAGCTATTTCCATCAGGCATATTTTCAACTAGACCCATCAACCCTGTAATCCATATTTCGGATTTGAGTCGCGAGGCGGCAACTAGAGTTGTAAACACGATAGCCGAGCCAATCATATCGTCTTTCATGGTTTCCATACTTGAGGCATCTTTAAGAGAAAGGCCCCCTGAATCGAAACAAACGCCTTTCCCTACAAGAACAACATGTTTGGTCCATTTTTTAGGCTTGTATTCTAGTTTCACTACCCTTGGCGTTTTTGTACTTCCTTGGCCTACACCCAAGACCGAATGGAAACCGTGTTTTTTAAGATATTCGGGGCTCCAGATCTCGCATTTAACACCTGCTTTCGAGGCCTCCCTCTTGACCAAAGCTGCATAAGATTCTGGATAGAGATCACAAGGCGGCATAGCGCCAAGATCTCGCACGCGATGACAGGCTTCTATACCAACAGAAATCACTTTGAGGATTTTATCGAGGCCAGGTAGATTTTGCTGACAATAATAGTCAATACTCTCAAGGGACTTACCTTTTTTATGTTTGGTTTTATACATAACGAAATCGTAATTAGACAACATAATCCCTTCGAGGGCTGCAGTAGCTAAAGCTACGTCAGAAGACTCTAGATTATGGAGGATAGCGAGGTGCTTAAAGCCTCTTCTAAGAAGGATACGACCTGCCGTACCCATGGCCTTTCGGACTCGATCTGAACTCAAGGATTTTTTATCACCCATTCCTACAAACATGACCCATCGTGAAGATAATCCAGAGGTCATCATTAAGATTGACTCTTTGAATTCCGACTTGAATCCCTCCTTGTCTGAAGCCGTCTTCAAAAGACGCTTCAACTCTAGACTAAGATTGGTCGGCGATGAATTTTGTAATACTGGAACAACGATACAATCCCCTTTAAAGGTATCTATTCCGGTTTTAGCGATAGAAATAGCAGTCATAAAGTCTCCATGCAATTAGTTTAACCCGATGATTCGCTAGGCGGCGGTCGATCGATTGACGAGTTGCTGAAATCGCTCGAAAAGATGTGCCCTCGGACCTTTGGGGATATTTTTTAATTTCATAGCGGCTTGTTCAGGCGTACGGCCTCCCTTTTTTTGATTACAAGCCAGGCAACAACCGACAAGGTTTTGCCAAGTAGTTTGCCCGCCTTGGCAAGAAGGAATAACATGATCAACCGTAGTGGCTTTATTCGAACAGCCTTCGTACTGACATACGTGTCGGTCGCGCTTCAAAACACGACGCTCAAGACGACCCATGAGTAATTTACTTTCATTGCACGCGATGGCTGACGGGAATACAATTAGTTCAATGGCGCCCTCGAGAGAGAATCGCTTTTCGAAATTAGATGGATTGAGGATGTGGGCCCGGCCCGTAACCACAGCGCAAATAGCTTTTCGACGAGTGAATTCTTGCATAGGAAAGTAATTGCGATCTAAGGCAATGACTTCTCCAGGTCCGTATTTGTCCCGCTTCATATACTCAAGGTTATCTGTTTACCCTCGAATATGCAGAGGTTTTTACTAACCACCAATATGAATTTGATAAGGCAGTTAAGTGTAAATTATGGATCGATGCTCGTCTTTATACTCAAAAGTGAGTTGTTTCGATTCCTTAGGCCAAAGAGGTCCCGCCACTTCAGCCCATTCCACGACTAAGTAGTCATTGGGGCCCATTAATTCGTGGAGACCTAGATCAATAAACTCCAATGGAGTCAATCGATAGAGGTCTAAGTGAAATAAAGACCGTGAATTAGGAAGATTGTATCGATGCAGGATGGCATACGTCGGGGAGGCGGTTTCATTGGGGTCACCACCTAAACCCTCCAGAAATCCTCGCACCCAAGTCGTCTTACCGGATCCTAGGGGGCCGCTCAATAGCCAAGTCCTACAGTCGTTTATCATAGATTCTTTGGCACAGCGAATGCCAAATTCTACAGTTGATTTAGGGGAATCTGATGAAAGTTTGGCCATAACGTTTAGGACGATAAGAAATTTTTGAGTATTTCAGGATAGAGTTCCAACTCTAGTTTATAGACTTTTTGTTGCAATGACTCCGGAGTATCATGATCATCAATTTCGACATTACTCTGACCGAGGATACGGCCTCGATCTAACTCATTGTCGATCAGGTGAACCGTGCAACCACTTTTCTGCGAACGGCTTTGGATTACGGCTTCATGAACTTTTAAGCCATACATGCCCTTACCTCCGAAAAGGGGTAATAAACTGGGGTGGATGTTGAGGACCTTACCGAGCCAATGTTCCGGTAAAACTAGTTGTTTAAGCCAACCAGCAAGGCAAATAACATCAATTTGAAGTTCGTCACATATTCTAAAGCACTCCATCGAAAGATTTTGGGGCTCCTTGGATTTACCCCACGGCACAACTCTAATGGGTATATTGTATAAAGCTAATCTGGAAACGCCTGGTGCATCGGGGTTTGAACAGACCAATAAAGCGATGGTATAACTATTTTGCTGTTTGGAGGATTTGATTAGATTCTCTGCTCCTCCACCATGGCCACTAAAAAAAATAGCAACACGCTTCAGTCCTGGCATGCAACCACCAATGAGGTAAGAACTATGTCTTCCACAGAGCAACCTCGGCTTAAATCACTGATGGGCATTGGAAACCCATGAAGCAAGGGTCCTAAAGCAAGTGATTGAGAGGTGCGTTGCATAATTTTGTAGCCGATGTTTCCGGCATCTAAATTAGGGAAAATAAAGATATTGGCGTTCCCCATCATACTTTTACTCAGCCCTTTTTGTTCTCTAATAAACCCATCGACGGCGGCATCAAATTGAATCTCACCTTCAACCTCCATTAATGGATCGTGGGCTTTCAAGCGATATTTCAGGAAGCGCATTTTTTCAGCAGCTGGATGTGTTGAACTTCCTGAAGTGCTAAAAGATAAGAGCGCAATCCGGGGATTCTCATGGAACAGATCTTTCATGAGACTTTTGGCTCGAAGTGTAATTTCGAAAAGCTGATCTTCTGTGGGCTCTGGGATAACTCCGCAATCAGCAAATACGGCCAGACCCTCAGAGGCGAAATCTATACTAGGGTGAATCATAACGAAAGAACTGGTGGCCCATGAGGATCTAGGCTTTAGACCAACGATAGACAATAAGCATTTGATGACTTCGGCTGTCGAGACAGAAGCTCCTGAGACGAGACCGTGTCCTAAGCCCTTCTTTAAGAGAAATGACCCAAATGCTAAGGGATTTTCAAGTAACCCAT
>BJFQ01000016.1 GCA_014189895.1 Acidobacteriota bacterium | reverse complement strand
AACGGCTTGTCGCTTGGCCGACGCTCCCACTAAACGCTCTCCCGTCTTGGGGTTAAAACCCACACGGATGGGGGGGTGTTTGACCCTTCGGGGTTAGGGATTACTTTGGGCTGCCCACCTTCCATCACAGCCACACAGCTGTTAGTGGTCCCTAAGTCGATTCCGATAATTTTACTCATAATGTGTTCTCCTTCATGGGCACCTAAAATGTGCCTTATATTTCACGCTAGCCCCCATTTTTAGAGGCGTCAAACATATCTACATAGTGAGACTCATTAAATATGAGTTATATAATGTAGATTATAGGATAATAATATGAAAACAAACAACTTAAATCCATGTCCAAAATGTCATAAGCCTACGTCTTGGCAGGGTAACTCTAGCCGTCCTTTTTGCTCAGAACGCTGTCGTCTCGAAGACCTCGGAGCCTGGTCCGATGAGTCCTATCAGATCGCCGAAAAACCTCCCGAAGAAGAGGGAAGCGACTGGGCTGATGAGGGCCTCACGTAGACCCGCAAGGTGTCCGTTAATCTGAAGGAGAGTTGGTATCTCACGAGACCCTATGATGTTTGATCCTTTACAGCACGAAGTGCTTATCCAAGAGCGTTGGAACCAAGAAAAAGCTTTTCGCGCCCCTTTTGCGCGGGAGATGAATCCAGGGACTCCGACGTTCTATATGTTAGTGATGCTGCCCTATCCAAGCGGGCGTATTCACATGGGGCATGTCCGTAACTACACCTTAGGGGATGTAGTGGCACGTTATCAGCGCATGCGTGGAAAAGAAGTGATGCATACGATGGGTTGGGATTCTTTCGGTCTTCCTGCTGAAAATGCAGCAATTCAGCATCAGATTCATCCGGCCGTGTGGACACGAAAAAACATTGCGGATATGAAAAAACAGATCCAACGACTGGGCATTAGTTATGACTGGGATCGTGAATTGGCTAGTTATGAACCCGCTTACTACCGTTGGAACCAGTGGTTCTTTCTACAGATGTGGAAGCGCGGGGATGTCTTTCGTGCGTTGAGGAATGTAAATTGGTGTGAAGCGCTGGGAACCGTACTCGCTAATGAGCAAGTGGTCGACGGTAAGGACGAACGTACAGGCCATCCGGTCATTCAAAAGCCGATGGAGCAGTACTTCTTTGCGATTACCAAGTATGCAGACGAGTTAGTTTCAGGCCTCGAATCTTTAGATTGGCCGGAAAATATCAAGGCCATGCAGCGCCACTGGATTGGTCGTTCAGAAGGAGCACGATTTTCTTTTGAACTTACATCGGGCGCTCGTGTTCCTGTCTTTACCACCCGCATGGACACCCTGTTTGGTGTTTCTTTTTTGGCCCTCTCAACGGAACACCCCGTCATTCAAGAAACTACTCAAACCGATCCAGGACTTTTGCATTTCTGTCAAACCATTGCGAAGCAATCTCGCGAAGAACGATTGACGAGCGATATTAAGCTAGGCTATCAAACGCAACTTCAAGCACGTCATCCGATCACGGGTGATCTGATTCCTGTTTTTGCAGCTAATTATGTCTTGATGGATTACGGGACGGGCGCAGTGATGGGGGTGCCGGGTCACGATGAACGTGATCATGAATTTGCGTCCAAATATCAACTTCCTATACCCAAGGTGATCGATGCTCCCTCCCCTTGGGAACCAGGGGTGCTCATGCATAGCGGTCCATACAGCGGAATGAGCTCTGAAGAAGCGAGCCGTGCGCTCGTGCAAGCCTTAGCTTCATCAGCGAGCGCGGAGCCCATGCTCTCTTTTAAATTGAAAGATTGGGGACTTTCTCGTCAACGTTATTGGGGTACTCCGATCCCCACCGTTCATTGTCCGAAATGCGGGGTCGTTCCTGAAACCGAAAACCATCTCCCTGTTTTATTACCCGAGGATATCGAATTCTCAGGACGCGGAGCCTCTCCCTTGACCACTAGTGAAACTTTTCTTCAGGTGGCCTGTCCGAGTTGTGGCACCAATGCGCGTCGCGAGACAGATACGATGGACACGTTTGTCGATTCATCCTGGTATTGGCTTCGCTACCTCGATTCGGGAAATCCAACCCAAGCCTTCAGCCCTGACGAGGCCAAAGCCTGGACTCCTGTGGACTTATATATTGGGGGCGTCGAACATGCCACCATGCATTTGATTTATGCCCGCTATTTTCACAAGGTCTTGAGGGATCTCGGCATGGCGCATGCGGATGAACCCTTTCAGCGCCTGATCTGTCAAGGTATGGTCTTGAAAGATGGATTTAAGATGAGTAAGTCGAAGGGAAATACCGTGGATCCCGACGAAGTGATCGGGAAATATGGCTCGGATGCGCTGAGGCTTTTTATGATCTTTGCTTCTCCCATTGAAAAAGAAATTGATTGGACGGGCTTTGAGGGCATTGAGGGCGCCGCTCGATTCTTAAAGCGCGTAGAGCGCTTGATTGAAACTCATACGCCCACCTCGGCTCCTTTGCCCCCGCTCTCGACCCTATCTTCAGAGGAAAAAAAATTACTCAGCAAACTTCATCAAACCCTTCAACGGATGACGGATGATTTAGAAGTTCGTTATTCCTTCAACACGTTAGTCAGCAGTCTCATGGAATTATTAAATGCCATTCAAGAACACACCTTCGCCGCTCCTCGCGCCGAGGCAATTCGTCAACACGTGTGGGATATTTTTGTTCGGCTCTTGGCCCCTACCGCCCCCCATCTGGCGGAGCATTTATGGACTCGCTTAGGGCACGAAGGTTTTGTGGCGCACGCTGCTTGGCCCTCTGTGATCTCCGAATTACTCATTACGGATGAAATTTTAGTGGTCGTCCAAGTGAATGGCAAGGTTCGGGCCCGTCTACTCCTTCCCTCTGAGATCACCGATGCCGACAAGCAGACGGCAGCCCTCCGGTGTCTGGATATTCAACCCTGGCTTCAAGGTAAAACCTTAGTTAAGGTCATTGTTCCAGCCGGTGGAAAAATTGTGAGCATAGTGGTGAAAGATGTTTAATCTAGTCTGTTTTTTATTATCTTTAATCTAAGACCGACGGAGATCCGCATGACCCAACCTCTACGACCTCTCCATACGGTAGACTCCATCTTAGAACTCGTGGGGCGAACACCACTTCTTCGTCTCCATCAATTCGCACCGCATCACGCCATTTTTGCGAAACTTGAATATCTCAACCCCGGAGGGAGCGTTAAGGATCGTATTGGCATCAATATGATTCGTTCGGCGGAACGAGAAGGCAAGATCCAACCCGGAATCTCAACGATTATTGAGCCTACGGCCGGCAACACGGGCATAGGGATAGCCATTGCCGCCCGACAGATGGGCTATCGCTGTATTTTGTGTGTGCCGATCAAATATTCGCGTGAAAAGATGATGCTCATGAAAGCCCTCGGTGCGGAATTGGTTCTTATTCCCAAAGAAGAGGGCATGAAAGGTGCGATTGCAAAATGCGCCGAGCTTGCTAAGAGCATTCCCCACGCCTATGTCCCTCAGCAGTTCGAAAATCCGCATAATCCCGAAGCGCATGAACAAGGAACGGGGCCTGAGATTTGGGAACAAATGGAAGGTCGTGTCGATGCGTTAGTATTCGGAGCCGGTTCAGGCGGAACGTTCACGGGAATCGCTCGATACATCAAACATAAAAATCCTCAATGTCATTCAGTTGTTGTTCAACCCGTGGGTTCGATTTACCAAGGCGCCCCTCTCGGCGAATGGACAGTGGAAGGGGTCGGGAATAGTTTTATGCCCGGAAGCCTCGATATGTCCTTGTGTGATGAGGTGATTGATGTACTCGATGCCGACAGCTTACGAACCGCCCGAGAACTTATTTTAAAAGAAGGTTGTTTGGTCGGAGGTTCGAGTGGTGCGAATGCCGTGGCGGCTCTTCAAGTCGCTCAAAAATTAGGTCCCCAAGCTCGTGTCGTTACGCTCTTTTGTGATGGCGCCGAGCGTTATATGAGTAAACAACCTGTCGCTGAATTGGATCTCCCATGACTTGGAATTTAGAAGAACAGCTTTTAGCATCCGGGGCGGTTCAGTTAAGACCCCACGAGCCTTTTCAGTGGTCCAGCGGACTTAAGGCCCCCATTTATTGCGATCATCGCAGTCTCTTGGGTCATCCAGAAGTGCGCACGCATATTGCTGAAGGATTGGTTCGTTTAGCTAGCCCGCTCAATCCGTCCATGATTGCAGGAACTTCTACGGCCGGTATCCCTTGGGGTATGTTGGTGGCTCAACAACTTTCTCTTCCTTTTGTTTATGTGCGCCCCGAACCGAAAGCCCATGGGCTCGGTCGCCAAGTGGAAGGCATGTCCTGCCAAGATCAATCCGTCGTTCTCATCGAAGATCTCATATCTACGGGAGGCTCGTCCTTGCGATGCGTTGAAGCCCTTCGACAAGAAGGCGCGCGTGTTCTATCAGTAATCGCTATTTTCAATTATGGCCTACCTTCCTCGCGCACGGCTTTCGAGAACCACCAAGTGAGTCTTCAGACCTTGGGAAACTTTGAAAATCTCTTACACAAAGCCACGCATTCCTTCTCTCCTGAAGCCCTGGCTAGCTTGAAAGCATGGCAGGAAAATCCTCAAGATTGGTCCACGAAGCAGCGCTAAAGCCCCGATCTATCAAGGGATCTTTTTGGCGAGTATTTTTTCCCTAGGTAGATCGCTGTGAGAGATTCTAAAGTGATAGTTCCTCCCTAAGGTTCTCCGTTATGAAAATTTATACGCGACATGGTGATAGCGGCAGCACCGATCTCTTCGGAGGGGTCCGTGTGACTAAAAGCCATCCTCGTTTGATGGCCTATGGAACGCTGGATGAGTTAAACAGTTCCCTGGGAGTTCTTCGACTTTACGCGCACGACACGGTCGTCTCCTCCACGTGCCTTCAACGGGTTCAGGATGACCTCTTTGTTTTAGGGGCATTGCTCGCCACGCCCGAAGAAAAAAAGGACTTGCTCGAAAATAAAATGAAAAAAACGACCTGGTCTATTGCGGATATGGAAAAAGATATTGATCGACTCACGGATATGGCCGGCCCTATGACGGCTTTTGTTCTTCCCGGGGGTTCACCCGGTGCAGCCTTTGCCCACGTCGCCCGAACGGTGTGTCGACGGGCAGAGCGACAGGTGGTCTTACTCGGTCATGGAGAAATTATTGACCCTCATGTTGTGGAATATTTAAATCGTCTTGGAGATTGGCTTTTCGCGGTCGCACGAGCTGAGAATGTCGCCGCTGGGGTTACGGACATTGAATGGCGTCCCCGGTAGGGACCTCTGTATTATTTAGCCGAGCCCGTTTTATCATCGCCTCCAAACGCCCCTAATTTAGAGAGTTGGCCTTCGGCCTGACGGGCTAGTCGGTGCATCAAGGTGACGCCTTCGCCTAAATTGAGGCGTTCGAAGTGGTATTTGCAGTGAATCAGGGTTCTGAGAATACTGGGTGCAAACTGGTTTTTCTTACGATGTAAGAACTGATAGCCAAAGGTTCCAAGCGCCTTGAAATTGCGCTGAATACCGCTCAGCGTCAGTTCCTCCCAAAGGTCCTGTTGGCTCCAACCCAATTCGTCCTGTGCTTTTTGAAGAATCGCACCTCGAGCTTCCTTCGACCAATCCCAGTACCCATCAAAGACAATACTGGCCAAATCATAAGTAGCTGGTCCCCGCCGGGCATCTTGGAAATCAATACAAACCAAGCGATCGCCTCGGACCATCAGGTTCCGTACGTGAAAATCTCGATGCGTAAAGAAACGAGCTCTTTGACTGAGACTCTGATGCACATCCTCTAAAATACGGTCCAGCCATTTAGGAATATCCGCTTGCAAAAAATCTTGGAAAAAATGTTTTTTACAATAATTCCATTCGAATTCAAACTTAGGGACATCGAAACTTCGATTCATAAAAAACACACCTTCGGGTGCCCCCTCCGTTAAGATTCCAAGAAAATTCTTGTTCATGGTTGCGATCCGATGGGCCCATTGAATCTCTTCCTCAGGGTGTTCCATGAGGCGCTGTTCCAGCGTGGTATCTCCCAGGTCCTCGAGTAACAAAAGCCCGTGTTCGGAATCTTCTTGAAGAATAGTGGGAACTAAGATCACGGGGTCGAGATATTTTTGTAGGGTTCTAAAATCGTCATAGGCATGGGGAACTTTTCCCGCGGGCCCTAAAGGATAAATCACGACAATCGCTGTTCCAAGCGAACTATGTTCGACGCGAAAGTAGCGACGGGCTCCGGCATCGCCTGCGAGACGCTGAGGAGATCTGAGATCCCATTGGTCAAGGGCTTGTAAGAGTCGGGGATCCATAGACTACAGATTAATCCTGACTTGACGGTCGTGATCCTTAAACCATAAAGCTTGGCGATCTTGATGGCCGCTCGGGGGCGCTGCACCGGGTCCAAAAATACAGTCTCGAAAGTCACCTTTGACCGTCGCGGTTGGATGAACATAATTGGAGAGGAATCGGCCTTCATGCTGAGGAGCCCAACGTCGAGCAGCCTCAACAAGTGCTTGGGGGCGACCGATCTCAGACCATTCGAAAGCCGGGACGACCCAGCCGCGGTGATGAAGATGGTGAAGAATTTGACCGAGTTGCGTCGGTGCATCCGGAATGACTTGGGCGATCCTCGGCGACCAAATCGAAGCGCCCACAAAGTGATAAGGACCCCGACCCGCTTGTCCGGTGGGGAGAATACGATGGTGTTCGTCGATCCAGACTGGAGTCCAAGGTCCGCCCGGATGCGGAACAAGGAGCCACGTCAGATCAGCGCCCGATGCCAAATGGTTCGCTCGGAGTTCCCGAAAAGGGACATCGTGCGCTACTGCATCGGCATTCCAGACCATCAAAGCCTCTTGAACACGGGGAGCCACCGAAGCGAACCATCCCGCCGAACCCATCAGAATCGGTTCATGGATCAGCTCGCTCTGAAGGTGAAGCGTTTTTAAAATGTCAGATTGAAAATGAGTGTTGGCCGCCCAATACCGACAATCTTGACGCGCTAAAAGATCGAATCCCCATTGAAGAAGCGTTCTATGTTGCAGGGTCCAGGCGGGCTTCGGAAGTGCTTGTGAAAGAGCTCCCATGCGAGTGCCCAAGCCCGCTGCTAAACAAAATCCCTCTAAGGGCCCCATCGCACATCTCCGTCAGCACGCACCCAGCGCGTGCTTTTTATTATGACGGTCTTTCGGGGTTATCGAATTAGCGACGCGGAACGGCGACTGAAAAGCGTTGACCAGTTCGTGGATCGGCCACAAAGACCAAGAGTACCTTCTTAGTTTTTTGAAGTTGAGCTTGAAAATCCTTCAGATTTTTTATCCCATTTCGACCCACGTCCGTGATGACTAATCCTGGACTCAGCAATTCGCTGGCTGCTGATCTAGCGACCACCGAAGTTACGACGACCCCTTGGAGATCTTCACCGATACGATATTGTGCCCGAAGAGAGGGGGATAAATTATCTACCTGGAAGCCCCAGTTCTTTTCAATATCTATCGGGCGCTTCTCCTCACTATCCGGAGTGCCTTCATTCGGCGAGACACCCGAGGCGTTTTGTGCAATGAGGTTACGATCGCCTAGCGTGACTTTGATCACCATCTTTTTCCCATCGCGGATCACGTCTAATTCAACAGACTCCCCCGCGCTGCGTGAGGAAATTATCGAGATCAGTTCATCCGGACTCTTAACCGCTTGACGGTCAACATGGGTGACGACATCTAAACGCTGAAGACCCGCTAGCGAAGCGGGGCGACCCTTTTCCACCGAGCCTACCACCACGCCTTCAGCTACCCCGAGCGCTTCTTGGTAATTACTATCCAAAAGAATTGGGCCAATACCTAAAAATCCACGACTCACCGCTTTTCCGGCCCGGAGGGTTTTCAGAATTTGGTTGACGCTGTTAGAAGGAACAGCAAATCCAATATTTTGTCCTTGGGCGGCGATGGCGGTATTGATCCCAATCACTTCACCCGTAAGATTGATGAGGGGTCCTCCCGAGTTGCCTCGATTAATGGCTGCATCCGTCTGTAAGAAAGAAGAAATGCCCGTGTCGAGCTTTCGCCCTCGCGCACTGAGAATACCTTGAGTCACGGTATGGTCGAGCCCAAAAGGATTGCCAATGGCGACCACCCACTGACCAATGCGCAGAGCGTCTGAGTCCCCCAGTTTGGCAAAGGGAAGATTGGTCGCTTCAATTTTGACTAAAGCGATATCTAGTTCTTTATCCCGACCCAAAATCTTTCCTTTATATTTCTTTCCGTTCGTAAGCGTTACCTCCACTTCTGATTTTCCAGAGGAACCTTGGTAGCCTTCGATGACGTGATTGTTCGTGATGATTTCACCATCGGCTGAAATCAGGACGCCCGAACCGCCCGATACTGCCCGTTGTTCATTATCCGGGGTCGCGTTTCGTCGATTGAAATTGGGCCCCATGAAAAATTCAAAAAGATCGCTCCCCAACATATCAGGTTGTCTGGACTGAATATAGGACGTGGTCTGAATCGAAACTACGGTGGGGAGAAGTTGATCGGCTACATCGGAAATAGAAGGCAGGCCTTCCTTGGAGGCATTTCCCACTATTTTGTTTGAGGCTTTTGCATCTTGAGCAATAAGCACGGACGACAAACTGAGTAGGGTGACCATAGCTCCCAGCGCAAAAAAAAGTAAATCTTTTCTAAGATGACGAACCTGTGGCTTCTGCATGATTGATGTCATGATGGACCTCCTTATATATGTATGCCCTAAAGCTTCTTTATTTTTCATAGTTTAAAATACTTTCTTCTTTCTTTCTCGAGACGCCATGCTCTTCTGTAATTTATGAGGGCTGATTGGTTATGACTTAGAGACGAAAGGATAGGTTTTAAGGGTGACCTACGATAAACTTGCTTCTTATGGCGGCTGTCGCCTAGTGGTTAAGGCACCAGATTGTGATTCTGGGTACCGTGGGTTCAAATCCCATCAGCCGCCCCAATACCCACTTCTTCCCAAGATGCTTATCTGGATAGACTATCGGCTTGAAGGTTAGAAATCCTAAAGCCATCCATCTTTATGGGGGCACCAAGGGTCTATAAAGTATGGAGCGATAGAATGATGATCCGAATCCAAAGTTATGCGCTAAGTCTCATGATTCTAATCCTGTTTACAGGTTGTGGTTCGGGTTCAACAGTCACTAGTACAAACTCAGGCACGGGGGGAAGTGGCAGCGGGTCTTCGATTATAAGTGGTGTCCTCCCCCTGGGACCTGCGACTCAATTTAATACCAATCGAACTTCTTTCACTTTCAATACTTCAACGGGGTCTATGAATGTCCAATCCACTGGAGTCCCTTTTCATCCCACAGGACCCTTTACGATCAATCCAGTTCAGAATCAGAATTTCAATCAGTCTTTTCCTCTAAGAGGGGGCCTGAATGAACCTAATCTTAATCCTGTATCCACCCCTCTCGGACCTATCGGCATTGCGATTAACGGGGTTGTGTTTTTCAATCCTTCTGCTGGCAATGGTATTCCGGCTGGCGGTTTAGCCCCCCCACCTCCCGGCTATAACTACAACGCAGGAAATGAAGCGGCCTACTTTGGTGAAGATTACGCAGGGGGCCATGCGCAACAAACCGGTCAGTATCATTATCATGCTCCAACTTTCTATAGTGCTTGGCTTCGACCTTCTTCGGAGTCCCAGCAAATTAGTTATTTAAATGGGTCGCTCACGCACCCTAATGGCCACTCTAAAATTGTGGGATATGCGTTCGATGGCTACCCTATTTATGGTCCCTATGGTTATGCTCAGCCGATGAATGCAAGTTCAGGAGTTGTCAGAATGGTGTCAGGCTACGTCGTAAAATCTACTTCACGTTCTGGGGCAGCAGCATTAGCTCCTTACAACAATGCGACGCTTTACCCCATGGGCATCTTTATCCAAGATTATGAATATACTTCAACGGCCCTAGGTCGTACTCTCGATGCTTACAACGGAAGATATGGTGTGACCCCTGATTATCCCAATGGCACTTATGCTTATTTCCAAACGATTGACGCCCAAGGCAAGCAAGCATTTCCCTATACCATTGGGATTCAATATTATGGGCAACCCGCCCCATTGCCTGGTCTTGAATACTGTCCCTTTGGAGCGTGCCGCTGTGCACCCACCCTTCGTGAAAAGAGAAAACTCTCCGATGCATGGGGCCGCCCAAGAAACGAGACTCCTGCTTTCATACCCTCCTCGTTATCTATGAGATTCCAGCACTAAACTCTTTCAAGTCGAATCGGTTAAAATCAAGATAGAAAGGTCCCGTAGCTCAGCTGGATAGAGCTCGAGATTTCTAATCTCGCGGTCGCAAGTTCGAATCTTGTCGGGGCCACCACTTCTTCTTGATACACTGATGAATCACCCGGGAGTAGCGCAGCCTGGTAGCGCATCTGCTTTGGGAGCAGAGGGTCGCAGGTTCGAATCCTGTCTCCCGGACCAATAAATTAAATGCAATCTTTGGATGATTTATAAGCTTGTGCCTAGACACCCCTGTCCCAAGTAAACCCTATAGGAGTAGAATGGGCCTAAGATTGATTGGAGGTTTTATGAAGAAGTATCTCGTGAGTTTATGCGCTTTATTAACCCTCGTCCTTGTCGCTTGTGGCGGATCGGCGAGTCAAATTATGTCACCGATGACGCCCTCCACCTCGATTACAGGGGTTTATGAAGGCACTACGACGACGGCACAAGAAAACGGAATTGAGACCTCTTTATTAATCGAAGAGGATAACTCCTTCTCGCTCGTCACCGACTCTGGATTGCTATTGCTTGGAAATCTGACCCAAGTCAACAGTCAGCAATACAATGGCACAGCAGTATTGTCCTATGCTGAAGATTTCTCTATGCCCACGCTCTCAGTCAGTCTATCTTTCATGGTGAATTCGAATGGCTCTGTCGTAGCTTCTTTTAGTGGGGGCGCCGTCGGTAGTTTTAGCGTCCTTCCTTCAGCAGAGGCAAGTGCGACCTCTTCGACGTTAGCCCTAAGTAGTCTTGCGGGAAATTTCTCGGGAACGGCTCGCTCTATGTCGACCCGCCAAGCGACAAATTGGACCTTCAATAGCACAGGAACGATGAGTGGGTCCGATGCCGTATCGACCTACAGCGGAACCTTGACGCAACCCCGTGCCAATAAAAATCCATTTGCCATCAGTTTCACACGACGCGGGTCAGGCGCGGCTGCCGTGACCACCTCATTTACGGGTCGAGTCTGGCTCCATCCTGCCAAAGGCACCCGTCCAGCGAGACTCGTGATGGGTTCTCGAAATACAACCACAGGTGCTCGGGGCATTGCCGGTGTACTGGCTAAGCAGTAATTTCCGAAGGCATCATGACCAAAAAAAAGAGGAGCCTTGAGCTCCTTTTTTTATTTGTAGTGGGGCGTATTGACAAACCAATCGACCCCAGAAAGTTACTGCTCAGGCAGGCGCGAGGTCTATTCCCTAGGTTCTGGATCATAATAAACTTATCGCCTCAAGGGAGCTTTGCGTGAACTATAAACTTGCAATCATGGCATGGGTCATTGGAACTTCATTGCGTGCTGATGGACTAGCCGATCTTAAAAATACACTCGAGAAACTGAATAATCGTCAGCCTATTCGAGCCCAGGTTAAAGCAGTGTCCTCTTCAGTTGCGACAGAAGATAAAAAAGCTACTCAGGCCTCAGGATCTATGGAGGTAACCGTCGACCATAATTCGAACGGCGTTCGAATTCAATGGTCGCAAGACGATATGGATCGAGTTCGCGACGAGTCCGCCCAGGGTCTCCAAAATGCTAATTTACCCAGTCCACTTCGAGGGCTGATGAATTCTTTTAATGCGACGACGATGGATTTACTCTTGGCGCACAGCGATGATCTCCTTCGAACGCTGAGTGTCAGCCAACTCTTGAATGAAAACCCGGAGACACGCAATGGGCAAGCCCTAAGAAAACTCAAATTTAAAGTGAACAAACCCATCACGGAGGCTAATCGGAAAAGTATGAAGTCCTACCTGGATGAATTGACGATCTGGATCGACGACAGTGGGCTGCCGGTGGCGAGCGAGGAAAAGGTCGAACTTAAAGGGAGCCGATTTCTGATCGGATTTGAATCCAGTTCATTAGTGAAGCGATCTTTTCGTCGGGTGGGTGATCGTCTTATTGTCACAGATAACGAAAGCGTCAGTTCCAATGCTATTAGTATTATGGGAACCAACTCCAATAAATCTCGATTTATCGTGACCGTGAATTAGGCTTCAGGGTTTGGTTCGTCCGTCGTTCTTTCTGTTGGCCGCCTGGACGGGGCTGGACCTTAAATTTATGGACGACAACAAGGTGATGCTTGGTGAGCTCGAAGATAAAGGAAGTTTTTCGATCAATCATAACCGTAGACATTTGACCGCTCTGGATAGGGACCCCGTGGGGCCATAGCACGGCCGATCCCTCTTTGAAGTTCGCCGTAATTTGGACCTGGGTGAGGGGTCCTCTACCAGTAGGTCCAATAGGTATCGTCGCGAATTGTATCGCGGGGCGGTCTTCAAACAAGTTTTGTGAAAGGTCAAGGATTCGGGTGCTATTGACGCTCTGTCCCTTAGATAGCCCTCCTATTTGAAGGACCTGATTGTATTGAGGTATAAACATGAGGCGATGGGCATGGATCGGTTCCGCCCAGGTTCCATAGGTGTCCCAGGTCCCCGACGCAATATCGTAGAGTTCCCATGAATAGTTACTTTCATAATTAGAGGCTCCATAGCCGCCAGCTACCAACACTTTATGGTTGGGTAAGAGGACTACGTCCATGAAAGAAGTTCGAGGCCAGTGCATCGAATCCGTCAAGGTCCAACGGCCCGTTGCAGGATCATAAATTTCACAACTCGAGTAAACGTTCACAGTGGCTTGTCGATCAACTTGTTCGATAGCTTTACCGACTGAACCCCCGATGACCAGCACCCGTCCATCAGGCAAAAGGGTGGCGACGTGACGCGTTCGGGGTAACGTCATGGGCTCTGTAGAGGTCCACGTACGACTTTGGGGATCATAAATTTCACATGTATTGAGGGTATCCTCTCCCCAGATCCCGCCTGTAACTAGGACCCGTCCATCCGCTAATCGCGTGGCGGTATGAAGCTCCCGAGGCGTGTGCATGGATGAGCTAATATTTTTTTTAAGTCCGAGCGGATCGAACTCTTCACACTCAAGAAGTTGCTGGGGTCCGTAAGGATAAAGATAAGCCGTGCTCGCGGCATTTCCGCTGTACCCTCCGGCGACTAAAATATTTCCATTGGACAGCAACGTGGCGGTATGAAGCCGACGAGGCTTTGTTAAGGAAGGACCGAGTCGGAACTCATTGAGACTTGGATCAAAGATCTCGGTCGAACTGAGAGATTCCTGATCGCTTTGGCCACCGATGAGGATGACTTCACCGGAAGGGAGTGCCGTTGATGTATGGCGGAACCGTGAAAACAGATTAGAGACTTGGCGCCACTGTTTTTTTTCAGGATCATAAATCTCGCTACTGGCCAGATAGCGAGTCGGTTGGACCACATTGCCGATGCCCACTAGTCCGCCTGAAACGAGAATGCGTCCATCCTTCAAGAGCGACGATCGATGGGCTCGGCGTTCATGCACCAAATCAGCCCCCCGCTTCCAAGGGCTATCCTCGATGGCTCCTCGGTTGGCAATACCGACGAGAGTATTTTTTGAAGCGAAAGAAGAGAAAACAGAAGAGAAAGAAGAGAAGCTTTCAATCCGATGTTGAAAGTTTAATTGGACATACCAAGCTAGGCCGAAAACAAGGACCCATAACCCTGGATCGCGAAGGAGGCGACGGAAGTTGAGCATCATATTTATTCTAGTAGGTTAAACTTAATTTATGACCCGGCGCGCGCTTGGAACTTTGCTTTTGTTATTTGCTGGTTCGATGGGGATTTTAGGTAATGATTTTGTCCCTAAAGGGACCACGATGGGTATGGTCTTCCGGGGACCCAGCATGAGCCGCTATGATCTTAGCTACGGTTATTCACCCGTTCTGGCCCTGAAAGTGTCCCGCATTGAATGGGACGGAACCCCGTTCGACGCCCCCTTGATGGCGCAAGGCCTCCAGGCGTCGTATGTGTTTCATCGAAGCTTTACCGAAGACGGCATCCTCAATGTCTATCTCATCGGAGGTCCTTTTCAAGTTCACGCAAAGACCCGACCCGAAAAAACTACCCTCGGATTTGAAGGGGCTCTATCCGCCGATTACGAAACCACCCAAGTCTATGTTCGAACGACTCTCGAGCGTCTTGAAAGCTCCGTCGCGACCCAGCAAACTATAACCGTTCAAGCCCTTTATGCGCCTTGGGAGTCTTCCTATAATCGACCTACCATTTGGTTTGGAGTTCAGGGTCAAGTGGAAAAAAGACACCACGAAGAACGCTCCGTGGCCCCGATCGTTCGCTGGGTCTCCCGGCGTTGGTGGGTGGATGCCGGGGTTCATGTCACGGGTGAGACACGCGGTAAAATATTTATCTCAGTGATGCATCTTTTTTAACTTTGTGGAGTCGCTATGTCTTGGATCACTTCCTTGGTGTTAAGCAGTCTGCTGTGGGTCGGTCCGTCCTCATTTACCCCTCCCCCCACGTCCGTTGTCATCGATATTCGAGGGATGGTCTGCGCTTTTTGTGCGTCGAGCATTGAGGAGAAATTCAAAGAAGTGAAGGGCGTTCAGAAAATCTTAGTGGACTTCAAAACCCGTGTGGTCATTGTCGGTTTTGAAGGGGACGTGACGATGAGCGATCAAGAGATCAATGCCCTGATTCTGGATGCGGGGTATACGCAGCGTCAGATTATTCGAAGTGAGGAATCGCCCGAGGCGCTTCAAAAGAAATACGCTCAAGGATTTAAAACACCCTAAAAAAATCCCCTCATGAAGAGGGGATCCGATTTGAGATTGGTGGAGCTGGCGAGAATTGAACTCGCGTCCAAGATACGTCAGGGTAGGATTCATCCACAGGCTTGGTTCACTCACATCCAACACTGGGGGAAAATGAACGAGCCGTTCCAGTGAGGTTGTTCTCTAAATCTCAAGGTTCGCCGAGAACGGTTCGAACCCCCAGCTAGCACCCGTGTCCGGCAGACCGAAGTCACCCTTTCCAAGGTTTAACGAGACAGCTACCTAGCGATCACTGTGACTCGGTTGATGCCTAATTGCTTAGGCAGCAACAGCCAATTCGGAATTAAAGTTGGCAGTTAAATGGGGTCGGCTTGATGAGGGAGCCTGCTGACCAACTCCCGCCTGCATCGCCACCTTGAGCTTTATCCTGTCGAAACCGGAACAGCCCCAAAGGGAAGTGATGTCTGATCCCTCAAGATCAGGATACTTATCTTACAACGCGTGGACTAAAAAAGCGATGATGAAAACTTAAGGTGTCTTCGGAGTCACAGCGACACTTCGAAAATTTAATCCATTTTTCTGCAAATCAAAAATATGTCCGGCTAGGCCTAAGAGCACTCCGGTTTCGAATTCTTCCTTCCCTTTCTTTTTGGCGGTGATGGGAGGGGTGGCCGTGAGCACATTCACCGGTGATTCCTGTGACCACGCGAGGGTTAATTCAAAACTAATCCTTTTACCTTCGCTCGCTAACTCGCCTGAAAGATAGTTGATCTGCCCTTGATTGTTGTAGCCCAAACGAAGAAACCCAGGACCCTGAAACCCCACCGAATTATTAGAGAAAGAAGCTGCCTGAAGGCGCTTAGTGGACCCATAACTAAAATCCACCCGCGTATTGACTCCTTGTTCGGCATTTTGAAATTCCATGCGCAAGGGAAGTTTAGAATTCTTATCGATGACTAATTCGAGAACCCCGCGTTTCCAAAAACCTAACGTATCGGCGAGAAGTTGTTCTCTTTTCCGAGCGTCGAATTTGGAGGTGGGAGATTCAAAGCGTATGCGTTGGACGACCCTCGTCCCTGAACCTTCTTCACCAATGAGAGTGGCCTTAAAACCTTTGCCGTCAATATACGCGGCTTTTAAATCATTCAAACATTGACGAAACCATGATAAATAAGTGAGGGGGATATCCCCAGAAACCTTATCGATAGCCGTGGTATAGGTCCCCTGATCTTTGGAATATACAAAGCCCCGATTACCCCGTCGTTGCGCGATCAGATTTCCAAAATCGCCCGTCGCTTCGGTTTGATAATCCCCATTAGCAAAATAGATCGAGTCCACATTGAGATTGACGTTCCCTGACTTCGCCTTGGATTGAACCTGACCCTGAGTGGCGGAATCAATTTTTTGATCAATCACCGCCCCGGAGAGGGTAATGCCCAAACTACCTTTGAGTCGAGCGGTGGTGATGGATTGATAGGGCTTTCCAAACCAGGCGTCATTGACGGCATCCAGCGTTTGGAGGAAGATTTGCCGGGCTTCATCAGAGGAACTCTTTTTCCCCACCAATGTGTTCTGAGCCTGTAAGCATCCAAACGTAAGGCTTACCGAGAGAAGAGCGCGAAGACCTACCTTATCAAATCTCATCTTGTTGACCTCTTGGGGCTATAGGGGACCTAGTCTTTCGTCGGAGGCGTGACCAACGAAGGGGCTAACCTCTGTTCAGCATAGCAGGAACGACAGAGCGTTTTTTCATGCTGATTGGGAACAAAAGGAAGATACTCGCGGGTTCCGCAGGTACTACAGACGATCGAAGTCAGTATTCGTGTATCAAAGGCCGACGACGCTTTCTTATGCAAAAAAGTTCGGCGGTAGCAATCCGCGCAAAGATAAAACTTCTTACCGGGATCGACGCGAAAACTCTTGGCACACTTCGTACAAATTTTAGTTCGCGGCGTCACCGCTGGATCTACTGGAGCGACGAGTTTTCTTTTTTGGAGACGACCCTTTTCTTCATGAGTGGGTATTGCACCACCGAGGCCTTGTTTTTTGAGTTTCGATTGAGTCATAAGATTCTTTATGGGCTTGCGAACTGCTCACCGCAAGTTCTTAAAGTCTACACCACATGAATAGTTCAAACTTGATCACTGGTACTCTCGGACTACAGAACCACTTTCGTCTAGGTCCTTTGCGCAGGGGCTTTTGTTTTATCCTGAAGTTGTTTTCGTCTGAACAATACTTGAGCTTCAGGCATCAGCTCCAGGGCTTTTAAAACCGTGGGATCTGACTGCATCAAAAACTTTTGACCTTGCTGGGAATCGTAAAAAAGGTTGGTGAACTCTAACGTGAGAAATTCTTTGATCTCCTCGACATTCTCATTCCATTGACTGCCTTCATAGGGAACACGGGTCTCATCTAGCCAACGACGGAAACGGGTGATGACAACCTCATTGATAGGTTGACCTGCACGGTACGTTTGTTTTTCTTTCTCAAGAACGGCAAAGCGAAAGAACGCATTCTGGCGAAGTCGTAAGTCAACCATCCAAGGCGACATCCGAGCAGGGGCCACAAAGACATCTGGATTAATGCCACCGCCTCCATACACTTTACGTCCTAGGTCGGTGGTAAAGGGCGTTCCTGTGGGCTGAACTGCACGATCGGTTTCTTGTTCGGGATTCAGGTAGTCATCCAAACTTTCAGAATAGTTGCGCTGAATTAAACGTCCACTGGGTGTGTAATAACGTGCGGTGGTGATGGCGACGCCGCGCGAGCGTCCTAAGGGAATCACACTTTGTACCAGCCCCTTACCCCAAGAGGTCGTGCCCACCACAAGGCCGCGGTCATGATCTTGAATCGCACCGGAAAGAATTTCACTGGCGCTTGCGGACCCTCGATTAATCAGACAGACAATAGGGAAAGAGTCGAGCGTATCCGATTCTTCAGTCGTAATCTCTTCGATATCATCCGTCGCGTCGCGACCCTTAATCGTCACGATGGATTGATTGGGGCCGAGCAGTTGACGACAAATTCCAACGGCTGCGTTGAGCAATCCGCCGCCATTACCGCGGAGGTCGAGGATTAAACTTTCCATGCCTTGTTTTTTAAGATTTAAGATAGCTTTTCTAAATTCTTCATTCGTCGTTTCCCCAAAATCACGAATGAGAATATAGCCTGTGGTCGGGTTCAACATAAAGACGGCATAAAGACTGTTATTCGGGATCTCCGCCCGAATCAGGGTGTAGGGAATGAAGTCTGAGACCCCAATGCGTTGAATTTTAATTTTGACGATCGTATTTTTCTCACCGCGAAGTTTTTGTTGGGCTTGAGCGGAAGAAATACCCTCGGTGGTTTCCCCATTAATTTCTCGAATAATATCGCCCGAGCGGATCCCGATCCGATCGGCGGGGCCCCCTTTCACGGGTGAGATGATGACAATCCCATTGTCCTGTTCTTGAATCGTAGAACCAATGCCGTAATATGAACCGTGTTGATCCTCTCGCATGCGCCGCCATTCCGCTTCATTGAAATAATTAGAATGGGGATCTAAGGTGGAGAGAATGCCGTCAATGGCATACTCTGAAATTTTCTGGGCAGGTTCCCCCGATTCTTTTTGAAGAATGGATAAGACCTCACTAAATAACTCGAGATGCTTAACTTTAAGATTCTGATTCTCGGAGCGGCCTGAAAGGGGTACGTACAGCAGCGTAATGCCGACCACCACGGCAAGCATCCAGTAACGTTTAATCCAAGATGTCATAGGCACTCAACAAAAGAAGAAGGATTCATTTAAGGTTCCTTTTATATTCTCTCATCACTTTAGACCCCTCATTTACGTAGGCTTTAGAGGTGGTTCCCCATCGCCCAACTACCCAAGTTTAGGTAGGTGAGGCAATCTTAAAGACATGCAAGACGCTCACTCACTCGCTCAGTCCATTCTCCGAGGAGACCCTCGTGCCTTAGCGCGGGGAATCTCGTGGCTGGAGGATGGCCATACGGAAGCCCCCCTACTTTCCCGCGAGCTACAGAAAGCCCCTCGACGCGCTCGGATCATTGGCGTAACAGGCAGTCCGGGGAGTGGTAAATCAACGCTCACCGATCAATGGGCTCGACATCTTCTGGGGCAAGGTCAACGGGTCGGCATTCTCGCCATTGATCCTTCTTCGCCTTTTACGGGCGGCGCCCTCTTGGGTGACCGTATTCGAATGGGACGTACCGCACCTCATCCGAATGTTTTTATTCGATCGATGGCGACGCGCGGCATGATGGGAGGTCTATCCCGATCAACCCATGATGCGATCGATCTTATGAATGCAGCGGGATTCGATACGATTCTCGTGGAAACCGTTGGAGTGGGACAAGATGAAGTGGATGTGGTTCGAGGGGTTGATACCTGCTGTGTGGTGCTGATTCCCGGTATGGGAGATGAGATTCAAGCCATTAAAGCGGGCCTGATGGAAATTGCGGATGTCTTTATTCTGAATAAAGCCGATCAACCAGGGATCGATCAAGTGGTGGACGGGCTTCAGGCGATGAAATCGCTAGCGACCGCACAAGATCCTGAGTCCTGGGACGCGCCATGGATCAAAACGATCGCCGCCGAAGGTCAGGGGCTGGGTGCTCTCGAAGAAGCGGTTAACCGGCATCAACATTGGCTCGATCAAGAAGGATATCGTCAGAAAAAACAAGCCGCTCGTTTGCGTCTGCGACTCGAAGGCCTTCTTGCTGAATTATTCATGAAGCGCGTGAGTGAAAAGACCAATGATCAGCAATGGCAAGCGATGATTCATCAAATTATCCAAGGTGAACTGACCCTTCATGAAGCGGCCGAGCGTCTCGCTAAGCCCTAATCGTCATTTGTGATAGGGCGAGCCTTGGAGAATGGAGAAAGCTCGGTAGAGCTGTTCACAAAAAAGAATGCGAGCCAGGTCGTGAGGAAAGGTCATCGGAGAAAGACTAAGAAAACGCGCGGCTTCTTGCTTGAGCCCCTCATCCCAGCCGTGACTCGACCCCACCGCGAAGACCAAGGAGGTTCCACGGTTGAGATGTGTGGACAAAGTTGCAGCGAAATCTTGACTGGTCATGGCAGGCCCCGCTTCGCTCAATAAAATTAAATAGTCCTGAGACTTCAGATGTTTGCGTAATCGCACGGCTTCATCCGCCAAGCCGCTGGTCCCTTCTTGTTTACTTTCGGGGAGTTCGTGGAGGGTCAGACGAACATAGCGCTTCAGCAAGGTTTGGTAATGCTCCATGAGCTCGCGATGAGCTGGGAGCTTCGACTTGCCAAACACAATGAGGGTAATGGGGTAAGTCACGTAAAACGATACCTTTTTAAAGGGATTTGAAAAAACGTTCTTGGCGATCCTGCTATGGGTGCGTAATCATCATACATAGAGAAATAGGGAGTCTCATATGAAAAAAATCACGAAATGGATGACCGCTTCTTTGGTTTTGGTCGGTTTAGTCGCCTGTCAACCTTCGGTTCCCGAAACCGCTCCTGAACTCCCCACGAGTCCGGAAGCTCTTTTCCAAAGTCTTCGCTACGTAGCGGTTCGAAAAGATGTTACTCACTTAAAGCAAATCCACACCACGTATCCCAATATTGTATTTTCGAATGCTTTCTGGTGCGCCTACATGGCGAAGTCATTAGATCTTCAATTAACCCCCGAGGACGCGACACTCTTTGGTGTGGAGGACTTGGTCAAGGAATATGACAACTTCAACAGTAGTCGTCTCCCGCAAATAGAAACGGCGAATTACAATTTAGATCAAGCCACCAAAACGTTTCAAGCCAATCTCTTTCGTCTGACGAAAGGCTTCAACGCAGAAGCGTGGAAGAAAATGAAAATTCTCAGTAAAGAAGAAACGGTGCAGGCCGGGCGTCCCCTTGTGCAAATGGGTTTGGGTGTTTCTAAAGATAAGCAACTGATGGTGCTCTCATGCATGCCCTTGCCGGGTAAAGGCGAGAAAAAACAGTGGGTTATTGTGACCATCCAAATGACCGTGAATAAAAACGGGCTGATGCGCTAATAGCTCTTGGGGTTGTAAGAGCTTTTTGAGATAATCAACTTATACCGGATGGGGTGTCCCAGAATCCCGGAACATAGGAGTTTCATATGACAAAAACCGTTCATGTGGTCGGCACAGGTACCATTGGTCTCCCCCTCATCTCTTTATTCGCCCATTACCGTGAAGCTTTAGGTATTGACGAAGTCACCTTCCATAAAAATAGTGTGGTGGAGCGACCTAAGATCAAGGATCTCCTCGCACGGGGAGCCAAACTCGTCTGCGACGCGGATAAAAAGAAAGCCTTTGAGGCCTATGGAACCCCGGTCACGTATACGCACGAAGAAATTCTCTCTCGTGACAATATTGTCGTCATTGATTGCTCCCCTCAGGGCAATGAGATGAAAGAGGCTCTTTATCAAAACTATGAAAAAAATGCCCTAGGTTTTTTGGCTCAAGGTAGTGAATTTGGATTTGGGAAAATGTACGCCCGCGGGATCAATGATGAAACCATCGACCCGCTGAAAGATAAATGGATTCAGGTGGTGTCCTGTAATACTCATAATATTTCGGCTATTATTTCAACGCTCGCACTCACCGAAGGCTCTGACAACCTTGAAGAAGGCAACTTTGTCTGTATGCGTCGTTCCAATGATATTAGCCAAGTCAAAGATTTCTCTCCAGCTCCCCAAGTGGGTTCGCACAAGGATGGAAAGTTCGGCACCCACCACGCTCGTGATGCTTATCATCTCTTTAAAACCAAAGGCATTGAGCTCCAACTGTTTTCTTCGGCCGTTAAACTCCCTACGCAATACATGCACACGCTTTGGTTTGATTTGCGCTTAAAGCGCCCCACCCATTTAGAAAAAATCATGACCTACATCAAAGCCAATGAGCGCATTGCGATCACGGAGAAAAAAGATGCCAACGCCATCTTCAGTTTTGGTCGTGACCATGGTTATTTTGGGCGCATCATGAACCAAACGGTCATCCCGACCGCCACGCTCACCATGCCTCACGATCGACGCTTGGTAGGGATGTGCTTTACTCCTCAAGATGCGAACAGTCTCTTATCGAGCCTAGCGGCTGCGGTTCGTTACCATCATCCTCAAACCTGGGAGACGAAACTCCAAGTCCTTCGGCCACTTTTCTTCAACGAAGTCTAAGATTGGTCCGTCTCCTTTTACACTAAAGAGACCCCCAGGAGTTCTCCCGTGTCTGCCCCGATGATTATTGTATGTGCCCCGAGCGGCAGCGGGAAAACGACGATCTTGAAGTCCTTATTTCAAGCGCGACCTGATTTGCATTTCTCAGTGAGCCACACTACCCGTCCTCCGAGACCCAAAGAGCAAGAGGGCGCGGACTATTATTTTGTGACCCCTTCCGTGTTTGAAGACATGATTGCGCAGAACGATTTCCTTGAGTACGTTCATAACTACGACCACTATTACGGAACCTCCCGTCGCCCGCTCGAAAAAGCCCTCCGCCAAGGACAGACCGTGATCTTAGACTTAGAAACGGAAGGGGTCGCACGGGTGAAGGACCTCTACCCGACGTCGCTCAGTATTTTTATTCTTCCTCCCAGCCTCCAAGCCCTCAAAGACCGACTGTATGGCCGAGGCGACGAAAGTCCGGTCCAGTTGAAACTTCGGATGGCTCAAGTCGCTCAGCAGTTTGGTCAAGCCAGCCAATTTGACTTTATTCTCTTAAACGACAATCAGGCCCATGCACAAGCCCAATTGTCTGAATTAATTAAAGCCCTCGAAACCCACGATAAAGATAGAGTAGACGAGATGAGCCGCGCCACCCAAGCGTACCAGCCACTCCTCAAGACGCTTCACGATGAAGCGCTCAGATCCCATGAAGGCACGAAGGATTCGTAATGGATTTTACCCTTTCAGAAGATACCGAACTCTTACGGCGCGAAGTCCGAAAATTTGCGGAGAAAGAAATACGTCCGCATGTGATGACCTGGGATGAAAAAAAGATTTTCCCTCGCGCCGTCATGAAGCAACTCGGCGAGATGGGTATGATGGGTATTATCTTCCCAGAATCCTATGGCGGTGCCGGCATGGGTTATATTGAATACGCCGTTGTTGTCGAAGAACTTTCCCGAGTCTGTGGCAGCGTCGGTATTAGCATTGCGGCCCATAATTCTCTTTGCTCCAACCATATTTATGCCATGGGCAACGAAGCCCAAAAACATAAATACTTAGTACCCTTAGCCAGTGGTCAAGCGCTTGGAGCGTGGGGCCTCACGGAACCAGGCGCAGGGTCTGACGCCGGAGCCCAACAAACCAC
>BJFQ01000015.1 GCA_014189895.1 Acidobacteriota bacterium | reverse complement strand
CGCCTGAATCGAGTCGTTAAAAACGACCTCGTGCATAGTCGGAGATGTAATGGGCAAATGATAAAAACCCACCAGTTGGCTTCGAACATAGTTGGCATTCACAATCGCGCGCAAGGTAGCTTCTCTGAGCCCATCGCTTCCATGACTCATACAATAGGTAAGCGCTCGGACCAGCATGCCGAAGTTGCCGAAGAAAGTGTGGACCTTACCAATACTTTGGGGTCGGTTCCATTCCCACCGATATCGATGCTCAGGGACCTCGCCCTCACCAATTTTTTTTGTTTCCCGAAGAACAATGGGACGGGGCAAAAACGGTTCTAACGCTTCGATACATGCTACAGGCCCAGCCCCCGGGCCTCCTCCGCCATGTGGCGTAGACATGGTTTTGTGGAGGTTCATATGCATCACGTCGATCCCAAAATCTCCAGGCCGAGCCACACCCACTAAAGCATTCATGTTAGCCCCATCCATATATACAAGGCCGCCCACTCGATGAATCTCGGAACAAACATCACCGATGCGCGATTCAAAAATACCCAGTGTATTGGGATTCGTGATCATGAGCCCCGCAATATCTTGCCCATGTTCTTGAACGACTGAAGTAAAACCTCGCTTCACTTTTCCGGTGACGGGGTCTGTGATGTCGTCAAAGGACACGCAGCCGTCCGGTCCCGAAGCAACGTCGATCACGTCATAGCCCGCCATAGCCGCCGTAGCCGGGTTCGTGCCGTGAGCTGAATCAGGCACAAGAATAAATTTTTTATGATGTCCACGTGAGAGATGATAAGCACGAATTAATAGGACCCCGGTCAATTCTCCCGCAGCACCTGCGCTAGGTTGAAGCGTGACAGCATGAAGACCAGTGACTTCTTTGAGCCACTCTTGAAGCGTATAAATAAGTTCTAAATTACCTTGAAGATGTTCGTCGCTAGCCATCGGATGAGATTCAGCAAATCCCGGCAAAGCAGCTGTGACTTCATTGAGTCTCGGATTGTGTTTCATGGTGCAGGATCCCAAAGGATACATACCTTGATCCATTCCATAATTCCAAAGCGATAAACGGGTAAAGTGTCGGATGATTTCGGGCTCACTACAGCTCGGGAGGACCCCAAAATCTTTTCGTTTGAGATGACTCGGGCGTGTGTCTTCAGCTGGCGGGATATCTAATTGTGGAAGATCCATGCCGATCTTACCTTCGACGCTTCGTTGAAAAATCAAAGGTTCGCGTGATCTCAAATTCATGCGTGCACCACCGCATAGCGAGCCATGACTTCAATCAGATGTTCAATTTGGTGGCGAGTATTTAATTCTGTGGCACACCACAGAATGCCCTTCTGGTATTGATCACTCCACGGGGCTTGCAGGGTATCAAGCTCTAAACCGGGCAAGATACCCTCGCGGACCAATTCTTGTTTCATGCGTGACCAATCACCCACGTAGCGCAGTACAAATTCATTAAAGAACGGCGCGTCACCAATGGGTTCCCAACAAGGTAGTTCCAATAATCGTGATCGTAAATATTGGGCCTTGGCGGCGTTCTGTTCAGCCAAGCCTCGGAGGCCATGAGGCCCCGCTAATTGAAGCCAAATGTTTGCCCGAAGAGCGATCAAACCCTGATTGGAACAAATATTAGATGTCGCTTTGTCTCGACGAATATGTTGTTCACGCGCAGTTAAAGTCAGGACATAACCGGTCCGCCCTTCAAGATCTTTGGTCTCGCCTACAACTCGTCCGGGTAGTTCTCGTTTATGCGCATCGCGTACTCCAATAAATCCTAAAAAAGGACCACCAAAAGAGGTTCGATTCCCAAAACTCATCGCCTCCCCGCATGCAATATCAGCCCCCACCGTTCCTGGAGCCGCCAACCAACCCAAGCTCATTGCTTCTTGTGTGACCGAAATTAAAAGAGCACCCGCCCCATGAACGACTTCAGCGCATGCTGTGAGGTCCTCTATGTTTCCTAAAAAATTAGGGTAACCAACCAGCACTGCGGCCACCGTACTATCACATTTATTTTTTAAGTCGGCGAGGTCAGTGACCCCTTCACGCAGACTCACAGAGATAAGCTTTAAATCTTCATGAGAAGCAAATCCACTTCTGAGAACTTCTTGATAGTAAGGATGCAACCCCTCGCTGATGAGAACCGTATTTTTTTTCTTCTGCACTCGGACGGCCATTAAGGCAGACTCCAAACAGGCAGTCCCCCCGTCATAAAGGCTCGCGTTGCTGACATCCGTTCCGGTAAGGTCACACATAATCGTTTGGTATTCAAAAATATGCTGAAGCGTGCCTTGGCTAATTTCCGGCTGGTAAGGCGTGTAAGAGGTAAACCATTCTTGTCGTCCGACCTGCATATCCACCGCGGTTGGAATAAAATGTGCGTATGCGCCGGCTCCTAGAAAGCGAGAAGTGAACGACGTGTTTTTCTGAGACATCGCTCTCATTCCTCTGAGCACTTCAAGTTCAGAAGATTGTCTAGGCAAGTTGAGGAGTGATTTTAATAAAAATTTCGAAGGGACGCCGGATAAACAATCTTCAGCTTTCTTGACACCTATAGCTGCCAACAATTGTTGATCTTCTTGTGGGGAGGAGGGCAGATAGCGCACGAGTGAAAACCTTATTAGGACGAATTAATAGTTTAACGATGGCCCCTTCCGGCTTCTTCAAGTAGAACCTCGCCATTCGGATATTCCTGATCCGCTCAAGCCGTTAGGGTCTAATCCACACAAAATTGTGCATTTCACTCAAGGCTAGGGTAATAATATATAAATAACTGTAATTAAAGAACTTAGGCTACCTATTGTCATCTCGTAATGACAAAAAACCCAGATCTCTAGGGGGTTTTCCCCATCTTTTCCACACGCTCTTGGTGGCGGCCACCTTCAAAAGGCGTTTCAAGAAAGACCTTCAAGTAGTACTCTGCTTTAAGCGGATCTACCAGTCGCTGGCCAAAAGCAATCGCATTTGCATCATTATGCTGACGGGCCAAACGGGCATGATCCGGGGAGGTCACCAAAGCACACCGAATATCCGGAAGGCGATTAGCGGAGATGCTCATACCAATGCCGGATCCACAAACCAAAACCAAACGATCCCATTCGGAGCGTCGCTGAATCGCCCGGTAAGCATAGTCCACGTAATCCACCGCATCTTTCGTATGCGTTCCAAAATCTACGATTTCAAACCCATGATTTTCTGCCCACTGACACAGTCTTCCTTTTAACTCAACACCTGCATGATCACTTGCAAAACCAATTTTCATCATGAGCCACCCAATCTCCATGGATTCTAATTACGTATGAACAGATTAACGTTCTTTATCCGAGGCCGAATGTGATTCAGCCTATCCTGCAATATCGGCCCCTAGATCGAGGCTTTTTTATTGGGCTTTCCGAACCTTCGGATATCGAAGAATGGCAAAAACAATTACGTGCTTTACCGGGAGATATTATTGGGCGAGATCGGTTGACTCCCGCCAAAGCGCAGATGTTTTTAGCCGATGGCACGCTCGTTGAAGTCCATGGACTTCCCCTACGTTGGCAACGAGCTTATGTATGGCTCAGTTCGCTCTCTAGATACAACGGAGAGTTGAGCCCATCGCTTCGGTATTGGTCTGCGGCTACCCGACAGCTCCAATCTCTAGTCATCCGGGGAGCTGTTCTTCCCAAGTTGAATACGGATGGGAATCCTTGGCGTGCACAATGGGGCGCTTCTCTGACGGGTCCCCAGGATCGTCAGATCATTCAAGCTCTTGAAGCAGCTATGCCACCGGTCTGCTCCGCATTTCCCGCTTCGGATCAATATGAATTTACAAAAGGGACGCTTTTAGGAAACTTTGATACCTATGTGCTTGAAGGAGACGATCCACTACCTCTCAATTCTCACGAAGTCCTCCATGCTTTTTTAGAAGACGGGATTGACTTTCTCATTCGTTATGTCGCGGGGGGTATCCGTCCCGGAGAAGATCCTCGGTTGGCCATGCTGCATCGCTTACGAGGGCACAAGCGAGACCGACTTCCTTGGGACGAACGTCTTATGGTTGCTTTATCTCACCCGATGAATGAGTTCCCTAATATTGGTATTACAGAACGCACACTCGGTGATCAACTTGATCAATGGAGTGAGGGCGCAAGGCCCCAGTGGGTTCGGCCAAGTTTTCGCTTAGAATCTCCACCGGTTCCTAAGGGTCAGCAGACTGTCCAAGAAGCCGATCGTCTTAGTGAAGGAGGTTGGATTTTAGGCGCAGGCCTCGAAACTGAACAAGGGACCCATATCTCTGTTGAAGAGTTATGGCAAGTCTCCAACGATCCTCGTGTCATTCAAGCTCGTCAGTTATTACTTCGTGGCATTGCACGAGCGACTCCTTTCTTTAAGCCCCTCCATAAAATATTGGCGGGACAAAAGCCGGAAAATTTAACACTGCTTCCAGCTGAAGCCTGGGAATTTATCACGCAAGGCGCCTCGTCCTTGAAAGAAGCAGGGTTTATGATTCATATTCCCGAGGCCATGGCTGAGTTCGGTGGAGCTCGTCGGTTACGAGCTAAGGTTCGATTGGGAGCCCGTGTACTAGAATCCTCAGCCCCCACTATTCAGGCGGGTATTGAAGGGAGTGTCTCGGCGGATTGGAGTTTGATGCTGGGGAACGATGCGCTGAGTATGGAGGACTTCTCGCAAATGGCTAGCTTGAAGCATCCTCTAGTCGCATGGAAAGGTAAGTGGGTAGCGATTGACCCCGAAACGATGAAACAAATCATGGCCATTATTACGGCCAGTCGAGGCACAGGCTTTGAATCAATGACAAAGGGCGAGGCAATTGCGGCCGCTCTCACGGGTACCGCACGCATCCCAGGGGTGAGTGAAACCATTGAAGTAGAAGTAGCTGGAGATTTCGGTGAAGCGCTCCAGCAATTACATCAACTGCCCGATCGTCCTATTCAACAACCTGAAAACTTCAAAGGCGCTCTGCGCCCCTACCAACTCCGAGGGCTGGCCTGGCTGGACGGTCTCGATCGCCTGAGTCTTGGAGGCATTCTTGCGGATGATATGGGCTTGGGTAAAACCATTCAAGTCTTAGCACTCTTACTCCACCGCCAATTACGTTCTCCCAAAGAGGGCCCTCCCACGCTTTTGGTTTGCCCAACCTCACTCCTGGGAAACTGGGAGCGCGAGGTGAAAAAATTCTCTCCTTCGATCCCCGTGTTTGTACACCATGGCAATAATCGAGAAGAGCTCCCTAGTAAATTTAAACCCCACACGTTAGTCATCACCACCTATGGGGTCATCCGCCGGGAAGAAGATATGTTTAGCGGTCGCCATTGGTCGATGATTGTCATTGACGAAGCTCAAGCCATCAAGAATTCAACCAGCGCTCAGGCGAAAGCCGTTCGCAATCTTCGCGGAGGATTCAAACTCGCCCTTACCGGTACCCCCATTGAAAACCGTCTGACTGAATTATGGTCGATCATGACCTCGGTCTTGCCGGGCTACCTCAGCAGCGAGAGTAATTTTAAAGATCGTTTTTCAACGCCCATTGAAAAGTATCGCGATCCTGAAGCAGCCGAAGAACTCCGCCAGCGCATTGGGCCGTTCATCTTACGTCGTCTAAAAACCGATCGAAATATTATTCAAGATCTGCCTGAAAAAAATGAAATGAAAGTCTATACCAGTTTAAGCAAAGAACAGGCGCTGCTTTATCAAGCTCGCGTAGAGCAAATGGAGAAAGATCTTGAAAAAGCCACGGGCATGGAACGGCGTGGAAAAATTCTTGCACTCCTCACTCACCTCAAACAAATTTGTAATCACCCAGCTCATTTCTTACGTTCTGGGGGTCCTTACCAAGGTCGAAGCGGCAAACTAGACCGACTCACGGAAATGCTGGAAGAAGTGATCGAAGGGGGAGAAAAGGCCATCATCTTTACTCAGTTCCGAGAAATGGGCAACCGACTTCAAGAACACCTGACGTCCATTCTTGGATTCCAACCACCTTTCCTACATGGGGGGTCCTCGCGTGAGCAACGAGATGAAATGGTTCGTTCCTTCCAAGAAGATCCTTTTGGGTCAAAAGTGATGTTGCTTTCCTTGAAGGCCGGGGGGGTAGGGCTCAACCTCACGGCAGCGACCCACGTTTTCCATTTTGATCGCTGGTGGAATCCCGCCGTAGAAGATCAGGCCACCGATCGGGCCTATCGCATCGGGCAAACTAAAAATGTTCAAGTACATAAACTCATCACTATTGGAACGCTTGAAGAAAAAGTGGATGCCATGTTGGAATCGAAGCGAGATCTGGCTGATCGTGTGGTTGGAACCGGAGAAGGTTGGCTTACCGAGTTGGATGATGATGCTTTGCGACGACTTGTTGCTTTAGACGCGGACTCCAATACAATGGAAACCGAAGGCCCAGCGCTCTCTATGGCCGAAGCGAAACGCCTGATTGCTTCAGCGCCGGTGGTTGCAGATGAAAACCCTGAGGAGACCCCATGATTTCTATGGAGCGCTTTGGTTCCACCTGGTGGGGTCGCTTATGGACGCGAGCTCTCGAAGAGTTGAGTGATGATTTTGAAAATCGTCTCCCCCGAGGCAAAAAATATGCCGAGGAAGGCGCTGTTTCGCATTTTCAAGTACGTCCAGGCCAAATTGAAGCACGCGTGCACGGACGAAAAACCTATACAGTGACGTTAGCATTGCCCGCTTTAAGCGAGCAGCAGTGGCAGCGAGCCCTAGAATTATTAGCGAAAGAAAGTCGTTTTGTGGCTTCTTTACTCGCCGGGGAGATGCCCGAAGGTTTAGATGAAACTTTCCGAGAAGCAGGTGCGAGTCTCTACCCTCGCGTTCCCAAAGAATTGCAGACCCACTGTGATTGTCCGGACCTCGCGAATCCCTGCAAACATGTCGCTGCGGTCTGTTATGTGATGGCCGAAGCCCTCGACCGAGACCCTTGGTTACTCTTCGATCTTCGCGGAAAAACAAAAAATGAAGTTCATTTAGCGCTCCAAGCTGCCGTGGACTCTGCCGCCATTGAACCCTCTAAGCGTCGAGGACGACCCAAGAAAAATGATTTACCTCTTGAGGAAAAATTAGCGAGCCAAGCACCCTCTCCCAGTTCTTGGCAGGCCATGACCTCTGATCAGTTTGTTGATTTCTCAGCTCCGCTACCCACTGTCAGCATCCCTCGCGCCATCCCCGCAGATCCTAGTGTGTTTTCGCAGTTGGGTCCCTTGCCCCATGCCCGTATTGAAGCCTCTTTATCCTTGGCAGCCCTCATGCATCGAACGGCTGAATGGATTCAACAAGGAATTGTTTCAGGCCGCTCGGATGAAAATTTAGAAAGTAATGGATCAGGAGAAAGTGAGAAAATCGTCAAAGAGGCTTCTCCCTTCGATAGCCCTACACCAATTATACGAGCAGGTAACCAAAGACCCTGGCGCGGGAAGCGCCGACGATGGCGAAAAACTTAACCAAGGAGCCCCCTATGAAAAAAATCATGACTTCCAAAGCTCCGGCTGCTGTTGGTCCCTACTCACAGGCAATCGTGACGGGCTCACTGCTATTTATTTCAGGGCAAATTGCCCTCCTTCCGGCGACAGGAGATTTTCTCAATGGTGATATCACACAGCAAACCCAACAAGTCTTAAAAAACCTCGATGCCATTCTCGCAGAAGCGGGCTCTTCTTGGGATCGTGTGGTTAAAACGAACGTTTTATTGATGGATATGAATGATTACGTCACCTTCAACCACATTTATGAACAACATCTTAATGGTGCACGGCCTGCTCGTATGACTTATGCCGTGGCGGGGCTCCCCAAGGGCGCACGTGTTGAAATCGATCTTGTGGCAGAAGTATAGACGCTCAGTATTGAAGGACTTACCCCTCTTCGGTTTCCCCAATATCATCATCCACCTTGCTCCATCGAGGCTCCGCGTGGAAATGATCTTCTTTAAGTTGTTCAAGAAAATGTATCATGCGCTTTCCCCATGGAGATTGCGATGAAACGCCCGCTGGGATGAAAGCCACAAGATCTTTGGGCACTTCTTCCAAGCATAGTTGGGTCAGGGTTAAGGACTGTCTGAAATTCTCTCCCACCGGTAGAAGATTGACCGAGAGTGTTTCTAAATGGGTACTTAATTCCTCATCATCTGTTTGTTCAGCTGCATGTTGAATGGCTTCGGACGCCTTAATCCGCGCCTTCATTAATTTCACATGGAGAGCAGTGAGAACTTTGGCAGAAGGCTTATGGCGCAAAGCCTCCGCCGTATCTTCCAATAGAGGATGAAGTTTTTTGAATAAAATAGAGAGCGCTTGTTCGGCTGGGGGCATCTGGTCATAGGTGTTGTTGGTTGGCATCATTCTTCACCATACTTAATCAGGTTTCTGACGAGCCCAGTCGGCGCTACATCACTCAGACGCAAGCGTCCTTTCTCATCTTCCCATTGATAGATAAGGGAGCGAGGTACGGCTTCATTGAGAGCTTCACTACTCTTTAGCTCAGGCCTGAAAAGCCCAGATCCTTCCTGTTTGAGTTGTGCAACGACCCCCTGAGTAGGCTCCACGATCTCAGGAGTAGCCTTGCGATATCGTCTAAGGACTTCAGGAACGTAACGACGCGTTTCCTTAAAAGGAGGAATCCCTCGATATTTTTCTACTGCCCCCTCGCCGGCGTTGTATGCGGCGATGGCTTTGTTAAGGTCTTGATCAAAATGATCTAAGAGCCAGCGGAGATAAGCGACGCCTCCTCGAATATTTTCTGAAGGGTCGAAAACATCAATCACATCAAAACGATCAGCCGTTTCGGGCATGAGTTGCATTAATCCTCCCGCTCCCTTTCGGGATCTAGCATGAATATTAAATCCACTTTCCACTTCGATGACCGATTGAACCAACTTGGGGTCTACGCGATAACGGTCACCCCAGTGTCGAATGAGGTTGCGAATTTCTGAACTCTGAATAATGTGCTTCAGTCGATCAGGAGGGACACCTCGAAAGACGCCCACGCGGACTCGAACTAAATGAAAACCTCGCTTGGACATCACACCGGGGGGAAGATTATTTTCTAGTACGCGCCCTTCAGTATTTCGATACTGATAGAGATAAACTGGGGATAAAGAACGGCCTTGCGTCGGGGACCCTGCAAACAGAGTGGATGCCAAAAAGAATAACACCGGGATTATGCGCATAGATTTAGTTTACGTGCGTCTTTAGACTCACAGAGAGGACAGGAAAGTCTCAACCGTATCCCATTCCCGAACCAAAGGGAAAGGAGGAAGAGACGCACGAACAATTCGGGCATAGGACTTACCTTTAGGGTCTTCGTGGGGCATTAGAATACGTGGATCCATAATGGCAACGACCCCGCGATCTTTTTTAGTTCGGATCAGTCGGCCAATCCCTTGCTTCAGTTTTAAAGCCATGAGGGGAACTTGGAGTTGGGTGAACCCGGCTAAGGCATCTTCTTCATTTAATTGGGCCATGCGAGCTTGCAGAATGGGATCGTCAGGCGGGGCAAAGGGCAGAGCCATGACGATTACTAATATCAGTGAGTCGCCCGGAAGATCAACACCTTGCCAAAAGGATGCCAACCCTAGAAGGACAGCCTGTGGGGTCGACCGAAATTCTTCCAGGATCATCTGTCGGTTCAAGTGTTGACCCTGAACAAAAAATGTAAGGGCGGGGAGCCCGGCCTGTAATCGTGGCGCAAAGTACTCAAGCATTTTTCGACTAGTGAAAAGAATCATCGCTCTGCCGCGACTCGCACGACAGAGTCGTTCAATCGAATCCTGGCAGTGTGCTAGCCAAATGTTTTCTCCCACTTGGGTCGCGCTCGCCCGACGTTCGGGTACCCCCGGGGGTACAAAAATGAGCCCCTGATTCTGAAAATCAAAAGGGCTTTCGACACTCTCGGATGCTTCACATTCACGGCGCGATAATCCCAAAGTGATTTGGAGATGATCGAAACTCGAATCTCCCCTGAGAGTGGCAGACGTCAAAATAACGGTTTCAAAACCTTGTCGTAACAAACGATCAAAAAGATCCCCAACATTGACAGGATTAGATTGAAATCGCACAAACGCCTTAGACTCACGATGGAGCGTAGAGACCCAACCTTCTGGGCTCATCAAAAATTGTTCAAGACACTGCGAAGCGTATTGAATACGGTCCATCAGTTTGTCCCACCCGAGATCTTTTTCTTTTAGCATGGAAAGACGTTGACATTCATGTCCTATGGCTTCCATACAGGTTTGCCACGCTTGAAGACGTAGCGTCAGAAAATTCAAATCTAAAGCTTCATCTCCAAGTGCATAAACTTTCTGCGTGGCCGGGACGGATTCTTGTAGTTCGCTCCATGTTTTCCTGAGGGTTGGAATGTATAAAGGGATTTGACTCAGGTCTTTAAAATTCTTTGAGGCTTCTTCGAGATCGTTCATTAATAAATTCATACTGCGCGTACTCCACGACCACGCGCAGGAGTCTGTGATCTGGTCGGTGAGCTCATGGGCTTCGTCAAGGATCAGAATGGGGGCATCGGGAATCACTTGGCCAAAATCTGACTCGCGCAATTGTCGGTCAGCCAACAGTAGAGCATGATTCACGATAATGACATCCGCTTGGCTTGCTTCATTCTTGAGCTGCGTAAGAAAACACGATTCATAGTGTGCGCATTTACGACCTGTACATCGCTCGGAACGAGCATTCATTAGCTCCCAAAGAGGAGAGTCATCACTTTTGCCCAGTTCGTCACCATCGCCCTGATGGGTTTGTGTCATCCAGCGATCCATCTTGAGCCACAACTTTTGATCAGGAATCGTGAAGCTATCCGGCGGACTCTGTTGGAGTTCCTCCCACGCTTTCTTGCAAGCATAGTTCCCTCGTCCTTTGACGACGACGCCCTTGATGGGCTTTTCGAGAATATTGGCGGCTCGGGGTAAATCCTCATCCATGAGTTGCTGCTGCAGATTTTTAGTCCGCGTCGAAACAATGACAGGTCTTTTCTTGCCCGCTAAAGCACTGAGCAGATAGGCAAGGCTTTTACCGACCCCGGTTCCTGCTTCGAGTGCTTGAACGACCGCAGGCGATACTGAACCTGTTCCATTCTCCAGCCACTGGGTCCGCCGTTGGGATCCGTCCTCGATAGCGTCAAAAAGAATCTCAGCCATACGTCGCTGTCCAGGACGCACTTCGGCCCCTGGGAAAAATCTAAAAAGGGCACCGTTCTGCTCATCAAAATAGGAATCCATTGGATGGGTCATGGGTATCTCAGATAGAGAAGATAAAAAAGCCCCCGATGGGGCAAGGTATTAGAGAATAGCCTAATGTGGAACGCAAAAAATACCCCCGTATTTCTCCCAACCGAGAGTGAATATAAAATTTTGAAGGCCCTATGGAAACTGGGTCCCAGTACGGTTGGTGAAATTCAGATGCATTGTTCCAAAGACCGTACCATGGGCTATACCACTGCCTTAAAGTTCTTGCAGATTTTATTAGTTAAGAAGGCCGTGACGCGAGAGCGCCGTGGCCGTCGCGATATTTATCAAGTTGCCGTGAAACATGAAGAAGTAAATCGGATATTGTCGCTCAAGCATTTAGATCTGCTGTACGATGGGTTAGCGATTGAATGGATTCGATCAGCCCTTCAGCATAAATGGATCAAAACTAAAGATCTACAGCGACTCATCAAGCCAAGAAAAAAAGTTAAACGGAGAAAAAAATGATTCGAATCCATTCAATCGCTAAGCGTTCTACATATTCCTTCGATACTGCCCGCCCACTTCGTAAAGAGCTTGGCTAATTTGGCCTAAACTACAAACCTTCACCGCCTCTAGTAGACCCTCAAAGATATTCTCCTGTCGTTGAGCCCTCTCTTTGAGTTGAGCTAGCGCCTGGGGTGCACGGTCCTGATTGCGTCGATGGAAAGCCTCAAGGTTAGCAATCTGTCTTTCTTTCTCGTCTTCGGTACTTCGCATCAGTTCAATCAAACTTAACTCTGGCGGGTGAGGATTCAGGAAAGTATTAACACCGACAATCGGAAGTTCACCACTATGCTTCAGGTGTTCGTAGAGCATGGATTCTTCTTGAATCTTGCCCCGTTGGTACATCGTTTCCATCGAGCCAAGGACACCCCCGCGATCATTCAGTCTTTGGAACTCTGTCAGAATTGCCTCTTCGACTAATTCCGTTAGCGTTTCAATCACAAAAGAGCCCTGAATCGAGTTCTCATTTTTGGCGAGCCCTAACTCGCGGTTGATAATGAGCTGGATAGCTAAAGCGCGCCGGACACTTTCTTCGGTTGGCGTGGTAATGGCTTCATCATAAGCATTCGTATGCAGACTATTGCAATTATCGTAAATTGCATACAGAGCCTGGAGCGTTGTTCGGATATCGTTGAAATCAATTTCTTGAGCATGAAGCGAGCGGCCGGAAGTCTGAATATGGTATTTCAATTTTTGACTTCGCTCATTGGCATGATACCGATGCTTCATGGCCACCGCCCAGATGCGTCGAGCTACACGGCCAATGACTGAATATTCAGGATCCATACCGTTACTAAAAAAGAAACTTAGATTCTGGGCAAAATCGTCGATGGACATGCCTCGACTCAAATAATATTCAACATAAGTAAAGCCATTAGCCAACGTGAAAGCCACTTGGGTAATGGGGTTGGCTCCCGCTTCGGCGATGTGGTAACCCGAAATAGAGACACTGTAGAAATTTTCCACATGGTGATTGACAAAACTACTTTGTACATCCCCCATGACCTTTAGGCTAAATTCGGTGGAGAAGATACAAGTATTTTGTGCTTGATCCTCTTTCAAAATATCTGCCTGAACGGTTCCCCGAACGGTCGCAAGCGCCTCCACTTTAAGTTTTTGATAAACGTCACGGGGCAATAATTCATCCGCACTCACGCCCAGAAGCGCTAGACCTAATCCATCATTTCCCTGGGGCAAATCGCCATGATAGCTCGGTGGCTGGATGCCCTTGGCCTGGTACATCGCTTGAATTTTCTTTTTGGCCTCGGCTAGTTGACCTTGGTCCTTTAGCCATTGCTCGGCTCGTTGGTCAATAGCTGCATTCAAAAAGAAAGCCAAGACCGTGGGTGCCGGCCCATTGATGGTCATAGACACGGATGTTTGAGAAGAAAGAAGATTAAAGCCCGAATAAAGTTTCTTGGCATCATCAATCGTCGCAATGCTTACACCGGCATTACCCACTTTTCCATAAACATCAGGGCGTCGCCCAGGATCTTCTCCATAGAGGGTGACACTATCGAAGGCGGTGGAGAGACGAACCGCAGGTTGGTCTTGACTGACATAATGAAAGCGACGATTCGTTCGCTCGGGGCTACCTTCTCCAGCAAACATACGTGTAGGATCTTCGCCTTCGCGTTTAAATTCAAAAACCCCCGCGGTATAGGGGAAAACGCCCGGTACATTTTCGAGTAATTGCCAACGCAGCTGGTCTCCCCAACCACGGTAGGTAGGTAAGCTGACCTTGGGGATTGAGGTTCCGCTCAACGAGCTTGTAAAGTTGGGCCGTCGAAGTTCTTTTCCTCGAACGGTATACGTACTCTCTGCTGCTTGGTACCGCTGTTGTGTTTGTGGCCAAGACTGGATGAAATTTAGACAGTCAGAATCTAAAGACTGAAGCCGAGCTTGATATCGTTGTCGTAATAAAAGAATTGTGGGATCTCCTCCATTCAACAAATGGTCCACAGAATAAAGTTGGCCAGGAGGTAGGTCAGAGTCGCCACATTCACGAAGACTAATCCACAATCCATAGGCAGCTTCTGCCTCATCAGCTTGTTGGTGCGCCCATGTTTTGTAATTTCGTACGCATTCAGAAATTTCTCCCAAATAACGGGTTCGATCGGAAGGAATCATTTGAAACTGTGTACCCTCTTTAGATCTTGGTTGAAAGGCAGTCACCCAATCTCGATGAGTTTTTTCTTTTAATATTTGGATGAGATAAGTATAAAGATGGTCGGTTCCGGGGTCATTGAAAAGGGAAGCCGTAGTAGCAAAAACCGGCATAGAATCCACGGATTCTAAAAAAGCCTTACGGCCCCTCTGGACTTGTTTTTTAACGTCGCGTAATGCATCTAATGATCCACGCTTGTCTGATTTATTAATGGCTACGACATCAGCAAAATCGAGCATGTCAATTTTCTCAAGTTGAGAGGCAGCTCCAAATTCAGGAGTCATTACATAAAGACTGACATCGACAAGATCTGCAATCTCGCTATCGCTTTGCCCAATACCTGCAGTTTCCACAATAATAAGATCAAAGGATTCATCTTGAAGATGCGCGAGGACTGTCTGGAGGGCTTGACTCGTGGCACGATGCGCTGCCTCGCGCGTTGCTAAACTTCTCATATACACTCGATCTCTTAATTCGGGATGGTAAAGAGAATTCATGCGAATGCGATCGCCCAACAGAGCACCGCCCGTCTTTCTCTTTGTGGGATCTACACTAAGCACCGCGACACTTTTGTGAGGAAAATCGAAAAGAAACCGCCTTAAAAGTTCATCCGTCAGAGAGCTTTTACCCGCCCCCCCTGTTCCAGTAATCCCCAAGATAGGCGTGGTCTTTAACGTTTTAGGCGGTGGAGTTTGGCCCGCTTCGATCTGGGTGATTGTTCGTGCAAGGGTGTTCGGATGCGTAAAGGATTGAACATCAAAATCGCACTGTCGCACAATCTCATTGATCATGCCCTGAAGCCCCATTTCGCGACCATCGTTAGGACTAAATATTCGTGTAATCCCGTAACGATGGAGATCTTCTATTTCCTCAGATACAATCACACCCCCGCCGCCCCCAAAGATCTTGATATGAGTTGCACCTTTCTCTCTTAAGAGGTCCACCATATATTTGAAATATTCCAAGTGCCCACCTTGGTAACTTGATATAGCAATGCCTTGAACATCTTCTTGAAGTGCTGTCAGGACAACATCGTGTACCGATCGGTTGTGTCCTAAATGAATAACCTCACAGCCTGTAGATTGAAGCATCCGACGCATAATATTGATGCTTGCATCGTGGCCATCGAATAAGCTTGCAGCCGTCACCAGGCGAATTTTATGCTGGGGACTGTAGATAGCCTCATCCCCCGCAGGGCGTCGCACAGCTTGTTTTGGGGAAGAAGGAGGGTTCATGAAAACCTTGTATTCTCTAGGGTTTTATTTATTTTACCCTTTAATTCACCGCTTTCTTTCCATAAACTAATCCCCCCTCTAATCTTATAGAGTAGGGTCTGATAAAAATTAGTACCTCTGACTCAAAACAGGGATGGGAAATCAATGTATTGCTCATGGATGAAGACCAGTTGGATACTTTCGGTGAGCTTAATAGCCTGGGGTCAGGATCCTAAGGCTACAGAAGATAAGTGGATCGAACAATTTCGCCGCGAATCTAAACCTCCAGTAATAGAAGTTACACAAAATCTGACGGCCGATGAATTGCAGCAAATTAAAATATTCAATGATCTTAAATCGTCCGTCGTTTATATCACTCCCCTAGAGAAGCCAACCGATGATGAATCAAATTCTTTAGGGATAACAACTTCTAGTTCAGCTACGGGAATGGTATGGGATCGCTTTGGTCATGTTGTCACTAATGCTCATGCTGTTCTTGTTAATCAAAGTGTTAGGTCATCCGAGGGGTTCATTGAGGCCCAGGGGCTTGCCGAAGAAGTTGAAGTTACCCTGGCTAACCAGAAGAAATACAAAGCCCGCGTAATTGGATATTCATTTGCATACGATCTTGCAGTTCTTCAGGTTTTTGCACCCCTCGACGAACTCAAGCCTATTCGTCTAGCCTCTAGCAAAAATTTAAAGATTGGGCAAAAAGCTATGGTGGTGGGGAACCCTTATGGCTTAGATCACACTTTGTCTGTGGGTGTTGTCTCTGCGCTTAAGCGCGAGGTTATCAATCTGATCTCACCCCAGATTGGTGGAGTTACCATTCCCGATGCGATCCAGGTTGATGCGGCTATCAACCCTGGAAATAGTGGAGGCCCTCTTCTCGATAGCCAAGGACGGGTGATTGGTATGACGACAGAAGTTGTTACTAAGGCCGATGGCCTAAGTAACGCCCGAATCGCTTTTGCAATTTCTTCCGATACGATGATTAATGTTATTCAGGAATTGATCACTCACGGTCGTCTACTACTTCCCGAGTTAGGATTTAGCTCCGCCACCGACTTGTCCCAAAAAACACTAGGACTCCAGGGTCAAGGGGCCTTGGTAGAATCAGTACTGGAAAAAAGTCCCGCCCATATCGGAGGACTTTTGGGAACCCGAAGAGACCTAGCCGGGAATCCCGCCATGATCGGAGACCTGATTATCCGTTTCGAAGGACGACTGGTATTGAGCGCAGGGCAACTATTAGGTTACTTGGAACAAAACAGGAATCGAAACAACTATCATTTGGTGGTTAAGCGGGGTGAAGAAATCATCAATCTTACAATCCCCATAAAATCCCCCAGACCCTAATAGCGAATACCCACTCCAAAAGTCCACAGACGATTGAATTCTTGTCCCGTACCCTGGGTATTTAAAAGATCAACCAAGGATTGTGCTGAAGTAATCGCAACAGGTTTACTCGCGTTGAGTGGCTGCTGCCAGCTAGCTGCGATATAGGCATCGAAAGGGACAAAGGGAATCCTGTAGCGAGCTCCCACACGCATCCATGTGCGCCCTATAGTTTTAGATTTTGAGGCGCTATCGAGAATGACTTCGTATGATTGGAAACGCTGAATCAAACCAAATTCTCCCGCCACTCCGATAAAAGGAGCCCAGACCTGCGCATTGAGCCCCACGCCTATGCCTTGTTGTTTGATTTGACTAGCCAATAAATTCTGAGCTTGCGTCATTGTTCCCATTGACTTCAATTCACTGTATTCCAAACTTCCATCTAGACTCAAGATGCCTGCGTCAAAAATGGCCTTGCTCCCTGTAACGATATAACCCTTGCCCATATTGAACTCTCCCTTTTGAAGAGCCGTTGAACCGGTGATCAAGGCGTCAGGCAAATTACTACTATTCGCAGAAGGGATCTCTAGGCGGATATCCCATTGTGCAGAAAGAGGGAGCGAAATGACCGCAGACAAGATCAACCACTTAAGTATTTTAAGTTTCACAAACTCCTCCATTTAATGGAACAACCGAGCGATGACTTTTGGTCTATCGAGACAGGTCGATGATTTAGGATAGCCTCAATGGCTTCTCGGAGATCCTGACTCTTCACTTGCTGGGGGTCTTTCCAAGAGTCATCGAGGCGTCCACGATAGGCTAACTGATGTACCTCATTGAAAAGAAAAAAATCAGGCGTGCACACGGCTCCTAGGGATCGGACAAAGGCTTGAGATTCATCCCATAGGTACGGAAATTGGTAGCCTTTAAGTTTGAACCTTTCGATCATCGCTTCAAAGTTGTCTTCAGGGTAGGCCACAGGATCGTTAGCGTTAATTCCAAAGACCTGCAAACGCCCCCGATAATCTTTGGCAAGGTTGTTTATGCGATCATCCACTGCTTGTACATAAGGACAGTGATTACACATCACTACCATAAGAGAAGGTAATGCCCCTATATCTTGATTAGTCCATAACCGTCCCTCGCTAGAAATCATGGAAAAATCAGGTATAAAAGATCCGATATGGCCATTACTAGATTCTGTAAGACTCATAAAAACTCCATATAAGTAAGAGCGAATCTAATCTTTATTATGGTGTGGCTGAATTTTATTGTTGGTTTGAAGAGTAGTTTTCAAGTGGCTTCCTTAAGCATACTTTCTTTCTAGCGTTCCTATCGACACCGACCTCTCTCTCCAAAAAATACGCTTATCGACCAGACGGAAGATTCACCGTTAAACTAAGTAAATGTCTTCAGCACCCATTGTTATTTTCGATAGCGGCATCGGCGGGCTCACAGTAGTGCACGCTGTGCGGCAAATACTGCCACTCGAAAATATCATTTACCTAGGAGATACTGCCCGCGTTCCATATGGGACCAAAAGCGCCACGACCATTGAACGCTACGCTCTTCAGGCGGGAGAGGCTCTCAAAAAGTTCAATCCTAAATTAATGATTGTCGCTTGCAACACAGCTTCGGCTTATGGGCTAGACCTTCTTAGGGCACAGAGCGATTTTCCTGTACTCGGTGTGATTGATGCCGGAGCCAAGGCCGCGGAAGCTCACGGAGGCCCCATCGCTATTTTGGGCACACGAGCCACCGTCGCAAGTAATGCATATCCGAGAGTGCTACATCAGCTGAATACTTCACTCGAGACCGTCAGTCTTCCGTGTCCCCTTTTGGTCTCTTTAGCCGAAGAAGGTTGGTGGGAAGATCCGATTACTGAAACTATTTGCCGCCGTTATATGTCTGATATACCGCCCCATATTAAGACGGTTATTCTAGGTTGCACTCATTATCCCGTTTTGCTCCCTATCTTTAAGCGGTTACGTCCTGACCTTATTTGGGTCGATAGCGGTACGCCTTTATCCTATGAAGTGCAAAGTATCCTCACTCAAAAAGACGACCTCAGCACTTCTCTAAAACCAGGTATCCTTCGGCTATTGGTCACCGATGAGAGTTCAAGACTTCAAGAACTCGCGTCTAAGTTTTTAGGCGAAGCGGCGCCTTCCCTAGAGTTGATTAATCTTTGAAGACTAACCCGAGACCCCGACCTACTTTAGGGCTCAAGGAATTTAAATGCACATGGGATAATTAGAGGCTTGGAGCTCTTCTATGGACGCCATACAGATTAAAGGCGCACGTGAGCACAATCTCAAAAATATAGATGTGGAAATTCCACGTAATCAGCTGGTAGTCATCACGGGACTATCAGGATCAGGCAAAAGTAGTCTTGCTTTCGACACGCTCTACGCCGAAGGTCAGCGACGCTATGTTGAAAGCCTCTCGGCTTACGCAAGGCAGTTTCTCGATCAAATGGAAAAGCCCGATGTAGATTCGATTGAAGGGCTCTCTCCAGCTATTTCGATTGAACAGAAGACCACAGGTCGCAATCCTCGATCTACCGTAGCGACCGTCACCGAAATTTATGATTACCTTCGCTTACTCTTTGCACGTACCGGTAAGCCTATCTGTTTGGAATGTCGGAAACCCATCACGCATCAAACTATTCAAGAAATGGCCGATCAAATTCTAAAAAAACCCAAGGGCACTAAGTTACAAATTTTGGCTCCGGTCGTCCGCGGTCGTAAAGGTGAATATAAAAAGATGCTCCAAGACTTGGTTGTTCGAGGATTTATTCGCGCCCGAATTAACGGAGATATGATGGATCTTTCCGAAGAAATCCCCGAACTGAACAAACAGAAAAAACATACGATTGAAGTGGTCATTGATCGGCTGAAGGTATCCGATGATCTAAGTACACGATTGGCAGACAGTCTTGAGATTGCTTGCAACCTAGCTGACGGTAACGCCCTCTTGGACATTGAGGGAGAAGAGCATCTCTTATCTCGGAAGTTGGTCTGCAACAATGAGCGTTGCGGTCGATTTGGGTTAGGACTACCCGATTTAGAGCCCCGATCGTTTTCTTTTAACTCTCCCTTTGGAGCGTGTCCTGAATGTGATGGGCTAGGTTTTAAACAACAGTTTGCTGAAGAACTGATCATTCCTAATCCTGAACTCAGTATTAATCAAGGAGCTATCCAAGCGCCGGGGTGGAAGACACTGAACGACGATAGTTGGCGCTATAGCTTTCTGAAGCAACTCAGCAAAAAACTTTTCTTTTCTTTAGACACACCCTGGAAATCTCTTTCCAAAGAGGTTCGGTCGATGCTTTTGCATGGAGGGAGCGCCACGATCCGATATAACTTCGATGGAATTGTTGAGCGCCTCGATCAAAAATATACTGAGACACAAAATGAAGATTTCAAAGAAGAGCTCGAAAGTTTCATGCGAACCATTACTTGTGAAGTATGCCAGGGTCAACGACTCAAGCCCGAGAGCCTCTCCGTCTATGTGGGGGGGAAACATATCTCGGATATTACGACCCTGAGCGTACGAGATGCGCGCCTGTGGTTCGAAAAACTCAGCCTAACGGGGAAAGATAAAGTCATTGCAGAAAAACTCTTGAAAGAGATCCGCGAACGACTTGGTTTTCTGGATGATGTAGGTCTTAACTATTTAACGCTCAACCGAAGCGCTACCACGCTGTCTGGTGGCGAAGGCCAACGCATTCGCCTAGCTTCCCAAATAGGCTCTAAGCTCATGGGCGTGCTTTATGTGCTGGATGAGCCGTCCATTGGACTTCACCAACGGGATAATCACAAGCTACTCAATACACTGAAAGAGATCCGCGACTTAGGTAATTCTGTTTTAGTGGTGGAACATGATTTAGAAACCATTCTGGCAGCTGATCATGTGATTGATATGGGCCTTGGGGCTGGCGAACATGGTGGAACTATTGTGGCGCAAGGAACACCCAGCCAAGTAGCTCGTTCTGCGCGATCGATTACCGGCCATTTCCTCTCGGGTCGTGAACGCATCGAAGTGTCTAAAAAGACAAGGCCTAGAAATCGAGGCCAGGTCACTATTGTGGGTGCCGCAGAAAATAATTTAAAAAATATTGATGTGTCCTTTCCACTGGGTGTCATGACCTGTGTCACTGGGGTCAGTGGATCCGGGAAATCAACACTCGTTAATGAAATCCTTCATAAAGCGATTGCCAATCGTCTACACCAAAGTACTTATGTGGTCGGGCGGCACAAAAAAATTCAAGGGCTAGAAGCGATCGATAAGATCATTAATATCGATCAGGCTCCCATTGGTCGTACGCCACGATCTAATCCCGCGACTTATACGGGTCTCTTTACGCCTCTCCGGGATCTCTTCGCGCAAATTCCCGAGAGTAAATCTCGAGGGTATACCGCTGGACGATTTAGTTTCAATGTCAAAGGAGGACGATGCGAAAAGTGCGAGGGAGACGGCGTCCTCAGGATCGAGATGCATTTTTTACCTGACGTGTATGTTACGTGCGAACAATGTAAGGGAAAAAGGTACAATCGCGAAACACTAGAGATACATTTCAAAGGGAAGAATATTTCTGATCTTTTAGATATGACGGTCGAAGAAGCGCTCGATCATCTTCAACATATTCCTGTTTTGCAAAATAAACTTAATACGCTTATAGAAGTAGGATTAGGGTATATCCGCCTCGGGCAGTCGGCCACCACCCTCAGCGGGGGCGAAGCGCAACGCATCAAATTGGCTAAAGAACTTTCCAAGCGATCAACGGGGCGCACACTATATGTGCTCGATGAACCGACCACCGGGCTTCACCTGAAAGATATTCAAAAGCTACTACAGGTGATGAATCAGCTCGTTGGGAATGGTAATACTGTAGTTGTTATTGAACACAACCTGGATGTCATCAAAACGGCTGATTGGATTATTGATATGGGTCCCGAGGGGGGTGAAGGCGGTGGCCTCGTGGTCGCCGAAGGCACTCCTCAGGAAGTGGCTAAAAATAAAAGATCCATTACGGGACAGTTTCTTGCACCCTATCTCAAAAAATAAGTTTGGCAGGGTACGTTCTTAAGAATTCGTCCACAAAAGATCATCATCCACTATCGATCGCTTTTTCTCTGCGTAAGGCTCGATGATGGACCATAATTCGTCTCCGTGAGCCTTGAGAAACCTTGGATTACGTATGGTCTTGTCGAAGAGTTCTCGGCGGCTGGGGATGCGTTCAGCGCATTGCAGAATCCATCGATTCCCCATTTCCATGATGGCGCCTACGTCACCACTATTACCCCATTGAATTCTAAGCTCACAAAATTTCCGAGCAATAAATTCAGCCTCTTCTCCTAAGTAAGCGGCCTTCTCGACTACAGGTTCGGTGGTTGGAGGTTGATAAGCCCGAATTCTTCTAAAAAGAACCTCCATCTCGTGAGGAAGCTGAGTGACACGGGCTTGGATGTCAGGTTCATCTTTTCGGTCCTCTACTTCGTCAGCTAATCGCCGAAGGAGAGGAAGCAAAAGTGCTGCATCCTGAGCTGCATAATGAAGTTGGCTTTCTCGCAAAGGGCGCAGCACCCAATTGCTATCTTGCTCCTCTTTATCGACCTCAATTCCCAGTTTAATTTTGGCTACGGCTTTAAGCCCGGGCTGGGGATACCCTAGCGCCTTCGCCAGAAGCATCGTATCAAAAACAGAGTCAGGTACAAAATTATATAAACGCTTCAGGACAATTCCATCGTTTGAGAAATCGTGACAGATCCATGGAATATGACGAATGGACTCAAGGGCGGTAGGAATATGGGAAGCTAAAGTGAGACTGTCTATGAGCCAAACCTGATTGTGTGTGGCCACTTGCAGTAGTGCCAAATTGCAATGATGCATTCCAGTGAGTGAATTCTCTAAGTCGACTGCTAGTACATCCGCTTTCTGCCAAACGAGCGTCGCACGTTGCAGGGGTTCAGCTTGGTCAATGAACTCGGTTGGAAGTTGAAAAGAGGAATCCGTCATACTATTAGTGTGCCTCATCACGCCTTAAGTGCGTGATCTTGAGCACGATTCTTCAGGGAGTTTATTTCTGTGCCGATGCTCTTGATTTACGATGGAACGTGCGGTTTATGCCACAGATCGGTCGTCTTTGCGATGGACCACGATCCTTCAGGATCGCTTTTCGCTTTCAGTCCTTCGAGCTCTCAGTATGGACAACATCGTCTTAAGGAATTGAATCTTGACCTTGAGCCACGATCGGTTGTCCTTATAACTGAAGACGAAGAAGTCTTACTCAAATCCGATGCGGCCCTTATGGTCTTATCCGTTTTGGGCTTGCCTTGGTCATGGCTCGCAAAACTAGGTCAATGGGCCCCTAAAGCCTTAAGAGATCAGATTTATGATCATATTTCGGTCAACCGTCGACTGCTTTTTGACCAACCACCTTCCATTTGCCCCACCGTTCCAAGCCATCAATCTTTTCGCTATCGCTTAAGGTTGGATAATTGAAGTGCAGCGGCGCCCATGAGGGCGCAAGGAGCTGTGATGGCGCGAAGAATTGATCCACCGAGTGAAATCGGTTCCCATTTCGCCGCTAAAAGTTCTGAAATTTCTCTCGAAGTGAAACCTCCTTCTGGTCCGCTCGTAAAAACAAAATCCTGGAGCTGTAGTGGGTTATGAACATGAGTTTGTTTTTCCTCATAGGCTACCCATCGTTGTGAGATGGAATGATTTAATAAATACTCAATAGGCTCAGGTGTCCTAAGTTCAGGTAAACGACTTCGGTGGCTCTGTTCAGCACTTCGCTCGCAAATACGTTGCCATCGATCCATGCGACCTTTCGTTTTGTGCTCGTCGTATTCGCTTCGATCATAGATAATCGGTTGAAATATTTGAACGCCCATTTCGACTAAACCCGGGAGAACATCATCGAGGGCGCTTAGTTGTGCTAAAATAGGAATACACGCCTCGATATGAACTGGCCACTCTCGGTTCTCGTCTAGCGAACGCACCAACCGGACGGTCCAATCAGATCCTCGAATGCTTACTACATCCCCAGCCCAAACGTGCCCTTGACGCCAAGCCAGTTCAAGAGCATCTCCGGGCCGAAGACGCAAAACTTGGGCATGCCGTGCGGCTTCTAGGGTTAATGAGACCAAAACGCCTTCGCGAAGGTCTTCGGGTACGACGGGAAGGAAAAAGCGCGGTAAGGACATAAGCTTCTAACTATCATTGCATTACTTGTTCCCTTGCACCAAAGGAGTTTTCACTACATGGACATTCTCTCTTCTCTAACTCAGTACGCTAGCCCAACAGTTTGGATTGTTTTTCACATTTTCTTATTTGTGATGTTAGCACTCGATTTAGGCATCTTTAATCGTACCGCTCACGTACCGACCTTCAAGGAAGCTCTTGGGTGGAGCGTGGTATGGGTTACTTTATCGCTGATTTTTAATTTTTTCGTTTGGAAAAATTATGGAGGAGACTACGGACTCGAATTTCTGACCGCGTATCTTCTCGAAAAAAGCCTCAGTGTCGATAATATTTTTGTCTTTGCTTTGATTTTTACCGCGTTTGACGTCCACATGAGAGACCAACATCGTGTGCTCTTTTGGGGGGTTATAGGCGCCTTAATTATGCGTGCAGCCATGATCATTGGTGGCATGAGTCTCTTAAATCGGTTTCATTGGCTTCTCTATATCTTTGGCGGCTTCTTGATTTTGACTGGGGCCAAAATGTTATTTAAAAAAGAAGGGGAAAAGGGGCCCAACTTTGAAAAGGTCTCTCAATGGCTTAGTGGCGTTATTCCTTATGATTCCGAGGGTGGGCATAAAAACTTTACTGTCATCAAGAACGGAAAGCGTCTTTTTACACCGCTACTTTTGGTCATAGCGACCATTGAATTCTGCGACTTGGTCTTTGCTATTGATAGTATTCCGGCGGTCTTAGCCATCTCTAAAAATCCATTCGTAGTTTATACCTCCAATATTTTTGCTTTGTTGGGACTTCGCGCCCTCTACTTCCTCATTGCGGACTCTATGGAACGCTTTCACTTTTTAGGGAAAGGACTTGCTGTCATTCTGGTTTGGATCGGAGTGAAAATGCTGAGTGCAGATTTTCTCAAAGCAAGCCTAGGTATTTCTAATAAAGTACTGACGCTTACTTCACTGGGTATGATCATTGGTGTTTTAGTCTTGTCGATCCTCTTAAGTCTAAGGAAGCCCGTTTCCCCTCAGCCATGACACTTGTTCGGTGGACCCAAGGATTTTCAGCGGACCCGCTCCTTCAGGGTTCGGTTCTCACCATCGGTAATTTTGACGGCATACATCTCGGCCATCAGCATATCGTCTCAGCGACTGTTGCGCGGGCTTCTGAAATAGGTATGCCCAGCGTTGCTTTAACTTTTGATCCACACCCGAGCGTTATCATTGCACCTTCCCATACCGCCTATCTCCTGATGACCCTCAGTGAAAAAATGAACATCCTAGATCAGCTAGGAATTAACTTTGGTTGGGCTCTAACCTTTACCCCCTCTATCGCCGAGATGTCCCCCAACGATTTTATGAAAGCCCTAAAGACTTCATTGGTTCCTGAAAGCATACATGTAGGTGAGGGGTTCCGCTTTGGTCATCGCCGAGAAGGCTCTTCTGACTTTATGGTGAAATGGGGAAGAGATCATGGGATTCACGTGGTGGCATACCCCCTTGAGCACTTCGGCGGAGAAGCCATTTCCTCCTCTCGGATCCGTTTATTACTGAGAGAAGGTAAGGTGACTCGAGCTTCGCAGTTACTAGGTCGCCCCTATTCCATCTCGGGTACCGTCATTAAAGGATACATGCGGGGACAACGTCTCGGGTTCCCCACCGCCAACCTCAAAACAGATTCTCGATTGCTCCCTCAATCTGGCGTTTACATCACTTCAGTACACTCCTCTCTGTGGGAGGGAGAGCAACTGGGTCTCACCAACGTGGGTGTTCAACCGACCTTCCACGAGGGTAGCCTTACGGTGGAAACCCATTGTCCAGGTGGGTCGGGCGATTGGTATGGCGCCCAGTTAAAACTCGATTTTCTTCATCGCTTACGAGACGAACAAAAATTTAATTCCAGTGAAGAACTAAGACTCCAAATTGAAAAAGATATCACCCAAGGCATTCAATGGTGGACTCAGGCCGGCCACTGAATGTCGTAGGTGATATATCTTTGAAGATTCTAATCTTTTAAGGCTTCTCCGTCGCTCACGAGTCGGCCGTTGATGATGGTGCCTGTGCAACGGGTGGTCCATTCAAAGGGGTCTCCCGTGAACAAGGCAAGGTCGCCATCCTTACCGACTTCAAGACTACCGACGCGTCCTTGTATTCCCAGGAGGCGCGCTGCCCCAAGTGTAACTGCGTAGAGGGTCTGATCGAAGGATAGCCCGTTGCCTGCCGCCATGCCGGCTTCCCAAAGAACGACACGGGTTTTAGGGACATAAGCTTCATATCCACTCTGAAATATAAAAGGGATCCCTGCTTTTTGGAGCAAGGAAGGAGTCTCTAAATTCATATTTTCCGTCTCTCCACGGGGATAGGTCATAAGGGGGTGGATGATGACGGAAACGCCCGAGGTTTTAATTTCTTGGATTAATACATGAGCATCGGAAGCCCCATCTAGAATGAGCTGAACATTAAATTCTTTGGCTAATCTTAAAGCTCCCATAATATCGATAGATTTTTGAGCGGTAATCAATAGGGGACGTTCTCGTCTGAGAACCTGAATCAAGGCTTCCATCCGCAGACTTCGATCGGGCTCTTGTCCGGACTTAGCAACACTCCTTTTTTTCATAAAAGCCTGAGCCGACAAAAGTTCAGATCGGAGCATAGCCATTGCTTTAGATCGGGTCCCAGGGGCTTTCCCCTCGGTATTTCGAATCGAATCACCCAGGGTGGCGGCGATCATCGCTTCGGGAACAATCACTGTTTCATCAATCGTATTCCCAAACGTTTTAGCAATGAGCGTTTGACCGCTAATTAAAGCACCAGGCCCATGACCCGTATGCACGGTTGTAATTCCACGGTTCGACAGAAATCTGACCAAAGGGTCTTTCGGATTATAGGCATCAATGGCTCGAAGTTCCGGCTGCATAGGGGCTGAACGCTCTACTTGATCTTGATCATGGGGTTGGTTGAGCAAGCCTGAAAATCCAACCGTTGAATGTCCATCGATCAATCCTGGCACGGCTACCTTATGTCGGAGAACTTTCATCCCTTCGGGCACTTGGATATCGGAGGCTTTCCCCACGGCTGTAATCTTGCCGTTTTGAATAATGATGACCCCGTCGGAAATCATGGCCCCAGAAACGGTATAGAGCTTTTCAGCCCGCACCGCAATATCTTGAGCCGTTAGGGTTAATGAAAAAAAGGTCAGTAACAGCAATCTCATTAAAGGTCCTCACTTTCGTCTTCAAGTAAAGCATCGTGGTTGACGGTATCCATCGCCGCCCCGATGCCTCCGGTAGCAAACTTTCGATCGGAAGGATCAAGACGATTAAATACACGATGACCCTCGATCCACGTCTCTTGAACTTTGGAATACACACTAAAGGGATCGCCCGATAGTACGACGAGGTCTGCATCTTTGCCGACGACTAAACTCCCCACACGCTGATCGAGTCCAAGGAGTTTGGCATTATTGAGGGTCAGAGCCTTGAGAGCCTCTTGACGACTCATGCCATAGCGTACGGCGAGAGCTCCCGTGCGTAAAAACCATCGCGAATCGGTGATGGGGTCATCGGTATGAAACCCCGTAAGTACCCCTGCTTGCTCAAGAGAAGCCCCGTTCGAAAAGCGCACTTCTTTAGTTTCGAGTTTGCCCCCTGGGCTATCCACAATAATGACGCTTGCACCGATCACGTCATTGCCCGCCGCTTTAATTTGATCGGCGACAGCCCAAGCCTCAGAGACATGGTGCAGGACGACTTTAAATCCAAATTCTTTTTGTAACCGTAAAACCGTTACGATATCGTCATGGCGGTGAGTGTGGTGATGAACGGTTCGCTTCCCTTCTAATACTTCAACAAGGGCTTCCATGCCTAAATCGCGCGCTGGCATCTTGGATGCATCACCCGCCGCCGCTTTTATTTTGGCTTGATAGGCTTGTGCTTTGATAAATTGCTCTCTCACGAGAGAAGCACTTTTGGCCCGTGTTCCGGGAAAATTACCCGCTGAACGACGTGAATTGGTTCCATTGGCCATCTTCATACCACCCAAGTATCCACTCGCTGTTTTCTCAAAAGCTAATTCATCAATCGTGTGGCCTGAGCGTAGTTTTAAGTAAACCGTTTGTCCTGACAGAAGATGGCCTGACCCTGGCATCACGTTGACGGTGGTCAGGCCTCCCGCTTGCGCTCGACGAATCGAAGTATTCTCTACATTTACAGAATCCGAGATACGGATTTCAGGCTGAATGGGAGCACTGCTATCAGCCCCTTCGCCGGATCCGATATGTGAATGGCTATCGACAATACCCGGCATGATGATTTGTCCTTTCATATCCTTGATGTCGGCATCGGCAGGGATCAAAACATTGGATCCTAAAGCGATAATCTTTCCCCCTTTAATAAGTAGGGTTCCTTTAGCAAGGTCCGTTCCTTCAATGGGAATGATATAAGCGTTTGTAAAAGCAATGGGCCGCTCTTGAGCCACTAAACCCAGACAGGTTCCAATCAACAAAGCCGATAGATGAGTTTTATTCATAGACACCTCAGGGCAAAGTCTATGCCCCACGGTATCTTTAATCAACTGCGTAATTAGAATTGTTCTTAGAGACTATCGATGACCCTCGAGGACCCTAAAGCGTTCGCCTAAAAGGCCCGGAAGAGTTAATTGAAGAACATTATTGGTCTGCCTCATTTTCTGTTCACTTGGTAGTTCAGCCCAAACCGCTTCCCAGGTTTCTAGAAGCGCATGGCGTCGAATCCAGTGAGAAAGAGGTTGATGGGCCAAAGCATGGAAACCTTCATGCTTCCAGCAGGCCTGGAGTCTTGTGAAATCGACATCGGCTGTGAGATCGCATTGTCCGATATCCTCCCACCACTTACCATCGACTTGATGTTGGCGATACCGACGAAGATCAGCGCCTTTGGCGAGTAACCGATCTGCGGATTCACCATAATCAATGGCGATCATGATGCCTTGCGTGAGTTTTTGAGCGAGGAGATGAACTAAGGGCGGTAATCCCTCAGCCCAAATGCTCCCATCGCCTGCTTCGAGATCTTCAGCTTGCGACGCAAACCACTGACCAGCTTCAGCCGCATCGGCGGGATGCCATTCTGAACCCTCTAAACTTAAGACTTCTTGAAGCCACTGGCTTCCATCCCAGCGCCAAGGTTGAGCCGGCAAGGCATCAAAGAGTTCATTAGAAAAAATTGCTCCAACAAAGGGTTGGATACTGTCTAAGTGGTCAGTGACTACTGCACGGCCACTTTGGATCCAGGGTGCAAGCACTTGTTTAGCCTCATTTTGAGCCGCAGGGCTATCATCACGGTGAAGATATGTGAACGTCTTTAAAAAAGATGGAGAAACATGGCTCAAGATATCGCGCCCAAGCCATCCACGACCTGCACCGGGCTCTAAGACGGTATAAGACGGGGGAGATCCTAATTGTTTCCAGTTATCTTCTAATCGAAGGGCCAGTGTTTGACCCAACAGGGGTCCGCAATCGAGCGCCGTATAGTAATCGCGACCTTCAAAGCCCCAACGATTGTGGCTTTGTCGGTAATACCCTTCTTGAGGATGATAAAGGGCGAGTTGCATCACTTCCGCCGCCGGGATCACGCCTTGCGAGAGTCGTTGATGAAGGATCTCAGTCACAGTAGTCATGAACGTGATCAAGGAGACTAGGTACTAGCGATGAGTGTAATTAAACTCTTGAGCGTAGGTTGGCACTCAACGCGTTGTGATTGCTCGAGGCGCCTCAGCAAACTTTCATCACCTAGTTTAATCATCGGACTCTGTTCACTTTGAAGAACTTTTCTTGGACCCTGCGTGGCTGTGAGTAAAGTAGGTTTTGATTCGGAATAGCGGTAATCAAGCAACTGAGCAAATGCTCGGGCTAAACGAATATCATTGTCGAGGCGATCAAAGTCATCAATCACCAAAACCGCCGCTTCCATGAGAGGCTCCATGAGTGCACGTTCACTTTGAAACTCGGTGTTCTTAAATGATCGAATGTCATAATAAACATCTTTAAGTTCTTGACTGAATGTTCGAATGGATACAAAAAGACCTGATTCACTCGTCCGAGCGATACGGGCCTTAAGGGCCGCTGCAGCAAGGGTACTTCGCCCACTTTGAGGAGCTCCTGAAATCCACCAAAAGTCTGAAATCGATTTGCCTTGAGAAGCCCATCCTGTCAATTGGTCATAACCACTCGGCTGAAGAGCATAGCGAATGTTTTTAGCATTTCCAAGACCCTGATTAGAAGGCTGGTAACCGCTCTTTTGAAGAATGTGCTCCAACTTTAGGTCCAGTCCATTCTTAAGCGTTCCTCGGCTCATCGGATTCATCAGCAGTTGGTTGGCTAAATCTAATTGGCTGAGTAATTCTGCTTCTGGATGCTCACTCATCCACCAGGTCCAAAAAATATCTAGCGTGGCTGATTGATAACGCGGTGGAATCCCCAAGTGTGTGTGAGATGCGACACGTTGTTGATAACAAGAACACCGGATGGCCGGTTTTGTAGGATCGGTATCAATTAAGATGCCTCGACCTCCACACTTCGAACAAACAACTTTCTGATTCATCACCACAAATTCCATCCATTTTAATTGCCCCCCGTGAAGTCAATCCTCGTGAGGGGAGTGATCAAGAGTAGCAAAAGATACGTTAAAGTTTAAGTCGACAAACGAGTCTTAGCCCTAGCGCATCGGCTTTCGGAGTTCTCGGGAAACAGGCTTGACCAAGCCGGTTGGGGAGACGGAAGGGTCCAGGCCCGCTGCCTGCAACTTTCGCGTGGCACGTTCCAGTTCGCCCTGTATCTTGTGCATTTGCTCGCGCAACTGCAAAATCACTTCAATCCCAGCGAGATTGACCCCCAGATCTCGGGTGAGATTGAGGATAAATTCTAAACGCTCTAAGTCATCTTCACTGTAGAGACGAGTCTTGCCTTCAGTTCGAGAAGGTTTTAATAAACCTTCCTTTTCGTAAAGCCGAAGGGTTTGTGGGTGAATCCCATAGCGTCGGGATACGACTCCAATCATGTAGGCGCCCTGTCGTCCATCTGTTCTCATAATGAAACCTCGATTAAGTTATGCATAAAACTGATCACGCTCATTTTTGGTTGTTGCATCATTGAGTTCACTGAGCTCCCGCAGGATGTCTTTACTTCGCTCATCTTGAATTTTCGGAGTGACCACTTGAATCTCAGCAAAGAGATCACCTCGCTGCTCACTTCGCATAATCGGCATCCCTTGACCCTTGACGCGTAATTTCGTTCCCGTTTGTATGCCGGGAGGAATTTTGAGTGTCGTGACGCCTTCGGGAGTAGGAATTTCAATCTTGGCTCCTAAGGCCGCCTCGCTAAAGGAAACCGGCAGGGACACATACAGATTGTTGCCCTTGCGATCAAAGCGAGGATCAGGATCAACAGAGATTTGTAAATAAAAATCTCCCGAACCCCCCCCTCGGTGCCCCGCCTCACCTTTGCCCGCGACGCGCAGTCGACTTCCTTCGTCAACTCCAGGCGGAATTGCGATGGTTAAATTATCGTGTTTAGGTCGGTGTCCTTGGCCTCGACAGACTGAACAGGGGGGTGCGGCATACCCACGCCCCTCGCAAGTTGGACAGAGTTGCATACCCCCAAAAAGAAAATTACGTGATTGAAAGCGGCCTTGGCCTTTACATTGTGCGCCGGGTTTTTTTTG
>BJFQ01000014.1 GCA_014189895.1 Acidobacteriota bacterium | reverse complement strand
AATAGGTTTAAACTTCACTGTTAGGCCTCAATAAAACCTAAGTATGGAAGAGAGTCTTATAGATCGCAAGAGTCGACTACCACTCATCTAATAATAAAAAGTCTAGAACCAATAAAACCTATACATTTCGATCTTTATATCAAGTGCTGACTGGATGGTTCGTAACTTGGATCACCGCATTGAGGTAGCATGTCCGATACTTGATCCAAAACTTAAGGCAGAAATTTATGAAATTATCTTTATTCAGTTGAATGATAATCAAAAAGCTAGAATCCTTGATTATCATCTCAAGAATGCATATTATCATCCTCCTCTATCTCTTGCAGTGCGCTCACAAAATGAAATCTTTGACTTTCTCTCTTCCAAGAACAAAGCATCTTATCTTAAAGTGACTGCTTCCGATTGAATCCTACTAAGTACAGCGGCGCTATGAGAAGGTATATTAGACTCCTCAAAGTTGAAGGATTATTCTTATCGTAAATACGGTGTCCAATAACTTGAATTACCCATGAGAGTAGAAAGATCACTCCGAGACTCAGCCATCCGAGTTGACTCGAGAACCAGCCCGCAACAACCATTAATGGAAGAACGATTACGGAGGCTTTAGTGTCATGTATAAGATAGAAAACGCTGATAAGAACCAAACTCCAGTTTCCAAGCCCATGTCCATTGATGTTTAGTAGATTCAGCAGACCAATCAAAGACATAAAGATCAGTGGGATCCCAAAGCAATGAATCAGGTGGTTCGTAGGATGACGATGATCATTCTGATAATTGCGAAGCCATTGCTGGCAGACGATCGAAGGCTGAGACCAGTGCAACATAGTGAATAGACTCCTACATGTTAATCGATTGCTTATGCACGGCTCGCGCAGCCTCAGGAAAGACTTCGTTGAGCGTCGGGTGAGGATACATTGTATGCATTAAAGTGTGCACAGTGAACTCGCCGCCCATAAGTGCTACAGAGGATGCAATCAGTTCAGTAGCTTTGGGACCAATGATATGGATGCCTAGAATTTCACCATATTTAGCATCGGAAACAATTTTAATAAAGCCGTGAGCTTCCCCCAGAATGTTAGCCTTGGCCATGGGCATAAAAGGAAATTGACCCACGGCGACCTGATAGCCCTGATCCTTGGCTTTTTGCTCGGTCAACCCAATACTGCTCACCTCGGGGTCACAGTAGGTGCAACTAGGCACACGAGTGTAATTGATTGGATGGGGTTCAATGGATTTTCCTAAAGATCGGGCGGCATGTTCCGCCGCCACAATCCCTTCATCCGACGCGACATGTGCCAACCAAGGAGTATTCACGATATCCCCGATAGCGTAGAGACCCTCTTCAGCCGTCATCATAAATTCATTGACCTGAATATAGCCTTTTTCTGTTTTTGCACGAGTCGACTCAAGCCCTACTTTGGATGTGACGGGGGATCGACCTGCAGCGATTAAGACATGACTCGCCTCAATACGGTCGTTGCATTCACCTAAGAGTTGACAAATCACTGACCCCTTTTTCTTTTCCACAGAAGCAATCTTAGTTTTAACTTTGCAGTCAATTTTATAGGACCGAGTAAAGATCTTGGATAATTCTGCTCCGATTGCTTCGTCTTCAATAGGCAGCAAGCGATCTGCTAATTCAACAAGGGTTACCTTAGAGCCGAGGCGAGCAAAAGTCGATGCAAACTCTACCCCAATGGCTCCTCCCCCTAAAATCACTAAGTGAGATGGCAGGCTTGCGAGGTCTAAGACATGGTCGCTATTGAGGATTTGTTTACCGTCTGTTTCGAGACCCGGAAGTTCACGCGGTACGGACCCTGTTGCGAGAATAATTCTTTTAGCGGTATGAATCTCAGCGGTCTCCCCTTTAACTTCTACTTTCCCAGAGCCCATTAATTTTCCGAAGCCCTTGAGAACCGTGACTTTATTTTTCTTCATTAAAAACTCGATACCCTTAGCATTTTTATTGACGATCTTATCCTTGCGAACCACGATGGCGTTAAGATCAGCTTTCATTTTTGACGTATCCACACCGGCGATACCAAATTCACTTAGCGAAGCCATCTGCTCATATCGATGGGCACTTTCAAGCCAGGTCTTTGCCGGGATACAACCTCGCCATAAACACGTTCCTCCCAGTCCAGTATCTTTTTCAACGAGGGCTGTTTGGAGGCCCAACTGAGCTGCACGTATGGCGGCTACATACCCTCCTGGACCTGAACCAATTACGATCAAATCAAATTGGGCCATGCTGATCTCCTCGACTTTGCTCTCCTAATTATCCTACAAAGGATAGGCTTTAAACGATGGGCTGGCTGAGATTCATCTGAATCTGTTTTTGAACCTCGCGCCATTGTCGCCACGCATCTCGCAAAACTCGCTTTTCCTCAGCAACCTTGAGGCTCCATTCGACTTTGATTTGGGCGAATGAGCGCGGGTCCTTTTTATATTGGGCCTTAACATCCTTATATTTCTGTCGACATTGTTCCATTGCACTCAAGCAAGCCACCAGTCGTTCTTTCGCATTTGAAAGACGACCCTCAAGGGGCTGCCTTAGGTCAGGCTTCGCATGAGAGAGCTTGACCGCCAATCGTTCTTCCTGAGCAAGTACTTTTGCCTTTTGCATCTCAGCTAATGAAACCGTTCTTAGGCCATTGACCAAGCTCGTCCAACTGAGAGTTTTGAGAATCCATTTGGTAGAATCCCATTGGTACCAGCGGGCTCCATTTCGATAATCCCATTGCCACGTATGGTGAAAGTTATGAAAACCCTCTCCGTAGGTAAGTGGAGCTAGCAAGAAATTATCTTTGGCGCTCTCTCGATTGGAGTAGGTCTTGGTTCCATACCAGTGAGCCATTGAGTTGATGAGAAAGGTCGTATGATGGGTAAGCACAATGCGGAGCAGAACACCAATGATCAAATAACCCCAAAAATGTCCTGTTGCGATTCCGTACCAGAGTGGAAGGGTTGAAAAGGCGCCACCAATGAGGAAATGATTACGATGCTGCCACATGACCATAGAATCTTTTTCCAGATCGGTAACCCCAACAAGGGGTTTATTTGCACTTTCCATGACCCACAACCAATGTGCATGCCAAAATCCTTTTGAAATGGGATAGGGGTCCCTGTCTGGGTCCTCAGAAAATTGATGATGAATGCGATGATCGCAAGACCATTTGAGGGCTGAATTCTCGAAACTGGCAGCGCCCATGACTAACCATAGAAGGCGTATAGGGGCTGATGCTCGATAAGCACGATGCGCAAACAGGCGATGATAGCCAGCACTAATAGCAGTACCGATGAGAAAGACCATGATGAAGCACGCAATCCATTCAGACCACTCAAAGCCGTTAAGATAAAGATGAAGAGGAACTAAAACGATAGAAGCAACCAAAGTTCCTAAGAGAAACCAGGTATTGAGTGGATTCAAGGGTTTACTCATGCGCTCTCTAATCTAGGGGACAAATCTGATTTTATCTTGAATCCGTATGCCAAAAAGACTGATCATACAAAAAGATGAAAGTCATCGATAGGGCAATGGGAAAAAGGACCCAAACAGCCCCCGTGGCAGGGTATTCACCCGCGAGAGGGATACAAGTGCGGATCAGAAGCAGGGTTGTTGAAAGTCCGCAAAACCACCCCCCACTCCTTTTCTTAAACAGCAAGAATATTAGGGGAAGTAGGCCAAACCAAGTCCATAAAAATGCAAACTTGAACTCCCAAGGATCGGCTGTTCTCCAAGGGTCGTCCAAAGGAAAACCATAGTGAGAGGATAGTCTTTCGAGTGCGAGGAGTGCAACAAGAACCCATCGCCATGCCCCTGGATCATCGATCTTTGGAATATTTTTCATTATTCTATTCTGACGGAAAAACGCTTTGTGCGAAACTTAGGATATGGACAAATCGCTCTTCCCAGCTCGGCGCCCATGGTACCTCAAAAGTACGTCCTTGATTTTCATAGGACTTCTTTTAGGCATTATCCTTGGGGGCTTCTTTCCTTCTGATCAATATCCTTGGGCCTATCAATTTTTCAAATTTCTCTCTAAAGCATTCATCAGTCTCATTAAAAGTCTCATTATTCCCTTGTTGGTAAGCACCATTATTATTGGTATTGCCCAGACGGGAGATATCAAAGCTGTAGGCCGCATGGGAGGGAAAGCGCTTTTATATTTCGAAATTGTGACCACCATTGCTTTATTCATTGGACTAGGGGTGGCTAACTGGATTCAACCGGGGAAGAACCTCCCCCTTGATTTATCGGGCCATTCCGCAGTTGTGTTGAGCCAAGCCAAAAGTGGTTGGGATATTTTACTGCACGTTTTCCCATCTAATTTTTATAAACATGCCGTAGAAGGAGACATTCTACCGGTTGTTATTTTTGCGGTTCTATTTGGCATTGCGCTTACGCGCGTGGGAGAAAAAGGTAAACCAATAACTGCCTTCTTCGACTCGGTGGCCCAAATTATGTTCAAGTACACCGATATGGTGATGATACTCACCCCCTTGGGTGTCTTTGGAGCCATGGCTTACAACGTGAGTCATATGGCTGCTGGGCACGAAGTTGGAGGGATCTTTCTTCGGGGCTGGCCGGCAGTCGGCCACTTATTGAAGCAGTATAGCGTCCTTGTAGGAAGTCTATATTTGGCGCTATTTATTTTATTTTCCTTGGTTTTTCTCCCCATCATGTGGATCTGTAAGGTCAAAGTCTTTTCTTTCTTGAAGGCCATTAGTGATCCAGTCATCACCGCTTTTTCAACAGCAAGTTCTGAATCCGCGCTTCCTAAATTGTTGGAATCTATGATCCGATTTGGTGTTCCGAGACGCGTAGCCTCGTTCGTGATCCCAACGGGGTATAGTTTCAACCTTGATGGCTCAACCCTTTATCTTGTTCTTGCAAGTTTGACGATCGCTCAGGCAGCCCATGCAGCCGACCCCGTAACTTTCCCCGCCATGCCCTGGCCGTCTCAACTTATGATGGTTTTTGCTTTCATGCTCACTTCTAAGGGTGTTGCAGGTGTACCTCGTGCAACCTTGGTGATTATTGCAGCGACGATCGCCAGTTTTCAACTCCCTGGTGAAGCAGGTATTGCGATGCTATTAGCGGTAGATGAAATTATGGATATGGCACGAACGGCTATCAATGTTATGGGTAATGGATTAGCTACCGTGGTCATTGCAAAATGGGAAGGAGTTTTGGGTCAGCCTGAAACATCCGAAAACACATAAATCAGTCGATGATGAAATATATTGCTTGGGATTTTGACGGAACGCTGGCCGATAGTCGCCCACTAATTCGAGCAGGTATGTCGCATGCCCTAAAAGCGCTAGGACTCCCTGAGACAGTGGCCATCGATTGGCTGGCATGTGTAGGACTTCCCGTTGAAGAAGGCATCATTAAAACCTTCACCCCCCTCGGTCTAAAAGTAGAGGATGTAGTTAAAGCCTATCGAAGTTATCCCTATGCAGAACACCTAGATCTCCTTCATCCCTTTAAGGGCGCTCATAGTTTATTAGTAGAGCTTCAGGCGCGAGGTATCCCCATGAGTCTTGCGACTTCAAAACGACGGGTCCCCCTAGAACGAGAATTAAAACGTTTTGGCTGGGAATCTTTTTTTGATATTTATGTAACCCCCGATGATGTTCAAGCTCCTAAACCTAATCCAGAAAGCTTGAATCTGATCACTCGTCACTTCGGATGTGCTCCTACTGACATCGTGATGGTGGGCGATACCACCTATGACCTACTCATGGCCCAACAAGCAGGGGTTCCCTCTATTGCCGTGACGTATGGTTTTCAAACACGTGAACAGTTAAACCATGAGAGGCCCTTGGCCATTGTCAACTCTATTGAAGATCTCCGTGATGTATTGAGGGCCTATGTCCCCTAAACTCTCGCACTTCAACGAAGAAGGTAGACCTCAAATGGTAGATGTTAGCCACAAAGAGCCAACCTCTCGTGTCTCTATCGCTGCTGGTTTTTTACAATTGACCCCAGATATCTTAGAAGTGCTCCAACAGGGTTCAACAGCAAAGGGAGATCCCTGGGAAATAGCTCATTTAGGGGCGACCGCTGGAGTCAAATCGACACCCCTCAACATTAGCCTATGCCATTCATTAGTCATTGAGAGCATCGTAGTCGATCATTATCTAGACCAGGAATATCTTCGTGCATGGCTTTGCGTCACTGTGAAAGCTCATGGCAAGACGGGTGTGGAAATGGAGGCACTAAATGGAGTGACCATTGGTCTACTAAACTTGTACGACATGCTAAAAGCGGTCAGCCATTCTATGACACTAGGACCTATTCAGTTACTATTTAAGTCAGGGGGAAAATCAGGAATTATCGCTAATTCTTGGGATATTTGCCCCTGGAAACCCCCCCTAAATTTGATATAGGGGATTGCCCTATTACCAAGTAAAATTAAGCGTAGGCCATTGTTACGCTTCGCCTGAACGTTTTCGGAGATATCTTGCCTTTTTCCTTTACTCAGACTCTGAGGGCTGCCCTATGTTTGGGCTATTTGGGGTTAATAGGCTCAACCCCACAGGACCGAAAGATAGCCCCTGCTGCCCAGGTTACAGTTCGCTCGGGGGATACTCTCACCGGGATCGCTCGTCGATTGAACGTGAGTCGGCAAGCCATTCTTGATCTCAATAATGGATTAGAGGCGAGCCGCTTACGAATAGGTCAAAAAATTAAGATTCCATCAAGTACTCAAGAATCTTCGAAGACCGCCAAAGATAAGTTTTCTTTATTGCCCTCAAAACAGTCCCTCCCCTCTCTGCCGAGTAGCGAGGTTTCCCCTCAATTAGTTTCTATTAATCTGTTGGGGGTGGCTCCGAGCAATTCTGATTCAGATCCTTCATGGACCTCCACGCGTCGTTTGTTTACTAAAATAAAAAATGCAACCTTAGATACAGTAGATCTTCTCTGGCCTGTCGAAACTCGTACGATTAGTTCTGCGTGGGGTCCACGTATCCGCTCCGCTACGGTGAAACTTTCCAACGGCATTAAAAAAAGGATTCGCTATCAAGGCAGTCATCAAGGTATTGATCTCACCGCACTCACCGGAACCAATGTTTATGCAGCGATGGATGGGACCGTCGAACGAGTGGGCCGAGACCGTAAACTTGGCAATTACATCGTGATTAATCATGGAAATGGATTTGAGACGATTTACGGCCATCACAAAAGAAACCTTGTCCAGAGAGGTGATGAAGTCGTTCGAGGTCAAAAAATTGCTGAAGTCGGTCGGACGGGTAATGCGACCGGACCCCACCTCCATTTCGAGTTTCACGCTGAGGGCGTTCCCCATAATCCACTGTCATACCTCAATGACCAAGAAGAAATACCCAGTGAACTACAAGCACGAAATGCTGAAATTGGCCGAAGCACGAAAAAAAACAACTTTTAATTCCTTCTCAGCATCATGCTCGTGAACTATGGAATCAGTATTAAAATGAATACTATCAACGTGTTAGCCTAAGTCTTCGCTTCTATTCTCTAGGTGTGTATGTTTCACAAGAAATCTAAATTTTATTACTATAGTTACGTATCCTTTCTCATCGCGGCGCTTGCTCTTGTAAGTTGTTCAGGGGGCTCGAGCTCTGATTCAGACTCAACTACGCCACCACCTACAACGGCCGTCAGTGGAACGGTGACCTATACCCGCATTCCGCTCGTAAAAAATTCGTCAGGTGTCCCCACGGGACTCGAAACGGACTCTACAAAAAACCTCACGGCCCAACCTGCTAGAAATGTGAATGTCCGAGCCTATCAATACATAACCGAAACTCCCACGACAGGTTCCCCCTTTAGTTACTGGAAACTCGTCTCGAATACCTATACAGATTCTTCAGGAAAATACGCCTTCAATCTCCTTCAAGGAAAGCCCTTGATGGTTCAACTTACTTCTGAGTTCAACAAGGGGAATGCGGACCCTATCAATATCATTGCGGATCCTAATGGTCTACAAAGTACAGTTCCGGCTCCTAAGAGGCTACGCTATACCCTACGAAAAGCTGTTGATGGAACCCCAGCAACACCCACCAATCTCTTACCCTCATCGAGTCCAACAGCTAAAACGGCTACGGTCGATTTCGCAGTGGGCCTGTCAGATAAATGGATCTTGTCGGACACCTCTTCAGATACATCGACAGGCATTGCTTCGGGACTTTCCGGTTCAACGATAGAAACCGTAGGGTCCGGAAGTCGCATCTTAGCGATTTTAGATTCCATCTATAAAGTGGAATACCTCTACAGTTCTCCAATTTCATCTGAGGTCTTAGACTTACACTATCTTCCAGGACGTAGGGAGGTCCGAGGAAGTTTTGTAGACTATAACCAAAGCGGTTATCCAACAGCTTCAACTGGAAACAACTCCGCCTTCGACGCTAGCACTGGGCGCCTTCATTACTTTGGCTCTCTCGGCGGGTCGGCAAGCAATGACGATGCTTGGGATGAATCAGTGATTATGGGTTTAGCAGCTCGCAATATGATGTTTAGTTACATGGCATGGGGTACCAATCTCATGAAGGGCATTTCACCCGTGATGCCGACACTAGTAGAAACACTTACCTTGACCCATCTGCATCCCATGTTGGCGTACCTACAGGGTCAGGCCGATCTGATGGTAGCCTCTGCACTCACATCCCCTTATTTTTCAGACACCTTCTCAGGAGGCATCACGGTCCGTGATATTCGAAATATTGGCGGACTCTCTTCCAGCGACAAAAGTCCCTACTCAGCTCCCGTCATTACTGCTCTCGGATGGGAAATTCTTCTCAAGGCGAATTCGATTACTTCTCCGGGAAGTCCTACTGACTGGGCTAAATTAGATTCGATTAAGACGCTAAAATATTTCGTTACGTCGTTTGACTCTCTCTCTCAAGACTGCCCAAATATCTATCGACAATTATCCCGTCTCCAAGAAGTCAAAAGTGCTACCGATCCTGTTGACCTTGCAGCTATCTTCACAGATAGTGTCCTGACGCCTCTTCTCGGTTCCTTTAATATCACTTGGCCTCGTCCTGTTGTTAATACCATTCCGGTAACTCGTTTCGTCCAAGACTACAGTTCACTTAGTTATGTTTTTGGGTCTCCCACGACCTTACCTTCGATCTCCTTTACGATGGTGGATGCTCAAACTTTAAGTGGCGCTTATCCTAATGCCTCAGAGGGTGAAATAGCCCTCGGTCGTATGACCTTATCGGTGGATACTGCGTACTACTTGACGGTGAACCCCTCAATCACCCTTCCTGGAGGATCGATCTTCCTCGATATTCCAACGGCAGGTTACAAATACACTTATCCTGGAACTACAAACCCTACCCGTATTGTTCTCAGGGGTAATACCGCTAGTCCCGTCATACATACTTTTTTATTCCGCATCAATAGTCCTCTGACGAAACTCTCGGCGCATACCGTGACCGTGACTTTAACTCCCACTAATTAATCTCCATGCTACATGCAGCTTCACAAGCCCTCTCGAAGCGAATACCTTTCATACCCCAGGCCGCAATCGTATTAGGCTCAGGTTTGGGTTCGCTTATGAAGAGCATAGAAGCCCAGCAAGGAGTTTTAATTAGGTTCAGTGAGCTTCCAGGATTTCCTGAGCAAACCGTTGAAGGCCACACCGGTGAAATGATATTTTGTGAACTCGAAGGTAAAAAAATAGTTTTACAATCGGGTCGTTTTCATTATTACGAGGGTCATCCGATGTCAATTGTTACGGCCCCCATGTATTTATATGCTTCACTGGGCATCCAAATGGTGCTTCATACCAATGCCGCGGGGGCGATTAATCCAACTTACCAAGTTGGCGAATTGATGATCATCAAAGATCATATCAACTTCACTGGCACGAACCCTTTAATGGGTCCTAACAATTCAGTGGGCCCACGATTTCCAGACATGTCTAATGTTTATGACCCTGAATTGCGGAAACAAATACAATCTGCTGCGTTAAAGGTTGGAAAAAAAATTCAAGAAGGTGTTTACATCGGAGTATTGGGCCCCTCTTATGAAACACCTGCAGAAATAAGAGCTTTTAGGACTATGGGTGCTGATGCGGTTGGTATGAGCACAGTTCCAGAAGTCATTGCGGCAGGTCACGCCGGCTTGAAAGTCGCAGGTATAAGTTGTTTATGTAATATGGGTTCAGGGATGCTACCCATTCCCCTAGATCATCACGAAGTTTTAGCGGCGGGACAAAAGTCGGCCAAGGATTTTGAGGATGTCGTTCGCCAATTTATAAAAGACTTGGTTCTTTAAGATTATTCCTCTGTACTATCATTTCGCAACTTCTCAATGACCTTAAGGTCTTCAAGAGTGCTTGTGTCTTGATTCGAGTTTTCTCCTCGGGCTAAATCTCTCAGCAAGCGACGCATAATCTTTCCACTCCGTGTTTTAGGAAGTCCCTCAGCAAACCGGATCTCGTCCGGCCGAGCCAAAGCCCCAATTTCGCGCGTGACGTGAGTTTTTAAATCTTCTGAGGTAACAGTGACCCCTGATTTGAGGGTCACGAAAGCAACAATACCTTCACCTTTGATCTCATCGGGTCGTCCCACGACAGCTGCCTCCGCTACACAGGGATGGGCTACAAGAGCACTTTCGATTTCGGCTGTTCCTAAGCGATGCCCCGATACATTGAGGACATCATCTACTCGGCCCATTAACCAAATATTGCCTTCGCTATCACGACGGGCACCATCGCCTGAAAAATAAACACTCTTAATTTCGCCGTGATATGTTTTCTGATACCGCTCGGGATCACCCCAGATACCTCTCAGTTGAGAGGGCCAACTCGACGTGATGACTAGAAATCCAGAGTCTTGCGAGCGCCCTTCTCGGTCTTGAATATCAATCTCGATTCCGGGTAGGGGCCGAACTGCACTTCCTGGAATCGTTGTATGAACTCCGGGTATCGGAGCAATCATCATGCCACCTGTTTCGGTTTGCCACCAAGTGTCAACAATAGGGCATCTCTCTCCTCCGACTTGTTGGTGATACCAAAGCCAAGCCTCAGGATTAATCGGTTCGCCTACGGAGCCCAAAAGCCTCAGCGAGGAAAGATCATGCTTCTTCAAGTATTCTGTACCTAACCGAATGAAGGTCCTAATAGCCGTTGGCGCAGTATAAAAAATGGAGATCCGATATTTTTCGATCAGGGACCAAAAACGATCCGGCTTAGGGTGAACTGGATTGCCTTCATAGATAAAAACAGTTCCGCCTTCTTGAAGGGGTCCATAGATAACATAACTGTGGCCTGTAATCCAACCGACATCCGCCGTGCACCAATAGATATCTCCGGGTTTTAAATCAAGAACCCACCGAGTGGTTAGCTTGGACCATAAAAGATAACCGGCTGTCCCATGTTGTATCCCCTTAGGTTTTCCGGTTGATCCTGATGTGTAGAGTAAAAATAGAGGATGCTCTGCGCAGACACTTTCCGGATAGCCCCTAGAAACATCTGCATTATTTAAGAGATCCGACCACCAAAGATCCCGCTGGGAATCCATAGTGACTGCTTGTCCAGTTCGTCGAACGACTAAAACTTTCTCGATCGTTGGCGATTGTGCTACAGCTTGATCTGAGATATTTTTCAGGGGAAGTGCCTCTCCTTTGCGCCATCCGCCATCCGCCGTAATGAGAAGACGTGCGCCTGCGTCATTGATTCGGCTCGAGAGCGATTCAGCAGAAAATCCTGCGAAGACCACAGAATGTGTCGCACCCACACGTGCACAAGCTAAAACAGCAATGACCATCTCGGGGATCAGGGGTAGATAAATAGCAACCCGGTCTCCCCTTTGAATGCCTAAGCCACGAAGAGCGGCTGTCATTTGGGTAACTTGCGTAAAAAGGTCTTGGTAGGTCAGGCTTTTCTCGTCGCCCGGCTCTCCTTCGAAGAGTAGAGCGGTTTTGTGGGCCGTTGGGGTACCAATCCATCGATCTAAACACTGGACGGATGCATTGAGATAACCATCCTCGAACCAACGAGGATGTTCAAAAGTCCCACTGTAAACCGTTTGAAAAGACGTATCCCAAATGAGTTCTTCTCGAGCAAGGCGCCCCCACGTTTCTAATCGATTTCCTTTAAATTGTTCAAGAAGGAGGGCGTGTGATTGGCCTTGAAGATTTGAGGCATGCTTAAAGGCCTCAGGAGGATGAAAATGACGCGATTCTGAGGATAGGCTCTCGAGATCAGACACGCTTCAGCCTTTATCAGGATCTACATTTTAGAAACGGTTTCGAAGTAGTGCGCAAAGGCAGCCATACCTCCGCCCGCTTGCTCCCAATCATAATTTTCATTGGGGGCATGGTAGCCGTGGCTGGGCAAAGAGAGTCCGAGAAAATAGACTTCTGAGCCGAGAATATCTTCCATGGTTTTTACGGCGCCAATACTTCCACCCTCTCGCGTAAAGACACAGGTCTCCCCAAAAGCAAATTGATAAGCTTCGCGAATCGCTTGTGCGTAAGGACCTGTGACGTGTCCTTTGAAGGGCGCTAGTCCGTGTTCCTCGTGGATGATAACGTCAGGATTTTTCGATTTTACAAAAGATTTAATTCTGGCCATAGTGGAGGCTTCGTTCATGGCTGGGACCAGGCGGCAGGAGAGTTTGATTTCTGCTCTAGGAGCCACGGCGCTCTTGATGCCAGGACCCGTATAGCCTCCAACTACTCCATGTACTTCCATGGTGGGCATTCCCCAAACACGAGTCAGAATTTCAACTGGATCTTGGGTTCGAACACCTTTGAGCTGATGGTCTTTCATAAATGTTTCAGTCGTAAACCCACTCACTCGCCATCCTTCTAATTCCTCAGCGGAGGGAGGTATAACCTCATCATAAAAATCTGGGATCAAAATGCGCCCCGTGTTTCCATCGACCATTTGCCCTACTAGGGTGATTAGTTCACTCAGAGGGTTACGAGCTGCCCCTCCCACTACTCCACTGTGAAGGTCATGATCAGCTGTTTCTAGGGTCAGACGAAATCCTTTCAGACCACGCAAACCAGCAGGCGTGCTGGGCTTACCTCGGGTAATCCAAACGGTATCACTCACCACGATGGCGTCAGTTCTTAATTTATCCTTGTGCTTCTTCAGGCCTTCTTCAAAATTAGGTGAACCAATTTCTTCTTCAAGCTCCCATAAGAAATGCATATTAATGGGAACACCGGCTTGATGGGCTGCGACGGCTCCAAAAAAAGCACTCAAAGCGGGGCCTTTATCATCCGTACTTCCTCGACCCCGGTAGGTATCTCCTTGGATCGTAAATTCAAAGGGCTCGGCGGTCCATTCAGGCTCATTCGCAGGTTGCACGTCCATATGGTTATATACCGTTATGGTTTTATCAAAGTCTTGACTGAACCATCCATGGATTAGAGGATTTCCAGGGGTATCTAAGATTTCAGCATGGCCTCCATAGCGCTCAAATAGGCTCTTGGCGGCCTTAGCGCATCGCTGAATATCTTGAGCTTTTGTGGGGTCTGCACTAATGCTAGGGATTTCTACCAAGGTCTTCAGCTCTTTTTCAAAAGTAGTTCTTTGAGATTCTGCAAAAGCCTTAAGAGCTTGTCGCGTTAATAACTGTGCGTCCATGATGTCTCCAAATAAAATAATTAAAGAGGGTAGGGCCCAGCTTGGCGAAGACCCGTCCACTCGGGTAACCCCAAGGCAAGATTCATGTTCTGAATAGCTTGGGAAGCCATGCCTTTCCCTAGATTATCAAGAGCCACCATAATCAGTACCTTATCGTTTTGGGTGATGACGTGGAGGTCCGCAAAATTAGACCCCACAGTGCTGAGAATACGGGGCGTTCCTTCCGTCCATCGTATGAAGAATTTATCCCTATAAAAATCCTTAAAGATCCCTGGGAGGTCCAAGCCTCTCATGGATTTGTTTTGAGTGAGCTGGATGGTAGCAAAAATGCCTCGCACCAATGAAGAGGATTGGGGGACAAATGACAAAGTAGGCCTCCAACCTTTTTCAGCACAACTGTGGAGAACTTCTTCTTCGTGTTGATGTGAAAGCATTTTGTAAGCCCTAAAATCGTTCGATCGCGTGGGGTGGTGTGTTGTGGAACTTACTGAAGATCCAGAGCCACTGGATCCCGTCACAGCGCTCACGAAAATATGTTCAGGGCGATAAGGTGCTAGCGGCAGCATCCCTAATTGGAGAGCGGTAGCAAAGCAGCCAGGATTTGAAATACGACGAGAACCTTTAATGTGTCCCGCATTAATTTCTGAAAGCCCATACGTGAAACTCGGATCAATCCTGAAGTCATGTGATAAATCGATTAAAAAAATACGCTCAGATAACCCTAGTCTTTTCCACTCATCTTCCAAGGTAGGGTACTGATTTTTGAATTCTCCATGAGGCATGCTTGCAAAGATCACTAATTCTTTTTCATGAACGTATTGAGTCCAATCAATCTCTTCTGAAAACACTTGATCGACAAGCCCTAAGAGGTTTGGATGAACCGATGATACTAGTTTTCCCGCATTGGCACGGGACGTACCTTCGGTAGATTCAATGCTGGGGTGTTGAGTGAGCCAACGAAAGAGTTCACCCCCACCGTAACCCGAAGCCCCAAGAATGATGGCTTTCATGAAGCCACCCTAGCGGTGGGATAACAAATATCAAAGGTAAGATCGCCGAGCGCTTTAGGATTGCTCCGCGCATTGCGAGCCGGTAGCCCTAGGGACTCTATGAATCGCTCTCCAACCCGATTATCCGTTACGGGACCCGCTATGATATTGACCTTAATACCAAATTGCTTTTGTAGCGTTTCCACGCCCCCCAAGGCTCCCACGGGATCATTAGCGCAAAGAATAAAGGCCGTACTTAATTGATTAAGATCAGGATCGCTCAGGATAGATTGAACACCGTATTCTCCCAAAATGCCATCACCCGTTTCGGCTACGATGAGATCGACTTCCATCTCGGACATCGCTGTTAATAAGGTCTTAGCGGTTGAAGCCGCCGTTTCTTTTGAAGTGCACACAATGCCGGCATCGGTAAAATCTAAAATCTCAGATGCCCCGTAGTCGCGCATGCTCAAAATATCTCGCTGCAGAGAAACTCCCGTGAGTTTAACACCCCCTATTTTGAGGCCTCGTTGAGAAAAATTTTTAATAATGGCACAGCAAGCTGCGGTCTTTCCGGCATTCATACAGGTTCCTGCGATATAAACCACGGGACAATGCACGGATGAATCCCGCCGCTGGAGCGCACCCATCGAAATGTGCGCCGGTTGGCCTATGCGAGATTGAAATTCAGGAAATAGCATCACTTGCCCCAGTACTTCGAGCCGGAAAGGTGCCCCCACATCCGGGTTGTGTGATTGGCAGAGCCCCATCACGCCCCCCATATTCAACATATGTAGGGTGTCACCCACCTTCAGCTGGGTTGGCATCACACCTTCATATCCATGGAGTGCGTTGCGATGGCCCAAAGCGCCCACAACGAGATCGCTTTGATGAAGGGTTATGAGCCGACCATAAGGATCTTCGAGTTGATTGTAGGTTGATTTCTCTCCATGAACTCGACAGGCTACGACAGAACCAGGCTCTACTAAGAACTGATCCGAAAGAGTGAGGGAGCGACCAAGCTGCAAATTGCGCGTGACTGAGCCAATCTTATCGACGTGAATTCTCATGCAGACCCCTGTTTATTTTTGGGGTCTGCATGATGGTGTAGTTGTTGAGAAATCCCAAAGATCTTGGTAAATCCTAAAGCATCTATGTTCGACCAAAGAGCGTTGCTTTCGCCATATTTTGCAAGCTTAGAGTTCATAAGTGAAAAGGGCGACTGACAACCTAAAACCATAAAAGTTAGCGGCTCAATTCTCAATCGAACTTCACCGCTGACCCGTTCTTGGCTATGACTTAAAAAGGCCTCCAGATCGCGGCTGAGAGGGTCTAAAAAATGTCCCTCATGGAGTAAGGAGCCATAGAGATTCCCCAAAGTCTCCTTCCAGAAAAGTTGTTTTCCACTCAGGACGAGTTTTTCAAGTTCACGATGTGCCGCGATAAGAAGATGAGCTGCCGGTGCTTCAAAACTGATACGACCCTTTATCCCTAAAATTGTTTCTCCCAGATGTGTCCCACGACCTAGTCCCAAAGAAGATCCTAGAACATTTAAAGTTTCTATCAAATCAACGGGATCCATGGCTTGGTCATTGACTCGAGTGGGTATCCCTTTTTCAAAAGTAAGATGAAGTTCCTGCGTGGCTTGTTGTCTTGAAATAGAACCCTTGGGAAAAGCGCTTTCGGGAAGAAAATCCCATGACGACAACGTTTCTTTCCCTCCGATACTGGTTCCCCACATACCCTCATTGATTGAATAAAACCCTGTCTTAGTTGGAACATGGATCTTGCGTTCAGCTAAGTAGGAGACTTCCTCTTCCCGAGTGAGGGAAAGATCTCTAATGGGAGTCAGAATTTTTGCTTCTGGATACAGGGTCCTGAATGCTACATCAAACCGAACTTGATCGTTACCCGATCCTGTTGATCCATGGGCGAGAGCCCCCACTTCAAGTTTTTTAGCAAGGGTGATGAGACAGCGAGCTTGACATACACGTTCAGCAGAAACAGAGAGTGGATAGACTTGGCCACGAAGCACATTGCCGTAAATAAGAAACTTTAAGTAATGCTCGAAAAGGTCTTGTTTTCCGTTGATTAGCGTGTGAGAACTGGCACCCAGAGAATGAGACAAATCTTGGATGCGCTTAATTTCTTCAGAAGAGAATCCTCCAGTGTCCACCGTTGCGGTATGAACTTCATAACCTTGCTCCTTGAGATACACTAAGCAAAAAGTGGTGTCTAATCCACCTGAGAATGCCAACAGTACTTTAGGTGAACTCATACGCGCTCCAATAGTTTGGTGAAGAGAGTTTCGAGATGTAGCCGAGTGTCGTCGGCCCAGGCATGCAAGACGTCCAACTGTTGATCGCGCAGAAGACCTTCTTGACTAAAGTCCTTATGAAGATGCTGGAGGTACGATTCGGCGGGTTGCGCCTTGAAGTTCCCGTCGAGAATCTGCTCACCAATACGCCGATAGGCTTCCCTGAATGGCAAACCTTTTTGAACTAATTGGTAGGCCTCATGTGTTGCAAAAAGCTCCGAGGTGCAAGCACTTTTCATTCGAGCTTCATGAATTTTTAGATTATTCATGAGCTCAGGAGCGAGCTGGGCAATTCCTTGCGTCAACTGATAGGAACGAACCAAATAAAACTTCTGCAACTGACTGTCGCGATGATAGCTCGATGGAAGACCGGTCGAAATATTCTCTAGGGTTGTTCGTAGACCTCGAATCTCTCGGCAGCGCCCCCGAGCTAATTCTAAAACATCCGGATTCCTTTTTTGCGGCATGATACTGCTGCCCGTCGTGAAAGAATCCGGAAGTGAAACAAATTGATATTCTTCTTGGGAGAAAACTGACAAATCAATAAAGAGTTTTTCAAAAACATTTGTAATCTGGTTGATCCAATGTAAAAAATCTAGTTGGCAACGACCGCGGCTCGACATAACATTCAAGGCATTCCGTTGTACCTCATCGAAACCCAATAACTCTGCTACCAAAGAGCGATGGAGGGGGATTGGACTTCCAAAACCTGCCGCTGCTCCCAGCGGCGAACGATTGAGTTGGCGGTAAAGATCTTTCCCGGCGGACAGCAGTTCTGTGAAACTTTCTGCGTATGAAGCTACCCAAAAACCAAAGGTAGTTGGCATCGCCTTTCTTTGATGGGTATAACCCGGCATAAGCGTAGATGTATATCTACCTGACATGGAGGATAATTGCTGGCATAACACCAGAATATCTTGATGAAGTTCGAGAAGTTCGTAACGCATCCATAATCGTTCAGCCAATAAAATCTGATCATTACGCGATCGTCCCAAATGTATCTTTTTGCCCGCTTCTCCTAGTCTCTCTGTCAATTGGTGCTCAAGGTAGGAATGCCCATCTTCATAGCCTTTAAGATCGGGGATATGTATAGCTGATTGTTTGAGGATCTCCTCTAGGGATTTCAAAATAGCATTTAATTCTTGTTCGGTTAGATATCCAAGGTGATGAAGTTGCCGAACATGCGCAATCGTCCCCCAGCAATCAAACGATAAAAAATTGGGATCGGTCAGCGGATCTTCTCCAACGGTGAAATTTGATATCTTTTCGCTGGTCAGAAGGCCCTTCTTGGACCACAAGGGCTGGAATGTCATCAGGGTGCCTGCTGAAAGAAATGAATCGTACTGTCCTGATAGAAACGGATCCCTTCTTCGAGTTCGCTCAACAAAAGGTATTCATCAGGTCGATGGCTTCTAAAGGTATCGCCCGGCCCCACCTTGACGGCAGGAATATTCTTTAAAAAAGCCCAATCTGAAGTCGTAGCTGAGCTGGTGGGAGCCTCTTTTTTGGCCGCCTTCAAGGCAGCCCCTACGATAGGGTGCTGCGGATCAGTCCATTTGGGAAAATATCGATCAGAATGAACCATAACTTCACTTTCAAGGTGACTTTGGATTAATTGTGTGAGTGCTGTATGGTCGGATCCTGGGTTTGTTCTAATATCTATATAGAATTCACAGTGATCTGGAATTTGGTTACGCTTCAGTCCACCTTGAATTTGGGTCACATGCGCTTTCATAGCCCCTAAGACAGGGTGTGAAGGGAGGTCTAAATGCTCGAGTTTCAAAATATCTCTAGACGCTTTGGTAATTGCATTTTCAGTACCTAGCATTTGAGCATTAGCGACATGCCCACTAATACCTCGCGCTGTGCATTTGAGAATCAAGAGCCCACGCTGCGAGGATACGACACGAAGGCCGGTGGGTTCACCAACGATAGCTGCATCCAAAGGACCCAGCTGGGACAAGATCGTTCCCAGTCCTTGCCCCCCTATTTCTTCCTCGCATGATAAGGCAACTAAAACTCTCCCTGCTTCAAAACCTTCTTTCTTGAGACGCAAAGCCGCAAAGATAATGGCCGTAACGGCGCCTTTGGCATCGTTGGCCCCCAGCCCTGTTAATCGAGATTCTTTCCACTCCGGCTTGAAGGGGTCTGAAACCCAACTTGCGTTTGGGGGAACCGTATCGATATGCGAATTGAGCAAGAGTGTGGGTCCCGAGTCGGATCCCAAAGTAAACCAAATATTATTACCTACGCGCTGTGGGATGAAACCTTGTTCTTTTAAAAAGGATTCCAAAACGTCAGCCAGGATTTTCTCTTCTCCCGAAATACTGCGGATCGCAACAATCGCCTTCAGGAATTCAGCAGCGGAAATCTCAGGATGGAGATTCATGATGAAACTCCTTGTTTGGTCGGAGCTAGCATCATCGTTCCGCTTCCTTCATTAGTGAAAACCTCGATTAATAAGGCATCAGGTAGTATTCCTGAAACTAAGTGAGCTGCCTTGACGCCTGAGCCTAGAGCGCGTTTGATTGCTTGCATCTTGGGGCGCATCCCTCCAGAGATAACACCCTCTGCCTCGAGTGCATCTAATTCGTGGAAAGCAATTTGAGAAATCAAAGAAGAGCGACTGTGCACGTCTCGAAGTAAGCCGGGGACAGAGAGAAGAAAGAAGAGTTTCTCCGCTTGGACGGCACAAGCAATTTCGGATGCGATGGTATCCGCATTGGTATTGAACATGTCGCCGTGGCGATTACCTGTAATCGGAGCGATGACGGGAATTTTGTCTTGGTCTAAAAGATCGAAAAGAATTTCTGGATTCACCCGAACGATATCTCCGACCCATCCAAAATCAACCATTTTTTCCTCGGCATCACCGTCGGCTTTGATTGAGATGGGTGGTCGTTGATGCGCCTCGATCATCTGTGCATCTAATCCGGTGAGTCCCACGGCTGTGACGCCCAATGATTTGAGATCTCCCAATACTAAGGGCTGTACCTGTTCCGTGAAGACCTTAAAAGCTGTTTGGAGGACTTCTGCGCTCGTAATACGACGACCGGCAACTTTATGGATAGGGATATTGCGGCGCTGACATTCTTGATCCAACTCAATTCCACCTCCATGGACAAGGATGATACGGATAGAAAAACTCCAAAGCAATGCAATCTGTTCACATAGCGCCCGTCGCGTTTTGGGGTCTGTTAAAGTGTCACCGCTTAGTTTGATGACAAAAATCTTATGACGAAACTGACGTCCGTAAGCTGCCGAGAACTTTAATAATTGGTAAGGGTTTTTTTCAAACATGAATATAGCCTTTAAGAATGGGATAAAAGAAAATGAATCAGAGCACGTTGTATATGGAATCGGTTCTCGGCCTCATCAATAACCTTGCACTGAGGACTATCTAAAATGGAGTCATGAACCTCCACATTTCTTCTCACCGGCAGGCAGTGGATAAAAATCGCTTTGGGATCAGCTAATTTTAGATGTCGTTCGTGAGTCATCCAAGATGTGAGTGAATCCGGCGGAGGTGCCAATGGAGATGAAGGCCCCCAAGCCTTGGCATATATAACCTGTGTGTCTTTAACGGCTGACTCAAGATCATGACTAAAGTTAATACGGCCTCCGGTCTGCTGAGACATGCGCTGCGCTTCTTGAATTACTGAAGATGCCAATTCGTAACCCTGGGGATGCGCTACGGTTATGTCATAGCCCATCGCTGCAGAAGAAAGAAGAAAAGAATTGGGGACCGCTTTGGGGAGTGGTTTGATATGAGGAGCCCAAGCCAGAGTGACTCTAGGTCTAGGTACTCCAAGGTGCTCTTGTATCGTCAGCATGTCCGCTAATCCCTGACAAGGATGTTCGCGAGCACTTTCCATGCTGATGACAGGGACACCGCTGAGTGACTTGAAAGCGTGAATGACAGAATCGTGATCATCCTCGTCAGTGGATACCCCCGAGGAGAACGATCGAACTCCGATCATATCCGCTAATCGACTTATCACCGGGACGGCTTCCCGAACATGTTCGGGTTTGTTACCGTTCATGGTCGCCCCTGATTCAGTTTCTAGATTCCAAGAGCCTGATCCAACCTCGAGTGCAATTGCATGACCCCCATGACGCAACATTGCTGCCTCAAAACTTAAGCGAGTGCGCAACGAAGGATTAAAAAAGACCATCGCTAAAATCTTATTTAAAAAAATATCATCAGGTGCATACACCTTCCAAACCTTGGCTTGATTAAGCACGGATTGGATCTCTTCTGGTGTAAGGTCTTTCAGGTGCGTGAAATGTCTCATGACTTACCCCCAAAGGCTCGGATATGTTCTACGAGAGATTCCAATGAGCTTTTTCGGACGTTAAGAGGTGGCATAAGACGCAGTACAGTTGGATCCGAAGAACCTCCGACAAGAACTCTTTGAGATAACAGATACGCTTTGAGATCGGAAGCTTTGTGTGATTTGAGGCCCAAAAGTAGACCGGCGCCTTTAACCTCATCGATCATAGTGTTTTTCAGTGCGCTCGCTAAATACGAATGCATTTGAGTTGCATGCTCCATAAGGTGTTCATTCTGAATGATGTCTAAGGTTGCGATTAGAGCAGCGCAAGCGATGGGACCTCCCCCAAAAGTACTTCCAAGCATATGGGATTTGACATGCTGAGCTACTACTTCTGTCATCATGAGGGCTCCAATGGGCACGCCGGACGCAAGCCCTTTTGCGCTTGTGATGAAATCCGGTCGAACCTTGAAATAGTGACTTGCAAAAGGTTGACCCATACGCCCTACACCCGTTTGTATTTCATCAAAGATTAAGAAACAACCAGCTTTCGTACACTTTGCGCGTAACGCTGAAAACCATTCAGAAGGTGCCGTACGAATGCCCGACATACTCTGGATAGGTTCTACAATCACACAGGCTAAATTTGAAAAATCAATAGACTCTAGTGCCTGAACATCCCCAAAAGGAAATTGATGATGTTCGGGGAAAATAGACTCAAAAGCCTCAGTAATTTTGGGATCATCAGTGACTGCCAGGGCCAAAAAGGTTCGTCCATGCCAACCTCCCTGAAAACTTCCAAAGGCTTTTCGTCCCGTGATTTGGAACGAAAGTTTAAGCGCATTTTCGTTGGCCTCAGCACCTGAGTTACAAAAAAAGACAGTATCCATTCCTGAAAATGCTATGAGGCTATTCGAAGCTTCTCGACGTATCGTGAGTTCACCCGCGGTCGAGTAAAAAATTAATTGCTTCGACTGATTATGGATGGCTTCTACAACCTTGGGATGACTGTGGCCTGTTGAACAAACACAGTGGCCTCCGTAAAGATCGATCCAAGGTTGGCCTTGATCATCAAAAATCGTGTCACCCTCACCTCTCACCATGACAAGGGGGTAGGGGGGGTAGGTGGGAAATAAAGAAGGTATCATAGGCCCTTGCATAAAAATGCATAATATTGCATAATTTTGAATAGTATACAAGTATACGCAAACCATCTTGTTAATCCAAGATCTTTTTTGGGCCCTTCACATGACGCCAGACCAGAAGATTCTCAGTGTTATTTCAGGTCAAGATGTGACCAGTCAGAGCCAGCTCGAGAGACTTTTGGCTGCACGCGGGATTCACTTAACACAATCGACTTTATCAAGACGCCTGAAAGCTTTATCCATAGAAAAACAACAGGGAGCATATCGGGTTGTTAACCAATCTGGAGAGAGTCTTCCCTCTGCTTCCATTATCACTGCTCCCCCCAATCTCCTCATTCTTCGCACGTCTGCAGGATTTGCTGCTGCACTCGCCTATGTGGTAGATCAGCAGATCTCTAAAGATCTGATTGCCGGAACCGTAGCAGGGGAAGATACTGTGATGATTGCTATTGCAAGCCCCCACCTGTTTCAAAGGGCGGTTAAAGAGATCAAGACTCTTCTTAAACTTAGGGACTAAATAGTCTGACTTGAGGTGGACATGACTTCGAAACATATCAAAATAACTTGGGCGAGTCTCACCGTCTTGCTATCTCTCCTGGTGGGGATGGGTATTTCTGTTTCAAAGGACGGTACCAGTTTGACCATCCTATCCAGCACGCTCCCTTTAGGTTCCGAAGGGGTGAATGCCCTAGCTTTCACTTTTATGATGGGGTTTATCAAATGGGCCAATCCCATCCTGTATCTATTTGTTGGCATAACTATCATGGATGACCATACGCAAGCCCATAAATTATTACAGCGCTACATAGGATTTTTTAAAGGCCTTTGGATCAGCCTTAAAGAGGGTCTGTTTTATACCCAATTACTTCTTCTTCCTTTATTTATTTTTGCCCTTCGATTTTTTCCAACCGATGATCTCTATGAATTGCTAATTACTAACGGAGTCTGCTTTCTTATTGGGATTCAGTATCTACTTTGGTATACCATCCTGGCACGAGTGGTGAAGCATTCAGGGCTATCAATTTTTCTCGTTCTTTTATTAGCTGAACTATCATTACGGGGGGGATTTTTGGTTGATTTTGGGGAACAAATCGGGCTCAAGGCCGATACGGTCCACCTTTTGTCTCTGCTACTGCCAGCATTACCCATCCTCTTTGTATCGATGGATATCTTCAACAGCACCACTTCTGCGATCGCCCTCGGGGCCCCTCTATTACTGGCTCTCTTGGCTTTATTCATCCCTAAAATAAACTAGCGAATAACATTACTCGCATTAAAGAGAGGGACATAGACCGCCAAGAGGAGTCCTAAAACAACAACTCCCATAAAAACAATCAATACGGGTCCAATGAGATTGGTCACGGCTACGGTAGCTTTTTCGATTTCTTGATCAAAAAAATCAGCAACGTGATCTAGCATTTCAGGAAGAGCCGAACTGCTTTCGCCCACTCGAATCATTTCTGAGGCAAGGGGATCGACAACGTCGCTCGAGGAAATAGATTGATGTAACGGAGCCCCGGATCGAACTGCTTCAGTTATTACCGTAAGGCGCTTTTGTAATTTGGGACTCGGGCAAGTCTGCGAAACAATCTCAAGTGATTGCACTACGGGCAAGCCACCGGATAGTAAAACCCCTAAAGTGCGACAAAAAACAGAAGAATGATACATCCGATACAAACTTCCAAGTTTGGGAATCCTAAGGAGTATTTTCTCTCCTTGCGCTTGACCGGCAGGAGTTACCCAAAGCCAACGTACTAATGCTACCAATGCCAAGAGAAGAAAGATCTGAAGCGAGAAGGTGGATTGCAAAAAGCTAGCTAATGATAGAAGGGCTTGGGTCATCCAAGGGAGTTCGATATCACCACCTGAATAGAAATCGGCAAATCGAGGCAGGACAACATTCAGGATCACACCGATGGCTAGAAATAGTACGATGACTAGGAAAGAAGGATAAAAGAGAGCCTCGAGGATTTTACGCTTACTGCTTTGGGCGAACTTCTGAAAGCGGAGCCACCGATCGAGGACCCTTGGAAGCGATCCGCTCTTTTCTCCTGCGACAACATTGCTTTGGTAGACCGGAGGATATCCACCCTGATGCGCAATCGCTTCTGAGAAAGAAGACCCTTCCTTGATGTCCTTAATCACGTTTTGTAGAGAATCCCTTAGATTAGGATCTTGACCATGATCTTTGAGAAGTTCTAGAGATTGGAGAAGTGGTATCCCTGCCTTCAGGAGCGCTAGTAATTCTTGATTAAACAGAATCAGCGACTCTATTTTGATTTCCTTAACGCGTCGACCGCTTTCTTCTTTCTCAACACTAAGAACAAAAAATCCCTCTGCTTTGAACAGAGCTTCGATTTCCTTAGGCGCGGAAGCCTCGACGACTCGCTGGAGGGTATCTCCTGAACGGGTCGCATACTTCACCTTAAATTTCATAGAGATTCCGAACTTCAGGAAATCGAGATTTAAGCGTAGAAACCTCGATAGTGCATGGCTTCTGTCACTCGATCAAGGGCTAGGATATAGGCTGCAATACGCGGATTAGTCTTATATTTCTCTTGCGTCGCGGTCACGCTTTCAAAGGCGTGAACCATATACTCCGTCAAACGCTCATTTACTTCTCGTTCGCGCCAATAGAAGCCTTGACGATTTTGCACCCATTCGAAGTAGCTTACAGTGACTCCGCCAGAATTAGCGAGAATATCTGGGACGACTAAGATATTTTTATCTTGCAAAATCATATCAGCTGCAGGCGTGGTAGGTCCATTAGCACCTTCGACGATGACCTTAGCTCTGATCTTCGATGCGTTGGCCTCGGTAATTTGGTTTTCAATAGCTGCTGGAACTAAAATATCCGTTTCTAACGTAAGCATTTCCTGAGGATCAATTGGATCGCATTCTTTGAATCCAATAATACTCCCCTTATTGCTCTCTATATATTTGAGTAAAGCGGGTATGTTGATACCTTTTTTATTTACGATCGCACCATTGATATCGCTCACGGCAATCACTTGGATACCGGCTTCGCACATTAGTCGGGCAGTTTGAGAACCGACGTTTCCAAATCCTTGGATGACCGCTGTTGAGCCCTCTAGGGTCCGGTTCATTTTTCTCATAGCTTCACGTGCCACAATCAAAATGCCTCGTCCCGTAGCTTCCAAGCGGCCCCTGGATCCTCCAAGGCTAAGTGGCTTCCCTGTGACAATGCCTTTTTCCGCATGGCGAACATGCATGGAATAAGTATCCATGATCCATGCCATTGTTTGTTGATTGGTACCTACATCGGGGGCTGGAACGTCTCGGTCGGGACCGATGATATCCATAATCTCAGAAACATATCGTCGTGTTAATCGTTCCAATTCTCCTTGGCTCATTGTTCGAGGATCACAGAGGATACCTCCCTTTCCTCCACCAAAAGGGACGTCAACTACCGCACATTTCCAGGTCATCCATGCAGCTAAAGCTTTCACTTCATCCAAATTGACGTGAAGATCATAACGAATGCCGCCTTTTGCGGGACCTCGAGCTGTGTTGTGGTGTACACGGTAACCCGTGAAAACTTCCCATTTTCCACTATCCATCTGGACAGGGAGGCTCACGATCATGCTTCGGGCCGGAGCCATGAAGACCTTAAAAAGGTTATCTTCAAGTTTGTAAATATCGGCAGCCTGCTTGAGGCGATTTTGCATTGCTTCAAAAGGATTAATAATATCGGTCATTAGTCGGCCTCTTAAGATTTCTTTGCTTTCTATTAGTTTAATGGGTTCGGAGGAACTTCTTCGGGAATTTCGATTTTCGGGGCATCTTTCCACAGGTTTTCTAAGGCATAAAATCGACGTATCTCTTCATTCATAACGTGGAAAACTAAATCGCCAAAATCGAGTGCAACCCAATTTCCTTCTTCCATTCCTTCGACTGCTAGGGGGTATTCCCCGAGATCTTTAAAATGCTCTGAAATAGCGTCAGCGATGGCTCGATTCTGACGATCACTTCCGCCCCCTAAAAAGATCATGAAATCTGCAAAGCCTTGGAGGGGCTGAAGATTTAATACTTTAATCCGGAAAGACTTTTTAGATTGTGCGGCTTCTATAGCCCCACGAAGTCTGATCGGCAGCGATAATAGCGACTGAGTCATGAGGCGTAAAGCCCTTCATCGAGAACGAAAGACAATACCTCAGGCTTTAGCCCCTGGGGCGTGCGACCTTCCCGGAGTTCATTTCGTATAGTCTGGCTTGACCAACGGAGTTCAGTACTAGGAAGCACTTGATGGGGAATCGACATATTCCCATAGGGAGTACTATCGGGCCTAGAGGCAACGGCTAAGTGGCATAGAGCCAAAATAGACTCCCAATGATGCCACTGCTTGAAGCCCACCAATGCATCCGAACCGAGGATCAGCACCCAAGAGTTATGAGGTTCTTCTTCGCGAAGACGCCTTAGGGTATCTAAGGTGTAACTAGGCTCGGAACGATCAATTTCTATTTTAGAAATGCTTACCCTTGGATCGATATCATGGAAATTCAACTCCACCATTTTGAGTCGCTGAGTCGCTGAAACAAGATCAGACTCCTTGTGGGGCGATGTAAAGGTCGGAATGATGCGAAGTTCATGAAGGTCAAGATGTTGTAAGGCAAGTTCGGCTAAGCGACGGTGTCCTAAATGGGGAGGATTGAAGCTGCCGCCAAATATACCGACACATTGCGATTTCATCAGGGCACATCCGTCTCATGAATGTCTTTGAAAATCGCAAGCATTAATTCCCGAATACCTTCTCCTGTAGCGCAACTGACTAGACGTGGGGGCTGCTTTCTTTTCTCACAAGCTTGCTGAAAGTATTTTATGTTGGAATCATCCTGTGCTGCATCCATTTTATTGCCAACAAGCCATACCTTTTTTTGCGAAAGCGGACGACTGAAGGCCTCGAGCTCTTTTTCAATGATCTCAATGGCCAAGTCGGGTCGACGCGTGATATCGCTTAGATCGACTATATGAATAAGCATACGTGTACGTTCGATATGACGGAGGAACTTGATTCCTAGTCCAGCTCCTTGGGCTGCGCCTTCAATCAACCCTGGAATATCGGCAATCACAAAGCCGTCAGTAGCTTCCGAGCCAAAGCGCTTGATGTCGACAACCCCTAACTGAGGCTCTAGGGTGGTAAAGGGATAGTCGGCTATCTTGGGCTTGGCGGCACTGACAAGACTCACTAGGGTACTTTTCCCCGCGTTGGGAAATCCGACCAAGCCCACATCAGCAATCATTTTAAGTTCAATATCGAGCGTGAATTCTTGTCCAGGTTCGCCTGGTTGATGATGGCGAGGTGCGCGATTGGTACTCGATCGAAAGCGAGCATTACCCTGGCCCCCTCGACCTCCTATCGCCACGCATAAAGTCTCTCCATGACTTAAAATTTCTCCTACTTTATTGCCTGTCATTTTATCCACCAAGACCACACCTAGAGGCATATCTAAATAGATATCTTCACCCGCCTTACCGCTACGCATAGATCCCTCGCCTTTGTGCCCAGACTCGGCTGAGAATTTGCGTGCATTTCGATAATGATTTAGCGTATTGAGATTTCGATTGCCTCGGATAAAGACAGAACCTCCTTCGCCTCCATCTCCCCCATCAGGACCGCCTTGGGGAGCAAACTTCTCTCTTCGAAAACTAGTAGCCCCGGGCCCCCCGTGACCTGCGGTGACCTCAATTTGTATTTGATCTAGAAACATAGAGGAGAATCAAAAAAAATGCGCAATCGCCTTAACGGGATTGCGCATTGAATGTATGGAGCGAGATTAGGAATCCTGAGGATCGACATGGACGAAGCGACCATGCTGTCCTTTATCCTGAAAACGTACTTTACCGTCAACTTTTGCAAAAAGGGTGTGGTCTGTTCCCATCCCCACATTGATGCCCGCTTTAAACTTGGTGCCTCGTTGACGAACAATGATGGAACCGGCAGGGACAAGTTCTCCTCCGAATTCTTTAACGCCTAACCGCTTCGATTGGGAATCTCTCCCATTTCTAGTCGATCCGGCGCCTTTTTTGGTAGCCATGGCTTACTCCTCGATTATGATTTGATACTTTTAATACGAACTTCAGAAAAATTCTGACGGTGACCCTTGGTGCGCTGATAGGTGGTCGTTCTTTTCTTTTTATAGACTACGACCTTCTTAGCTTTGCCATCGCGAATGACTTCGCCCATGACTTTAGCTCCTTGGACGAGAGGCGTCCCGATTTGAACTTTAGCGCCATCCCCGACCATTAGGACCTGGTTAAATTCAACCGCGCCCTTGGTTTCTAGAAGTTCAAGGCGAAGAATGTCACCTTCGGATACTCGATATTGCTTTCCACCAGTTTTGATAACTGCGAACATAGACAACCTCACGAATTGAACCGGCGTGGAGGCGGCATTCCGAGGGAAGCGCTTAGGGCCTCGTACCAAGCAGGTCTAATAGAATCTCAGAAATTTGACCCGATGACAAGTAAAAAGTCCTCTTATGACCCTAGAGGAGTGAGAAAATAGGGGGTATGGGTAAAGACCTTAAAGATTTTATAAGCCGCCTCGAAGGCCAAAAAGAATTGCACCGAATTCGAGTGGAAGTAGATCCCTATCTTGAGATGGGCGCCATCGCAGAAAAAATAATGAAGTCTCCCCATGGGGGGTCTGCACTTTTATTTGAAAAACCCAAAGGTCATACTATTCCCGTTCTGATGAACATGTATGGAAGTGCCCATCGAATTCAGATGGCGCTAGGCGTCGACCAAGAATCTCGAGGGCTCGACGCCATTGCAGATCGTATTAAATATCTCATTCAAGAAGCGATGCCCAAGCAAGGAACTTCTTTCTTCGATAAGCTTGCCAAGCTTCCGTTGCTTGCCGAAGTCGGAGAGTGGATGCCGCGAACCGTTTCGGCAGGAGCCTGCCAGGAAGTTGTTTACAGGGGAGATGAGGCCTCCTTAGATCTTCTGCCCATTCTGACTACGTGGCCCGAGGATGGAGGGCCCTACATTACATTTGGAATGTCCCATACCAAAAATAAACAGACGGGCCACCGTAATACGGGACTGTATCGTCTTCAAAAGAAAGATTCGCACCGACTAGGTTTTCATACTCAACTCCATCACGATGGAGCTCGTAATCGTCACGGCTATGATCAAAACGAGAAGATGCCGGTCGCCGTTACTCTCGGGGGAGACCCTAGTTTGCTTTTTGCAGCCTCGGCCCCTCTTCCTCCCTTTCTGAGTGAGATGATGTTTGCGGGTTTCTTACGCCGAGAAGGCGTGGAAATGGTGAAATGTATTACTCAGGATTTAGAAGTCCCCGCTGACTCAGAAATTGTCATTGAAGGTTATGTAAATCCAGGAGAAAAAGAGGCTGAAGGACCCTTCGGCGATCACACAGGCTACTATAGCTTGGCGGATCAGTATCCGGTCATTCATGTCACCGCCATTACCATGAAAAGAAACCCTATTTATCCTGCCACCATTGTTGGCCGCCCCCCCATGGAAGATGCTTATTTAGGTCTCGCCACCGAACGTATTTTTCTCCCCTTAATTCAAATGGTCCACCCCGAAATAAAGGACATGCATCTTCCACCTTTTGGCGCATTCCATAACCTTGTGATCGTCAGCCTCAAAAAAGAATTCCCAGGTCATCCTCAAAAAGTCATGAATGCTATTTGGGGAACCGGCCAACTCATGTTCTCTAAATGTGTCGTCGTCGTAGATGACGATATTAATGTTAGCGATTTAGGTGAAGTCCTATTTCGGGTAACGAGCAACGTGGACCCCAAGCGGGATTTCCTCTTTTCTGAGGGTCCCCTCGATGCTCTTGATCATTCATCGGATCGGTTTGCTTTCGGAAGTAAAGTTGGAATTGATGCCACACGAAAGAATTCCATCCACGACCAATTTAAAAGAGAGTGGCCTAAGGACCTAGCTTTTCCGGAGGAGATTGAAAAGCGCGTTAAGCAACAATGGTCTGATTACGGTTTCTAAGGAAACTATTCAGCGCTAGAACCTTCGTCTTGCCGCTCTTTAAGTCGACCAGATTTGCCTAATTTCTCTCGCAAGAAATAGAGCTTAGCTCGGCGGACTTTTCCACTTCTAAGAACTTCTAATTTATCAATGCTCGGGGAGTGAAGAGGAAAAATACGTTCCACACCTACACCGCTCGAAATTTTACGAACGGTAAACATGGTGCGCATACCATCACCCTTCAAGCTAATGACAACACCCTGAAAGAGCTGAACGCGTTCTTTTTCGCCTTCTTTAACTTTGACGAAAACCTTCACGGTATCGCCGGGAGTAATCTCCGGTAGCCCTTTTTTAAGGAGGACCTTTTCAATTTTATTCACAATATTACTCATTTAAGCTCCTGGTCAGAGGTTCTCAGGGGAACGTGACTCATAAAGGTCAAAATGACCGAACATTCAGTTTACCTCAATGCCTAGGATTATCAATTAAAAAAGGCTATAAAGAGGCAGAATCCCTGATTAAACAAGTGGCCACCCACTCCAGCCTTTCGGCATAGGTGTGCCTTCTGTTTCGGGATGTTCGATACACCAAGCCAGCCATTGGGTTTGGAGATCTTGAGTACAGATTCGTTCCCGTAAGTATGAAGTCCATAAATCGGGTCGCTTGAGTTGAGTTTCTCTCATCGCTTTCTCGAGTCGCCAACGTCGAATCTTTTCATGGTCACCGGATACTAAAACTTCAGGGACCGAGTGACCTTCAAAAACTTCAGGCCGAGTGTAGTGGGGATGATCCAAAAGCCCTTGCACAAAACTGTCTTCATAAGCTGACAAATCATTGCCGAGCACGCCAGGCAACCACCGGACTAGGGCGTCGATCAATACGAGGGCAGGCAATTCTCCTCCGCTGACCACAAAATCACCCAAACTAATTTCTTCGTCCACTCCTAGCCGTAGGGCTCGCTCATCCACCCCTTCATAGCGTGACGCAATTAAAATAAGATGATCATATTTCAAGAGGCTCTGAATTTTGTCATGTGTGAGCGGTGTTCCCTTGGGTGAGAAGTGGATCACTCGCGAGGAAGAAGATTTAGGAATCGAACGCAGGGCCCTCAAAAGAATCTCGGGACGTAAAACCATCCCTGGGCCTCCGCCAAAAGGAGTGTCGTCAACGTGCCCGTGGATTTTATCTGAAAATTGCCTAAGAGAATGAACAGTGAGCGTATGACCCAATTCTCTAAAGGCTTTTCCAGTGAGTCCTGTCTTGGCTAGCTCAAAGAATTCCGGAAACAGAGTTAAACAGTCGAATCGCATCTTAAAGATGATTTCACCATCTCCCTTGGGATCTGTCTAATTCAATCTTCTTCTCGAACAAGTTGACCACACGCTCCCGCAATGTCTTGACCCCGAGATCGGCGCACACTCACAATCAAGCCCGTTTTAGCAAGGATTTGACAGCATTGAGAAATACGAGAATCACTAGGAGTTTCAAACCCCGATCCTTCGTGGGGATTGAAAGGGATTAGGTTGATTTTACATGGGATATCTTTGGCAAAACGGAGTAGTCCTTGCATGTCCGAAGGTCGATCGGTTGCATCTTTGAGTAAGACGTATTCAAGAGTGACCCACTCTCGAGGACCCAAAGGGAATCTTAGAATAGATTCTTTCAGCGCGGATAGATTCCAAACTCGATTGACCGGCATTATCTTGGATCGGTAATCATCCTGAGAACCATTGAGAGAAATCGCAAGCTTTGGTCGGGAGGGAAAGGTACCTAATCGATCAATACCCGGAACTAATCCAGAGGTTGATAGCGTAATGCGCTTGGCGGCAATACCGAGCCCCTTGGGATGACTTAAAAGCTGGAAGCTTTTCATGACATGGTTTAGATTGTGGAGGGGTTCTCCCATGCCCATGAAGACTAAATTTAAAGGAATGTCAGTGGGCCTTCCTGTGGTTTTATAGCCGTG
>BJFQ01000013.1 GCA_014189895.1 Acidobacteriota bacterium | reverse complement strand
GTAATTTTGGAAAATAAAACCGACATTTTGATTTCTCCAAGAAGCCAGCTCGTCGTCATCGAGCTGATTAAAATTGAATCCGCACACTTCAAGCAAACCACCCGTAGGTCGATCAATGCCAGCGATCAGGTTGAGCAAAGTCGTTTTTCCAGAGCAACTGGGTCCCATCAATGCATAGAAACCTCCTGAGGGAATATCCAAATCCAACCCCTGAAGCACAGGAATTTCAAGGGTCTCTCTAAAATAACTTTTAGCTAGGTTCTGGATATGGATGATTGGCGCAGAGTTTCGATTCATGACTACAATCGCTTAGCGACGACTTTTTGGCCTGGCTTCAAATTATCGGGGGGAGCGATGATCAGTTGAGAGGAAGGCGTTAATCCTGAGACTTCATAGCCTAGGGGATTACTGGGATTTAGAATTAAAAGTGATTTTTTTGTGGCAACACCCTTTTCCACAACCCAAGTAAAACTTTCTGAAGTCTGAGGGTCTCGATAAACCTGCTCACGTCCTAAAACTAGGACGTCTTCTTCGTAAGGGGCCCCTAGAAAAGTCACCTTGGCTCCCATATCGGGAACTAACAGGGGATCTTTTTGGTCTAGTGCAACACGAACAATAATGGTAGCTTTTTGGCGATTGGAACTCGGATAGATGGCTCGTAAATGGCCTCTTAAAACTGCAGAATCTTTCTTTTTTTCTAGGGCATCGACCCGAACTTCAGTAGCCATCCCTGATCTCAGTTTTCCAACGCCCGATTCACTTACTTCTACTTCGACCTCCAACGTATCGAAGTCGGCCATCACTAAAATAGCGTTGATCGCATTAGCTCCCCCCGCACTGCCGGGAGCCACAGTTTCCCCTACTTCAGATAATTTTTGAGTCACAATACCCGTGAAGGGAGCCTTAAGGGTCATGCTTTCCAGTAGGGCCTCTTGATAGGCCAATTGGGATTTAAGGGTATTCAACTGAGTCAACAGTCGCTCAGTATTGGCCTGACTTTCATAACCTGCCTTCAGTAGGGTGGCGCTTCGATCATAGTCCTGCTGAGCTTGCTTGACTTGAGAAAAAATAGCATTCCGGGAGGCCTCAATATCAGGCGATTCTAATTTCGCTAAGACCTGACCCTTGATCACAGGGCTACCCTCCTGAACTCCCAAATAAGCGACGCGACCTAGAACCTTACTGGAAAGAGTCGCGCGCGTCCGAGCGACGATATAACCCGAAGCTGTCACTAGAGGAGTTTGAGAACCCTTCTTGAAGAGTGTGGGTGTATTCGTACTGACGGAAAGGGAGGTTCCTTCGGACATCATCCAACCAATGAAGCCAATAAAGAATACGGATCCTAAGATGATCCATCCGAGAGGCAATCTTTTTTTAAAATTCATATTCGAACCGGGATTTATAGTCATCTTATCAACCTGCTTTCTTGTTTAGTATGAGGCAAACGAATAACCAGGATGAGGAGAAACCCTGGATGTCTAGGAAATCAATATTCTAGTTAGGTCGTTGAAATCGGTAATGTGAAACGATCCATTCTTCCCCTTGTTTGTATTTCCACAATTCAGCACAGGACATAAAGAATATTCTCCAGCGTGCTAACTGAAGTTCGGCTTCAGGAATTGTCATTGAGGCTGCAAATAGATTTTTTAAACTATCGTAATGTGCATCGAGATTCTGAAGCCAGGCTTCAGACGTGTAGGCGTAATGAAGTCCATTGAGCCGCCAGTGATCTTCGATCTTCAACGATTCCTGAAACCTTAAAAGGTAATGGTCGCTCGGCATCATACCCCCCGTAAAGAAGTACTGAGCCATCCAATCGGTCTTATCTTTAACCTCAAAAGGATAAGTCAACTCTCGATGGGTGAAGATATGCACAAACAATTTGCCTTGGGGCTTAAGCCACTTTGAAATTTTACCTATGAGAGCTTGGTGATTACGCATGTGTTCAAACATTTCAACCGAAACTACGCGATCAAATGTTTTATCGGTCTCGAAGGCGTTCATATCTTGGGTCAGAATCGTAAGATTAGAGAGTCCCCTATTTAGGGCTTGGCTTTCAATATAAAGACGCTGATCCTTTGAATTCGATACTGCAGTGATTCGCGATTCGGGAAAATGTTCCGCCATCCATAAAGAAAGTGAGCCCCAACCGCACCCTAATTCAAGAATCGTCTGCCCATTCCTGAGGTCTGCACGCTCGCAGGTCCGTTGCAACATCGCACGTTCAGCGGCTTCCAGGCTTTGCTGAGGGTTATCAAACCAACAGCATGAATATTTAAGGTTGGGCCCCAGTACTTTTTGAAAAAAAGCAGGAGGTACCTCGTAGTGCTGATCATTCGCCTCTTGCATATTGATGGCGATCGGTCCTTGGGACCAAAGGGCGAGACGCGCTCGGAAGCGATCATGAACAGACTCCGCTCCTCCTGCGTATTCTTCTCGAAGACGAAGTCGAAGAAGCCTCTTGATTTGAAAACGAATCACCCCGTCAGGAATCCATCCTCGACGAATTAAATGATCGGTCCAGTTCACTGAGAGACCCCCTTCTTGGAGAACCAAGGGATAAACATGGAAGTCTCTTCTTGGTAACGTCGATAGTCTTCAGGTCGACTTCGTAGACTTTGGGCTTCCGTAGCAGGGATTCCCGTGACGCGAAGAAGGAAATACAGCATGAGTGCTGGGCAAACCACAGACCAGATGCCTCCGGGAGATTGAATGGCCATGAGTGCAAAGGCCACCCACATCAACCATTCAAAGAAATAGTTAGGGTGTCTAGAATAACGCCATAGCCCTCGTCGACAAGTTTGACCCTTGTGGGCTGTTTCTGATTTGAACTGCGCTAATTGCTGATCTGCCGCCGCCTCTCCAATCATCGAGATGACCCAAAGACCTAAGGCGATCCACTGGGTCCATCGAAGGTCTTCTCGGAGATCTTGGACTAAGATGAGAAAAGGAATGGAGAGAATGACATCAAGCAAGGCTTGCGTTTGAAAGAAAATAAAAAATTTAAAAGGTAAATTGGTTTTCCAGCTTCGCTTAATTTCACCATAACGGCCATCTTCTTTTTCATTTTTAACTCGATTAAAAAGGTAAGTACCGAGACGCGCACTCCAAAGACCTCCCATAATCCCTGCTTGTAGTCGAGAAGTCAGGCTACCCGAGCCATTAAAAGCATAGAAAAGAACGATGAGTCCTAGGCCATAAGCCCAACCCACATCGACCCAGGCGGCATTGTCCGTTGCGCGGTAATACAGCCAAAGACAAAACTGGAGAACCGAAACAATCAGGGCTCCATATAAAACAAGTTCAAATGTATTCATTGCGTTGCCTTTTTAATGCGATGAAAAAATGCACTAAGACCTAAACCCAAAATAATTACTAAGGGAATCCCAACCAATAACCAAACAAGACCTGCATGCCAAAAACTACTCCAGTAAGTCTCTATCGTTGCAAAAGGTGAAAATGAACCTGATTTAATCTCTTGAATAATTATGGGAACAATATGTGGTTGATTGAATAATTTTTCGCCCGCATAAATAAAAAAGAAAAGAAATGGAAACTGCAAAGGGGACAAGGCGAGATGCACAGTCTGGATTGCAGGATGATTAAGCCGAAAAATAAACCCAACAACAACACAAAGAATAGTCGAAGTCCCAATCAATGGACTCGTGCCGATCACAAAACCCGCAGCCACACTCCAACCTAATTTAGTTGGCGTAGTACCCTGTTTTAAGAGATTAATAAGAGGATCTAGGACCTTTGTTTTCAGCCAATTACTCATGCAGACTGCCGACGGAAAAGGCCTGAAAGGTCCTGCGTCTTCTGGATAGCTAACAAAACATAAATAGACATAGCAATATTACCTAAAAGTAAAATCGTAATTAACCAAACAAAACTGGGGATGGACCAACCTTCGCGATAAACAATCCAAAGCCAAAAGAAGATAAAAGCAAAGTAGGTATCAAACAAAGTTGCAACCCACCAAGGTTCATCAGGAAAATACGCGATGACATGAAAAATAGATTCATGAAGCGAGGCCCAAGACGTGACGACTAGCATCGCAATCAAGACTGCCCAGGCCCAAAATTTAAGATAGTTCATTATCGACTCCAAGGTTCATGGTTCACCCCAATGGCTTCAGGGTGGCCTAGTAATAATTGTGAATCACCAATGTATCTTTCAGCAAAAGCACCTGAACAATAGGCTAAATACCAGTCCCACATTCGGATGAATTCATCACTGTATCCCAAGGCGCGTACCCTATCGATCTGAGCCCAGAATCCCTGGCGCCAAGCATCTATGGTGCGGTGATAGTGAGCGCCAATATCCTCGTGGTGTAAAACACGAAGAGAACCTGTCCGACCGAGTGATTTAAGAATTTCGGATAATGAAGCAAGTTCGGCTCCAGGAAAGATATATTGCTGAATCCAATCGGTACCCTTGATGTATGTTTCCCACTGAGTTTCATTCATGGTGATGGTCTGGATCAAGGCAAGACCGCCAGTCTTCAAATGTCGGCTGATACACCCAAAGTAATCATCGTAATACTTTAGGCCCACCGCCTCAAACATTTCGATAGAAACAATTTTACTGAAGGTTCCCTCGAGCAATCGATAATCTTCGAAACGAATATCGATGAGATGGCTGACCCCTTCCCTATCAAATAGAGCTCGGGCGTATTCGAATTGTTGTTGACTGATAGTGGTGGTTGTTACACGACACCCTATGTGTTTAGCGGCATAAAGTGCGAAGCCCCCCCATCCAGTCCCAATCTCAAGTAAATGATCATGGGGATTCAGTGAAAGTTTTTCAGCGATCCGTGAAAACTTTTGCATTTGAGCAACCTCGAGTGAGTCATTCGGCGATCGATAGTAAGCACAACTGTAAGCCAAAGTTGGGTCGAGCCATAATTGGTAAAAATCATTACCTAAGTCGTAGTGGTGAGCAATATTAGATCGAGAACCCTGCAAGTGATTGTCCTTAGAGAGATGGCGTAATCGATTGATCTTTTTTCCTAGCCATGAGAACAGTCCCCGATCTTCAGTCAGGGAGGTCATCCCGCGAACCACAAGACGGACCAAAGCGACAGGATCCGGTGAAGACCAATAGCCTTTCATGTAGGCAAGACCAAACCCTACTTCGCCCTGTAATAAACCTATGCGATAAGCTCGAGCATCATGAATAATGACAACGGCTTTCATGGAGCTTTCTGCATCGCCTAAAAAATATGTTTTTTCGGCTGTACGTAGTTCAAGAAATCCACCCTCGATCTTGGAGAGGAGACGAACAGTGAAATAACGAAGGAGGCGATTAATCATTTGGGGGATTTTATTTTTTTAGGGTGAGTTTGGATGGGGACTCGCTTGCACCACAAACGGAAGGCTTGCCAATGTATGCTTATTATCACCTTTAAAGTCATCCATGGAAACGCGAATAAAGTTTGTCGAATCTCTTGGGCATTCCATACGTGGTGAACTAAATTGAGATCTGTGTCAAAAAAGAAATGATCTTGTTCGAATTCTTGAATATGGATCCCTAGGCGATGGGCGGGATTCTCGAAGGACCAGAGATATCGACAATCCATGGAAATAAAGGGGGAAACATGAAAGGCCTTGGGGACTGCATAGGTTCGACGAGAGCCCTCTTGGTGCATGGGGAATTGGCTCATCCAATAGAGATGGCGCTCACCCCAGGGCGTATTGTTAACTTCGGCAAGGACATCCACCAGTTCATCTGCCTCGTTATAGAAATAAAAAAATGAAACTGGGTTGAAACAATACCCCAAATATCGTAAATGAGTTAAGAGGAATATTTTTCCCGACCCAAGGTCTATACCTCGAGATTGAGCTTCTAGTTTAAGCCGTTCACGAAGAGGTAAGCGAGGATCTCCTAGGTGATCTCGGTCGTCATAGCTAGCCCAATTAAAACGGTTATTGCTGACCCACGGCGAAACCTGCATGAGCTCCGATAAACGATCCACGTCCAAGAAGGCCATAAAGATGGGGTAAGTAAACTCATTAGACTGAGGGGTAAAGCGTCGATGACGCAGTGATCCGCGGTAAAGGCCCGAGGTTACCATCGGGCGCCTAAAGCATGGGCGACGCGAAGCCCTGAAACAAGGCCATCCTCATGAAAACCATAGCCCCAGTAGGCCCCTGCAAAATGGGTGCGGCGATCAACACGACTGATTTCCTGCCATCGATTTTGGGCGGCGATGCTTCGATCATTATATTTTGGGTGCACATAATCCATGCGTCGCTCAACCAACTCTGGATCAATATGACTTTCACCATTGAGCGTAACGAAGAGATCCTCTTTGGTCGCTAAAGGCTGTAAGCGATTCATGTGATAGGTGAGTCTCGCTGAACTGCCTTCAGGATTCGCAGGGAAGTTCCAAGAAGCCCAACTTCGACGGTGGGGCGGTAATAAATTCCGATCACGATGGAGAATGGTTGGATTTCGACTTACTTCGAAAGCAGATAGAATCTCGCGTTCTCGATCTGAAGGATCGCTAAGTAAATTGAGCGCATCGGGGGCAGGACAAGCCAAAACAACATGATCAAAAGACTGGAGAGTTCCGTCGGCAAAAATTAAATTGACTCGATCGGCCTGTCGCTCGACTCGGATTGGCGTCCGATTGAGGAATATTTGATGCTTGAATGGTTCGATCAAAGGGGCAATGTAGCGACTTGTTCCTCCAGGGATCGTTCGCCATCCATATTGGGTCGTCATACCGAGCATTCCATGGTTTTGAAAAAAACGAAGCAACGTCAATATTGGAAAATCTTTGATGTGCTGTCGAGACATGGACCAAACCGAGGAAGCCATGGGATAGATGTAATTTTCAGCAAAGGCGTTATCCAGACCATGTTGATGAAGAAAGTTCTCAAGCGTGAGGGCTGCCCCTTTGTGATCGTGTTGAGCAATAAAGCGACGACCTACTGTATTGAATCGATAAATCTGAGATAAAAAACCATAAAAACGAGGGTTCAAAATGTTCTTACGTTCAGTAAAAACCCCATTAAGCCCCCGAGAGCACCAGGAAAGACCTTGAGGCTCTCCTCGCCGATCAACGGCAAAACTCATATCCGAATCACAAGTCTCAATGTTCAATTCTTCTAAGAGCCGAATCAAGTTCGGGTAGTTCATACGATTGTGGACGATAAACCCCGTGTCTACAGAGACGGGGGTTTCGCCAATCGATAAATGATGGGTGTGAGTATGTCCGCCAAGCCTAGATTGCTTTTCGAAAAGGGTAATGTCGGACGTTTGAGATAAAAAACGAGCCGTGCCTAAGCCTGAAATACCCGATCCAATAATCGCAACCCGCGTCATAAAGATCACTGTCTCAAGATAGGTCGGAAGAGAAGGAGGCGTCTTTACGGGCTAGGAGTTTTTCAGGAGGCCAAGGGCGTATATCTTGAACAATAGATAACCAACTGAATACTTTAAGGATGTAAAAAGTAGGATCCCATTCCCACCATCGAATACCTTGGCGACAACCATTTTGAAAATGATGATGGTTGTTATGCCAGCCTTCTCCCAGGGTCAAGAAAGCTAAAATAAAATTATTTCGACTACCATCTCCAGTCGAAAATCTAACAGAACCCCAGAGGTGACAAAGGCTATTGATTGTAAACGTTCCGTGAAAAAGAAGAACCGTTGGAAGGACGAAGAACCAGAGCAAGGTAGCCCAGGCCCCTAGCCCTGTTGCATAGCCGAGAAGAAAAGTTGCAATTCCTAGAGACAGGGGGCAAACCCAGTGATAGGTATTCAGCCAACGAAGTTCGGGATATCTTTCAAAGTCTTGAATATTTTTGGAATCATAGGCTTCGTGGGCATCAGAGAGAATCCAGCCCACGTGGGCGTACCAAAACCCCTTGGCGAGAGGGCTATGAATATCTTCGTGTTGATCAGAGAAACGATGATGATTACGATGATGACTCGCCCACCATAAAATACCTTTTTGGGCTGACGTCTGGGCTACAAAAGCTAATAAGAACTGGCTTATTCGATTCAATTTAAAAGTTCGATGCGAAAAGTAACGATGGTAGCCCGCAGTAATGGCGAACATGCGAATGGCATAACTGAAAACCAACCCTACAAAAAGAGGCCAAGCAAAGGGGGTCCAAAAAACCGCCAAGCATATTATATGAAGGCCTAAAAAACTGATTGAGAGAGGCGTCCATCTAGGTCGCGAATCCGAACTCGTTACTAAATTTGGTGTCATTCCCTAAGCATAACAAACGAACTAATAACCTTAAAGGGATTGCAAATTGTTCATTGTTAAACATATAATCAAAAAATGTCCAATCCGACACCCCCCCCGATTCCGCCCATAAAGAGTTGGGTGTCTACTGTGATTGTATTGATGGCAGCAATCGCCTATAGCTTTTTTTCAAAACAATCTACCAGATTGACTGATGCCTTCCAGCTCTTCGGTGAAGGTTTTGTTTTTGCAGCCTGCTTCGTATGGGCTTACCGTAGATACGTTTTCAAGACCAAGACATAGATAAATTATTGATTCTTGAGTAAGCCCTTGAACATCCATGCCCAATACATCGCTGCTGCAATCAGTGAGAATACAAGGACGCTTAGTGCGATGCCGATCATCTTTTTTTCATCTTGGGGATTCATCGACATAACTTCACCCCTACGCCCAAAACTCTAGAGTTTCAGCCATCGACTCAAAGGGATGGAATAAATCAATTTGACTGTCCATCGATCATTTTGGGGACCTGCTCCATATCCGATACCAAAGTTAAATTCCGTATCCCCGTCTATATCTAAAGTTAAATACGTGCTAGTAGACCGCAGTGAAGAGGAATCCCACCGATCCCAAGGGCCTAAATCGTCATAGCGCTCAAGCCCTAGGCTTACCCTTGGACGAATACGATAGGCGACTTTCCACCCGGTGTTGAAAAGAGTGCTTGGATTTTGCGGGTTTGGCCCTAATTCACGCTCTAAAGTTGGGTTCACAGCCACTAACCATCGGTCCTTTTCCCAACCCATAATGAAACGAAGTTCGCTACTCCAAGGAGTCTGAGAAAAACTTTTATTTATATTTGCTAGTTCTAAATTCATCCCAAAGAAAAAAGGCTGAGACTCATTGTCAGCCTGAAGGGGTAGCCATTTAAATCTAACCTTAGGTCCACCGAACAAAAATTTATTGTCACTAGTTTTAACCATGGGTAAGTAGAGACCTACGTCGAAATTATTTCCGAGCCCATAATTAATTTCCGGCGTGACCCTCCATCCATGGTCTGTCACCACAGCCCCAGCGAAATCTGGCAATCTTTGTCCCGAAGGAGTGGTATTAACGTGGAGCTCCACCGACCATTCACCTTTTCGGGTAAGGTCATTAACATAAACCTGAATTTCATCAGGCAGTTGAGCCGTCGCGATTCCAAAAAAAGCCAAGCTGTAGGCTAAGATTTTAAAACTTCTAAAGAAGCGGTTCATAGGTTCCCTTATCCATTCAATTATCTTGGTTTTGTGCTTACACTATGAATAACACGCAACAGGTGCATTTCCGCCATGACTCAATCAATAAAAGGAATGCGAGATCTTTGGGGCACCGAATTAGCCCATTTTCAATTTGTTGAAAGGATGTGTCACCAAATTATGGGTGCGCATGGGTACCAAGAAATCCGTACCCCTATTGTTGAATCAACAGATCTTTTTTCGAGGGGCGTGGGTTCGACAACGGACATTGTGAACAAAGAAATGTATACCTTCCAAGATCGATCTGATCGAAGCCTCACCCTTAGGCCTGAAAATACAGCTTCGGTGGTTAGGGCTATTATCCAAAATAAACTTTTAGAAGGTAACGACCCGCTTCATCTTTTTTATATTGGCCCCATGTTCCGATACGAAAGAATGCAGGCGGGACGCTATCGTCAGTTTTGGCAAATCGGAGCTGAATCGATCGGAGTATCTTCGCCTGAAAGCGAAGTTGAAAGCATTGTGATGCTCTTTGACTTTCTTGCCTCGCTAGGATTAGCAGATCTATCTCTCTCCATTAACTCGGTTGGATTTCCGGAAGAGCGCACTTCTTTCTACATTGCCCTGAAGGCTTTCGTGAAAGCCCAAGAGGGGGCTTTCTGCTTGGATTGTCAGCGTCGCATCGAAGACAATCCTCTTCGTGTTCTCGACTGTAAAGTTCCCTCTTGCCAAATGGCTCTTACAGGGCATCCCGAAGTATTGACCTTTTTAAGTGCTGAATCACAATCGCATCATGAAAAATTTCAAAAATGCCTGCAGTCATCTCGAATCCCTTTTGCTGTTAATCCCAAAATGGTGCGGGGTTTGGACTACTACACCCGAACAACTTTCGAAGTACTCTCCTCGGATCTAGGAGCCCAGTCGGCACTTCTGGGCGGGGGTCGGTATGATCGACTCATTCAGGATCTAGGCGGTCCTCCAACTCCGGCTTTCGGTTGGGCACTTGGATTAGATCGACTTGTCTCCTTGTTGATGAAGAAGAACACTGCCTTACCTTCTAAGCCCCGTATTTTTCTGATCCCATTAGGTGATTCAATGATCGAAGATGCGTTCCAATTAGTTCGACCTCTTTGGGCTGCCGGTCATTCGATTGAGCTTGAAACACGGGGTGTAGCCCTCAAAAAATCCCTCTCAACTGCCAACCGAAAAGGCCACTCTCACGCCTTTATCTTGGGCGAAGGAGAAAAAGCCAAAGACATCATTACGGTTAAATTTTTAACGACTGGCGAACAAGAGGAATGGCCCTTGAGGGAAATTTCATCGCGCATTCTTAAACTTTAATCACGATCCTTAGGAGTTTATTATGTATCTTCGACAACAAGTCGCCATAGGTTTTATATTCTGTTCTCTTTTCCTAGGGGCTCAAGAAAAGATTGCTTCGCCTCTAACTATAGATTGGATTATGCAGGGCCCTTCGCTTTATGGAAATACTCCACAGAATATCTATTGGTCACCCGATGGGTCGAAACTCTATTTTTCTTGGAAGCCGGCTAGTGCAGATCTTGATGACGCTATGGAGGTATATAGCGTAAATCGAAACGGCAGAAATGTTTATCAGCTCTCCAAAGAAGATCTTCGGCACCTTCCCCCCTCACGAGGATCCAAGAGTTCCGATGGTCAATGGATTACATTTTCAGACAAGGGAGATATCTATCTTCACAACATCAAAATGGGGACCAATACAGCACTAACGACCACCACTGAACTAGAGTCTTCACCTATTTTCGGAAAAAAAGAATCTGATGTCTATTTTGTGCGCTCTAATAATTTATTCAGCCTCAACCTTGATACAGGCCAACTAAACCAACACACCGATATAAGAAGTGCTGGGTCTGATATTCAAGTCCCCTCTACCTCAGCTCGCGGGGGTCGGGGTGCATTAGGCGATCAGGCGGACCGGGGGACAGAAAGCCAAGAGTGGGTTAAAAAAGAAGAGCGAGACCTTTTGGACACCGTCAGGCGTCGGGCTGATCGACGCATCAAAGATGAGCAGAGCCGCCGTGAAGAACAAATTAGAAAGCCTTTTGTGCTACCCCCGACCGCGTCTGTTGGGGCGGTGAGGCCTTCGCCGGACGGTCGGTATGCCATGATCAATTTAAATTTCCCCGCACCAAAAGCTATCAATACGATTGTCCCTTCCTATGTCACCGAAAAGGGTTACGTTGAAAATATCCCCTCTAGATCCCTCGTGGGTGATCAACAATCCACCTCTCAATGGATGCGGATCGATATCAAGACAGGCGAAGCCAAACCCTTTCAAATGATGCTTGAGGACGGCAAAGAATCTAAGAGGGCTATTCGGGTCTCTGAGTTTAATTGGAACGAAGAAGGGACACGGGCCATTGCTTATGCTCGCGCAATAGACAATAAGGATGAATGGATTCTTGCTATGGATGTGGATACAGCCCAGGGCCGCGTTCTCTATAGTCATCACGATAAGGCTTGGGTCGGAGGACCTGGGGCTTTCGTCTTGGGTTGGATTAATAACGAAGATATTTATTTTGAAACGGAGTCAAGCGGTTGGGCTCATCTCTACCGTATGTCTTATCGAGGAGGGAAGCCAGTAGCGCTGACGAGCGGTCCATGGGAAGTCCAATCTGCCATGCTCATGCCTAATAAAAAGGATTTTTTATTAGTCACTAATGAAAAACACCATGGAGAAAAACATGCTTACCTCTTATCTATTAATGGCGGGCCTCGGCGTCCATTGACAAAAAGCACAGGTTTTCATGAACCCTACATTTCTCCCGATGGAAAAATGATGGCTGATCTTTTTTCGTCGGCCAATCGTCCCCCTGAAATTTTTATCGAGAATTTAGAAACCAACAAACCTCCCATTCAGATTACAAAGTCTATGTCGAATGATTTTGAGAATCGACCATGGATCGTCCCACCCGTACTTACCTTTCCGGCCCGGGATGGGGCTCGAGTCCCGGTCCGACTCTATAAACCCGCTCAGTGGAAGGCAGGTGGACCAGCCGTGCTCTTCATCCATGGAGCTGGCTATCTACAAAATGCACACAAAGGTTGGTCCACCTATCCAAGAGAGTATATGTTTCATCATTTTTTGATGGAGCGCGGTTATTTGGTTCTCGATATCGACTACCGAGGGTCTTCCGGGTATGGGCGCGACTGGCGAACGGCCATTTCCACCTTCATGGGAGGCAAAGATCTGGATGACGCGGTTGATGCAGCTCGCTGGATTACTTCAGAATTCGAAGTAAATCCTAAACGTATTGGAATCTATGGCGGTAGCTACGGAGGTTTCATCACATTGATGGCTATGTTTACACAGCCTGGCGTCTTTGCAGCTGGCGCTGCTTTGCGCCCAGTCACAGATTGGGCACATTACAATCATGGCTACACCTCCAATATTCTAGGGGAGCCCCAGAAAGAAAGTGAGGCCTACCGACGCAGCTCGCCTATTTATCATGCTCAGGGGCTCAGTGGTGCTCTGCTGATTTGCCACGGGGTTATCGATACCAATGTCCATTTTCAAGACAGTGTGCGTTTGGCGCAGAAACTGATCGAACTTCGCAAAGAAAATTGGGAATTGGCCCTCTATCCAGCTGAAGACCATGGTTTTCGTGAAGCCACCAGTTGGGCAGATGAGTACAAGCGTATCTTCAAACTTTTTGAGAATAATCTAAAGTAAACTCGCATTTTCTAACCTTCAAGTCTCTACACGGAAAGGCTTCAGCATATAAGTAATGCACTTCTATGCTGAAGCCTTTATTCTTGTAAATTAGAGGGTTGGAATGGCCAAACCACCAAAACAGTCAATGCAACGCACCCACCGAAATGGAGATTTATCTCGCGTTCACGTGGGCGAGACCGTGCATTTGCTAGGGTGGGCTCGTCGGGTACGCAACCTCGGTTCTTTAATATTTCTCGATTTGAGAGATCGATGGGGCCTCATCCAACTTACTGCGGATACAACGACGATTTCATCTGACCTTTTGCGCACCTTAAAGTCTGTACGAAGTGAATTTGTGCTATCGGTCAAAGGCACCGTTGAACTAAGAAAGAGTCCCAATGAAGAAATGGTCACAGGTGCAATTGAAGTTCGAATCCTTGATCTGAAGATCCTGAATTCGTCACTGACACCTCCAATTCCCATTGAAGATGGGGAAGAACCTGCAGGAGAAGAACTCCGGCTTCGATATCGCTACTTAGATTTACGCAAGAGCTCACTTCAAAAGAATTTATGGCTTCGAAGCGAGATGTCTCACATTATTCGTGATCATTTTCGACAGAATGATTTCATTGAAGTCGAAACACCAATTTTAACGAAATCAACACCAGAAGGCGCACGAGATTACCTCGTTCCGAGTCGTGTTCATCCGGGAGAATTTTTTGCGCTCCCCCAGAGCCCTCAACTCTTCAAGCAATTACTTCAAGTTTCTGGCTTTGAAAGATACTTCCAAATTTGTCGATGCTTCAGGGACGAAGATCTCAGGGCGGACCGCCAACCTGAATTTACCCAAGTCGATGTGGAAATGAGTTTTATCAATCAAGAAGATATCCAAGACGTGATTTCAAAACTCATGGTTCGTCTCTCGGCCATGGTAGGACGCACGGTAAATACGCCCATACCTCAAATAACCTATCGAGATGCGATGGAATTTTATGGTTCAGATAAACCTGACTTAAGATTTGAAAACCGCATTCTAGACGTGACAAGTTTTTTTGTTAATTCTGAATTCAAGATTTTTAAAAATGCAACTGAAAGCCAAGGACTGCGTCGTGTAAGAGCCCTAGGTTTTTCGGGGACACTCGCGGGTAATCTGTCTCGAAAGCAACTTGATCTTCTCGAAGAACAGGCTAAGCATTTAGGGGCCGGGGGCCTGCCTTATATTAAGTGGGGCAAGGAGGGTCTATCTAGTTCATTGAAGAAATTTATTTCAGAAGAAGAGGCGTACAGAATAGCTCAAGCACTGGGTTTTAACGCCGAGGGCCTCATCCTTTTCGCTGTAGGAACGGATGCCCAAACTTCCAAGGTTTTAGGCGAGCTTAGGAACCACTGTGGCCAGCAGTTTCAGCTTATTGACCCTTCAATCTTCGCGTTTGTTTGGGTTACCGATTTTCCGATGTTTGAATGGAACGATGAAGCCCATCGTTGGGTCGCTGTTCATCATCCATTTACGAGTCCCCATCCAGATGATCTCGACATTCTCGAAGATCAACCAGGTTCTTGTCGGGCTCTTGCATACGATTTAGTACTCAACGGATTCGAGATCGGAGGGGGATCAATCCGTATTCATAGCACCGAACTCCAATCTCGCATATTCAGGCTTTTAGGTATTTCTATGGCTGAGGCTCAAGAAAAATTTGGATTCTTACTTGAGGCGCTCAGTTATGGAGCACCTCCCATGGGGGGCATCGCGCTAGGGTTGGACCGCATAGCCATGCTGTTTGCTGGAGAAACCAGTATTCGCGAAGTGATTGCCTTCCCGAAAACTGCTCAAGCTCGTTGCCTTATGACCTCTGCACCCAGTTTTGTGGATCTTCGCCAACTAACCGATCTGGGATTACTCAAAGAAAATAAACAAACCTATCGCGTAGGTGCTGTATTTTTTGAATCAGAAGCCTCGAGTCCCGCTTTGAGACGAGCATTAGGTAAACGGATACAAGAAATCACTTCAACACAAACCCAGGGCTTAATTTCTTTCGATCCTAAAGGCCAAGTTATTGACACTCGCACCATTCAAGAAGGTCCATTTTTCGAATTTGAATAGACCCAATTATTTTTTCTTGGCGCTTATAAATAGATCTTTAATAATACTGACGGTCAAATCCTGATCTTCCTCTGCCAGGGTAGGCCACAAAGGAAGACTCAAGAGACGATCTCCGCTCCATTCTGCATAAGGTAAGCCTTGGGGAGGGAGTGCTTGAGGATGGGCTTGATAGTAGTTTCGATAGAACGTGTGAAGATGGGCTGGTCGATAGTGAATGCCAGTGCCAATATTTCGATCCTTAAGGGCTTGTACAAACTCGTCTCGACTCAGGCCAGCCTTTTCAGGCAGGATCCTGAAAACGAATAAATGAAAACAATGTCCGAAAGTCTGATTGCCCTCCCAGGGCAATTGACACTCTTCAACGTCCTGAAGAAGCTTCAAATAACGATTAAAAAGCTCTCCTCGACGAAGATTGAACTGATCGAGCCTAGGTAATTGATGAAGTCCAAGGGCGGCTTGCAGGTCCATAAAGTTAGCTTTACGGGCAGGTTCGACTACATCGATGTGAGGACTCCCATCTTTACTTTGCCGTTTCCATGCATCTTTTTCGATACCGTGAAAACGTAATCGGGTAATTCGATTCAAATATTTTTCATCATGGAAGGCAATGGCTCCCCCTTCGCCCGTAGTCATATTTTTATTCGGATGAAAGCTGAAGATTGACATCACCGAACGAGGGTCACTGCCAATTTTCTTCCCCTTATAAGAAGCGCCCATGGCCTGGGCCGCATCCTCAATCACCCATAACTGGTGGCGTTCTGCAATGGACCAAATGGCATCCATATCGCAGGGAAGCCCGGTCAGATGTACGGGAATAATTCCCTTCGTCCGCGGGGTGATCGCTGCTTCAATTTTTTGGGGGTCGATATTGAGGGTTCGGGGGTCGATATCAACCAAGACCGGGACACCCCCTCTCAAGATAATCGTGGAGAGCGTGCTGACCCAAGTCAAAGAACTAGTGATCACTTCATCTCCCGGCTGAAGATCCATCACTTGGAGTGATATTTCTTGGGCTGTTGTGGCACTATTCATAACCCGGACATAAGGCGCGTTATTGTAGGTGGCCAGACGTTCCTCAAACTGGGCGGTTTTAGGACCGGTCGTCAGCCAACCACTTTGGATGGAATCAATCATTTCATCGATTTCTTCTTGGCCGATAACAGGCCGCGAAAAGGGCAAAAAAGATTCTCTGCGCAAAGCCATTCTTTCTCCTAGAATGCCTAGTATTATCTCACTATATAGCTTGCTTGGGATGCGGGATGAATGCAAATCTAGATCAAGAGATAGATAAACAGCGTTTTGTCTTTATTGTAGCCACCATTCTTTTGATTTCACTCATAGGATGGTGGATCTCATTACAGATTTCACAAACACAAGAGCTTTTAAGTGCTCGCATTGAAAAACTAAAGTCTGTTCGGGCGGAAGCGTGGCTCTTCGATAGTTCAAAAGTCCTTAGATACTACGAAAGTAGTGGTGCTATCAACACGAAGGATTCTGGCGGGACCGTTGTTCTTTCAAAATTGCCTACCGATCTTCCTAGCCGTAAACAAAGAATAGCTGATCTTGCTTTGAGATTTCCAGATGTTCTAATTGTGCCGAAACCCGTGGACTCTGATGATCCACCTCTTTTAGATATGTCGGGTGCTTATCTCACATTGGATCAAAGTAAACTAGCTCGTCTAGAGCGCGAACGCGTATCGGTGATTTGGAAAGCAGTGCTTCAAAGTGGAGCGATGGCGATCGGGATTCTTACAGGATTGGTCATGATTTATAAAAAACTGAATGATGAACTTGATCTCAAGTTGCGACAAAAGAATTTTATTGATGCCGTGACCCATGAGCTCAAGACTCCTATTGCTTCTATTCGCGTTTGGATGGAAACTCTTTTTTCCAAGACTCTCAAAGAAGATCAATTGACAAAGATATCGCTCCGAATGGACCAAGATCTTACTCGGCTATCTGACCTCGTTGGAAACCTTCTCGTGGTTGCCCGTGGTGAAGCTGGAGAACTTCCCTCTAATCCGGAAGTCCTTAATTTGAGTGAGTCTCTTTCGAGAATCTTAGCAACCATGGATCAGAAATTGGGACCTGGTACTCTCGGGCTCATTGAAAAGATCCAAGATGAGATTTATGTGAGAGCTGATCTCGAGCAGTTTCAGATAATCGTCGAGAACCTCCTATCTAACGCCTATAAGTACGCAGATAGTCCAAGATCGACCGAGGTGGTATTGAAATCGGATAAAAACCGTGCCATCTTGACGATTTCCGATCAGGGATACGGAATCCATTCTCAAAATCTCACTAAAATCTTCGATAAGTTTTATCGATCGGGCCAAGAAATGACGCGCCGTGTACCTGGGACAGGTCTAGGGCTCTTTTTAGTAAAGCAAATGGTAGAACTCAATGGAGGGAGCGTTAAGGTAGCGTCTAAGGGAATCGATCAAGGGTCTATTTTTACCGTTTCATTGCCGCGCACAGAAAAACTTTGATTATTTCTCGACGGCCATGCGATAGATTTCAGAAGCAGTGACGCCAAAGTGCCTAGCCAAAGGTTTGGCAGCTTCGCGCAACGTCATACCCCCACTTCGAGCTGCTTCCAAGTAGCGCAAAGCCCACTCGGGTAGGGTATCTCCCAGGGTCGGGGCATGTTTTTCATGAATCACTTGTTTACTGTCGGCTCCCGCAATGACTAACACCATCTCGCCGCGATCTTCGGCACCTAACGAGGCTATGACTTCTTCGGGAGTACCACGGTACCAAGTTTCATACATCTTAGTAAGTTCACGGCCCAACGCAATTTCACGATCCGGCATGAGCCGATGGATTTCCTTGAGGGTTTCTTGAATGCGGTGAGGTGCCTCAAAAACCAGGGTTGTTTCTTCTCGTCCGGCAATCAGCTTTAAGGCTTCTTGTCGACTTGTATTCTTATTCGGGAGGTAGCCAAGGAAAGAGAACTTGTGACAAGGTAATCCTGAAGCCACCACACCCATTAATACCGCACTTGCTCCCGGAAGAACTGTAATTTGAGAAGACACTTCGCGAGCTAATCTTAGAATTTCAAAGCCGGGGTCGTTGATGCCCGGCATACCAGCATCGGAGCAGTAAGCAACAATGAGATCTTGCGTTAAATAAGCCTGAATATCTCGATACACACTTTCATCAGCATGATCATCGAAGCGTACTAATTTTTTAACGATCCCAAGATGATCTAGAAGGGCTCCCGTTCGTCGAGTATCCTCACACGCAACGACATCTGCTGTGTTGAGTAGCTCAATAGAGCGGATAGTTATATCGCCCAAGTTTCCGATGGGCGTTGGAATGAGAATGAGATGGCCAGCCATAATATCCTAGCTTGAAAGTTAATAGCTCTCTGAAGTCTTTTTTTCTACTTTCTTTCTCTCGTTCGCATCTAAAATACGTTTTCGCATACGAATAAAATGGGGCGTTACTTCCACTAATTCATCATCGGCAATATATTCAAGTGCTTGCTCTAGGGTATGCTCTCGAGGTGGGGTAAGACGCGTAGCATCATCGGAACCCGAAGCACGCATATTGGAAAGTTTTTTACCTTTAGCGATATTCACGACGAGATCATTTTCTCGAGAATGCTCTCCGACAACCATGCCCTCATAGCATTTCGTTTGTGGATGAAGAAAGATTACGCCACGATCCTCTAGATTCATGAGCGCAAACCCTACGGCCTCGGCAGTTTCCATCGCTACTAATACTCCATTCTTACGGCCTGGCAATTCTCCCTTGAAAGGGCCGTAATGACTAAAAAGTGCGTTCATGATGCCTTCGCCGCGAGTGTCTGTCATAAATTCTGAACGATAACCAATCAAGCCACGACTAGGAATCTTAAAATGAAGGCGAAGTCGACCTCCTTCATTGCCCATGTCTTGCATTTCAGCTTTACGCTGACCCAATTTTTCCATCACGATACCCATATAGGTATCGGGAACATCTACGACGAGGTCCTCGTAGGGCTCTTCTTTTTCGCCCGTTTCTGGATTCGTATGGATAATGACTTCGGGTCTCGAAACACAGAGTTCAAAATCTTCTCGTCGCATATTTTCGATCAAAACAGAGAGATGCAATTCGCCCCGGCCTGAGACCTTAAAACAATCCGGGCTCTCCGTATCTGCCACTCTTAGAGCCACATTATGTTGAAGTTCCTTCATAAGGCGCTCTCGGATTCTTCGGCTTTGGACATTTTTACCATCTTGACCCGAAAAAGGCCCATTATTCACCATGAACATCATCGAAATAGTGGGCTCATCAATTTGAACATAAGGCAAGGCATCGGGTTGTTCAATGCTTGAGATAGTTTCTCCAACTCTAATATCTTCAATGCCGGCGATGGCAACAATGTCTCCTGCTTGACCTTTATCGAGCGGGACTCTGGTTAATCCTTCAAAACCATAGAGCTGGGTAATTTTATGCATTTGAATATCGCCATTCTGTTTGATTAATGAAACATTGTGTCCAACTTCTATTTCTCCATTGACCACACGCCCGATGCCAATTTGTCCCACAAAGTCGTTGTAATCCATAAGCGTGACGAGCATCTGAAGATTGGCCGATGGAGATCCTTTGGGAGGGGGGCATTGCTCGACAATGGTCTTAAAGAGTGCGTCCATATTGGTGCTGGTCTCGTCCATGCTCATCATGGCATAGCCATTTTTTGCAGAGGCAAAGACACACGGGAAATCTAGCTGATCATCGTTCGCATCAAGTTCAATTAATAAGTCCAGCACACGCTCTTGGGACCAGAGAGGTCTTGCCCCGGGACGATCTACCTTATTGATGACGACAATGGGTCTTAAGCCTAGAGCAAGGGCCTTGCGAGTAACAAATTTAGTCTGGGGCATGGGCCCATCAAAACTATCGATGACCAGAAGTACGCTGTCCACCATGCTCAGTACGCGTTCGACTTCTCCACCAAAATCTGCGTGTCCAGGAGTATCGACGATATTAAACCGATAATCTTGCCACTTGACGCTCGTTGTTTTGGCAAGAATAGTAATACCTCGTTCGCGCTCTTGATCATTAGAATCCATTGCACGTTCTTGCATGCGTTGATTGTCCCGAAATGTGTGGGTCCCTTTAAACATGGCATCCACGAGCGTGGTTTTACCATGATCAACGTGGGCAATAATGGCGATGTTCCGAACACTCTCGATATATTTCATGAAAACCTATTCTTTCAGGAGGAAGGATGCCCTCTCAAAAGACGGGGCAAAAGACATGAGGGATCTTCAATCCAAGCTTTAAACAAAAGAGGCTAGAACCTTTAATTCTAGCAGTTAAGTTAGCTTTTAGGAACCTTTTAACCTCGGAAATACATCTGCATTTTTAGAAATTAGGATTATCATTTTCTGTAACTCTCAGGCTCTACTTCACTCCGAAAGGGTGCCCATGATTAAACTTGATATCGCCAACTCGATTATGAACGTCCACCCCTGCAGTCGTCATACGGCTATTCAGGTTGTGGACATACTGACTGAGCGAATGAAGCAAGCTCTACTCGAGGGTCATCGTATCGAGATTCGGGGCTTCGGTGTTTTCGAACCCCGGCCCAGAAAAAATGGCTTGGGTCGAAACATCAAAACGGGATCATCAGTAGATATTCCTAAAGGAAGATCTATTCGATTCAAACCTGGTAAAGATATACGAGATATGGGCTCGGGCGAAACGTCTTAGCGTTTACGTCGGCTGGCCAAAATAATCATCTCGCGTAAGGTCTTAGCCATCGTGATGGCTGAGACGCCTGATGGATCATAATGCGGAGAGAGCTCTAAGCAATCCATCCCCACTAAACGACGTCCCGATAATTGCTTGAGACCTCCAATGAGGACATCCCAAAGAATTCCGCCGGGTTCCGGTGTTCCTGTTCCCGGATAAATCGAGGGATCAAGAACATCCAGATCACACGTAAGATAAATGGGGCGATCACCTAGGGAATCCAAATGCTCTTTGATGGCTTCTTTGGTAAAAGGACGGAGCGTATCGTGCTGCTGAGTCAACTTCCATTCCTCTGCAGACCCTGATCGGATACCAAACTGTTTTAGATTGGCGTACCCAATCTTATCGGCAACGCGTCCCAAAATTGTTGCATGCGTCAACTCATCTCCCCACAATTCGGGCCTTATATCGGCATGAGCATCGAAATGAACGACTGCGAGATCTGGATGACGTTCATAGGCCAACATAATCAGGGGGTAAGCCAACAAATGTTCGCCGCCATATCCAATGGGAAAATGCCCAGCAGCAACAACTTCACGGACGGCACTTTCGATAGAGGCGAGAACTCGATCTTTTTGCCCCGGGGGGAGAAAAAGATCGCCATAGTCTGTATATTTAATATCCATTAAAGAAGCTTGTTGATAAAAAGAAAACTCTTCCATCCCCTGAGAAGACTCTCGAACAGCCGAACCAGCAAATCGAGACCCTGGTTTAAAAGAACTCGTTCCATCCCAGCAAAGTCCAAAAAGACCAATATCGGCTTCTTTCGGATCAGAGGACCCTAAGAAATAAGGGGAGACCCACTCATGCTGCATCAAGGACGAGACCATAAAAACTCCACTTAATTAAGCCTAACATCACCATGAAATTCATAAAGTTAAAGAAGTGCGTCAACATAGAAACATAACGTTCTTACCGAGGCTCAGCAAAATGATAGATGACCCCCTACTGATTCCCATTAAAGTCATGGGTCATTCAGAAACCCTTAAGGCCGATATGATCGAAGGGCTCATCTCTAAAATGCTTGGTCCCCAAGCTCATCACTCTCACCGATATGCGGTGGCTTGTAAGGGTCAATACGTCAGCCATACCTTTTGGGTTTCCCTTGAGGATGCCGATCAGGAAAAACCCCTCCGGGAGGCCATTTCTAAACTCCCTGGGTACGAACTCCAATTGTGACTAGGGTCGTAAAGTTCCCATCATTCGGGGATAAGGAATCGTTTCACGAACGTGAGGCAATTTACAAATCCAGGCGACGACACGCTCAATGCCCATGCCAAATCCTGCATGAGGTACCGATCCAAAACGTCTTAAATCGAGGTACCACTCATAATCTGATCGATTCAAGCCATGATGAGCGATCTGCTCTAAAAGATAAGCCTCGCTTGAGGCGCGCTCGCCGCCTCCAATAATTTCTCCATATCCTTCAGGCGCAAGAAGATCTGCGCCCAACGCTAAGCGTGGGTCATGGGGATCTTGTTCCATATAAAAGGCTTTGAATGTTTTCGGGAAGCGGTGGACCCAGAGGGGGCGATCGTGTGCATTCATCAAGAGTGTCTCATCATCATTACCGTAGTCCTGGCCCCATTCAATATCACTTCCAAGAGTTTTTAATTGCTCAACGCTTTCGGTATATGACATTTGACGAAACGATTCATTCATTGCAAGCACGAGGGGAGCCGTATCTCTCTCGAGAATCTTTAATTCTTCGAGCCGGTCATTGAGAACCCTTTGAAGGATGAATTGGACAAGGCCTTGTCCTAATTTGAGAACATCATCAAGGTGAGCGAAGGCCATTTCGGGCTCAACCATCCAGAATTCAGTGAGATGACGACGGGTTTTACTTTTCTCAGCTCGAAAAGTCGGCCCAAAACAATAAACTTTTCCAAAGGCAAAAATACCTGGCTCTTGATAAAGTTGACCGCTTTGACTTAGAAATGCTGTCCCTTCATGAAAATAATCAGTTTGAAAGAGTGTACTAGTTCCTTCACAGGCACTCGGTGACAAGATGGGCGAATCAAAAAGCGTGAAGCCCTCTTGATCAAAAAAATCTCGTGTCGCTTTAATGATAGTGTGGCGAATTTTCAAAATTGCCCACTGACGCTTGGATCGCATCCAGAGATGACGATTATTCATTAGGAATTCTGTGCCGTGCTCTTTTGGGGTAATAGGGAAGTCCACGCTTGGCCCCACTAATTGAATTTCGTGAACCAAAAGTTCTGGCTCTCCACTTTTGGGATGAGCCTGGACTACGCCCTCGATAACCAAAGCGCTTTCTTGGGTCAGCGTGCCAGCTAATTCATAACTTTGCAGAGAAGCATCTTGCGCCGTCACGACACATTGAATAAATCCAGAGCCGTCTCGTAGTTCTATGAAACGAGTTTTACTCGTTCGAACATTTCTAATCCAACCCCGTAAGGAAACCGTCTCTCCAATGTGGGATTTAAGATCTTTGACCATCAGAAAAGATGTCACAATTTACCTCTCTATTCATTGTCGCTAAGAACGAGATGATATCCAAGGCACAAGGTGGTTGAAAGCCAATAAGCACCGAGATTTGTTGATACAATTAACAAAAGAAGCCCAAAGTAGGTCCCTCTCTCTATCTCGAGCCTTTCGACCACGATCTCCCTTGTTATATCCCTCGGATTCCGTGCATTTCAACAGGACCCCATGAGTATGACTCCCAATCCCTTCCCTCACCACCATCTGCTGGGGATTGAATCATTAACTAGCGAAGATATTTACCATATTTTAGATCTTGCCAAGAACTTAGCTTCTTCTGGTGAGCCCAAATTTTCTTACCTACTTAAAGACCGTCTCATTATTAATCTTTTCTTAGAAGGCAGCACTCGAACGCGCACAAGTTTTGAAATCGCTGAACGACGGCTTGGAGCTCATATTGTTAATTTTGATGTTGAGTCAAGTTCTTCTAAAAAAGGCGAAACCCTCCTGGATACCGCGCTTAATTTAGAAGCCACAGGGGCTGACATGATGGTGATCCGCCACTCGGCACCGGGTGTTCCCCACTTCTTATCTCGTCACCTTCATTGCCACGTCATCAATGCAGGAGACGGCTCTCACGAACATCCCACTCAGGCACTACTAGATGCGTACACATTACGTGAGCATTTTGGAAAAATCGAAGGCCTACGGATTGCCATCGTCGGGGATATTCGCAATTCTAGAGTCGCCAGATCAAATACATGGTTGCTGACGAAACTAGGGGCTCACGTTTCGCTTGTAGCCCCTCCGACTCTACTGCCCAAAGAACTCCAGAGTATCTGGCCTGAGGCTGAGCTCACCTCTGATTTCGATAATATACTCCCTCATCAAGATGCCTTTATCCTGTTGAGAATTCAAACCGAACGGGGAACCAATACCCTTATTCCTACCCGAAAAGAATATGTGGAATTCTACCAAATGAACGCAGAGCGTTTTGCTCGGGCCCGTAAGACAGCGGTGATCATGCATCCAGGTCCTGTTAATCATGGTGTTGAATTGACTTCAGAACTGTTTAACAATCCAAGAAGCCTCATATTAAAACAAGTAGCGTTTGGGGTACCGGTCCGAATGGCTGTGATTCAGCTACTCTTCACCTCAGGGACGCATTAAATGAATGCCTCACTGCAAGTAAAGGGCCCTGTCACTCTCCTGGTTCTCGACGGTTTTGGAGATAGCGAAGAACATACCCATAATGCACCGCGCTTAGCCGGCATGCCTTTTTTTAATCAGTTGAGATCGACATATGCGAGTGGGCAACTACAAACGTCGGGAGAATCAGTAGGCCTGCCCGAGGGCCAATTTGGAAACTCTGAAGTGGGTCATATGAACCTTGGTGCGGGCCGTATTGTTATGCAAGATCTCACTTTAATTAATGAAGACATTCAAAAAGGTTCTTTTTTAACTAAGGACCCCTTAGTTCAGCTAGGGAAAAGTCTTAAGCTTTCAAATGGACGGCTCCATCTTATTGGGCTTCTAAGCGACGGAGGAGTTCATAGCCACGAAGATCATTTATTTACTCTGGCTCACTGGGCTCAAGCCATTGGCCTCTCTACGTCTATACACGCCTTTCTGGATGGACGCGACACTCTCCAAAAGAGTGCCGACAGGTATCTCCGCCGACTCCAAGGACACCTCAATCAATTGCCTTGCGTCACGGTAGCTTCGTTGTGTGGTCGCTATACAGCCATGGATCGAGACAAAAGATGGGAACGTACCGAAAAAATCTATCGCCTCCTGATCCGTGGTGAATCCACATTTCAGGCAGAAGAAGCTCTCACTGGACTTCAGCAAGGCTATAGCCGAGGTGAAACGGATGAGTTTATTGCACCCACAAGGCTCAACGATTTTCATCCCATCCAGGATGGTGATGGGGTTTTATTCTTTAACTTTCGTGCTGATCGTATGCGTCAACTTGCTCATGCTTTAGTCACTCCAGAGTTTCAGTACTTTAATACCCGACCTCGGCCACACGTTCACGTTGTGACCCTCACTTCCTATGATGAAACCTTGAATCCTTATTTGGGGGTTCTATATCCCAAAACACCCTTGGTAAATATTCTCGGAGAGATCATTAGCCAAAAAGGTTGGAAGCAGTTTAGAACTGCCGAAAGTGAAAAATATCCTCATGTCACCTACTTTTTTAATGGCGGCGAAGAAAGTGTTTTCCCGGGTGAAGATCGCCACGTCGTTCCTTCGCCCAAAGTTGCCACCTACGACTTACAGCCAGCCATGAGTTGCCCCGAGGTCACGAAAGGCCTTGTCGGGGCTATTCGATCAAAGAACTATCAACTTTTAGTCTGCAATCTAGCCAATGGGGATATGGTGGGCCATACGGGGAATTTAAAGGCCGCTGAGTCTGCCTGTAGCGTCTTAGACCAAAGCATTCATGACATTGCTGAAGCAACCCTTCAGTCTGGAGGGGCTCTCTTGATCACTGCCGATCATGGCAACTGCGAGTCGATGCTCGATCGAGAAGGGAATCCCCATACAGCTCACACCATGAACCCTGTACCGATCGTTGTCATTTCAAAGTCTACGAGAGGACTCCCCTTGAAAAGCGGCGGGGCACTTCAGGATGTGGCACCAACACTTCTCACTCTCATGGGTGTACCCCAACCGAGTGAAATGACCGGTCAATCGCTACTTTAACTATTTGCCCCGATTGCTGCTTCGTGTGAATCCTAAATTAGAGGGCTTGTTTGTAGGCTTAGTCGATATCTTAACCTTTGAAGCATCCACATTCTTGTCGGAAGCCTTCGATGCATCACTTGGCTTACTGGTTCCGTCAACGGGTTTAGCATTAAGTACGGACTGGAGAAGATTAGTAGGGAGATTGATTTTAAGTTTGTTCATAAATAAGATATTACTCCTTAATGGCCGAATGAATAGCCACGATTCCCCCTGTCAGGTTAATCCATTCAATTGATTTAAAACCGCTTACTCTCAATTCTTCGGCTAGCGAAGCCTGATTCGGGAAGGTTCGTATGCTTTCGGGAAGGTAGTCGTAGGCACTTCGATCCCCGGCAATGAGAGAGCCAACCAGGGGTAGTATATAAAAGCTATAGACGTCGTACAGTTTTCTGAAGATCAGATTAGGCGGCGTAGAGAATTCAAGAATGGTCAATTGGCCTTGAGGCTTCAGTACACGAAGAAACTCCTGAAAGGCTTGCGCCCTATTTTCAATATTTCGGACTCCGTAGCATACCGTTACGCCATCAAACTGGGAGGATTTAAAGGGGAGTTGCTGAGCGTCCGCATCGGCAAATCCCCAAATTTTATCCTCGAGATTTTTTTGGTAACTTTTTGCAGCTGAAAATCGCAACATGTTATGCGTAAAATCAGTGCTGATGACCTCGGCACCTAATCGAGCAACAGCAATAGATGAATCACCGGTTCCTGCAGCGACATCGAGAAAGAGTTTATGGGGGGCAGCTCCACTTCTCTGAGCCATTCGGCGCCACCAATAGAAATCCATTCCCAGAGACAGAGCATGATTGACGAAGTCGTATCTTCGAGCAATCTTAGAAAACATTTTTTGTATCTGTTGACCTTCGGGCATAAATAGAGATCCAATAAAAATAAGAACTTTTAGTTTACGGGGGGACAGAGCATCTAGGCAGTAAGTCGCTTATTCATCTCTTGGTTTTGGTCGATCTTCAAAGGGAGTGGCACGCGTTTTTTTAAATCCCTGACTTTCTGCATTAGGAAAAGGCTTGAAGGCAGTTCCAAGTGGATTCTGCGGAGATGGGGTATCTAAATCTTTGATATCGGTAGTGAGGTCGATCCAAGGGATCAGCCATTGTTTATCGAAAGCAGAAAGGAGGATGCCGGTAGGAGCAAATATAATCTGAGGCTCTCTTACATTAGGCAACTTGAGGTACATAATCTTCAAAGTGACGGGGTTGAGACAAGTCAAGTAACTCTCTCCATCATCAATAAACCAAAGAAGGTGGTCAAGATCGGCCCGTGGGTCTTTGTCTTTAGAAAAAATAGTACGATCGGGGGTAGATTCTGGAAAGCGTAGATCTTTAAGTTCTTCAAACGATAGGGGGGTGCCGGCCCCAAGCCAGGACTTCAGGCGTCGTCCGGGTAGAGACCCACGCCAAATAATTTGATTGCTTTGGTCAATAATTCCTAACGTACCGTCCTCAGTAACCTCGACTCTTCGGCTACCCGTTAAGAAAGGAAGTTTAAGGGGGGCGTCACTCTCAAAAAGAATCCGGGTGTCCTGAGGGATCGCTCGAGATGGAGCGCCCGACCAAGGAAGAGGTTGGATACTTTGTGAGATTAAGTTAAGGGCTACAAAGAAGATGGATGCCAACCGCATAGGGTCCCTAGATTCTGACTTGTAATGTCAGCTAATTGATGGAGAGAAAGGCCCCGAAGATCGGCAAGGGCTTCCGCAGTAAAGCGGACGAAACCAGGCTCATTGGGCTTACCACGATGGGGTGCTGGGGCAAGGAAAGGAGCGTCTGTTTCTACAAGAATCCGATCTTGAGGAGCCCACTGGGCTACTTCACGAATTGCCTCTGCCTTTTTGAAGGTAAGAATCCCAGAGAAACTAATATAGAAGCCTAAGTCAACGGCCTGTTTGGCAAAGTGAAGATCTTCGGAAAAACAATGGATAATCCCTTGAACTTCTTCAGCTCCTTCTTCTTTAAGAATTCTCAACGTGTCACTAGGCGCTTCCCGTGTATGAATCATGAGGGGCTTATGAATTTTTTTAGCCAACCTAATCTGGAGCCTAAAAACTTCTTCTTGCTGATCGCGCGGACTCAAGTCGTAATGAAAGTCGAGACCTGTTTCGCCCACGAATCGGACAGAAGGGTCTCGAAGTATGGATTCTAACTCAGCGTCGGTATCCTGATCCCAGGTTTTAGCTTCATGCGGGTGGATGCCGAGACTCGCTTGAATATTGGGGCCTTTTTGCGTCAAGTCAAGCACTGCGCGGGAATCTTCAAGACTTGTGCCTACAGCAATAAAACCGGTGACGCCCTGCGCTTGGGCACGGGTCAGGGTCGGAGCCACTTCAGACTCAGCGAGATAAGTCCCCGTCAAATGACAATGTGCATCAATCAGCATAGGTAACTATTTTCCCACGTTTCAATCGCTTTGGATCAGGGTAATAATTACAACTTTCCCTATGAATACGTTAATCTTTTCCCATGCAAGTATCTAAGACTATCCTGCTTGTCGACGACGAACCTGGGATTAGAAAATCCCTGAGTACGGCCCTAAAAGATGAGGGCTATCAGGTCCTTCGTTCAGATAATGGGGAAAAAGCAATTGATCTTATTAGCGGACCCGATGGCGAGGCTGTGGATCTTGTTTTGTTAGACGTTTGGCTGCCAGGGCTCGATGGACTTAAAACACTCCAAGAACTCAAAAAAATTCAACCCGAATTACCCATCATTATGATCAGCGGTCACGGAACGATTAACACGGCTCTCGAAGCCACCAAACATGGAGCATTTGATTTTCTAGAAAAACCTATCGATCTAGAGCGACTTCTACTGGTTTCAAGTAATGCTATTCGCCAATCTAAATTAGAACGAGAAAATAAAAGACTAAAGTCCCTCATGGAGCAGGAGCGTTTTTTCATCGCTGATAGTCCCATCATGCGTGATCTCCTGTCCAGCCTCACCCTTATTTCGGCCTCCAATGGGCGGGTTCTGATTACCGGAGAAAATGGGACAGGCAAAGAAGACATTGCGCGATTGATCCATCAAAAGAGCGCGCGCGCTCAAGGACCTTTTATTGAAGTCAATTGCGCATCGATTTCTGATGAACTCATTGAGAGCGAATTGTTCGGTCATGTGAGGGGAAGTTTTCCGGGCGCCCTGAAAGATGCACGGGGGCGATTTAGAGAAGCAGATGGAGGAACACTGTTCCTCGATGAAATCGGCGATATGTCCCTACGAACCCAAGCTAAGGTACTCCGGGCCCTCCAGGAAGGCCAGATTGAACCTCTAGGATCAGAAGCATCCGTGACGGTGGATTGTCGTGTCATTGCCTCTACCAACAAAGATCTTGGGGAACTCATTAAGCAAGGCCAATTCAGAGAAGATCTTTATTTTCGCCTAGCCGTCGTGCCCCTCAGGGTGCCCTCTCTTCGAGAACGCCCAGAAGACATATTACCTCTATCAGAATTGTTCATTAAGCAGATCGCTAAACATTATGGAAAAAACCCCAAAGCCCTTACGCCAGAAGCGCGCAGTATTTTAACGTCCCATGATTGGCCCGGTAATGTCCGCGAACTCAAAAATCTGATGGAACGAGCGATGATTTTATGTCGCACTCCTGAAATCCACAAACGCGATCTCCTTCCTCTACCCTCAAGACAGATTCATAATATCGATCCTTTCTCATTCCCTGAATTTGCTACCCTCAAAGATGCTCGTGATTGGTTTGAAAAGATTTATTTGGAGCGGGAGATCCAACTCCAAAAAGGAAACATGACCCGAGTAGCCGAGAAAGCCGGGGTAGATCGTTCCAATCTTTACAAGCGCCTCAAGGCTTTGGGCATTGAACATCGAGAAAATTGATGCAGCAACTTTGGTTTAAGATCGGTGACGCGGCTCGTATTATTGGGGTTACTCCTAAAGATTTGAGATACTGGGAACTCAATCTCGAATCCTTTAAGTCAAGAAGAAGCCAAGGAAACTTACGCTACTATCATCGAGACGATCTTCCTATTTTTGAAAATATGAAGCGACTGATTGAGTCTGGTTTATCCATTCGTGAAGCCGCGCAAGAAGCTTCAAAACCTAATCTTTCTTCGGGTTCCCCAACACATGATGTAATAGCGGAAGATCGTGCATTACCCATTACAGTTGATCTTCAGAATGATTCGACAGCGGGGATCAAGCGAAGAGATCAAATTGAAGATGCAAAAGCGTCTCTTCGCGAAATGATTGATCAATTGAGTCGTCCCATTAACATTACTTGACGAATCCCGTCGAGACCTTTAGAGTTAGAATTTCGGCGCGTAGCGCAGCCTGGTAGCGCACTACCTTGGGGTGGTAGGGGTCGCAAGTTCAAATCTTGTCGCGCCGACCAATCTGAATATCACCACTTCTGTTAGGCCCCCATAGGGGACGTCCTTAGCCTAGATGTGTCCTCAGTTCCCATAGAAGCGGGAAATACCTAGGTTCTGTTCGGCTCTTCAAATAATGAACCCCTGCATCTCTAAATGCCTGTCCTGATTCGCTCGAAGGAAGGGCTCCGCTCTCTGGATGTTTAATTTTCGGAAGTTCCTGGTGCCCAGTTCCGGGCTTAAAGCCGATCATGCGTTCCGCCATCAAGAAGTGACGGTGTCGCCAAACCCTAAAGGATTCATCATAGTCCATTAAGGACTCACAGAAGAAATGGATCGAATCCCATTTGGACTCAGTGTAAATGATTTTTAACGATGCTAATTGATCTGCCTCCCCCTCAACTTTAAACCCTTGAGATTCTAAATGCGTCATGAAGGCATCCCATATTGTTGGCTCAATGAGCGCTTTAGCCAGTGCCGTATGACCCATGGAGCCTGGCTCATAAAGCCCAAGATAACGCTCGTGTTTCAACCCAGACATGAATTCTAAACACCTAAATTGATAACTTTGAAGGCCTGAGGCTGGATTAAGGAGATTTCTGAACTCTAAGAAAGAGGCAGGACTCATCGTTTCCATAACAAGGATTTGTTGATTTAATACTCGGGTAATTTCATTACATCTTTTTATAATCCAGATGGATTGTGGCAAATTCCCCTTTTTGAGAAAAGCGATCATCGCTTGAATTTCATGGGTAAGGAGCTTGAACCACAATTCATAGGTCTGATGGACCACAATAAATTGCATTTCATCGTGCGCACTAGGCTCAGCCAAAGGTACCTGAATTCCCGTTAATTCAGGGATTTTTAAATAAGACTCATAAGAGAGGGGGGATTTAGCAGTCATCAAGTGTCCTTAAAGTGAATGGATCATTGGCATTGAGGACAGAGTCCAAAAAATTCTAAAGAGTGGCGAATCGATCGGTAACCTGTTTGGGTTTCTATTTGGGAGATGGCTGACACTTCGCAGTGATGAACCACATCTACCTTGCCGCATTGCGTACATATTACATGATGGTGATGCTCTTCATCATTCAGGTTCAGTTCATAACGCAGAAGCCCATCACCAAAATCAATTCTTCTAAGAAGCCCTAGGGATTCAAAACTTGCTAGCGATCGGTAGATCGTTACCTTATCTAGGCCGTCAGTCCGGGTTTGTATATCCTCCGTAGTCAGAGGGCCTGGATTCATAATAAAGAAGCGAACCAGGGTTTCTCGATGCATGGTTCTTTTGTAGCCGGATTCCTTGAGCATACTCATAGCTCTTAGGAAAAGAGAATCTTGAGATTCGAGCGTTCGAGGAGAGTGGGGGTGTGCTTTGGACATAGACCAAATGAACGAGATTAAAGTAAATGATCGAAAGAAGGCTGATTTTCAATGAGAATATATAAAGATACCTTAACGCACCCGAGGGACAATGAACGAACGACTTATTTTAGTGACGAATGATGATGGGATTCAATCAGAAGGTATTGATCTTTTAGCCACCGTAGCTTCTCGTTTTGGCCGAGTCGTAGTCATTGCTCCCGATCGTAATCGGTCAGCCATATCTAGCGCCTTATCGCTCCATAGCCCCATCAGAATGAACGAAGTGGGTGTCGATCGTTATTCAAGCGATGGAACTCCTGTTGACTGTGTGAATTTAGGCTTTTATCACAAACTCGAGCGAAAACCGGACTGGGTCCTTAGCGGAATTAATTACGGGTGGAATCTCGGAGAAGATGTTTTCTATTCGGGTACAGTGGCTGCAGCCATCGAAGGCTGCCTATTGGGTGCGCGATCAGCAGCTTTTTCTTTAACCACGAAGGGGAGCTTGGAGAATACAAAGCCCTTCTTGTCGACATTTTTAGAGCAATGGGAAAAGATGCCTCTGCCCCCTCAAACAATTTGGAATATTAATTTTCCTCAGCATGCGCCTCTAGGTGTGCGATTAACAGGACAAGATAATCGTGCTTATCACGATGTCGTCGAGCAGAGGAAAGATCCTCGGGGAAAACCTTACTATTGGATCGGTGGAGAAAGCGCCCCCACGTATTCCCGACAGGAAGGTTGCGACGCAGATGCAGTCCTGGATCAGTGGATCAGCGTGACGCCTCTTAAACTAGACTTAGGTCACCCTGAGGTGATCACACGTCGTGATGAATTTAAGAAGATTTTTGGATAAGCCTTAAAGAGGGAGGGTAAGAATAAAGCGACTTCCCTTCGGCAAGGGTTCGTAGTGTGTGGATCCACCGTGATCTTCTACAATTTTTTGAACAATGGCGAGGCCGAGGCCAGTCCCTTTACGCTTCATAGAAAAATAGGGTTCAAAAAGATGCTCTTGGTTTTCAGGTAAAACTCCAGGGCCATTATCTTCGACTCTAAACGAAATTTCAGATCCTTTACGTTCAAGAATAAGCCGAATAAGCGGAGGCTCTGCAGCAGGCGGATGCTCATGCAAAATAGAGACCGCATTATCAATCAAATTGATGAGAGCCCGTTTAATCATATCCCGATCCCACTTTGCCAAAGTACAACTAGGATCAGAGGTGACATGCCATTGGATCTCAGGATGATTAGGTTCATAGAGAGTAGCTACCGCCTGGACTAGCTCGATGGGATTGCAGGCCCGAAGCAGAGGTGAGGGAAGTTTGGCGAATTTCGAAAAACTATCAACCAAATTAGAGAGGCTTGTAACTTCAGACAAGATCGTTTGAGATCCTTCTTCTACGGATGCTATATCCAACCGACCTTCTCGGCTTTTTCGAAGCATTAACTGGGCTGTAAGTTGGATAGGAGTCAGTGGATTTTTAATCTCGTGAGCCATACGTCGGGCGACTTCCTGCCAGGCGGCCCGCTTCTCAGCTTGAGCCAAGAGGGAAAGATCCTCGAGCACGGCCAGAATGCCCCCGTCTGATTGAACTTCTAAGAAAGCTCGAAGGAGTCGACCCTCCCCTTCTCCGCCAATGCGAAATTCTTCTTGGAGACGACGACCCGATTCTCTAACGGTTTCTTTGAGTCGATCAAGCACATCAACACCCGGCAAGTGCTTAATCGACTCCCATGGCTGAAGATCATGGCGGAAGATTTGTAATCCAAAAAGATGGCAAGCGGAGGCATTCATAATGGCTAGTTCTCCAGAAGCGCGCCAGCTAATCACCCCTACGGGCAGAGTAGCTAACAACTGATCAAGATAAAGACGTTGCTGCTCAATATTTTCGGATTGCTCCCGTATCGATGTCTGACTTTTTTTCAGGTCGCGTGTCATGGCATTAAAACTTTGGGCGAGAAAAGTTAACTCATCTTTTCCGGTAATAGCTAAATCGACATCCAAGTCGCCCGACCCTACTCGCTGAGCTGCTTTCGCTAAACTCTGAATAGGCTCAGACAAGGATTTTGCTAAGGCTAATCCGAACCAAACGGCAATGAAAAGCGTTAAGAGGGTAAGTAAAGTAAAGGTACGTTGAGGCAAGATTTCGATTGCTTCGCGGGCTCCCGTAAGATCGCTCTCTTCACGATAGCGCTGACGTATGGTGAGTATTCGATTGTATGTATCGAGCGGAATAAGCACTCCCATGACCCAATATTCACCATTCCGTTCGATAGTCTGCAGGATCCACTCTCCCTCGGGAGTCAAAATTCTATTTTTAAAGGCGGTCGTTGGAGGCCAAGATGGGGGCTTGAAGCCCTTCTTAATATCTATAGTTCTTAATTGCCAAGCTCGTCCATTTTTATTTGAAAGAGAGCCCAGTAAGTCGACTCCAACCTCTTTGATTCGCAGCGAAGAGAGATTTTGACCCTTTTTGAATCCAGGGGCGGCATTTGATAGACGAGACTGATAGGTCTTTTCTAGCTCATCGGCAATTTGCTTCCCACTTGATAGCACATTTCGAACTTCAGGTTGAAACCATCGATCGACGTTTTTGGAGATAAAGTTGCGTCCAACAAAGAAAAGAATAAGACTTGGAAGAATGCTGACGGCAAAAAGGGTGGTGACTAGCCTTGATCGTAATTTAGAACCCAAAATACCTCGCCGTCTTTCGAAATAGAGCTTCGCAATAATGCGTACCAGCATGAAGAGCAGCGCGGCGATCGCAAAGACGTTGATGATGCCAACGCCCACCAGAATCCACCTGGACGGTGCGTCAAGGCTTCCACCTACTTGGGCACTTAAGGTTTTGTAGATTCCAAAAATAACCCAAATCAGCGCTACAAGAGCTGCTCCAAGGTAGAGACGGTTCAGTTCAGGGGCACGTTTAGGTTGCAGATTCAAATGAAGACCTCATAACAAGGCTATCTGATCTAGAGGCTTTTTTCATAAAGATGAGCGTTTTCTCCGTCAGGATAGTAAGAGATCCTTTGGCGATAAAAAGACCAGCCAAGGTTTTGGTACAGTTTTAAGGCGACGGCATTGCTCTCACGCACCTCAAGCAATAGATGTTCCACTCCGTGTTCTTTGAGATATTCTTCACTTGCAAGAAGCAATTGTTTTGCCTTGCCTTTTCTTTGGTGGGATGGGTGAGTCACAATACGCAAAAGTTCAGCTTCCTTTCCAACTACATTGACACTCCATCGAGCATAAGCCCAGGGAGTTTCTATGAATAAAATTTCTTGGGGAGCTAACGGACCCCACGAAGATCGAAAGACCTGCAATTCAAGTGCGTTGATCCAGGGTGGATAGATATCGGTGGATGTCAAAAGATCCATCATGCGCGCCCTAGGAAGATGCAGGTTGATTTTGAGATGACCTTAAATGAATCTCTGCATCGGTTTCGCGAATATAAATTGGTACGAGGGGCTTCTGAGGGGGTGTTTTGATTTTCGATCGGGCCATCTCGATTAGTCCTCGAAGCATGATGGTCTCTTCATCGCCGGAAAGAGAAATAGGGGGTGAAAAATGTCCTATTTTCTCAAGGACTGCTCGGGGAGCCCACCAAGACTCTTGGCGAACCACCTCTTTAAAGTGTTGAATGGACATCAGTGAAGCGGGAGCTA
>BJFQ01000012.1 GCA_014189895.1 Acidobacteriota bacterium | reverse complement strand
CCCTCACTCTTTGTATTAAAGGGAAATTACTTTTAACTCTTCTTAGTCTCAATGATTCCTACTTTCCCTTGACGTATCTCATCCGCCCGCATAATAACGGCTGTTTTTTGACTATCGGTCATGCGTGCTAAATTTTTGACCTGAAGGCCCATGCGCGGGTTCTTGCTGAGTAACGACTCATGACGCATTAAGAAATCCCAATAAAGCGTCGTGTAAGGACAGGCCCGTTCGCCCACTTTTAACTCGGGGTCATAGCGACAGCCTTTGCAGGGGCCTCCCATACGCTGAATATACTTCCCCGTTGCTACATAGGGTTTACTTGCCATGAGTCCCCCATCGCCATATTGACTCATGCCCAGCGTATTTGGTAACTCGACCCACTCGACAGCATCCACATAAACGGCTAGGTACCATGTGTGAACTTGTTGAGGCTGAACCCCTAACAAGAGCGCGTAGAGTCCCGTGACCATTAAGCGCTGAATGTGATGCGCGTAACCGTGAGCCAGTGTTTGCGTCAGGGCCTCACGAAGACAGGCCATATCCGTCTGACCCGTCCAGAACCACTCGGGGAGATTTGCTTGGGCGTCCAAGGCGTTGAGGTGTGCGTAGTCAGGCATATTCATCCAATAAATGCCCCGAACATATTCTCGCCACCCTAGCACCTGCCGAATGAAGCCTTCCGCACTTTGGATCGAAACAAGCCCCGATCGGTAAGCTCCCTCTACAGCTTCAACAACTTCGCGTGCACTGATGAGTTTGAGATTCAACGCCGATGATAGTTGCGAGTGATAGAGCCAAGGCTCACCGGGCCACATAGCATCTTCATAAGATCCAAATAGTCCCAAACGTTCCTTCACGAAAATCCGTAGGGCCTTAAGCGCCTGAGACCGGGTGACGGGCCATGCGAAGCTATCGAGCGTACCGGGGTGATCCTTAAAACGCGTGTTAACCAGCGTGAGGACCTCGCGTGAAAGAGGATCTGGCTCGAAGGTAGTCCGAGTGGGAAGTTTTCCAGGGCCTTTTGCCCCAAATGTTTTCCGATTATCCTCATCGAAGTTCCATCGACCGCCTTCAGGCTCGCCGTTCTTCATCAGAATATGGTGGCGTAGACGTTGTTCTCGGTAAAAGTACTCGAGCCTCAGGGACTTGCGTCCTTTGGCATACGTGATGAACTCCTCCACCGTTGAAAAGAAATGCCGGTCCTCGCGAATCTCTAAGGTGAGCGCTTGTTCTTCGACCACCGTTTTCAATTGCTGAAGCACGCGCCAGTCACCCGGCCTCGTCATTATGACGCGCTGGGGTTTCAGCACGAGGAGATCGGCGTGAAGTTTAGCTCCAAGGCTCATTAAGTGAGCGGTGGCACTCTTGTCGTCAAGGCGGTGGTAGTGAAGTGGTCGGTTTGCTTTCTTCAGGGATTCAGCAAAGTGCCTCATAGCACATAGAAAAACAGCAATTCGTTGCTTGCTCGACCAAACGTGGTTAGATTCCTCGTCGGCTTCCGCCATCCATACGGCGTCGCGTTGGTCATCAAACCCATCAAAGGCTGAAGCTTCGAGGTCAAGTTGATCGCCTAGTACTAGGACTAAGTGCCTTAGAGGACGCATAGATTCATCAGCTTAACCAACTCTTCCGGTTCTTGGGGGTATTTCACAGGAGTACTTGCCCGAGTCTTGATTATTACAATTGTGTGTCTTAAAACCTAGGGGGAAGTCTTAGGTGGGATCGTTGCTAACTATTTTCAGCCACCATTCGCTTAAGTACTTCAATTTCAATTTTTAAGGCTTCGTATTCAGCGAGTTTAAGTTTGAGAAACTCTTTGGTCATGACTGTTTTCTTGGCGATTCCCTTGGGGGTCAGGGTATAGATATATCCCAATTTATTTTTGCTCTTTTTAAAATTCTGAACTTTCAATAAACCTTTGTCGACAAGGGCTGCCAAGCAATAGTTGACGGCACCCAAGCTAATCCCGACTTTTCCAGATAAATGACGCTGGGTAGTTTCTGGATTCGCGTGAATTTCAAGCAAAACTTTGCAGTCAACTTCGAATTGTAATTTAGCTTGGCGACTCGACACGGATTGTTCCTCAATATTTAGGAAAAAAAGGGATCTCTTATGTAGTTAGGCCCTTAATGCGTAAGAAAGGTTTCTTAGCATATATATATATTTCATCTAAGAGGTAGTCCGTCAATACTTAAAACCTTGCCACAACCTGTGTCACAAATACTTTTCAATGTTGAACCATCTCATTACCCGATCAAAGGCGCGTCAGTATTGATATAAGTCTGCTCATTCATGGACGAATCGAATTAAACGTGACTAAAGTTCACTAAGATTTACCAAAGATAAGAGCTGGAAGCTAAGACGTTTTGCTTCCCTGTGCGAACCGCGAAACTGAATCCGGAGCGGAGTGCGAACCCTCCATACTCTCCTTTTTTATTCAACGCAAGAAAGCACACCTGTACATCTTTCAAATTATCTTTTCGAACGCGCGCTAGTTTTTCTACTACGGATCGGCAGGCTTTTTCGGGAGAAAGTCCCCGACGCATCGCTTCCACAATTGAGCTCGCACCGGCGACGCGAATAATATCTTCCCCCTGCCCGGTAGCCACAGCGGCGCCAATATCATTATCGACATAAAGCCCTGCGCCAATAATCGGAGAGTCACCAACGCGTCCACGCATCTTGTAAGCGAGTCCACTCGTGGTACACGAACCACTCAGATTACCGGATTGATCAATGGCAATCATGCCAATCGTGTCGTGATTATTGGGACTCACAGGCGGTAGGGCGGCCGAGGAGCGCGAACGCGGTTGATAACCTGTCTTTTTAAGCCATGCTTCATAGCCTCGGGCGGAATCCGGTGACAATGCTCCCGATTCCAAGGGAAATCCTTCATCGAGGGCAAATCGCTGGGCGCCTTCACCCGCGAGCATCACATGGGGGGTCTTTTCCATGACCCGTCTCGCCACGCTGATAGGGTGTTTGATGCGCTCGAGAAACATCACACTTCCGCAATTGAAGTGATCGTCCATAATCGAAGCATCGAGGGTGACGCGACCTTCACGATCAGGCAGTGCCCCGAGTCCCACGCAGCAATTAATTTCATCTTCGATGGTGCGAACACCCTGCTCCACGGCATCAAGGGCTCTGCCCCCATAGGAAAGAATTTCCCAGGCTTTTTCATTTGCACGCATCCCGGTATCCCAGGTCGAAAGAACGACCGGAGTTCGAGAAAGGTTGAAAGCATTCAGGGAAGTACCTGTCGCTACGGCGGCCGTTGAAGCTAAGGCTCCAGAAATAAAGGTGCGTCGAGAGGTCGTCATTGAACTTCTTTATTGAGGACAAATGTTTTAGCGATCAATTGATCCCCTACGAGGGTGCCACTAACCGTGGCTTTTCGAATGGCTTGACAAAATCCATTCGCCGCATGGGCATCGCCAAATTGATCGATTGAAAATCCAGAAACCCAGTAGGTCTTTCCTTCCGGCTGTCGAATGGCCAAGGCGCAGGTATCCCCTTTCATGCCGAACTGACAGGTTCCACAGCTGGCCTCGACGACTTGGTTTTTAAGGACCGGGGTTGGGTTTTGGCCGACGAGTACCGGGACCCCACCCAACATAAAAGAGATCAGACTTGTGCGCACGATGGACATCTTTGAGCCTCCATTACCTATCATCTTAAGTCTTTTTCGATGGCGTGATTCTTTTTTCATTCTTCCAGTCTGCATATTGTGGGCAGTTTCGATCATGGGCTCCCGGTATCAACCCGAGGCTCATGAGAAATTCGCGCACGATCTCCGGACCCATAAAGTGGAAGGTGCTTTTAAAGAGACGAAGCCAAGTGGTGAACCTTGATCCACGATGGTGATCAAGCCAGGCATGAAAGGAACCGTAGGTGGCTTTGAGTTTAAGTATCTGACGAGCGTTATAGATGGCGGCATCAATTTTAAGACGATGGCGAATAATAGCAGGGTCTTGGAGCAGTCTTGCCCGGTCTTTAGATTGGTACGCCGCCACGCGTTCAAGACGAAAACCATCAAAGGCTCTGCGAAATCCAGTTTGCTTTCGCAGAATAATTTCCCAACTCAGTCCCGCTTGATTAATTTCAAGGACCAGCCGCTCCAACAGGGCTCGATCCGTGCGCACGGGACGTCCATAGTGGTGATCGTGATAGCGACGATGGACATGACGGAGGGGGAGCGTAGCCACCAATTGACAATAGGATTGTTTTTTCAAAGAAGCGCTCCGGGCAAAGTCTTTTTTTTAAGTAAAATGAAATTACCATGAAAATTCTACTCATGGGTGCCACGGGACTGACCGGTCAAAGTTTTTTAGCCTTGGCTCTCGCGCACCCCGACATCACTGAGGTGGTCGCCCCGACCCGTCGCCCCCTTCCCGTCCATCCCAAGTTAATAAATCCCGTTATGGATTTCACAGCTTGGGATCTTCAAGCCCCTTGGTGGGCCGCTGAGGCCTACGTTTGTTGCTTGGGAACGACCCTTCGCGCCGCGGGATCACCGGAAGCCTTTCGGCGGGTTGATTTGGATTGGGTTTGCCGACTGGGTGACTTAGCTAAGGTCCACCATGTGAAAAGTTTTTCGGTTGTCTCTTCTTTTAAGGCTTCCTCACAGTCCACTCATCTTTACCTTCGCACCAAAGGCGAAATGGAGAACTATCTGGTCGGTCTCCATTTAAATTCTCTCACTCTGATACAACCTTCTTTTTTGCGAGGAGGCTCACGTCCATCTTTTCGCTTAGGAGAGTTTCTTCTCTTGGCGGCGCTAGCTCCTTTTGCCTCCCTGATCCCACAAACCTGGCGACCCATTTCGGTGCTTCAGGTAAGTCGGGCTCTCCTGAGGACCTGTCTTCAGTCGAGTCCCGGTATCCATCGCATTCCCTCGAAGGATCTCCATGCGACGCTTTAAATACGCGCTCCTCCTGGGATTCATCCCCCTTGCGGCGATGGCCCTACAAGCGCCCGAGCAAGCGTCTAGGCCTACGTCGCCTGGGCCCTCCCTCATGAAAGAGGGGCGCTTTGTGAATACCGGTCAGACTCCTCATACCCGGCGAGAGGCACCTAAAGTCATGGATCAGGCTGAAATGCTAATCAGTCGACTTTGGGTCGGTGCTACCCCAAAGTCCGAGATGACCGAGGAGGCTGTGTCATTGGTGACGCCCGATTTATCTTTTTTAAAGTCTAATCATCATCGCCCAAGTTTTACTTGGTTGGGTCATGCGACCTGTTTGGTACAAATGGGAGGTCAAACGCTTTTGACCGATCCCCATTTTTCAGAGCGCGCGTCGCCGGTATCTTTTATGGGGCCCCGGCGCCTTTTTCCATCTCCCATCAGCCTGAAGGATCTACCTCATATCGATGTGGTGGTGATTTCCCATTCTCACTATGATCATTTAGATCTTCCGACACTTCACGCACTCGCCCAGCAATCCGGGGGCTCCCCCTTGTTTCTTGTTCCCCTTGAACTCAAAGCCTGGATGCATGCGCAGGGACTCACCCGCACCGAAGAGCTCGACTGGTGGCAGACCCAAACTCACCAAGGCGTCCGTTACACCCTGGTCCCCGCCCATCATTGGTCGACGCGTACCCTTTGGGATCGCAACAAAACCCTTTGGGGAGGATGGGTGGTCCGCAGCGACGATTTCAAATTCTATTTCACCGGAGATACCGGCTATTCCGACCTTTTTCCTCAGATTGCAAGTCTGGGGCCCTTTGATGTATCCGCCATTGCGATTGGTAGCTATGAACCCCGCGGATTCATGAAAGTCCATCACATCAATCCTGAAGAAGCCGTTCGTATTCATCAGGAGGTGGGCTCGCAATTTTCGATCGGTATCCATTGGGGAACCTTCCGGCTTTCTTCGGAAGCACTCCAACAGCCCCCGCGTGATCTCGAGCGCGCGCTCGAACAGCATCGCTTAGATCCTAAGACTTTTATCACCATCCCACCGGGAGAAACGCTTCGCTTTCCTCGCCGATTACCCTAGCGCAAAGGAAGGGGCTTACCTTGCCGATCGTAGCTAACTTCCCACATCGACGCTGGAGGCCAAGCCACACTGGGCAGTATTTGATTTTGTCCGTTCACCGTGAAGCGAAAGTTTTGTGGTTGGGTACTTCGAAGTTTAAACCCCGAACGAAAACGCCTCAGCACGGTCTGCTGCGGGGCGAGCGTGAGGATGATCGGCTGCGCAAGTTCGTCCATAATCAAATCGATTTGAACTGTGGACAGCGCTGTAATTTGAAGGACCGTGAGGTCTTGAATCGGCTTTGCGTCATATTCCCCGAGGACAGGTAACGGGTCTCCATTCGTGGGAGATGGAGTAACTAAGGAGGCCTTGGGGTCAGGAGGCGGTGATAGGACGGGGGGTGTAGACTTTTGCTTCTGTCCAATGAATTTACCGGGGAAAAAAAGAGAGACCGCAACCACCGTCGTCAATAGGAGGGCGCCGAGGCGAATCAGTTTTTCGCGAAGAGTGATCGGAACGATTTCGCCGACCGCTTTAGGATCCTGAAAAGAGGGAAGGACTTCGAAAGCGTCCGCATAGTCTTCGGGTCGGAAGTGGAGAAATTCGGCCACCTGACGCGCCAAGGGTTTAGCCCGGCCGGTGGGGAGAAGGTGCCATTGATCGTCTTCCATGGCTTCTAAAAGATTCATCGGAATATGCAGTTGCTGAGAGACCGTATCGAGGGACAAACGGGAAGCGAGTCGAGCTTCTTGAAGGAGCGTACCGAAAGACGTGATTTTGATGCGCTTGGTGTATTGCATTTGTAACAGCATGCGATGCTGTAAATGGGCTTGCTGCTGAAAAAGCTGCTGGCCATCGACGACGGTCACCGGCAAGGCTTTGGCCCATTGCTCAAACAGTGTGGTCTCTTTATAGACCCATTCCATCGCCCACTGGAGGGACCCCGTCATCGCCGTGAGGTGCTCGGGAAACGGAAGCGGGTCCCGCGATTTCATCCCGAGAGACGTTGCTTGAACGACGCCGACGGGAGCAAGTAATTTGATGTCTGCGACCGCAAACGGACGTCGACGACTGACTTGGACGAAGCGTCGTTTCAGTTTTTTAAGGGACTGACAACAAATCGTTGCCACAGCGCCATCCCCGAGAACGACAACAGGGCCCTTCGGAAGCTGGGTCAACGCATCTTCAAACGACAATTGGTCGGTGTTGGCATGGCGCCAAATATCCCCCCAGGTTCGCCTCCAAACAGTATTCGCAATGGTAGGGAGTCCTAAGAGTTCTGAAAGGGGGATCTTCAGCGGAGTGGTGATACTCAGCCCTTGGATTTCTAAGCTCTCGATGGCCATTCGGGCTTCTTTGGGATCGTCCGTTTCAAAGGGAATGTAGGCAATATTTTTTTCTTCGAGGAGAAATTGATCGGCGTGAAATTGAAAGCCCTTCGAATGTAAAATCGGTTCGCCCATGAGACCGGCCACCACCGTTTCTCCATTCATCCGCTCGCAACCCATCATACGCGATTGATCAAGCGAGGGTTGACTTTTCACGGCAGGGATCTGCCCGGACGGCGCGACATAGACAAAAGATCCGCCCCAATGGCGTTGGAGATAACGACTGGGAAGTCCTTTAGTGCCGAGTAGAAAAGCGGAGAACGTTACTTTTTCAATTCGCGCTTGTTCGAGAATCTTTTTCACGGACGCATTATCAGAAAGATTTTGAGCCACCCCAACCCACTTAAACGCATCGCCCTCAGGCCGATGGTTAAATCGATCCCGAAGATCCATCACCCCGAGGGGAACGTGGACCGAGCGCAGGAGCGACGTGGAAGCTGAGGCATCCCACCATGGCGGGAGCACCAAATCCCACTCGAGATCTAACCATTGGGGGTGCGCTTCGTACGCCAAGCGCAGGAAGCGTAAGCGTTCGACTTCTTGCTCGTCGGGCCATTGACCCCCTTCACTCATTCGGCGACAACTCACCACACAACGACCGCGCAAATCACGAACGAGTTGACTAGGGTTTTCTTTAGGAAAGAGATCCAGTCTTAATTCGGGTAACACGTCGTTACCCAGTTCGTGGGTATAGCGAAGCGCGGAGGACCAATCGGCATGAGTCAGGGTCACACAATAAAAAGGCAGGGGATTCATGGCTGGGTTCGCTTACTGGCTTGCCAAAAAGATTCTAATTGCTCTAACGAACACGCCGCGACGCCTCCTAGAGGCTCAGCGAGACGCTCCACTTCCCGGAAGCGTGCTTTGAAGCGAATCATTTGCAAGCGAAGGGCTTCGCGGGGATCGATACCCTGCTTCCGAGCCCATTGGACAAGGCTAAAAAGGACATCTCCGAGTTCAGCCGTTTGACGTTCTAGCGAGGTTTCATTTTGAAGTTCACGTAATTCCTCTTCGACTTTCTTCATCACGTCCTCAGCGGTCGCCCACTCAAAACCGACGTCCGCGCATCGTCGACCGATCTCGCGCGCCTGATCTAAGACCGGAGCATCAGCAGGAATATGATCTAAGAGAGACTTCGAGGGTGAGCCTTGAAAGCCAGAGGGTAAATTATGGGGCATAACTTTAGTGTAAAGGCAAAGCCCAAAAATTAGTCCTCGTTATCCGCGAGTTTATCGGCTTGCTCGTCGAGATGCGCCATGAGACGTTCGGCCAATGCTTCATCTTCGAGGGCCACATAATTTTCACCTTTGACTTCAAAGATTTCGAGATTCATACTCGAATCGTCTTCTGCGGCTTCGGACTGTTGGGCTTCCAATTCTTCTAAGGGGACCATGATGCAAAAGGGTCGGCCTTCAAAGGTGATTTCCTCGAGAATGACGAATTCTTCCTTTTCGCCTTGATCGTCGACAAGCTCAACGACCTCCACTTCAATAGAATCATCGTCTCCGATGGGTTCCTTCTGGTGGTCATCCGACATAGGGCACATGGGCACTCCCAAAGGTGAACATTTAGACTATCCAAGGGGGGAAGTCTTGGGTAGTCCTAGAGTTTATAAGGGCGGACAGGCTTAGGAACTCGAGGGATGTCGGTGGTCACATTCGACCCACGCCGAAGTCTGATCGGTATAGAATTCTTTTTTCCAAATAGGTAGTTGGGATTTAATCGTGTCCATCAGCCACATGGTGGCTTGAAACGATTCTTTGCGATGGGCACTGGTACATCCGATGACCACGGAGGTTTCGGTAATCGGCACTTCTCCCATTCGATGATGAATCATGCACTCCGTTAATTGAAAGCGCTGAAGGGCGTCCTCGCGAAATGTAACGAGCATCTCGCTCGCCATAACTTCGTAGGCCTCGTAGAATAATTTGATGACGGTTCGGCCTTCATGGTGGTTGCGCGCGCGACCTTCAAAGATCACCACGGCCCCTGCGGTGGGGTTCTTGAGGGCCGCCCGAAGTTGGTCAACATTCAGGGGCTCGGAAGTTAATAAAATTTTAGGAAAGTCCATGAGAGGCTCGATTATCAACTTACACTGAACAGAGGAACCTGGTGGAATCAAAATGACGACGCGCACTTATCAACTCTTCACGGACGGGGCCTGTCTCGGCAATCCCGGTCCAGGCGGTTGGGCCTCCATCCTTCGCGAGGGCGACGGTTCGGACGTCATTCGAACGGGGGGCGAACCCTCCAGCACGAACAATCGCATGGAACTGTTGGCGGTGATTGACGCGCTCGAGAGCCTCCCTGAGCCTAGTCGAGTGACGATTTATTGTGACAGCGAGTATGTTCTGAAAGGGTTGAGCGAGTGGATGCCGGGATGGAAAGCCAAAGGATGGAAAAAAGCGGACGGTAAAACGGTGATGAATCTCGATCTCTGGCAGCGTTTGGACGGTCAATCCAGCCGACACCAGCTCACCACCCATTGGGTTAAAGGCCATGCCGGTCATCCCGAGAATGAACGCGTGGACTTTTTAGCGAATACCGAAGCGCAACGTTGGGCGCATTCTTCCTAAATCAGTCGGGGCAAGAGTTTTGAACGGAGCTCTTCCATGAAGGTTTGGTGGTAGGTTTTCCATTGCTCATGACCTTCTGGTCCTACGACATTCGCCACAACCAGGCAGGCGGTCACGGGGACCGACAGACGGTGACACGCTGCAAAAATAGCTGCCGCTTCTAAATGTTCGATCTCACCGAACGAGGCTAACTCTTTAGCGCCCGATACACTGTGGGTGATGGCAGGAGGACAGACGGCCCGCACTTGAGGAAAAACCTCGAGGGACCAACTTTGAGGCCAAAGCAGGGTTTCTTCAGGCGGATGGAAACTGTCTCCCGAAACCTCTCCTAGACTTCGAGTCGTTGCTTCGCGAATCTCTACAATCGTCCCCAAGGGATACCGCTCAAGGTCAAACGCGCCGCAGGTTCCTATAAATAAAACGCGCGCGCCAGGATGATGCTGTAGCAAGGCTTGGACGGTCAATCCCGCTTCCATCCCTCCGATCCCGGTCAGCTGCGCTGTCCATCCCCGAGGGGGATCTTTCAACCACGGGCCTAATTCAGGCGGGAAAGCTCCCAGTAGATAATTCACTCTAGCTCCCTTGATCTTCTATTTTCACACAAAGACGATTAAAAAACCGAGGCGGTCTCTGCAGTTAAACTAAATATAAGAAATTCCGATACTCTTTCGCTCTTCGCGTTCTAGGAGTTCTATGCATTTCATGAAATCTCTCGGCATCTTGATACTTCCCGTCATGCTTCAAGGGCAACCTACTAATCCTTGGTCCCATGCGCCCACCACGGGGGCTTGGAATTTCAATGCCGGTTTAGCCTCCATTGTGACCTCGGCTTACCAGGGAACGGGCAGTTCCCAAGTCCGGGTAGTGCCTTATTTTTCGGTCCGCTACGGACCCGTTGTTTTTTCCCCGATTGAAGGATTGGGCGTCCGTCTCCGATCCGGCGATCGATGGTCTTATGGGGCGTTCATCGGAGCTGGCTTTGATAAACGTCGAATGACCGACTCGATTCAGCCCGAATTAAAACTCAATGCCATCTATGATTTGGGCACATGGGATGCGGGCTTCTCGGTCAAGCAACGCTTGGGCAATACGGAAAACCGAGGGCTCTCTTGGGAGGGTGATCTTCGTTACACCTTATGGGAAACCCCCGATCTTCGATTGCGCTCATCCGTGGTGGTTGCATGGATGGACGAAACCTATGGTCGAAATATTTTTGGGACGGGCGCGGGCTTGAAGAGTATGGGTTTGAATATCAACGCTTTTTATACCCTGACCCCTCGATGGTCATTGATTGGAATCATGGGTTTATCCCAACTCCAAGGAGAAGCTAAACGCAGTCTCTTGGTCAATCGAACAGACAAAATGACGGCCGTCGTGGGGGCTATTTACCAATTTTAAAGACCGGTTGTTCCACCACTAAAACCCGATCATGGCCGTTCCAATCGTGACTCGTTTCAACATGAGGCCAACCGATCTCGCGCGCCACGTGCTTAAGTCGCTCTGCCTGACCCGCCCCGATCTCGAGAATCATGAGGGGGATCGAACGGTGCTTACCTTCTCGCAGGAGTCGTTCTTCCAAAGCATAGCCCTCTTCAGGTGCGTAAAGCGCTAGGGCTGGCTCGAAATGCAATTCGGGTTGTAGCTGATCTTGCGTCAGGGGACTCACATAGGGAAGATTAGAAATCACCAGGTCCACCGGATCTCCATGCGCTTGCAACAAATCTCCTTCTACGAATTGAAGGGTAACTTGATGATGAAGGGCATTCTCTTTTGCACACGCCAGCGCATCGAGACTAACGTCAGAAGCCGTGAGGGTCCATTGTGTCTCAAGTGCGAGCGTCACAGCAATAATGCCACTCCCTGTGCCGACATCCCATACACGGATCGGCGTCTCGGCCGGTCGTCGAGCCAAGGCTTCTTCAATGATGAGTTCCGTCTCCGGTCGTGGAATTAAAACACGGGGATCGCACCGGAACGGTCGATTGCGAAACAGGGTCCAACCCCACAAATACTGACAAGGCTCTCTTCTTTTTCTTCGCTCAAGCCACGTGTGGAATCGCTGCTGGTCGTCTCTATTGACCGGATCTTCACCGTGAAGCGTGAGCCAAGCTTGATCTCGTTTGAAGCCATCTTCTAGCCAAAGCCGTGCTTCGGCCCGAGCTTCCTCGGGCGAGGTGAGGGCCTCCAGCGTCTCGAGGAGACGTCGATGAAGATGATCCCAATCCATTAGGACTGCATCAATTGTTCAGCGACCTTTGCACTGGACTGAGCCACCTGCTCGTGGAGAGAAGCGCCGTGACTATCCATCGTGACCACGACCGGAAAATCTTTGACTTCAATGACCCAAAACGCTTCGGGGCTTCCGAATTCTTTCAGCTTGTGCACTTCGACCACCCGCTCGACGCACTTGGCTAATAAGGTGCCGGCGCCTCCGGTGGCATGAAGATAAACGGCGCCTGTAGCTTGAAGACCGCGACTGGTTTGCGCCCCCATCCCGCCTTTACCGATCACTCCTCGGACTTGGTAATGCCCAATCACATCGGCCTGATAAGGTTCTTCACGAATACTTGTCGTCGGTCCAGCGGCAATAAAAGTCCACGACCCATCGGGGTGTTGTTGGACCACGGGGCCGCAATGATAAATAATCATGTCTTTCAGTAAGGGTTTAAGCCATTCCGGCTTTTCCTCTTTCATGTACTTGTGGCCTACGTCACGACTTAACACCAATCGACCACTCAACAGTACTTCATCGCCCACCTTGAGTTGACGAACCGTAGCTTCAGAGAGAGGAGTCGTTAGATGATGCAACATGGTGGCCTAATTGAAATGAGGACGACCCTGCGCGTCTAACGTCAAGATGCGACGACGCGAGGACCAACACATATAAGAAACCGAAACAAAGAAACTGGCCGGATGTCGGTAGAGTTCATCGATGAAGAGTCCTAGGACCGTCGTCTTGCCGCCGTACCCCATGGGCCCAATACCTAAAGTATTAAGATCCCGGGTGAGATCGGCTTCTAGTTGAGTCAGAGCTGCGTGCGGATGCGGCGCTCCCAACGTGCGCATGAGCATGGCCTTGCTGTGTTCATAGCCCGTCACCCGATCGCCACCAATCGCGACGCCTAAAATACCCGGGGAACAGCCCTGGCCTTGAGCTTTCATCACGGCATCGATAATACATTTTCGAACCCCCGAGATATCGCGACCGGCGCCCAGATGAACATCCGGTAATCGATATTGGGCGCCGACATTTTCACATCCGCCCCCTTTCAGCATCAAACCCACTTCGAGCTCAGGACGATCCCATTCCTCAAAGTGAATGACAGGGTGACCTTCGGCAAAGGGATCGAGATTCGTCCCCGTATTTTTTCCCGAGAGACTCTCCACGCAATTGGGACGGAGCCACACGCGCTCTGTGCCTTCGACGACCGCCTGACGAATCTGGTGTTTAAGGGCGAGCTGAGAAAGTCCCGTGGGATGTTTGACGTAAAAAATAATTGTGCCCGTATCTTGGCACAAGGGCGTGACATGCCCATCGGCTAATAAAATATTTTTAACCATGTCGTTCAATGTATTGAAGGCACGCGAATCCGGAGACTCTGCGTCGCGACCCCGTACCAAGGCGTCAATGACATCTTGAGGAAGACGCGATGAGGTGCGACGAATCAATTCAAGAACGGCGAGATGAAAACCGGCTAAAGTAGGATCCTTGAATTGGAAGGCCCAATCTTTAGGTAAAAGGGATTTGTCCTCAACAACCTGCTGAGACGTCAAATGGGGCAGAATGCATTCCGACATGATTCCCTTTTGAGTGAGCTTCCTTTTCTATTGTCTCCCTGTCGTCCGCGAGACTCAAGACCGTGTTTCCCGGGTGCCCTTAACGAGCCCATGCGCGGGATAGCGCGAGGGTCAGATCTAAAAGCGGTGTCCGGGCTCCGGCAAGGGCGAGGCCTTTGATGTCCCGATCACACTGGGACAATTTGTGGAGCAGCGATTGGACATCTTGGAGTCGTAGGCGAGTGCCGACACGACGAATATCTTCGATCAAGAAAGCTTGGCGAGGACTCAGGCCTAAGAAATCCGGAAGGTCTTGGGGGGCAATGCGTTGCTCTTGGGCTTCTAGGTAGCGGGCCACGCGTTCAACTTCGAGGCGAGCTTGTCCGAGGAGTTTGACGGGCTCTTCTTTGTCGTCAAAAGATTTCTGAAGGGCTTCAAGCGCGGCTGAGAGGTGACCGGACTTCCATGCCTTACTCCAGGCAAATCCACTCTGAGCTTCCAGACGAAACGTCACGTGCTGAACTTCGACCATTGAAACCGCTCGGGAGGTACAGACTAAATCGAGCACTTCAAGGGTTCGACGGATCAGCGCGGGATGAGGACCCACTTGTTGAATTAAGAATTGCGCGGCATCGAAAGGAAGTTTCAAACCGAGTGTTTGGGCTAACTGCTGAGCGAAACCGGGAGCGTCCTTGGGAGCGAGTTCACCCACTTTATGGACACGACCTTGTTTGATCCACTGGGTCCAGGGAGCCCGACCGAGCCCACGCCCCTTCGCTTCCGTGATGGTCCCAAAGGCCACGCCTAGGAAACGTTGATGGGTCGGTGGATTCTGGAGCAATCGCGCCATGGCTTCCGGAATCTCTTTTTTCAGCAGCAAATCTCCTAGGGAGGGTGCGATCACGGCCACGGTATCCGCTCCCATGGGAGGAGGTTCATTCAGGGCTTGAAAAATATCCGCCCAGGTCGCTTGTTCTGAACATACACGCAGTCCGAATTCACCCCAGGTGGTATCCACATGCTTCGCTTTCCAGTTCGCGATGAGGCGCTGACGTTCATCAGCATCCTCACCATGAATCAGAGCAAAGGTATGTTCGGTCCAGGTTGACATTGCGCCCTAACGTGCTTCAAGAAATTGAATAAGGAAACTTTGTGAGAAGTCTTTGGAGAGTGATCGAAAAGTTTGATCTTCGGAATTAATAAAATTCAAAAAATTCTGATCGACACGATATTGGTTCGAAAATGTAAGACCCCGACGTGAGAAGACAATGGTTCCCGTTTTTCGATCCACTAAATCTAGTGAGGCGACGATCACCACTTCCACGCGCGTAGGAGAACCCGCGCTACTCGTCGTAAGCCCCTGCCCTAAGTTAATAGACAAGGAACGGGTATCCCAGCGATCAATGTTCCCTCGAAGAATCCATTGCGATTCATTGGGGTTCTGGGCCAGTTTCCATGGCGTGGACTTCGTAATTTGGTACCGTAAGGCTTCGGTGAAAAGACTCTCGATGCCTTGGCGTGAGGTGGCATTCGTAAAGGTCGCAACCTCTACTATATCGCCGGGAGGAATAAGGTCGTTGCGTTGAGGCATACGATCGAGTCGCTGATAGCCACAACTCATTCCCAAAAGACTGGTCAGAAGGAGGATTTTTTTAATCACGGTGTGTAAATCCCTACGTACGGTAAGTTACGAAAACGTTCTTGGTAATCTAATCCATACCCCACCACAAAATGATCGGGGATTTCAAAGCCAAGATAGTCGGGGTGGATCGGGAACTGGCGTCGCGAAGGTTTATCTAAGAGGGTGCAGATCTTGACCTCTTGGGCACCCCGTTTGAATAAATATTCTTTAATTTCAAACAGCGTTAACCCGGTGTCCATAATATCGTCCACTAAGATGATGGAGCGATGCTCGATGTTGGTCGTGAGATCTTGGCGAATGTTGAGTTTGCCCGAACTAGTCGTGCCCGTCCCGTAACTACTCACTTGCATGAATTGCATTTCAAGGTCGACGGTCATCGCACGGGCTAAGTCCGCATAGAAAGGGACGACGCCTTTAAGCAAACCGAGAAGAATAGGGAACTGCCCTTCATAGGCTTGACTCAACTGCTGACCCAGTTCTTGGACACGCTGGTGCAGAACTTCAGCGGTCATCAGGGGCTTTATCGAGGCGACCATAAGTGTTTCCTTTCCAGGCCTTACATCGAGGCCTTCTTAGGGCTCAACCCTAGGAAGATTATAGGGTCTAAGGACTATGAGGGATATAGTGCCCATCTTTTGAAGGCCCCCGCTTGGTATCTTCACATTATGAGTTCTGATTCCTACCCATCCGGGTCTTATCATGGTCCCGAAATCAATGATTGGGTTCGTCGCGCCCAGGCCGGCGATCAAGAAGCTCTTTCTCAACTCATTCAGCGTTTCTCACGCGACGTCTACGGCAAAGCTTTTTCGATCCTCAAAAATCATCACGATGCCGATGATGTCGTCCAAGAGACTTTTTTACGTGTCTTTAAAAGTCTTTCAGGGTTTCGATTTGAATCGTCTTTTCGAACCTGGCTCATTACCGTTACGATTCGCCAATCTTTGAATCATCTGACGCGTAAACGAAGCATGGATACCAGTCTTGATGCGCACGCTGAAGCACTTGGAGAACACCCGGCCCTTCTCCAAGCCGAAACTCAATTCGACCAAGCGCTAGACGAGGAGCAACTCATGCTTTTGCGAGAAGCCCTGGCGCAACTCCCTCCTCGCCAACAAGAAGCCCTAAGGCTCCGACTTGAGACGGGTAACAACTACGAAACCATCGCTCAAGCAATGGGCACCTCGGTCGGAAGTATTAAATCGCACATCCATCATGCCATTCGTCACCTTAGTCAGTCCCTCGGAAAACCCAAAAAATGACGCTGATCTCCCTCACCTGTGAACAATTCCAAACTCTTTTGGAACAAGACCCCTATTGCTGGACGACCGAGATTCAATCTCATCGGGCCTCTTGTGCCTCCTGCCGTATTGCGCACGTCCTGTTGCTGGCCGAAGCGGATCCGCCCGCCCATCTTGCGGACACTGCTAAGCCGGATCATTATTTTCAAGAATTGGCGATGCGCGTCGTTCGCCAACTACCCCCCTCACCGCCACAACTTCATCGATCGCTCCCGATGGCTGATTGGCGAAGTTGGCTCGCTCCGGCCGCCGCCCTTCTGATCGTGACATTCGGACTCCAGGTACTGGAACCGGTGGGATTAGGGCAAGGTCATGAAGATGCTTCGCTGGTCGCGACCTCCCTAGAGGCGCCGACCTTACTTGAGGAAAGCCTTTCTTCTGATCCGTTCAGCCCAGACTGGCTCCCGACGGAGTTCGATTTAACCCATTCGGATGAACTTTCAACCTTTCTTTATTATTTCGACTCTAAGGAAGTAGAAGTCATTTGGGCCGAGCTCGACTTGACCGACCTAACTGACTTCGATCTTCCTTAATCTTTCATCCTTTCTTCTTCTATCAAGGAGCTTTATGATCTCTCTTCTTCTCGTACCCGCCGCCTTCGTGGTGATCCAAGACGCCAACCGGCCGCCCGAGCCCCCGCGACCCGCCCTAGGTAATATGCGTGAAAGAAGGGCTCAAGGCATGGGCCCTCAAGGACGGGGTGATCTTCGAGGAAAAATGCGTCAAGCCCTCATGAAACGCATGCAAAAAAGTCTCAACCTGACGGACGCTCAAGTGGCTTCCATGGAAAAAAAGATGGCGGCGCATGAAGTTGAAATGAAAGGCTTCAATGACAAAATCCAAGCCCTCCAACCTAAGATTGAAAACATTATGAAGAGCTCCGGATCCATCGAAGAGAAGAATGCTAAGTTAAAGCCCCTCGTGGACGAATGGTTTGCCCTTCGTCATGAGCGAGATATCGTGAGTCAAGCAAAGTTTGAACAAAGTTTTCGAACGGATCTTAATCCCATGCAGCAGATGCGTGTGACCATGGGCATGCAAAAATTTCGCGATGAGTTGAAGAACCGACTCCAAGACCGCATGCAACCCCGCCGTCCCGGTATGGGTCGAGGCATGGACCCTCGAGATCAAGGCGGCATGAGCCAAGGCCCCGGAAAAGGTTGGAGGCCTCGTCAGCAATAAGTTCCTCGCACAAAACGGCTATAAAAAACCGCGCTGGAGAGCGCGGTTTTTTATAGATGGCGGGGATGTACGAGCTGAGCCCAAATACCCGGGCTCAGACTTTCGGCCCGAACTTGATCCGAGAGCCCCTGAGCAGCGAGGGCTTTCATGAACAGAGCTTCGTCTCTTTGGCCGTGCCAATTGTTGCGGAGCGTTTTGCGTCGATGTGCAAAGGAAATATAAAGCCAATCGAGTAAGTGTTGGCGTTCTGTCAACGTCAACGATGGGCGGCGAGGCTGAATCGATAAAACGACTGAATCTATTTTAGGAACGGGCCAAAAGGATCCAGCTTTGAGCTGAAGTAGGACGTGCGCATCAGCACATAATTGCAGGAGAATCGATAGGGGTCCGTAGGATTTCTCACTGGCTTCACCCAAGAGTTTATCGCCCACTTCTTTTTGGAACATAAACACAAGACGATCCCAAGGGATGTCTTCGAGGAGAAAACGAGTCAAGATCGCGGTCGCCGCATTGTAAGGAAGATTGCCGACCACGGTAAAGGGTCCCCGGGAGGGGATCGGGAGCGATAAGGCATCCCCTTGGTGGACTTTAAAGTGCTTTACCGATTGAAAAGTGGTTTCAAGATACTGGCGATGCTCCGGATCCATTTCAATGGCGTGAACACTTCGACCATCCTGCAGGAGGGCTTGGGTTAAGGCTCCGCGTCCTGGACCAATCTCTAAAATTTCAGGGGCTGAACTCTGAAGGGCCTCTTGGACAATCTGTTCAATCGCCGAAGGATTCACTAAATAATTTTGTCCAAAGGATCGTTTGGGTGACGGAAGATTCATGAAGGCAGATTAACACTCAGCGTGAGCGTTCGCTCAGCCAAAGTGTATAGGATCTCGATCGAGGGAGATTCCTTTGAGCGATAAGATGTCCACCTGGTGAAGGGCGGCCGATAAATGACTCCGCTGCGCAGCACGAACGAGAAGCTGCATATGAAAACGATCCTGCATACGGAAAATAGGAGCCGGCAAAGGGCCTAAAATTCTTAAATCAGGAAAGGCTTCAAGCTTCTTTTTCAGGTCGATGAGCAGCGTGCGGGCTTCGTCGGGATCTTTAGCATCGGAACGAAAGAGGGCCAAGGCATAGAAAGGAGGATAGGCGACACTTTCGCGAAAAGGAATTTCAGTGTCAGAAAATTGAATGAAATTCTGATCGAGTGCACTTCGAATAGCGTGATGTTCGGGGGAGTAGGTCTGGAGAATAACGGTCCCCACGTTCTCGGCTCGTCCGGCTCGTCCCGCGACCTGAGTCAGGAGTTGGAACGTATGTTCGGCGGCACGAAAATCCGGTAATTTAAGTCCCATATCGGCATTGAGAATACCTACGAGTGTTAGGTGGGGGAAATTATGGCCCTTGGCAATCATTTGGGTTCCGATAATCAGATTGAACTCACCTTTTTCGGCGGCCATCAGTTTCGACTCCAGTTGACCGCGTCGGGAAGTCGTGTCGCGATCAATGCGGAGGATCCGGGCTTCCGGGAAATGGGTCTTCATCAATTCTTCAATCTGTTCCGTCCCTTCTCCAACCCCTTTGAGGTGAGGTTCGGCACACGCAGGGCAGACTTCGGGAGGCGTGACTTCGTAATGACAGAGGTGACAGCGAAGTCGAAAAGCTTTTTTATGATACGTCAGGGTGATACTGCAATGAATACACTCGACGGTCTTTCCGCAAGACCGACACATCCAAAAGTTTTCCCAGCCCCGACGGTTTAAAAGCAACATGGCCTGCTCTCCCCGATCCAAAGTGGCTCGGAGACCTGTTAATAAACGTTGCGAGAAGATGGTTCGCTTGCGGTGTTGACGATATTCTTCTCGGAGATCAACGACGTCCACGGTCGGGAGCTGCGATCCTGCCGGGCGCTCCTTGAGGGTGTGTAAACGATACCGTCCTTGCTGCGCCGCTACCCAACTTTCCAAACTGGGCGTGGCTGAGCCCAAGATAATAGGACAACCTTCGAGCTGAGCCCGTTTGATGGCCAAATCACGCGCATGAATACGGGGATATTCTTCACTCTTGTAGGAGGATTCATGTTCTTCATCGACAATAATCAATCCCACATCATCGATCGGGGCAAACACGGCGTTACGCACCCCCACAAAGAGTTGAATTTCTTTTTGAAGCGATCGAATAATGTCGGATTGACGCTCCGATGCATTTAATCCGGCATGACCTACCCCGACTACGCCCGGAAAAGTCGATTCTAAGCGCGCTAAAAGTCTTGGGGTCAAACCAATTTCAGGCACGAGCCATAAAACTCGCTTTCCTTGACTCAAAACTTCCTTAGCGCATTTTAAATACACTTCAGTTTTGCCGGATCCGGTGACGCCATAGAGCAAGTGGACCTTGAAAGCATCGAGTGGGATTTGAGATCGCACCAATTCTTGTTCAGCATTGAGGGTCACGGCCGGGAAAGACTCTTCAGCCCGCTGTTGGGACAAGGTATCTCGTCTTTTTAATCGAACAATGAGATTTTTATCTTCAAGGGTCTGTAAAACCGATGTTCCGACCCCGGAACGAAGCATGAGTTCATCCTCGGAGAGAATGCCTTGGTTCTCATCAAGGCACTGTAAAACTTTTCGCTGCTGTTCGGTCGATCGACCCATCGGTAAAAGGTCGGTTCGATAGACTTCACTAACCCCAACGCCCCGACGTTCTTCAGAATGGAAAAGCGTCGGGAGTTTTAAAGAACCGGATCGCCATTGCAACCCCAACGTTTGTAATTCAGACCAATGCCCTTGATCCCGAAGCAAAGCGAGGGAGCGTCCCCCGGCAATCGGTTCATCCCAACGCGCACGTAATGTATTCGACATGCACAAGGGCATCAGAGAAGCCGGTGTACAGGCATAATAGTCGGCGGCGAATTGCATCAAGGACCAGACTGCGTCCGGAACAAGCCGGAAGGGATCAATGATTTCTTGAATCGGTTTCAATTTCACCGTGGGCGGTTGCGGATCTCGACCTTCAATGACCCCGATCGCACTTCCCGTTCGCAAGGGTACTTGAACGCGAAGTCCGCTCTCAAGACCCTCGGGCGCCTCGTAAGTTAGCGGAGGAATCGGGCGGTTGATTTGGACACGTGTTGGAATCATAGCGGAAAGGATAGACTATCAATATATGTATGTCTTAGGACTCGAAAGTAGCTGCGACGACTGTTCCGCATCGGTCTTAGAAGAGACCGCGGGAGGACCTATCGTACGCTCTTTGGTCCGCAAAGGGCAAGATAACGTCCATGCTCCTTATGGGGGGGTGGTGCCCGAACTCGCTGCCCGAGAGCATCTCGTCCAAATTCGTGGGGTCATTGAAGAAGCTTTGCGCCAAGCCAATCTTTCCATCACTCAGATGGATCGCATTGCGGTGACTCAAGGACCGGGCTTAGTCGGTTCTTTGCTTTGTACCCTCTCGGCTGCCAAGGCGCTCGCATGGCAACATCGTATTCCCCTCGTCCCCGTCCATCACATCTTAGGCCACCTCAATGCGGCGCGTATTGCCCATCCCGATCTCCCTATGCCAGCCCTGACGCTCATTGTGAGCGGGGGTCATACCCATCTCTATCTTTCTCGACACTGGACCGACCTTCAATTGATTCAGAAAACACGAGATGATGCTGCAGGTGAGGCCTTTGATAAAACCGCTCGCATGCTTAACCTCGGATATCCCGGTGGACCCATTGTCGATCAGTGCGGACAAAAAGCTACACGGTTAGCTCCCACTTTTACCGCCCCTAAATTTTCAGATGGTCGCGCGTCATGGAGTTTTTCCGGTTTAAAAACAGGTGTTCGCCAACGCCTTCTTGATCAACCTGCACTGACGGAAGGGGGGGTCGACGATCCCAACGTCCAAGCCCTGTGTCATCGACTGCAAACCACGATTGCCGAATGGTTACTCGCTCCCCTCGCGGAGTACGCTCATCACTATCAAGTGAAGAGTCTTATTGTGAGTGGCGGAGTGGCCTGCAACAGTGAACTGCGAAAGCAGTCTCAGGCCTTCGCCACGGAACTTGGTCTCGCGCTCGCGATTCCCGAACCCCGTTACTGTACGGATAATGGGGCCATGATTGCTTCGGCGGGCGCTCTGTTGCCTATCTTAGAAGATTTCACCTCATTGAACGCCGATCCCGATCTCCGTTTACCTCAACTCCAGGCCACGTCATGAAAGTGACTCGAGACGACGTTCTTCATTGTGCGAAGTTAACCCATATTCAATTACGTGAGGAAGAAATTGAATCCATGCGTCAATCGATGGAATCGATCCTCACCCGCGTTGAACATCTGGGTGAACTCGATCTCACTAAAGTTCAGCCTGCCACCGAAGCCATGAAGTTGGAACTCCGTCGACGCCCCGATGAAATTTATCGGGCGTTTACACAAGTCCAAGCCCTGTCTAATGCCCCCGATTCTCTAGAAGGACAATTTCGAGTACCTAAGGTTTTATGAACTTTCGACTCCCGATGACTCCTGGGGATCTTTGGCGTATTGTGGGGGTCATGTCAGGGACGAGCGCGGATGGTGTAGACGCCGTCTGTATCGAAGTCGATCCTTCTCAATTCAAATCGGGACAGCCTTTTCGGTCGTTTCAAGGGCATTACTTCGAAGCCTATCCCGCAGCTTTGCGTTCCCGTATTCTTCAAGCGACTCAGGATACGTTAAAAATATCGGAGCTCACCCTACTGCAACGAGCCTTAGGGGATTTTCAAGCGGCTTGTGTTCAGAAATTACTTCAGCAACAAAACCAACCTGTAGATTTGATTTCTCTTCATGGGCAAACCGTACAACATCATCCTCAGCACGGAGCATCCCTTCAGCTTGCCGATCCTTACGTGATGGCAAAAGCTACAGGCGTGCCGGTGGTTTGGGATCTTCGTCGCGTGGACCTTGCCTATGGAGGACAAGGTGCGCCGTTGGTTCCCAAAACCGAACAATGGCTCCGTGGCACTGAAACTTCCTGGCTCGCCCTTAACCTCGGCGGCATTGCGAACGTGACGGTTTGGGATCAATCGAATTTACGAGCGTGGGATACCGGTCCCGGTATGTCTCTTTTAGATTTAGCGGCGACTTGGTGGCTCGAGACTCCTTACGACTCGCAAGGCGCGCACGCCACGGGTCACGTGCATACCGAATGGATCCAAGAAGGTCTTCAGGATGCGTATTTTGTTCGCTCGCTGCCTAAATCAACCGGTCGAGAATATTTTGGAAGCTCATGGTTGACCGCCCGGAGACCTTCTTTAGAATCTTGGTCTCTGGAAGATCGCTTAGCTACTTTGGCAGCCTTCACCGCTGAGAGCATTGCCCATGAATTGAAACGGGAGGGATGTTCCAAAGGGTTTAACGCGTGGGTCAGCGGGGGTGGAAGCGCGCACCCACGTCTGCTTCAAGAATTAAAGCGTGTCCTTCCTGAAATACATTGGCATCTTGATACTTCCTTGCCTCCAGGTTCTCGCGAAGCGGTGAGTTGGGCTCTTTTAGGGGCAGCCAGCGCAGTCGGTCAAGCCGGCAATCACCCCGACGTCACCGGAGCCTCTCAATCGCTCATTCTAGGAAGTTGGACTTTCCCTCAAGAGGGCTGAAGCGTTTGGTGGGTCTGCTGATGTCGAAAGCGGAAAAGTTTTCGGATGTCGGCTCGAATAAAAGCAAGGACCCCGTGCGAGAGCGGAGCGAGCGGTAGTTGAAAATAAATCTCATCCACCAGTTGGGATCCATAGAGACCGAGATCCACAAAGTGATGGTGGTGTTTCCATACTGCAAAGGGTCCTGAAATCATTCGATCGGTGAAGCCCTCAGGACTCACCGACTCATTACGCGCATGCCAGGGGAGGGTCAGGCCCATTTTTTTAACATAAAGTGTGAGTTGTTGTCCTTCATGAAGCGGACCTAAGTCCCCGGTGAGCTTTTGGAGCGTCCCCGGAGGGGTCAAGATCCGAATCGCTTCTGGGGAGGCATGAAAATCTCGTAAATGTTGAATGGGGACCCCGGGAAGATCCAGCGTGAAGATCAAATGTTGTAGTTTCATCAAGAACCTTTCTTGACTAAGGTGCCGTACTTCGCCACAATCCGTTTTTCGCCATGGCTTTGAAACACAATGGTATAGGTCAGCATGTCGCCCTTACCAGTAGAGGCGGTGATCAACCCGTCACCGAAGCGAGGACTGGTGACACGCGTACCGAGAGGCCAGCCCTCCTTAGACATTTTGGGTTTTGAGGGTCGCTCTTCTTTGGGGGACGTGGCATAGAAACTTCGCGTCGGTTTAAAACCGGATCTCGATCGTGAGGGCGGCTTCGATGCTGTTTCGGACCATTCGTCATGGGTATTCGTCCAGTCCCCTTCTCCAGATTGATAGACTTCCACTCCCCAGCGAATCGGATGATCGAGGACATCTTCCGGAAGCTCCCTTAGAAAACGACTGGGGAGGCCTAGGGTGTTCATGCCCATCACGCGTCGGTGGCGCGCGCCGGTTAAATAGAGTTTCATCTGAGCGCGCGTAATCGCCACATAAAATAGCCGGCGCTCTTCTTCAAGGCCGTTCTCATCATCTTTGGCATTGCGATTTGGAAATACATCTTCTTCCATGCCCGAGAGAAATACGGCACTAAATTCGAGACCCTTGGCGCAATGAATCGTCATCAAACTGAGCCTCGAGGCCACATCCACGGAATCGGCATCACTCACGAGGGTGATTCGATCCAAGAATTGTTCTAACGTAGACCCCAGCGTCTCTTCATCGGCGGCCGCGTTAAGGAATTCTTCTAAATTGCGAAGACGACTCTCGGACTCAATGGTATTTTCCTTTTCCAAAGTTTGAGTTAGTCCACTTTCCTGAAGCATCCATTGCACCAAGGACGCTAAGCCGCGAAGGTCTCGCTCTTTTCGTCCCTGAAGAATGATCTCGGCAAATCGTCCCACTTCTCGAGCAGCTTTTCCTTTTACGGCACCTGACTTGAGGGCTTGAAGCACCCCTTCGAGGGGATGACCTCCTTCGGGGATCGCCCCTTCGATTTTTTTCAAGGTGGTCGGACCCACGCCCCGACTCGGCGCATTGATGGCACGACGAAAACTGACGAGATCAAAGGGGTTATAGAGGAGCCGAAGATAGCTTAAAAGATCTTTGATTTCTTGTCGCTCGTAGAATTTCACGCCACCAATTAAAAGGTAGGGGATATTTTTAGCTCGGAGGGCTTCTTCAATCTGACGAGACTGCCAATTGGCTCGATAAAGGACCGCAACCCGGGCATCCGAAGATCGCATCAATTCAAACTGAGCTTGATCAGCAATCCAGTTCCCCTCACTGCGTCCATCTTGAGCCAGTTTGAAGGTGACTTTCTCCCCCGTTCCCCGATTCGTCCATAAATCTTTACCAATCCGATCCTGGTTATTTTTGATGACCAGTGAAGCAGCATCTAGAATCGATTGGGTGCTTCGATAGTTCTGTTCGAGTTTAATTTGTGTGGTATTGGGAAAATCTTTTTGGAAATCAAGAATATTCCGAATATCGGCTCCGCGCCAACCGTAAATACTTTGATCTTCATCCCCTACTACACAAATATTTCGTTCCTGACCGACTAAATGTTGGATCAATTGGTACTGGGCTCGATTCGTATCTTGGTATTCGTCGACCATGAGGTACTTAAATTTATCTTGATACTTGGTTTGAATGGTCGGATCCCGAAAAAGACGTTCGGTGAGCAACAACAGGTCATCAAAATCACAAGCATGATGGGTTTTGAGTCCCTCTTGGTACAGAGCGTAGACGTCAATGAGGGTGGCAAGCGATCGCTCGGACGGGGTGTGCTCGATTTCATGCGGTAACAGACATTGATTTTTATAATTGGAGATCTCAGCCAACATTCGCTTGGGGTGATATTGCTTTTCACTAAGACTTAATTCAGAAAGAACATGTTTCATTAAACTTTTCTGATCACTCGGGTCGAAAATCACAAAATTCTTTCCAACCGGCGTCAGATCACCCTCGGTCCGAAGCACGCGCGTACAAAAACTATGAAACGTACTGACCCAAAGCTGATAGGCAGGAATCGAGACTAAATGCTGAACCCGTTCGGACATTTCTTGTGCCGCTTTATTGGTAAAGGTCATGGCTAAAATAGCGCCCGGTGCGACCCCTTCGGATTCAATGAGCCAAGCGATCCGACGCGTGATGACGGTGGTTTTCCCGGACCCCGCCCCCGCCAAGATCAAAATAGGTCCGCGCGTCGTCACGACGGCCCGTTGCTGAGGCTCGTTCAGTCCCTCAAGGAGACGATGGGGGGAATCAAGGTTCATAGGGACAGCATCTCAAGAAATTAAGAAAGCACCAACTTTCATTGTCTTTAGTTTTCAGTTTTGTTTATAGGTGAAGTAATCTAGAAAGTGGGTCCCATGGCGGAACAGGTAGACGCAGCAGACTTAAAATCTGCCGTTCGTAAGGACATGCCCGTTCGATTCGGGCTGGGACCACCACCTCTTATCAGGCCTCCCACCCTAGTTACGGAGAGGCTTGCCTTTGGTTAGGATGCTTTCCATCCGTGCCTGCGTTTTTTCATAACTGCAGAGTCGTGCGAAAGCCTGTCGCTCGAGTTCGAGAATGCGCTCTTCCGTCACGGCCTGAACGGGGCTGACGTCGCCTCCGCAGAGGACATGAGCGAGTTCCCTCATGATCAGGGCATCATGGTCACTGGCTAAGCCTTGAAGCTGAAAGTCTTTAACCGCAGAGGTCAGCGCCGTCATACCGCCGAGCCCTGGAAGATGCAAGACGCGGGGGGTAACGGGCTTAAATTGAATAGCCATAGACAAGACTTCTTGCTTGGCTTCATAGAGCAAATGCTGCGTATTCATGACGCGGCGATCCGTTCGACGGAAATAGCCTTGGCGCTGCGCCTCATCGAAACTGGTATTCACATGGGCGGTTCCGATAAGTTGGAACGCCGCTTTGACTTTAGGCATCGGACCTTTTTCACCCTTGGCGTTGAGGGCATCCTCGAGGCGCAAGAGCATCTGAAGACATCCACCACCCGCAGGAATCACCCCCACCCCGACTTCCACGAGACCCATATAGGTTTCCGCTTGGCCGACCACGCGTTGACACGCGAGGGTTACCTCGCATCCCCCCCCTAAAACCATTTGGAAAGGAGCTGCCACCACCGGAAAAGGAGCGTAGGTCATCAAGCGGCAGGCATATTGCAAACGCCGGGATCCTTCTTCGATCACGTCATAGTTTTTATCACGTGCCGCATTGAGTACAAACACCAGATTCGCACCCGCGCTGAACATCTTACCCTGATTACCCACCACGAGCCCTTTGAATCTTCCGGGGACATGTTTTTGAATAGCGTCTTCCATCATCAGAACAATTTGATCGTCGATGGCATTCATCTTCGTTTTAAATTCTAGGCACGCCACGTCATCACCGAGGTCGACCAGACGTGCGCCTTGGTTTTCAGCAATAATCTTTGAGGTTCCTAAAGATCGCTTCAACTCGATCTGCTTTAGAGGGGGATGAATCGGACGATAACTGAACGTCGGTGGGTGGATTTGCGCCACCGGGACGCCTTGTTCCCATTGGTAGAACGACGATACCCCTCGAGCGAGCATCTGCTCAATGAGTGAGGGAATTTTTCGTCCCTCATAACGCATCCGTGAGACCACGCGTTCGATCCCCAACGCATCCCAAAGTTCAAAAGGGCCCAAGTCAAAATTGAAACCATTTTTAATGGCTCGATCGACATCCCAAGGCATCTCGGTGACTTCCCCGAGTCGGTTGACGGCATAAATCAGGTTCGGAGCAATGCATTCCCAGGCAAGATGACCGGCTTCTTCGGACGACGTCAACAGCGTCCGTACACGCTCGACGGGATCATCAATACTTTTCAGTTCCTTGAGCAGGGGCCAATCTTTTTTAATTTGAGGACGGTACGTTTTGGTTTCAGGATCGAGCGATAAGAATCTTTTTTTGCCGTCAGGACCTTTATCTTTCTTGAAAAAACCTTGACGTGTTTTGTTGCCGAGTATTTTATTCGCTAACATCCAATCCAAGAGTTCAGGAAACTTGAAAATATCCCGGTCTTCGTCTTGTGGGCAAAGCTCAAAGACATTTTTAGCGGTGGCCGCCATGATATCAATACCGGCAATATCGGACGTCCGGAAAGACGCTGAACGCGAGCGTGCGGCGGTCTCACCTAAGACGGAATCCACCACTTCAAAAGGAATTTTATGCTTGAGGGTGTAGTGGAAGGTGGCCATGATGCCATGGACCCCAATACGGTTACCGATGAAGGTCGGACTATCGAGGGCAGGAACAACTTCTTTGCCAAGCGTGGTCTCAAGCCAATCCGAGAAAGCCTCAAGATCGCTCTCTTTCACATCCGGACTCTTGACCAGTTCTAAAAGACGAAGATAGCGGACGGGGTTAAAAAAATGGGTGATCGCAAAATGGGATTTGAACTGAGCGTTGCGCCCTTCGACCAAAAGGCGGAGGGGAATACCGCTGGTGTTGGACGTGATCCAAGCCTCGACCTTGAGATGGGGCTCAATCCGGGCGTACAGGGTTTGTTTCACGGATAAATCTTCTTTGACAACCTCAACGACCCAGTCACATTCTTTCAAGCGATCTAAATCATCCCTTAAGTTTCCGGGTCGTATCTTTTTTAAGAACGACGGATGCATCATCAGGGCTGGTTTACTCTTTTTGAGTTCTTCGAGGGCAGTTTCGGCTAAAAAGTTCGCCGGTTTACCTTCCAGGACGATGTCGAGGAGTTCCACCGTGCACCCGGCGCTGGCCACATGCGCTGCGATGCCGCGGCCCATGACGCCAGAACCGAGCACACCTACTTTTCGAATGGGGGTCATGAACGTAGCCTTAGAGTTTTTCAATGAGCGTCGAAATACCTTGGCCACCGCCAATGCACATCGTGGCAATACCAAAACGTCCCCCATCGGTTTCAAGGCGATGCAGGAGGGTGGTCAAAATACGGGCGCCTGAAGCCCCTAAGGGATGACCGATGGCAATGGCGCCTCCCCAGGCATTCACTTTAGCTCGATCGTAGCGACCTTCTTGGATGACGGCGAGGCTTTGCGCGGCAAAGGCTTCGTTCAGTTCGATAGCATCAATTTGATCGAGGGTCATGCCCGCTCGTTGCAGGAGTTTTTGTGTGGAATACACCGGTCCAAGACCCATACGATCCGGCGTGCATCCCGCCACGGCGCCCATTAGAATACGCGCTCGGGGTTTGAGACCTGCCGCACGGGCCCAACTCTCCTCCGCGAGGAGTAAAAATGAAGCTCCGTCAGTAATCGGAGAACTATTACCAGCCGTCACGCTCCCTGATTGAAGGAATGCTGGTTTCAATTCAGCCAATTTGGCTTCCGTCGTATCGGGACGAACACATTCATCGATCTCAAGCGTCATGTCTTGACCCTGAAGATTTTTAGTTTTAAACATCACGGTTTCTTTTTTAAATTTTCCAGCTTGCCAAGCTTTAGTGGCTTTTTGATGGCTCTCAAAAGCGAAAGCGTCCTGGGCTTCTCGTGAGATTTGATAATCACTAGCCAGATTTTCAGCGGTAATCCCCATGGAGCAGAAAGCTTCGGGGTAACGCTCATTCAATTCGGGATCGAGACTCGGATTAAATCCTCCCATGGGTACTTTCGACATGGATTCCACGCCACCCGCCAAGAAAAGATCTCCAGCGCCGGCTACAATCGCATGCTGCGCATTGAGAACCGTTTGCTGAGAAGAGCCGCAGAAACGATTGACCGTGGCAGCGCCCGCCGTGATCGGCAAACCTGCTTTGAAGCTGATGAGGCGTGCAAAATTCATGCCCTGTTCACCTTCCGGCATCGCACAACCCACTAAAACATCCTCTAGAGCTTTCCAATCTTGAAGTTGGGCTTTCATAGCCTCCAACACCACAGACCCTAGGGTCTCGGGTCGGGTCGCCGCATAGGTTCCCTTCACGCCCCGTCCTATCGGGGTCCTTTTCGCATCGATGATCACAGCAGATCTCATACAGGTCCTTTCAATCCTAATCAGTATAATTCACTCATTTCGAGGGTTGACGAGAGGATTCAAGAGGGGGACACTAAAAAGAATGAACCAGTAAAGAAAGGGGGTTGCGTCGATGTCATCTTCTGAATCCGCTGAACCTCCGTCATTGTGCCGCTAACGATATAGTGTTTGCGGAGCCTTCCCTTGGCCCTAGGTAATTTAGCCTTATCCTGACCCTAGCCTTCTTTCACTGCCCTCTTTTTTGTTCATTGGACCCCCTATGTTAAACCGACTGATTCATACAGTTTGGGAACCCGTAGAGATTCTCGCTTCGTCCCTCCGCTCCCGGCGTTGGCTCGATATTCTTTTGCTGTTTGGCATCTTTGGGTTCCTGTTTGGATTCCTTCAGGTGGGCCAAGAATGGACGGCGTTTATGCGTCCGCAGTTTGAGATCGATTTATCCCCTTGGGCGCTCCCGCGCTACACCTTCTACACCATGACCCGAGGGCTGCTCGCTTATTTGCTCTCCTTAGGATTTACATTTGTGTATGCCTACTGGGTCGCAAAAGATGAACGATCGGAAAAGTTTCTCATTCCGCTCTTGGATATTTTGCAAAGCATTCCCACTTTGTCTTTTTTATTGCCCCTGCTCATTGCGTTCGTCCAACTGTTTCCGAACAACAATATTGGGCTAGAACTAACGGCCATTATTACTATTTTTACGTCCCAAGTTTGGAACATGACCTTTGATTTGTACTATTCTCTCAAGACGGTCCCCCCGGATTTAGGGGAAGTGGGTCGAGTCTTCCGATTTAATTGGTATCAACGATTTAAATGGATCGAACTCCCCTACGGCGCCACCGGGTTGGCTTGGAATTCGATGCTCTCGATGGCCGGCGGTTGGTTTTTCCTGATGGTGATCGAGACGATCCGACTAGGGAACAATGATTACCGTCTCCCGGGGCTCGGGTCTTACATGGTCGCGGCGGTGGAACAGGGCAATCGCTCCGCTATTATCTTAGGACTCCTCGCTACGTTTGCGATGGTGATTTTCTTAGATCAAATTCTTTGGCGGCCCATTGTGGTTTGGACGCAGCGCTTCGATACCGATGCTTCCTCAAATCGAACATTTCAACAACATTGGTTTCTAAATATTCTTAAAGAATCTTCTTTAATTCGGCAATTCGAGAAGTGGCGCAAGGAAGCTTCCTTACGTCGACTCTTGCAACAGCCTCTCGAGAAGATTCCTTCCATCCGTTATGAAAACTTTATGAAATTTATGGAGCAGGTCGGTCCCAAACTCAGTTTTTTATTTTTGACGGCCATCGTCGTCATCATTGGTATTGGCAGCGTCAAGATTTTCCGACTCCTGGCCCCCCTGACGTCGCACGATTGGCTCTTCCTGCTTAAGGCGGACGCGATGACCCTCGGTCGGGTCATTCTTTCGACCCTTTTAGGACTCCTTTGGGCGCTCCCCGTTGGTTTGATGATCGGTCTTTCTCCTCGAGTCTTAAAGATTTTTCAACCCGTGGTACAAATTGTCGCTTCCTTCCCTTCTTCGATGCTCTTTCCGATCATGATTGCCTTTTTTGCTTATCTGAAAATCAGCTTATCCATTGGAAGCATCCTATTAATGCTCTTGGCCACTCAGTGGTACATCCTTTTTAATGTCATCGCCGGAGCTTCGATGATTCCTTCGGAACTTCGAGAAGCCTCTGCGGCGTTCAACATGAATCGCTGGCAAACGTTCAAAAGTCTCTATTTCCCGTCGATCCTTCCCCACCTTGTGACCGGCTGCTTGACGGCGGCAGGCGCTGCCTGGAATGCCAGCATCGTGTGCGAGTACGTCACGCTCCAAAATCAGCAAATTTCTACCTTTGGCCTCGGATCTGTTCTGAGTTTAGCCGGCGCCAATGGAAACGGCTCACAATTGGCCGCAGCCACCTTGGTTTTAGCGACCACCGTGGTGCTCTTCAATCGATTGGTGTGGAAACGCCTCTATGAGTTAGCGGAAACCCGCTACTCCTTGATAAAGTGAGTCTGTGATGAATAAGATTATTTGCGAGTATCGAGGTATTCAGAAATCGTTTCAACGCGGTGAGGGAAAATCCTTGCGCGTGATTGAAGATTTCAATCTCAAGATCTATGAAAATGAAGTGGTCGCCCTGATTGGACCATCAGGTTGCGGTAAATCTACCCTGATCCGTATTGGGGCCGGACTTCTCGATGCCGATAAAGGTGAAGTGCAATATCGAGGCGTGCCCCTCAAGGGCTTAAATCCTGGAGTAGCCGTTGTCTTTCAGTCGTTTGCGCTCTATCCCTGGATGAGCGTTGAAGGAAATGTTCAGGTGGTGCTGTCCGCCCTAGGTCTCTCCGAAGATCAAGTGAAAGAAAAAGCGTCCCGTGCCATTCAAATGGTAGGGCTCGAGGGATTTGAAGAAGCTTTTCCCCGAGAGCTCTCGGGAGGCATGAAGCAACGGGTCGGCATGGCTCGCGCCCTTGCTGTGAATCCTGAAATTCTCCTGATGGATGAGCCGTTCTCGCACGTAGACTCCTTAACAGCCGAAGCGCTACGCGCTGAACTGCTGGATATCTGGAAAGATCGTGATCGTAATCCTTCTTCAATTCTGATGGTGAGTCACGATATTAAAGAAGTAGCCTTTATGGCGGATCGTATTGTTGTCCTTTCAGCTAATCCCGGTCGTATCCGAACCATTGTCGATAATCCCCTTCCTCGACCTCGGGATACACGAATGCCTTCCTTCAATCGACTCGTTGATCAACTTCACGACATTATTACTAGCGTCGAATTACCCGACGAAGAGGTGACGACCGCAGTTCAACTCCCGAACGATGTGATCGAGCCCTTGCCGAGAGCCCAAAGTAATGATGTGTTAGGGCTCCTGGAGTATCTCGATACCCAAGGGGGGACCAGCGATCTCTTTCAGGTGGTCGCGAACACCCACGTTCCCTTCGAGGAAGTCCTTTCTTATGTGAAGTCGGCTGAAATGATGGATTTTGTGGATACCCCTAAACGTCAAGTGGTACTTTCACCGCTGGGCAAACGCTTTATTAATGCATCGATGGATGAGCGCAAAGATATTTGGCGGGCCCAACTGCTTGAATTGAAACTTTTCCGTGTGGTCCGAGACATGATCACCATGCACGAGGGCGAATTGACCCGCGAGGATCTGATCTTGGAAATTCAACAACGTCTCCCGATGGAAAATCCTGAGCAGACGTTTGATACCTTAGTGACGTGGGGACGATTCGGAGAACTCTTTGCCTATCGTGAAGACCGAGGCGTCCTTACTCACGAGTAGGAAGGGGCGTATCTTTTTGAGGTGCCTGCGATCCTAGGGCTATCCCTAAAAGAATAAAGACCGCGCCCAACGCATGAAGGGGTTTGAGGTTTTCACCCAATAGCCACCACCCAATCACGATCGTCGCCAAGGGTTGAATCAAAAGTCCGATGGACGACAGGGCTGAGGTAATGTGACCCATCCCCCAACTGATGGCCCACCAGCCCAAGAATTGAACGACGAGCCCGAGCCCCAAGAGCGATTTCCAAGCATGCGGGGTAAACGTCGTAAAGGATTCACCTAGTAAGAGGCCAATGGCTCCGAACACGAACATCGAACTTATGGAGACATGCAAGAGTGCGCGTCGTGCTGAGAGAAACTTTCGTGTCTCATTCATGGTCAGCATAAACACCGCGTAGGCCATGGAAGCGACACTAGCTAAAATTTCACCGTAGCCTAAGCCAAATCGCGCACCCTTGGAGAAGGCCAGTAAAGCGGCGCCCGTAAAGGCAAAAACAATACCCATGAATGCGAGGGCGTGAGGTCGTTTCCCCTTTAAGAAGAATTCGATCAACATAACCCAACAAGGCGCGAGGCCGATCAACAGCGTTGAGTTAGCGGCCGTGGTGTAGTGCAACGACGCATGCCAAATCGAGAGGTCCACGGCAAAAATGGCGCCTGCGAGCCAGGCCCATCGATAGGACGTTTTCACTTCCGGATAAGGATCTTTGAGGCCGAGCAGATAAATAAAAGGGAGTGCAAACAGCATGCGATAAAAGCCCACCCCAAGATTACCCACGCCTCCCTGCTCCGCCCATTTGGTAAAAATACCGGAAAAACCAATGAGCAGGCCACCGGTGAGGACCCCATTCAAACCATAGAGAGAAGTTTTTTCTTGCGTCATGAGGCGTCCGCCCATCGCTCGATCACATCCCAAAGATCATCGTCCGTCGAAGGTCCGTTTAAAATTACCGCAAACGCTCGAATATCGCCGTTTTTCAATTGAAGATAACCGGTGAGACTCCGCGTCTGATTCAGATAGCCACTTTTCATCCGAAGACGCCGCCTGAGTTCTGGATCGTTGCGACGCAATCTGAAAGGTTCGCCCCCTTCAATCTTCAGGCTCGAAATATATTCCGGTCCTACTTCAAAATCAAACCAAGCAGCCCTTAAAATGGTGACCAGCGTTTTTGCTGAGAGCCGATTGTCTTTACTGAGCCCGGATCCATCGGCAATCGCGATCTGATCGGGAGACAGTTTCAATTGCGTGCTGTAAAAATCACGAATCTTTTGGACGCCCGCTGGCCATCGGCCTTCCCCCCAACGTTTCACGAGCATTTCAACCATGAAGTTATTGGAATATTTATTGATGCTAGCGACGAGTTCTCTCAAGGGCGGTGACGTGAGGGTTAATAATTTGCGGGACGGAGTCTTCGCGCGCTCATCACCCAAAATCTTGATGCCGTTGTCTTCAAAAAGCTGGGTCAAGGTGGTTCGAGCTAATTTATTTGCATCGGTAACCAGTCGGCCGCCTTCTCGATTGAAATTTATAGAAAAAGGTTGAATGACGGGGGTGGTATCTCGGCTTGTTCCTACCCAATCGGGGTTATAGCGTTGGGTATCAAAGGCGCTTTGGTCAAACACCAGGGATCCCTGAATGCGTCGAATGCCTTTTCCTTTTAACTCTTGCACCATCATCCAAAGACGTTCACTCACGAGGAAAGGATCGCCACTTCCTTTGAAGACTATGTCGCTGGTGACGGTAGAATCTCCATCAAAGTCTCCGAAGACCTCCGTCTCAATGGTCGATTCGGGCTTCAGCGATTTCAATAAGGCATACGTCGAGACCGCTTTGGTGGTGCTCGCGGGAATCAGCGCTCGACTCTCTTGATGGCCTTCTATAAAGGTTCCGGTCTTAATATCCCAAATACCTGCCGTGACCCGAATGCCTCTTGCTTCGAGTTGGGTTGCCCAGCGGTGGAGTCCTGAGTTATTGGGTTCAGTAGTTTGTGCAATTGTTAGGCCAAATGACACAAAAATATAAAAAGCTATTCGAATAAAAGAACCCACAAACAGATCTCCAAATATGATATTCCTTAGTATGAATGAGTATGGGATGGGTTAATATCGAATTACTTATTCCCCTTTTCCGCGGAATACCCCATGCCATCAAGTAAGGACAAATCTCCATCGGGGTATGTTGGTTCAGGGATATGGCTTCAATTAACTGTTATTTTCCTTGGTTTTAAGGACTTGAGGCACAACGTTAGACTATATTTTGTTTAAAGATGTACAAAATACAACCCATCTGGAGTAGGATAAATCCACTGGAGGAATTATGAAGTATGGAGTTCTAGCCGTATTTTCTTTTCTGCTTGTCGGATGCTCGGCAGTGAGTCTCGAGACACAAAGAGCTGATATGGATAAGGCATCTGGGGGTGGTAATAATATGACGATTGCTTCAGTGCAGCGTGGCATCAAGATTGGAATGTCGAGTGCTGACGTAGCTGGAATACTCGGATCTCCCAACATGGTTACAACAGATGATCAGAGGAGAGAGTCATGGGTATATGACAAAGTATCAACGGATAACTTTATTTCAGGATCTACTGGTTTCTTTTTTGGACAGGACACTGGCAATGCCACCTCATCAAGAACACAAAAAACATTGACCATTATTATTAAATTTGACGAGAACGGTAAAGTTAGAGATTTCGCCTATAACCAAACTAAATTTTAGGGGGGTCTTCAATGAAGCTTAAATACATATCTCCTGTATTGGTTTTGTTTCTCGTTGCGTGTGGTGGCATCCCCAAGGATGCCCTTCAATTCAATAAAGATACCTTGGCTGACCGACAACTGCAGACACGGAAATTTGATATTAAAGATGAAAAAGCTCTCATCCTTTCGGGTGCGGGCGTACTGCAGGATATGGGTTATGCCATTGATGAGTCCGAAACGAAATTAGGAGTTGTCGTTGGCTCTAAAAATAGAGACGCTACGAGCGGTGGACAAGTTGCACTCGCAGTTTTTTCAGCTGTTCTAACCGGTGTATATCAGCCCACTGATAAAACTCAACTTATTCGTGCTTCTTTGATTACTCGCACAAGTGACAGTGGTTCAATTTTACTCCGAGTTACTTTCCAGCGAACGGTTTGGAATACGAAGAATGAGATTACTAGAATCGAAGCTATCAAGGACCCGGTAATCTATAAAGAATTTTTCGAAAAACTTTCTAAGTCGGCCTTTCTGGAAGCACAGGAGATTTAATGAGAAACATAAACGTAATTTTAACGGCCCCGGT
>BJFQ01000011.1 GCA_014189895.1 Acidobacteriota bacterium | reverse complement strand
CGTAGCCTAGATTATTTAAGACCAAGGCATTGGTGGGATCCAGCGCTTTAGCCCTGTGGAGGGCTTCGATGGATTCATTGGTTTTACCCAAGTTGTTCCAGCAGGCACTCTCAAGCATTAACGTAGAAATCGCCGGCTTAAGTTCGGAGAGTTCAGGCGACTTTAATAGAGCCAGCGAAGCCTCCTCTCCGAGGTAGGGTAAATGAATCTCAGCTTGGCATCGTCGTGCGATCGCCCGAAGGAGGTTAGGGCTGGCCGAAGACTTAATAGTATTGAGTGAAACCGAGAGAAGTCCTTTCAGATCCATACCAGCTTCCGACGCCTGAAGATTCAAAAGAGAGTGCAATTGTGTTCGGGCTCCAGGCCAGTCTTCTTTGACGACCATGGTCATAAACACATGGAAGGAAACGATCGGATCCAGATCCTCTTTTGGCTGAACGATTCGGGTAAATTCTAATAATGAATTGTACCGTTTCATTAAAAATAAATTATAGACGAGTAGGATCTGTGTTTTTTTTCTCAAAGGATTTTGTCGATCTTCTTTGATCTCATCCCATAAGGACCGGAGATAACTGTGAGCTTCTTCGTTGTGGCGAAGGAGCATCTCGGTTTGAGCCGTTGCAAAACGGATGCGATGGGAGGGGCGAATAGCTAGGGCAGACTGGAAACTCGCAAGGGCTTGAGAATATTTTTTAAGTTCCAATTGAATGAGTCCCAATACTTCCCACGCATCTGCCTCAGTGGTAAGGGCTTGAGATAGAAGCGTATAGGATTCTTCAGCATGCATCGTATAGTTTTTCTTCAACTGCTCATTTGCTAAGGCCTCCAGGGAGGACAGGGACCGTTTATCGCCGACTTTTTTGACTAAATAAAGGGTGGCTTGCCGCCTAGATTCATAACGATCCAGTTGCTGAGCAAGGACGAGTACGCGTTCCCAAGCCGGTATAAAATCCTCACGCAGTGCCACGACATTCAGCCATGCCTCTAGAGCATCATTGAAATCTTTTTCCACTTCAGAGAGCTCCGCACTTCGACCCCAAAGCTCGATTTCTTGAGGAACCTGCTGGGTCGCTATTTTTAAGACTTCACGAGCCGTCGGAATAAATTTATTTTCTTTTTGAGCGCGCGCATAGGCAATGAGTCCCCATTGAATAATAATTTCCTGTTGACGAGGTCCTAATTCGTGAGCTTTTTCTATTCTGTCCCACGCGTTTTTGAGATCACCCAGTTCTTTATAGCATTCGGCTAATCGAAGGTGGAGTTCTGGACTAGAACCGAGAGTAGTTTCAAGGGGGCGATAGAGCGCGAGCGCCTGCGTAAACTTTCGTTGATTCTGAAGACCGCGCGCTTGTAGAAATTGCTGAACGCTCGGGGTCACGACGGGAGTTTGAGGGGAGTTTGGCGTCTGGGCTGAGAGGAGCGAGATCGAAATGAAGAAAGAAGAAAGCATAGTGTCCATTCACCGAGATGGTTCTTTAGCAGTTTATCTCTTTAGTTGGGTAATCGGAATGTCACTCAAGAGAGAAGATTAAAAACGAGCATGAACCTTTCGGTACGCCTGCTCAAAGAGCTGTAGGGAACAACTGACGAGGATGGCTCGCTCCCCCTTTCGAGGGAGGGGCTCATGGAAGCTAGGTTCTCCCGTTATGTTTTCTTTTTTCTTATCCCATGCCAAGAAAGGAGCGCACTGGTCCCATGAAGGCCAAGCAAGCTGAGAGGATCGGAGTTGTACGATCCATTGGTCGATCAGAGAGGGTGGAAAATCGGATAGGTCCAGCGAAGAGGACATGGTGCAAGCCACTAAAAGGCCAAAGCCAACCGCTGATCCGTGGGAAATCTGAAATTGAGAGGCCGCTTCAATGGCATGGGCCACCGTATGACCGAGATTGAGCAGTTTTCGATCCCCCCGGTCTCTCAAATCTTGATGAACAATCGCCACTTTCGCAAGGACACTCCGTTCTATGTCAGCCCTAAGCGATGCAACAACGCTAGGCTGCCCCAGGCGGCCACTCAGTGAAGCGACCCAATCTGCATCGCCCTCTAGGAGGGCCATCTTGATGATTTCCCATTGTCCATTTTCAAGATGCGCTGAGGGCAGGGTTTTTAAAAAGTCATTACAAAGCACCACTCGCGCAGGAGGATAGAAACTTCCAATTTGGTTTTTGGCCTCACCCAAATTAACAGCGGTTTTGCCACCGATGGACGCATCGACTTGCGCGACGAGAGTCGTGGGCCAGATATGCCACCGAAGCCCTCGCTGGTACAGGGAGGTAGCGAGTCCGACGAGGTCACTGAGAACTCCGCCACCGACGCAGACAATCACCACTTGTCTCGAGAGCTGCATTTGAGACCAAACTTCGAGACAAGTAAGTACTTCTGCCATGGACTTTTTCTGTTCTGAAACGTCCAGCCAAAGTTCGCCGAGCGGGGGCGAGGGTGTCCAGGCTTGCCAAAGCTGTTTTATTTTGGAATCGCCGACTAAGAACCAGGGCTCTTGAGGTAAGTACTCTCGTCTAGGCGAAGCTTCTGTCCAAATCTCGGTCGGAAAACCGTTGGGGAGGCTTAGAAGGGGCATCTTAAAATCCATGACAATGTTGTTCTTCTAGTTTAACGATGAAATAACCATGTTCCCTTATGGGAAACTAGAGACCTATGAGCAGTGAATCTATCGATTTCTTTCAAAGTGATCAGGTGACTGACAAGCCGCAACGTCATGCCTTGTTATTCCGATTAGCGTCCTACTTAAAGCCCTATGGGCTCCAGATCATGGGTCTCTTAGGGCTGATGACGCTCGGAGCATTTCTGGAGGTACTTCCAGCTACTTTTACAGTTCTGATTATAGAAAGCATCACTCGAGACGGGAACACATCGTCTTTGATGCCCATGGTGCTGGGTTTCTTTGGAGTCATTCTAGCGGGCATGTTAGTTACCTTTCTTCGATACATCGTCTTGGCATGGGTAGGACGCAATGCGATGTTGGATCTTCGTTCGGAACTCTTTCGTCACCTCATGACGCGATCTACCCATTTCTTTCATCACAATCCTGTCGGCCGGTTGATGACCCGAGTTACAAGTGACGTTCAAAATTTGAATGAAATGTTTTCGTCGGGGTTCGTAGCTATTTTAGGAGACTTTCTTTCTCTTCTAGCCATCGTCATTTGGATGTATTCCAAACACGCAGGGATGGCCACCGTTGCCCTTGCTATCATGCCTTTTTTGCTGGTTGCTACCGAGATTTTTCGGCGCAAGGCAGGACATGCCTTTCGGGAAACCCAGGGACGTTATGCGGCCATTCAGTCTTTTGTACAAGAACAGATCTCCGGCATGTCGCTCGTACAGGTCAATGCGCAAGAATCGGAGAGTCGACACAAATTTCGAGAATTGAATGATAGTTACCTGAGTGCTTTTTTGCGAACGATCCTAGCGTATTCTATTTTCTTCCCGGTGGTTGAATTCATTACCTCTGCTACCTTAGCTGCCCTGATCTGGTATGCAAGTCTCAAACTTCAGTTGGGGCTGGTCGATTTTGCCCTGCTCATTGCCTTCATTCAACTCACCGGTCGCTTCTTTAGGCCCATCCGAGAATTAGCTGAACGCTATAACATTATGCAAACAGCATTGGCCTCTTCGGAACGAATTTTTAAGCTCCTAGACAATCAGGATGTGATCCCCAATGGACACCTTACTGAAACCCCCCGTTTTCAAAGGGCTATTCGATTTGAGAATGTTGATTTTGCTTACGAAGATTATGGCAACAAAGGGCGAACCATCATTCACGGTTTAACGGGAGACATCCCGAAGGGATCCCGGATCGCAGTCGTTGGCCATACCGGTGCTGGGAAGAGCACTTTGATTAATTTGCTCATGCGGTTTTATGATGTGAATCAGGGAAAAATTACCGTCGATAGTGAAGACATCCGTCATTTTGATCTTAAAAAACTCCGGGCCATGTTTGGATTAGTTCTTCAAGATGTCTTTGTCTTTTCCGGAACCCTTCTAGAGAATATCGTGCTCGATCACCCGGTCGATGAAGCCAAGCTGGAGGAAGTGCTTCAACAGAGTCAATTGTCAATCTTGGTCGATCGTCTGCCGCAAGGACTCCAGACCCAAGTGGGGGAACGAGGACAGAAAATGAGTGCTGGCGAGCGTCAGTTGCTTGCGTTCGCTCGCATGCTCTATCAAAATCCAGATATTTTACTCCTCGATGAAGCTACGGCTAATATCGACTCAGAAACGGAACATCAGATTCAAAAAGTAATCGCAACCATTAGTCGCCGAATGACGACATTTACGATCGCTCATCGCTTGAGTACGATACGGGATGCTGATGAAATTTGGGTCCTCGACCAGGGCGTCATTATTGAACGAGGGACACACGAAAGCCTTCTAGCGAAAGACGGTCACTATGCGATGTTGGTCCGCCTTCAGTTCTCGGAAGATGCTGCCTGACGTGCGTAAGACTCCTTTCCCTCCTCTCTATGCCATTACGGATGACCGGAGCTCTCGGACACCCGCAGAGCAGGTTAGGTATCTAGGAGATCTTGGTTTCCCCTTGGTTCAACTCCGATGTAAAAGGCTCTCGTCTGAACAATTTCAAGGCCAGATTCAACAAGCTCTAGAAGAGTCTCGCGCCGCGGGTCACTGGCCTCGTGTCTGTCTCAATGACAGAATCGATCTTTTAAAAAAAATACCAGCGGGTCTTCAACCCTGGGGTCTTCACCTAGGCCAAGAGGACACACCCGTTTCAGAAGCCCTCGCGCTAGCAACTCCCGGCCTTCGTCTCGGACTCAGTTCCCATATCGAAGCGCATTGGCGACATCTTCCGGAAGAGGTGCACCACGTGGGGGTTGGTCCGATTTACAAGCCACGATCAAAGCCATCATCATGGGCTCCCTTGGGATGGGACGGATTTCGAAAAGCTATCCAAATCCTCGGATCAAGGACGCAACCCATCATTGCCATCGGTGGGCTTCATCTTCAAGATCTCGAAAGGGCTTATGGGGCGGGGGCCGATAGTGTCGCAATGATTACCGAATTGTCTTCAGCCACTCACCCAGAAAGATTACTTTGGGAGGCCCAGCAGGAACGTTGGCATGTACGACCCCTGAACTTAAAACAAGGTGTCGTCCTCATTGGGCACTCGGGGAGTGGTAAAACTTCCCTGGGTCAAGACCTAGCCCAACGTCTGAGACTTGCTTTTGTTGACCTCGACCATGCGATTGAGAAAAAAACGAATCAATCGATCTCCGAACTTTTTGAGAATCAAGGCGAAGCCACCTTTCGGAAACTTGAATACCAGGTAGCGTTAGAAAATTTAAAGCCAGGACAAGTCATTGCGCTGGGTGGTGGCGCCTGGCATCAGTCAGATCTCCGTCTCCATATTAAGGCTCTCTCGTTGCCGGTCGTAGTCCTCGCCGAACCCCCGCGCCGGTGTTGGACTCGGCTCCAATCTTCCCCTTCACGTCCCTTAGCTCGTTCTGAGTCTGACTTTTTAGCCCGGTGCGCACAGCGTGCCGTCGACCTCCAAGACTTGGATGAAATTTATTCGTGTGGTCGGTCGACTGATGATTTGGCTAACTTACTGACCTACAATTGAGCGCCTGAGAAGTCGGAATATCTGACACAATGTGAGTATGAAAACGTTATCGCTCCGGGTCGATGTCGACACGCTCCAGGGTTCTTTATCGGGAATCCCCACGCTGCTAAAGATACTCGATAAACATCATATCAAGGCAGGATTTTATTTTAGTTTTGGACCCGATAATAGTGGACGAGCTATTCGACGCATTTTTAGAAAAGGTTTTCTTTCAAAAATGTCGCGCACAAATCCCGTAAAGCTTTATGGGATCAAAACCATGTTGTACGGGACACTATGGCCAGCCCCAATCATTTTTAAAGAATCTAAAGAATGGATGCGCAGAGCGGAGGAAGAAGGCCACGAGGTGGGTATTCACGCGTGGGATCACGTGGATTATCACGACTTGCTTGATCACAAATCAGAAACTTGGCTGAACCAATGGTTCCAACAAGCCCATGACGCCTTTCATGAGGTTTTTGGGCGTGCTGCCAAAGCAGCGGTGAGCCCCGCATGGCGATGTAACGATCAAACCCTGCTGATTCAAGAAAAATATGGCTTGGACTACGCCGGAGATTGTCGAGGGACAGAGCCCTTCTATCCCATCGTTCAAGGCCAAGTTCTTAAGACCCTCCAAATCCCTACTACCTTACCGACACTGGATGAATTGCTTGGGTTAGAGGGAAGATCGCCTTCGGACGTTAATCAAGAAATTATCAGTTTAGTAAAAGACGACGCTTTGAATGTCTATGCTCTTCATACCGAAGTAGAGGGAGGAGCACTGTTGGAATCCTTCGATGATTTTCTCGGCGGCCTCAGAGCACAAGATGTACGGTTCCTAACTCACGAAGCTTGGCTGCCAGAACTGAAAAGAAAAGCGATCCCTCAGCGACCCATGGACCGAGGATTTCTTCCAGGTCGATCGGGTTGGCTAAGTATGGCTTAAAGTTCAACCTGTTTAATTTTTTCTTGCGGCGGGAACCAACGTTCCCAATAAACCAAAATAGGACTCGCAATAAAGATCGATGAATAGGTTCCCGTGATGACGCCAATCGTCATTGGGAACGCTAAGTTGTTGAGGGCAGGACCTCCAAAAAGCCAGAGACAGGCCGAGACGAAAAACACCGTAAATGAGGTCAAAATTGTTCGCGAAAGAGTTTGATTAATGGAATCATTGATGAGCTGAGTGACCGAGGCTAGCCGATACTCGGGTTTATGTGAATTTTCTCGAATACGATCAAAAACCACGATGGTATCAGCCATGGAATAACCCATCAGGGTCAGAAAGCTGGCCACGACGGGCACGTTGAATTCGTATTTGAAAAGAGTAAATAAACCTAAAGCCATCAATAAATCATGAAAGAGAGCCACAATACCTGCGACGGCGTAACTCGAGGTGAAGCGGAACATAACGTAAACCAAGATCGCGACACTGGCCCAAAGGACTGCTTGAAGCGTCTTCTGAGTCCACTCGCCCGAAATACTCGGGGAGAAACTCTCATTTTTAAGGATGCTGACTCCCCCTATTCGGTAACTTTTTTCGAGGAATGCTCGGACCTGAGCTGGCACTCCCACGGGGAGATCATTAAACGTATCGAACATCCGGGTCGCTTGTTGATTCCTCGAATTGATAACAAGGTTGCCGACTTCCTGATACTTTATGGACCGCTCCTTAAGATCGCCGGGGTAGTTCATAGGATTCTCTTCGGCAATGCGTTCTATTAAATTTTGGGTTCCTTCTAAATTTAACGATGGGAGGACGGAAGCAGCATCACGATCAATTTCTTTAAAAATAGATTTTAAGGCGGCTGTTTGTAAGGAGTTATCTTTAATATCACCGGTCTCAGATGCCTTAACTTTTACAGAAAAATCTTGAACACCTTTATCGGTAGTTTCATACGAGACTACTTTGGCGTCAGAAAAACCGTTGGCAGCCAATTTTTGACGAATATCTTCAGGCTTAATATCACCTTTAAATCGAACCGTCATATCGTTACCGCCGACAAACTGCATGCCCAGTTGTATATGGGGATTGTTTTCAGGAGACCAAGGTCGGGCTACGACCAACGTAATTAAGATAATTCCCCAGCTGATCAAAAGGGCGACGCTTTTATATTTCATAAAGTCAAAGGAGGTCTTTTGGAAAAAAGTATGCGTTCCTAAGCTGATCGACTTGGGATTGGGATTGCGATCAAGAATCCAGTCATAAATAAATCGAGAGATGTAGATGCTGGTGAAGAGTGAAGCTACAACTCCAACGATGAGGGTCACCGCAAAACCCTTGACGGGCCCTGTTCCAAAATTTAATAACAAGAGCGCTGCAGCTAACTGGGTGACGTGACTATCTACAATGGTCCAAAAGACACGGTCAAATCCAGCATCAATAGAGGCCTTGATAGAGCGACCCAATCGTAATTCTTCTTTGATGCGCTCAATAATGAGGATGTTAGCATCCACGGCCATGCCGAGGGTCAGGGCAAATCCTGCGATACCGGGAAGGGTCAAGGTGGCTTTGAAGGACCCCAGCAGCCCCATCATGACGATCATGTTAACGATCAGGGCCACAATGGCATTCACACCACTCCAGTGGTAGAAAAGAATCATGAAAATGACAATCGCACCAAATCCTAAAAGACTCGCCTTGACGCCTGATCGAATAGAATCGAGGCCTAGTCCTGGACCCACGACGGTGTCGTCGAGGAATTTCATCGGGGCACGAAGTGCACCGCTTCTAAGCTGACTTGCTAGATCCTCGGCTTCCTGTGTCGGGAACCCACCGCCTCTTGATATGGAAACGGAACCCCCAATAATCTTTTCTCGAGCTCCAAGAATGCTGACCACTTTACCGTCAAGTAAAATCGCTAATTGACGATTATCTTTAGCAGCAATCCCTGTCAGGACAGCAAAATCATCGGCTCCCTTTTGATTTAGAATGAAATGGACTTCATTTTTCCCAAACTGATCTGGACTTCGGTTGGCTCCGATAATATCGGCTCCATCGAGACCTGTTTTGCTGTCCAGAAGAACCCAGCGACGAATCAACGGCTCCACTGGAGTCTTGACGGGAAGGTTATCAGAACTGTCTGTTTGAATATCAGGAAACAGTTCGAACTCGGGAGGAATCTTGCCATTGAAATATTTTTCGGCTTCTTCACGCGTGGGGAAAAACAAAATATCGCTGTTAGCGAGAAGACGCTGTTCTAAACGTCCCGGAGTGGAAAGCAAAGTTTTTACTCGCTCGCGGTCTCCTTCTTCGATACCAGGTATTTCTACGACAATGCGACGGCCATCGGTTCCACTAGCGGTGATTTCAGGTTCGAGGACATTCGCGGGATCGATATCTCGAATACGTTTTTCAATAACTTCGAGGGCTCGGGTATTGGCGTCTTGAATTAGACCTAGTTTGTGATTTTCGGTTTGCGTGAGACGGAAGCCTGAGTCAACACTCTTTAAGTCATAGCCTGAGATTCGAGAGTTGAGAATTTTGTCGAGGGCATCCTTCTGCCCGAGGCCTATATTGTTTAACGCTAAATAACCATTCTCGATCGTGACCACTCCGGGAATACGGTTAACCAACATTTCTTGCACTAGCCGGTCACGGGTATCTTTTAAATCGAACTTTAAAGCCTCTTCACTCTCGACCTCTAGGACAAAGTGAACGCCTCCGCGAAGATCGAGGCCAAGTTTGACCTTGCTGAGCGGCCAGAAAAAATAAGCGGAGCCAAGACAAACCAGGGCGGTGGTGACAATTCTCCAAATCGTACGTTTCTTCACAGAGACCCCTCGTGTTTTTACTTAGTCTTTTTTCTGCGTCTCGTTTGCAAAAGCAACGACAGATTGGCGACGGGCCTTCACTACTGAGCCACCGAGCTTTAGATAGATAATGTTGTCTGAAGTAGTATCAAGTCGATCAATAGTTGCAAAAAGGCCCGAACTGAGGAGAACTTCATCTCCCACTTTCAGCTTTGATAAACGCGCTTCCATTTCTTTTCGAGCAACACTCTGTGGGCGGATGAGGAAAAAGTAAAAAAGAACAACCATACCAAGGGGCAAGATCAGGGAAGCCCATGCGGGCTGGGATGAGGCGGGATTGGCGGCTATTTGGAAAGCTAACATGTCAATGAAACTCCATTCTCTATAAGGTCTCAGGTTGGGATTGCCAACGATCCTGCGTCGCTTTAGCAAAAGAGGCAAATTGACCCTTTTGGATGGCGATTCGCGCGGATCGCGTGAGTTCTACAGTGTAACTTAAGTTATGGATCGTATTGAGCGTTAAGCCTAAAAACTCATCGGCTTTCATCAAGTGATGAAGATAGGCTTTTGAGAATCCTCGGCAGGTATAGCAACTGCATTGGGGGTCGAGGGCTTCGTCGCTTCGACGGTGAGTTGCATTTTTTATATTAATTCGACCATCGGATGTCAAGAGCCTCCCGTGACGAGCTTCGCGGGAAGGTGAAACGCAGTCGAATAGGTCTACGCCTAATTCGATCCCTTTCAAAATATCTTCAGGAGAACCTACGCCCATTAAATATCTTGGACGATCTTTGGGAAGCCTTGGAACCAAATCTCGAAGGGTGGATGCCATGACCTCCTTGGGCTCTCCTACGCTGAGACCTCCAATAGCAAAACCTTCGAAGGGATGGGCTAGATCCAGAGTCAAAATATCTTCTAAGTGTTTTTTTCTAAGATCCAGATAGGTCCCACCCTGGTTAATTGCAAAGAGGCCTTGGTGAGCTGCGAGCGGTGTCTGTCGGCATCGTGCCAACCATCGAGTGGTTCGACTCACGCTGGCCTCAAGGGAGAGTCGATCGAGTCCGGCCGCAGGGCATTCATCAAAAGCCATCACAATATCCGAGCCCAGTTGAGCCTGAATCTCAATACTCTTCTCGGGAGTTAGATGATGCGTTGATCCATCTAAATGAGATTGAAAAGTGACCCCATCTTCAGAAATCTTCCTCATGCTGGCGAGAGAGAAAACTTGAAAGCCGCCAGAATCCGTAAGCATGGGTCCATGCCAATTCATAAAACGATGAAGGCCTCCGAGAGATTCGATGACCTCTGCACCCGGTCTTAAGTGAAGATGGTACGTGTTGCCTAAAATGACTTGCGGATTAATTATCTTGAGTTGATCCGGGGTGACGCATTTGACAGTTGCTTGGGTCCCCACCGGCATAAAGGCAGGGGTAGACACGATCCCATGAGAGGTTGCGAACTGCGCCGCGCGCGCTTCGCCCTCTTGAGCCTCTACGCTCAATTTAAATAGAGGGGCATCATCATTCCGTAGGCTGTTTATTTCCATGTTTTACAACCCCTTTTTAGATTATGACCCCACCCAATACAAACGCCAAAGAGTCCGTTGCCTATTTTTTAAGGCATTTTCATCGGATCGTCACAAAATTAACACAAAATATTGATCTTGACCTTCTATGCTTTTCTTGTGATCTTATGAGGATTGAATTGTGCCCTTTATTTCCTTAATGAACTCTCAAGGATCCAGTAAAAATTAAATCTCATACCCCCCTGAAGTTTTTAGGAGCAACATGAGTCCCGAAGTATCAAAAGGCATAAGTCCAGCTGTCCGCTTTGAATCGCTTGAAGATTCCATATACAAGCCCTATATTTCTGATGGCAATCAAGCCATTCAACAAGCTGATCCAAAAGTAACCATCCCCTTAACGCTGGGGGCTTATGCCGTAATCGGCCTTGTCACTTTTTATCTAGCAGCCACCAAAACTGAAGTGGGGCAGAAAATCGTAACCTCGGCTGTCAATTTATTAGAGGTCACTGAGGACAATGCGCCACCTCCTCCACCACCTCCGCCAGCCTCGGTTCCCCCTGCGCCTTCTTTTATTGCTAAAGATCTAACGCCGATAACACCCGATCAAGATTCCATTCCCGAAACACCCAAAGAATTACCAAAGCAAGATTTGTCGAATACCGGGGTAGGCAGTAGCGCCGTTGGCATGCTTGGTGGTGTGGCCGGTGGCCAAGTGGGTGGAGCTGGAAGAGTCATTGATTTTGACTTCTCTCAAGTGAACATCAAATATCAACCCCCCGCGCCTGCCTATCCTGCCATGGCTAAGATGGCTCGTATTCAGGGCACTGTTGTGATTGAAATTACGATTGGTCCGGATGGAATTCCTGCTTCGGCGGTGGCTAAAGAGGGACCTGCTCAGTTGCGGCAACATGCGGTTGACTATGCCATGAAATGGCGCTTTGAACCTGCCACTTTGAACGGCCAACCTCAGTACGCCCGCTTCAAACTCATCATGCCATTTAGACTTAATTAACATCAGGGACTTATCAACATGACCAATCGTCGCTACCTTTTCGGATCCCTTTTGGCCTTCGGGCTCATGGGTTTGCTACTGCTCGTAGCGCCGTCAGAATCTCCTGTTAAATCCAAAACGGGTCAGGATGTTTCCGCACAAGATTCCGACCTGTCTCGTATTATGCCCCTTCTTCAACCCCCCGCTTCTTCCCCCCGTAAGTAACCTCCTCCAAACTTTTTTAAAGGAACTTTTATGAACTTTCTTCTCCCCCTAGGCATGATGGACGAAGGCGGCTTCTCCATTGTGGATTCCATTCTTGAGGCATCTATTGCGAATCAGATCCTCATCGCCATCCTCTTCTATCTCCTGGGTTATCAAATTTACGTCGCGATGGAACGTTATGTAACATATCGCGATAGCGAAGAAGCCACAGGAAAGTTTTTAAAGCTTTTCATGGAATCCTTGAAAAAAGGTGATTTTGAAGGTGCCAAAAAAGCAGCTATGACCCACAACAAGAGCCACGTGGCCCTAGTGCTGAAGCACTCACTAGACATCTATCAATTTGAATTAACGCTGCGCGCTAAAAATCCAAATCATAATGTGATTGAGTCTGTCCAACGATCTATTGAGCGCGGCACCGCGGAAGTGACGGAACTGCTCAAGAAGGGTCTGGCTAATTTAGCCACAATCGGCGCTTTAGCCCCTTTCATCGGGCTCCTTGGAACCGTTATCGGTATCATGCGGGTCTTCTCTGATCTCAAACGCACCGGTGCTGGAGATATCAACGTGCTTGCTGGATCGATCGGTGAAGCCTTATTTGCCACTGCCCTAGGTCTTCTAGTCGCTATTCCTGCGGTTTGGATTTATAACCTCTTCACTGGCAAACAAGAAAAAGTCGTGATGGGTATCCACAGTGCTTCGTCACAAATGGTGGATGAATTTATTCGACGAGAAAGCTAAAAAATTCGTTGAGCCTTCATTCTCTTTTCACTCTTTAGGGATTTATCATGGGTATGTCAGTCGGCAGTAGAGGGGGCATCAAGTCAGATATCAACGTCACTCCACTCGTTGATATCATGCTAGTCCTCTTGATTATTTTCATCATTGTGACCCCTGCGGTAAATAACTCGGTCAAGTTGCCGTTGGCGAAGCATAGCCCCAAAGTCGATAAGGCATCCGGGGCGGTTTATCTGACGGTCTATTACGGTGCCATTAAGGGACCCGATGGTGAGTTCCTGCGTCCAGGCCCTATTACTATTGATGATAATGCAGCTCGCAAGAAGGAATTTAGTCTAGATAATGCAGCTTCTGCTGCCGAGTTAGGCGATTGGATCAATAAAAGTGTGAGTAGCCTTGAAGATAAACGAATTTTTGTCAAAGCAGATGCTGAAATACCATTTAAATACATCAATATGCTTTTTCAATTGGCTCGAAAGAATGGTGCAGATGAAGCCTCCATCGTAACGAACGAAGGGGAAGATAAGAGACTTAAAGAAGCTAATTCTAAATAAGATTTAGGGGATCGTATGGATTCAGGTAGCTCAAGAGGTCAGATTAAAAGTGACATTAATGTCACCCCGCTTATTGACATCATGTTGGTGCTTTTGATTGTCTTTATAGCGATGGTCCCCGCCTTGAATAAAGCAGCGAAGGTGGTAGTTCCTCAAGTTAATACTCAAGTCAATCCTCCTAAATCCAAGGAAGTCCCTGTGGTGATTTCCGTGACGAGCGAAGGACGTTTTTTCCTGCAAACCAAAGAGATTCAGATCAACGATATGACGGATCAATTGGTTGAAGTTATTCGACTGCAGCCTTTCAATCTTCGTCGAGTGATTTTAAAGATTGATGAAGATGCCCGGTTTCAGTATGCCGTTGATGCCCTTGATCGAATTCGACTCGCAGGGGAGAAGGTAAAACAAGAAACCCGTGAAAATCCTAAGTTTGAAGGGCTAGACGGCGGCGACGTTAAAGTCCCCATCAGTTATCTTCGTAAATAGGGTCTCGATTCATCAGTGCCACTTTAGACTTAAGGCATGTACGATACTTTTTATGCGCTTATTCTGAAGCCGATGGCCTATCGAGATAATGAAACTCTCGTTTCATTCATCACTGAGCGGGGCTCGCGAGGCTCTGGGATTGCGAAGGGAACTAAGCGACCGACCGCTCGATGGGTCTCTTCGTTTGAACCTTTAAACTTAGTGAATATTTCTCTCTTTGGCAAAGAGAGCCAGAGCTTAAAACGAATTACCTCGTGTGAGTTGATTTCCTCCCCCATGCTTTTAGGGCACCTTGAATCTAATTTGGTGATCAGTTGCTTAGCAGACCTTTTCGATCGAGTTACGCACGAAGGGCTCGAAGACCCACGACTTTTTCGACTACTTAAAACTGTGACAGAAGGACTCAAATCGCGCCCTGAAGAAGCCGCTATGATCTTGGCTTATGCTGAATTTTGGGTCCTATATTTACTCGGATGGCTTCCGGATCCTAAAACGTGTGGCCATTGCCAAGGCCTCAATGAGCCGTTTACGGTTTTATCCGAGGAAAGAGGTTGGCTTTGTCAGCGCTGCCATCCTGTTGATCAAGGAGAAGGGCTTCCGAAAGGGACGAAAGAGCATTTGAATCATCTCAAATCCGAAACTCCCATTTCGCTTCAAAGCCAAAACTTGAACCCTGAAACTTTCCCGATAGTCTCTAGGCTTTTAAGACAGAGACTCCTTCGTGAGATGGGCTCATCGCCCAAAAGTTACGAGGTCCTTTTTCGTGCCTCCGGTTTGTAAATACTAATTCTGCTATTCTATAAGAGTGGATCAGGGCACCGCTATTTCGGTAGAGGAAAGTCCGGACTCCGAAGGGTAATGGACCAGTTAACGACTGGGCGGGGAGACCCGATGGATAGTGCCACAGAAAATAAACCGCCTCAGATTTTCGGATGTGAGGTAAGGGTGAAAAGGTGAGGTAAGAGCTCACCGCCGAACTGGTAACAGGTCGGGCACGGTAAACCCTCCATGGAGCAAGACCAAATAGGCTGACACGCCTTGCAAAAGGCAGCATTGACCCAATGCCGTCAGCGGGTAGGTCGCTAGAGGTGATTGGCAACAATCATCCCAGAGGAATGGTGTCCCACGACAGAATCCGGCTTAACGATTCACCACAACCCCCCGCAAGGGGGGTTGTGCATTTTTAATAAGATGTAACCATTAAAGGTTCTCATGCCTGCTAAATATCGAGCCCTCATCGTAACTTTTTTAGCGTTTCATATTGATACGCTGCTTTACTATTTTTTAGTTCCCCTGTTGCCCCATTATGCTAATAATTTAGGTTTTTCTTCTTTCCAAATAGGTATTCTTTTTGGAAGCTATGCTTTAGCCCTTTTGGCAGCTACCTATCCCGCTGGTCGCTTGACCGATCGCTATGGACGAAAAAAGCCGATGCTCTGGGGGCTATTCGGGCTCATGATTGCCACTGCGCTTTTTGCGTGGAGTACTAATTTTGCATGGCTCCTCTTGGCTCGGTGCCTTCAGGGTGCTGCTGGGGCCCTGACTTGGGTCCCCGGCATGGCTCTGATTGCGGATCATTTCCCTAATGAAGAACGGGGGAGGGCCCTCAGTATCACTTTCATGGGGGCTAACCTCGGAGTTTTTCTAGGACCCACCCTCGCAGGCTACTTAGCCACGCACTTTTCCTATCGAAGCCCTTTTTACGTTGGCATTATCCTCATTATTATCGACACACTAGGTCGTTTGTTTTTTGTAGAAGACATTGTAAATGTAGAAAAATCAGAGACAATTCCTATCCGACGCTTACTAGGGCATAGTCGGGTTCAGGTTTTTATGATTGCCATGATGCTCGCCACGATCCTTTGGTCTTTTTTGGAAAGTGTCCTTCCGGTTTATTTAGATCGTCGGTTCTCATCAACGCCTCAGCAGATCGGATGGATATTTGGATTCTTAGCCGTGATGCACGGGCTTACTTCTCCGATTATTGGATCCTTAACCGATCGTATTGGTCGTCCCACGGTCTTACGATTAGGACTTTGGGCTATGATTTTACTGATTTTACTTCCATCATGGATGCCAAGCTCCTTAGCGGTAGGACTTCTCCTAGGCGGGATTGGTTTGGCGACAACCTTTATTATTTCGCCCTGTAGTCCCGGTGTGGCCGCTGAAATAGAACAGATGGGAAGCCGCGCTTATGCCTCGGGATTTTCGATGCTGAGCTTTAGCTACTCGGCGGGAATGGTCGTGGGCTCTTTCTTGGGGGGAGTCCTGGTCGGACCTCTCGGACTATCAGTAAGCCTTGGGTGCTTGAGTTTGTTATGTGTGTGGCTTCTTGTCTTTAGTTATCGAGTCGAAGCCCATCCGAGTTTAAACTAACCGAAGTGGATCTAGGAGATATCTTGATGCGTGCTCTAAACCTAAAAGCGTTGATCTTTTTAGTCCTTCCTCTCTTAAGTCAAGAGAGTAGTGGGTTCCACGGTGAACGCTTGCCGTCTAGTTTCTTCGCCAATAACCGTCAGCGCCTTATCCAAGCGTTAAAAAAAATGGGTCCAGGCACATTGGCCATTGTAAAGTCCATGCCTTTGCAGTTCCGTAACGGTGATACAACTCATGCTTACCGACAAGATTCCGATTTTTACTACCTCACCGGCGTTGAAGAACCAGAATCCGTCGCGCTCATTCATGGCGATAGTATTAAACCATACACATTACTAGTTCGGGCAGGAGATGCGCGTCGGGAGCGCTATGATGGCCCTCGGTTAGGGATCAAGGGTGCGCTAGCGCTCGGAGCCGATGCCGCTGAGCGATTTCCAGAGGCTGACGGGGTTCTTCAAAAAGCCGTTAAGGACGCCACACGTATTGTTTTAATCAATAATTTTGATGATGAGTTCAGAAAGAAAGTCCTCGAGTTGGTCTACCCCTTGGGATCGGATAACTCTTCGGCATCTATGAGGAAGATCCTTATCGATGGACGTAATTTGGTGGGTGAGATGAGGCTCATTAAACAACCGATCGAAATTGATATGATTCAAAAAGCTGTTGACGCCTCTATCGAAGGTCATCGAGCAGCTATGGAGCGATCATTAAGCGCTACCAATGAAGGCCAAGTAGCAGGCGCCTTTGAGGGCCGTGTTCGATCTCTGGGCGCTCGGTTTTTGGGTTACGACACGATTGCTGGGGGCTATGACAACACCTGTGTCCTCCATTACCCTTACAGTGATAAAGCCATTTTTCGCGATCAACTCTTTCTCTTGGATGCAGGGGCAGAAATAGGTTTCTATACGGCGGATATCACTCGGACCTGGCCTGTTGACGGAAGCTTCTCACCTGAGCAGGCTCAAATCTATCGCTTGGTCTACGGTGCCCAAGAAGCTGCCTTGGCAAAAATCAAACCCGGAGCGCGCCACCAAGAAGGATATCTAGCCGCCATGCGGTACCTGAGCGATGGCTTAGTGGATTTAGGTATTTTGAAAGGGAATAAAGAGACCGTTTTCAATTCCCGTGTTTGGTCTACCTTTACGATTCATGGGATTTCTCATTGGTTGGGCTTGGATGTTCACGATACAGGTTCCTATCGAGATCTAGAAGGTGCGAACCCTAATGGTCGAATCCTAGAATCGGGAATGGTCTTGACAGTCGAACCTGGCCTCTATATTCCTGTTGGATCAGCAGGGGTAGATGCTAAATGGCACGGCATTGGTGTTCGTATCGAGGATGATGTGCTCGTGACACCGTCTGGGTACCGCAATCTTTCAGAAAAACTACCCCGGAGTCTTGAATCCCTCGAGAGATTCCTTCAATCTAAGAAATAAATGGATAGCCTCTGATGTCTTTAAAAACGAAGATCCCAAAGGAAGAGCGCCAACAATCTTGGCTCAAATTTCAATCCTTCCTTAAAGCGCGTGGACTTAAGGTGACCGAACAACGCCGTCTCCTTCTTCAATTTTTAGTTCATTTAAACGAACACATTGACGCAGATACCCTCTATCAGGGCTTGAAAAATAAAGATGCAGGTATTTCGCGGGGTACAGTCTATCGTACGCTAGATTTATTAGTCCAGTGTGGACTGGTGAGAAAGAGCTCCTTTGGCGAGGATCATGCGAATTATGAAATTGTTCATCAAGATGAACATCATGATCATTTAATCTGTATTGAATGCAAAAAAGTTATTGAATTCTATCGCGCGGATCTTGAAAAACTTCAAGACTCTATTTGCCAGCACTATAAATTTATTCCGCTGCATCATAGCCATCAAATATTCGGTATCTGCAATCATTGCCGATCAGAAGATGCTGATCAGATTAATCTCTCTAAAAAAATCTCCCGCCTAAATGCTTAACTCCTAAGGATTAAGTCGGTGCGTCTAGCCACAGGCTGGAATATCAGCGCATTAGTGGTTATGCTGATCTATGGCACAGCTCACTCGAAATGACATCGAACGATTACCTAAAACAGACCTTCATGTTCACCTAGATGGTTCGTTAAGGCTGCAAACGATCCTCGATCTAGCCCAGGAGCAGGGCATTGCCTTACCCGGGATGACCCTGGAAACTCTAGCGCCGCATGTCCAGGTGGGGGACGACTGTAAAAGCCTCGTAGAATACCTCAAAGCTTTTGACGTCACCTTAAAAGTGATGCAAACCGAACAAGCGCTCTTTCGGACGGCCTATGAGCTTGCCGAAGACTCGGCTATAGAAAATGTACGCTATCTAGAAGTTCGTTATTGCCCCATGTTGCACCAAGAGAAGGGACTCTCACTCACGACTATCGTACAAGCCGTAATCGACGGCTTACGGGCAGCGGAGAAAAACTATCCCATTAAGACGGGGGTGATCATTTGTGGTATTCGACATATTTCTCCCGAGATTTCATTGAAGCTCGCTGATCTTGCTGTCGCTTTCAAGAATAAAGGGGTCGTGGGATTTGATCTCGCTGGTGCCGAAGAAAATTTTCCAGCTAAGAAGCATCGAGAAGCCTTTGGTCGAGTATTGCAAAACAATATTAATTGCACGCTGCATGCGGGTGAAGCTTACGGCCCCGAGAGTATCCATCAAGCGGTGCATGCCTGTGGCGCCCATCGTATTGGACATGGCGTTCGATTGGTGGAAGATGGTGATTTGATGAATTACATTAATGACCACCGCATCCCCATTGAGTGCTGCCCTTCATCGAATCTTCAAACCAAAGCCGTGAAGGATGCCCGAAATCATCCAATTCGTTTATTTTTTGACCAAGGCCTCCGCGTGACTGTTAATACCGATAATCGATTAGTGACCAACACGACTATGACTGATGAATTATATTTGCTCCACAAAGAACTTAATTTTACCCTTGATGAAATTAAAGAAGTTATCATCATGGGTTTTAAGAGTTCCTTTCTTCCTTATGATCAAAAGCGACGGATGCTTGCCGATATCGTGACAGAACTTAAAAATTTCAAACCGGATAGTTTGGAATCCAAAAAAGAGCAGCTCTAATCTATGAAGATCCGGGATCTACATCAATTTCTTCAATCTCAAGACGACTTTGTTCTGACCACCCATGAAAATCCCGATGGCGATGGCTTGGGCTCCATGATTGCCCTAGGCCACTATCTTCGATCGTTGGGGAAAAAAGTTAGCCTTGTCGTGACACCTAACCTAGGGAGTGCAGAGGGTTGGTTGGGGCAAGGAAGCACTGTCGAAGTTTATCGCCATGAAATGCATACGGACGTTTTTAATCAAGCTAAGTGCTGGATCCTTATCGATGCCTCAGATCCTAGAAGGCTCGGGGCTCTCTACCCCATCTTTCAATCCAGTCGAGCAGTGAAAGCCTGCATTGATCACCATTTGAAAGAGGCTCCTCAGGGCTTCGACCGAGAATTTACCGATCCCGAGGCTAGTGCCTCGGCACAATTGATCTTCAGACTTCTCAAGCAGGAATATCAGGGGTCGTGGGAGTTGATTGCCCCGGCTCTTTACCTGGGGATTGTTGCGGACACGGGGAATTTTAGATTTTCCAATGCGACCCCTGAGATCCATCAGATCGCTGCTTTTTTGATCGAGCAGGGCGCTCAACCCCCTCAAACTTTTCAGGCCCTCTATCACCAAGATTCTTTTGCCAAGATCCAGTTATGGTCCCGGTTGCTTCAGAGCATGCAGCTCCTAGACCGAGACCGTTTGGCAATGATTGAAGTTCAATCCGAGGATTTTAAAATTACACAATCGTGTTATGAAGATTTAGATGAATTAGTTCAACAGCCCATGCGAATACCCACAGTGGAAGTCAGTGCGTTGCTCACTGATCTCGGGGATGGTTGGACGAAAATTTCTCTCCGTAGCCGAGAGCGGGTTGATGTTCATAAAGTCTGCCAAATTTTCAACGGGGGTGGGCATCGTTTAGCGTCAGGAGCTAAGGTTCAAAGGCCTCTCGATCAGATTCGTCGAGATCTAACTTCCGCTATTGCGACCCAACTGAATTATCATAATTAATCAAGGACGTAGTGCTCATGTCGAATAGACCTCAAGTACTTAAAATCATACCCAGTGAGACGGTCCCTTTTATCGCTAAGGCCAATATGGCCACGCAGTCGGGTAATTTTACCGTTTATGCTTTTTCTGAACATAAGACGTCGCAAGATCATCTCGCAATCGTCCATGGGGATATTGACGCACGACAAAGGATTCTTATCCGCATTCATAGTGAATGTTGGACAGGTGAAGTCTTAGGAAGTCTCCGTTGCGACTGCAATCAGCAGTTCAATCTTGGCCTTAAAGCCATCAGTGAAAAAAATGGAATTGTGATTTATCTCCGTCAAGAGGGCCGAGGAATTGGTTTAGTGAATAAGCTTAAAGCGTATGCACTCCAGGAGCAAGGTTTGGATACTGTAGAGGCGAATTTGGCCCTCGGCTTTCCTGACGATCTTCGGGACTATCACGCAGCTGTTGAAATCCTGAGGTTCTTTGGTATTCAGCGGGTTTCCTTGATGACCAATAATCCCAAGAAGATAGCTGCCCTTAAAGAATCCGGGATGGACGTAGAGCGTATTCCCCATCAGTTCAAAATGAATCCCGAAAACCTCAACTACATGAAGGTCAAGGCCACAAAAAGCGGCCACCTACTCGATTTCATTGAGGATGCTCGTTAATTTAAGTTCTTGAGAGCTCTAATTTCGCCTGCTGTCAAGGGCCGCCATTCACCCGGTTTTAGCCGATCATCCTTAATGGGGCCAAACTGAATTCGCTTAAGCTTACTCACCGGATGACCCACGGCCGCAAACATTCTTCGAATTTGCTGATTCTTGCCTTCCGTGAGAGTAACGCGAAGCCAGGGGTTTAGCGCTTTATCCAGTAATTCAATACGACATGGTTTTAGTTTCCGTCCATCCAGCCTGAATCCATTGCTCAGTTCCTTAATTTGCTCAGGGGTTGGAGTCCGGTAAACCTTGACGATATAAATCTTGGGAATTTCATGATCGGGATCCGTTAATTGATACGCCAAATCTCCATCGTTAGTCATTAACAGTAGTCCCTCAGAGTTGAAGTCTAAACGCCCCACGGGATACACACGCGCCTGGATTCCAGAAATGAGGGCTGCGACGGTCGGCTTTCCCTCAGGGTCTTTAAGTGTGGTGACGTAGCCTTTAGGCTTATTAAGAAGTAAATATACGTGTTTTTCTTTTTGTAGGGGTTGAAAATTGACGGTAATTTTATCTTTACCTAAAATGGCTTTTGCACCTAATGTTGTGACTGTCTTGCCATTCACTTGAACATGGCCTTCGAGAATCAAGGTTTCCGAGGCACGGCGAGAGGCAATGCCTGATTGAGCCATGATTTTTTGCAAGCGTTCGGGTTGACCGGACGGTGTGCTACCAGGCAACTTCTTAGCGGTCCGCGACGGTCGAGAGGGCATAGGGTCTTTCAAGGTTGTTGGATATCACGATGGAGGATGAAGGTCGTTCTCGAAGACTCTAAAAAAGTAATGTAAGCCAGACGAAAAAACTAGTATGGCGACCAGATAGAAAACTAACAGATTCAAGTCGTTAAACCAAGGACGTGGGGATACAGTATTCAATAAGAGTCCCACGCTGATGGCCACAAATTCGAACCCGGTTGTAAACTTACCTATAAAAGAAGGTGTTTTGTTCAAATATTCTTCTTTCATGTAATACATCAAAGAGACGGTTGCGATGATGATGTCTCGGCTGATGGACAAGATGGCCACCCAGACAGGAATGCGATAGCTAATTTCGATATTGCTAGCTAACGACATAAGGATGAAGGCGGTGAGCATCATTAGTTTGTCAGCGGCGGGATCCAAGATGGCTCCAACGCGAGATCGCTGATTGAAGCGTCGTGCAATCCACCCATCCAAGAGATCCGTGAGACCCGCCCCGATAAAAATAAATAAGGCCAGCCATAAGCGTCCATACCAAAGCGAGATGGCAAAGAAGGGTATGGCAATAACTCTTAAGAGGGTGATGAAATTAGGGAGGTTCATAAAGATGGTCACCTCTAATTTTAGCCCTTGGAAACCCGAATACCTGCTTCTAACTTACGAATAAAGGTCGGCCTGCATTAAACTTGAGGACGAGGTTCGTTTTGTATTGGGTTCTAAGCATTGTGCTTCTGATATGGGTACTCAAGAACCGTAAGGGTATCTGGAGAGGGCTTCAGGCGTCTGAAGAGCCCACGCGTGAGTCATGCAGTTTTGAGTCAGAGTCCATGAAACAGCAGGAACTCGATGAAATAAGGGCTTATTTTGAAGCAAAGATTTCATTAGAGCCTCCCCAGGGTTCCCCCCATGACTAAAAAATTCTTCATTCAAACATGGGGCTGCCAGATGAATGACCACGACGGAGAAAAACTAACTGGACTCATGCTCCGAGATGGATACGAAGAGGTTCGTTCCAGTAAAGAAGCTGATATTGTTCTCTTGAATACCTGCTCTATACGTGAAAAAGCGGTACACAAAGTATTTTCTGAGCTAGGGAGATTAAAAAAAGAAAAGTTACAACGACCCCTGACCATCGGTGTAACGGGCTGTTTGGCCCAGCAGGAACAGGCTCATTTATTCACACGCGCCCCACAGATCGATTTTGTTTTGGGCACGATGGCCCTTGGAAAGCTCCCCGAAGTACTGGCCCAAGCGCAAATAGACGGCGAAAGAGGGATTGATGTCGGAGAGTATCCAGATAATCATCTCTTCCCCACAGAGATGGCTAAACGAAAACCGACGGCGAAAGCTCTGGTGACTATCATCGAGGGCTGTAATCATGCTTGTACCTACTGCATTGTTCCACGAACTCGAGGTATCGAAAGAAGCCGACCCTTTCAATCGATTGTTGACGAAGTGAAGCGTTTAGTCGATGAAGGTTATTGCGAGATTGAACTCTTGGGACAAAACGTGAATTCGTTTCAGGGAGGATGTAATTTTACCGAATTACTCCAAAAAGTAAGTGCCGTGGACGGCCTTGAGTGGCTTCGGTTCACCACATCCCATCCGATGAACTTCACGAAGGAATTAGCCTGCGAAATTGTATCCAATCCTAAGATCGCCCCCTTTTTACATTTGCCTGTACAGAGTGGATCTAATGCCGTCCTCAAAAGGATGCTTCGCGAATATACCATCGAAGAGTATCTTGAGCGTCTTGCTTATCTTGGCTCTGGTCGCTCCAGTCTTTGTCTCAGTACTGATTTTATTGTTGGGTTTCCAGGTGAGTCTGAAGCTGATTTTCAAAAGACGCTGGAATTGCTCGACCAAGTACAGTTCGAAACTTCTTTTTCTTTTATTTATTCTCTCCGGCCAGGAACAGCAGCAGTCCGCCTCAAAGATGACTTGCCGGCCGAAGTCAAACAAGAGCGCCTAATGAGACTTCAGTCCCGCCAAGCGCATTGGACTCTTTTAGATAATCAAAACATGATTGGTAAAACAGTAGATGCTCGTATCGAAAACCCGATCCTAAATGATGAAGGTTTCTGGATCGCACGGACGGGTAGTTCAAAGACCCTACACCTTCAAGGGAAGGTTGGTCGACGGCCTCAAATGGGTCAATTGATTTCGGCCCGCATACATGGAGCCAGCCCCCATTTCTTGGCGGCGGAGCTCGTCTAACGCCTAAAGTGGGTTTCGATGACTTGGTAGCGGTAATCAAATATCGCCTGAAGGTCTCGCTGAACCCAGAGGGCGTGGGCCAATGTCCCCAAGAAACCCCATCCAATTATGTATCGAACTCGGTCTTTCATTTCTGTTGACCCGTCCGGTAATGTTTTGAATGTATGGGTGTGGTGCCATAGCTGGTAGGGCCCACGAATTTGACGATCTATAAAATATTCATTGGTCACAAATTCCTCGATGAGTGTTCGCCACCGAATGGGGATTCCTCGGACTCTCAGCGTGTAATCAAAGATGGAACCAGCGCCTTGGGGTAAAGGGTTCGTAAGGATTTTGAAATGCAACCAAGGGGGTGTGATTAATTCTAAATTTCTTGGGTCACTAAAAAAGCCAAAAACAGTTTCGCGCGATTGAGGAATGATCTGAGTACGCTCGAGAATGTACTCCCTCATCCTAGGAGGTCCTTCAAGGCAGCCTCAGGCCTTTGAAATTTAAATTTGAATCCTAGGCCTTGGAGTGTTTTCGGGTATACAAAAGCCCCCTTGAGAAGCATCGCATCAGCCATTTCTCCCATTAGAAGATTCAAGGCCAAACGTGTCACAAACGCAGGAACCGGTAGAATGGGGCGTCGTAATTGCTTACCTAAGAGCCGAGTGAACGTCTCATTGGTCGTGGGAAAAGGGGAAGTTGCGTTGAGTACTCCTTGGTATTGATCATTTTCAATACAGTGGATCAGGATAGAAACCAAATCGTCAATATGAATCCAACTAAAGCCCTGTTGGCCATCTCCTAATTTTGCACCCTGGAAGAATCGAACTGGCAAACTCATCTTAGGTAGAGCTCCACCGGAACGCGCAAGAACAATTCCAATGCGCACTTTGGCTAATCGCACGCCGAGTGTTGATACTGGATTAGCTGCCGCCTCCCAGGCCTGGCAGACTTCTGAAAGAAATCCTTCGCCAACCCCGCTTTTCTCATCGACTGGACTTCCGTCGTGAGATCCGTAAATACCAATCGCACTTGCGTTGACTAAAATACCGGGGCGACGATCGCCCGCTTGACCATATGCTTGCACCAAACGGGCGGTTGTATCGGTTCGACTGGAAAGAATGGCATCTTTTCGCTGAGGACTCCACCGTTTATCAGCAATCCCTTCACCCGCTAGATTAATGACTGCATAGGCAGAAGTGATGACTTGATCCAGGGAAGACCATGGGAGAAGAGGAATTCCCTCTCGGGTAGTTCCTTCGCGACGCGAAAGAATGGAGACTTGGTATCCACTTCTTAGGAGTTCTTGGCATAGTTGAGTGCCTACGAGTCCAGTCCCTCCCGCTACGATGATGTGTTTGCCATTAAAGTCATTCATGAAAAGCCCCCAATCTAAGGATAAGGAGTGTTCAGGATAAGGCGTAGAGATAAAAATCTAGAAATACGTAAGTTAAGATAAAATGTAAGGTAAGGCTTTGGACATCTTGTCCCCCTCGCCGGAGTTCATGAGATACCTACTCTCAAACCTACCCCTACCTATTGGACGTGAAGCTTGGTCGCTAAGCCGAGTTCTCAGCGATACCCTAGGGTTACCCGAGACGGACTTTAGCTACATTCGTCTAGAAAGACGAAGTTTGGACGCCCGTCATAAGGGGTCGATTCGGTTTCTCGTCGCGCTCTCTTTTGACAGTGATTCAGAGGTTCCTCAGGAATTTGTTCCTCCAGGAGTTCAACTCACACTCGCTACACCTAGTTTGCCGTTTCTCGTCAACCCCCTGAGTCAAAAAGGGCGAGTCGTGATTGTGGGGAGTGGACCGGCCGGTACCTTTTGCGCTCTCCGCTGTCTCGATTATGGTTTACAACCCATCATCTTGGAGCGGGGTCCCAGTATGAGCGACAGAGTTGCAGGCATCAATGCGCTTTGGAAAGAGGCTCAGTTGAAGCCTAATGCGAATGCTCAATTTGGCGAGGGAGGGGCAGGTACTTTCAGCGATGGAAAGCTGACGACTCGAATTGGTCATCCAGCAACTCGTTATGTAATTGATACTTTCGTACGCTACGGCGCTCATCCTCGGATTGCTTATCTCGCAAAGCCGCACGTCGGGACCGACGTCATTCGAAAATGCTCAGTCCTCATAAGGAAAGATGCAGAAAAACGAGGAGCCTCTTATCGTTGGAATGCCAAACTCGTTGATCTTGAAGTGACTCAAGGAAAAGTTACTGGAGCTATTCTTGAAAACGGGGAAGTAATTCCTTGCGATGCTCTGGTTTTGGCCCCCGGACACAGTGCTCGAGATACTTTTGAGATGCTCCATCACCGGGGTGTCGCGATGAAACAAAAACCTTTCGCCATGGGCGTTCGTATTGAACACCCTCAAGACTTAATTGATAAAGCACAGTATGGCCCGAACCGAGGCCACCCGAGTCTCCCGCCGGCCGATTACAAATTAGTTTGTAATCTAGGCCTAAATCGAGCGACCTATAGTTTTTGCATGTGTCCTGGCGGAGAGGTGACACAGTGCACCTCGGAAGAAGGAGCCTGTGTTGTCAACGGGATGAGTAATGAAGCTCGTGATTCTGGTTTTGCAAATTCAGGTTTGGTAGCTAAGGTAAACACTTCGGATTTTGGAAGTGAACATCTCTTAGGGGGAATGTATTTTCAAAGATTTTGGGAGCATAAAGCTTTCCAATCAGCCCAGGAAACCTATGGAGCTCCCGCAATGAGCGTTCAAGATTTTATATCGCGAAAGCCATCAGGAAAGCTCCCCGCATCGAGTTTTCAACCCTTCACTGTTCCTGCAGATATTACTCAGTGTCTCCCCCCTTTTGTTGAGGATCAGATCCGTCAATCCCTTCCCACCTTTGATAAAAAAATCCACGGCTACACATCCTCTCAGGCGATCCTAATTGCCCTCGAAAGTCGGACCTCAAGCCCGATCCAATTGCTTCGCGATGCGCAGGGCCAATCCATCAGCCATCCCCATCTCTATCCCTGTGGCGAGGGAGCGGGCTTTGCGGGCGGTATTACGTCAGCGGCTGTCGATGGCATTCGGGTAGCCGAGTGGATAGCTCAGTCTTTCGGTGCAGACCCCTTTATGCCTTTTGAAAAACAAGTCAATCCTAAAGAGTTAGTGAACGAGTATTAGCCCAAATAAAGGCCCCGTAAACGATCGCTTTCGACGAAACACCAAAGAGAATATCCTTAAGGTGTGAAGATTGCGATCCTCCAGATAAACCCAAGACTCGCAAATCCTGAATTTAATAGTTCGGTGATTGAGCAGAGATACCAAGAAGCCGTGGCTGAAGGAGCGCAACTCGTCTTAACGCCCGAGATGCATATTGCGGGATACATTCCTAACGACACCCTATGGGATCCTGTAGTCCGTTACCGCATACAGGCTGAATCGGAGCGACTCGTTCGGCTTACGGGTTCAACCCCTCTGCTCTTGGGAACCGTCAGCCCAGCCCCGAGTGGTCGACTTTGGAATGAACTTTGGTGGTGCGCGGAAGGACAAGTTCAATATCGTATTCGTAAGCGAGTCCTTCCTACTTATGATGTTTTTGACGAGCATCGGTGGTTTGAACCCGATCCTTCCCCTCAGCCCCTCATTCCTTTTGGGGGAGAGCAGATAGGTCTCTCGATCTGCGAAGACCTTTGGGCCAATCCTTGGGGGCAGGGAAGTATTCGATATGCATTAAATCCTATCGAAGATCTCGTAAAACAAGGGGCTTCGATTCTTATCAATGCTTCAGTAAGTCCTGCTAATTTGGGAGCTTGGTCTCCTCCCAAACCTTATATGGGTATTGGGCTCTCAAAAGCAGAGCAGCGAAAAAAAATACTTTTAGATCAGGCCCAGCATTATAAAATACCGATCGTTTTTGCTTCTCGAGTAGGGGCTGATTCCTCTTTGATCTATGATGGCTCATCGGGAATGGCTTCCGCAAAGGGCCAATGGCAGGGAGCCCCGGCCTTCCAGGAAGGGTTGGTGTGGGTGGATACCCAAAAGAATGGTCATGCTTGGACGGTACTTGAAGATATGCATTGGCTCCGGAAAGCTTTGGTCACGGGTATTCGCGACAACTTTCACAAGCAAGGAGTTGAAGGTGCGATTGTTGGCATGAGTGGCGGTCTCGATAGCGCAGTCGTTGCAACGCTCGCCCGAGAAGCCTTGGGTTCCAGTAAGGTTTTAGGCGTAGCGCTTCCTTCGTTGGTTACCTCCAGTGAAAGTATCAGGCTAGCGGAACAGCAATGTAAAAAATTAGGAATTGAACTTCGTATGATTTCAATCACCGAGCCCCATGCTTCCCTCGAAAAGGCGATACGGACTCAGACGGGAACACCCCTCGCTCCGAGGACCCATGAAAACTTGCAAAGTCGTATACGGGGACAGATTCTCATGGCACTCACGACTGAACCTGCGGTGCATAAGCTTCTTGGTACGGAAAAGATCGCCGTGATCAATACTGCCAATAAAAGCGAAGCTGCCGTGGGTTATTGTACGCTTTACGGGGATACCGTTGGTATTTTAAGCCCCCTTGGAGATTGTTTAAAGTCTAGAGTCTTCGATCTAGCACAAGCCATGACCGACGAGGTGCTGGCCGAGATCATCGCAAGGCCGCCTTCAGCCGAGCTCAGTCTGAATCAAACCGACGAAGAAGCTCTAATGCCTTATCGAGAGCTCGATCTTATTCTTTCGATGCATCTTGAATCAAACATCCCCTTTCATTTGATTGAAGAAAATCTCAATGGTTCGCAACTTGGTTTCCCCCAGATGAGCGAAAAAATCAAACGCACCCAAATGTTGCTCAGGCACTCTGAATTTAAACGCAAACAAATGCCGTTTAGTCTTAAAGTCAGCCCTAAAGCATTTGGATCGGGACGACAGATCCCCCTGACCTCCTAAGGGGCTAGGGCTTCTGATCGGTTTGGGTTAATCTATAAAGTCTTAGCCGGCGTGGCGAAATGGCAGACGCGACAGACTCAAAATCTGTTTACCGCAAGGTAGTGGGGGTTCAAGTCCCTTCGCCGGCACCATTTATGGTTCCCCTAAAGGATATCCGTTGGGGCTTATTGTAGTTCAACCTATTGTGCTAGAAGAATTAGGCATATGAGGCTAATTTCAGAACGGGTCTTACTAGCGGTAACCCTAGCAATACGACCACCGGTGTCTTATTTTCTTCGACCTTCAAAAATTTAAACTTGGTGGATCGAAATACGCGAGACATTAACTTAGGGGTTAGAATCCGATTTTAAAAGTTAAGTACATATCGATTCTCAAAAAAGAGCGCTTCAGCGCTCTTTTTTGATTAACGGGGGCCGAGCAGCGCTGAGCCAATCCTGATTTGATCACTGCCGTGACGAATGGCTGACTCAAAATCTTCACTCATGCCCATGCTCAGTAGGATCTTGGTTTGGGTAGTCTGCTCCACATCTCGTCGATAGCGATCACTATCCTGAAAAGCTTTGTCCTCACCGATCGGAGGAAGGACCATCAGTCCTCCAAAACGTAGATAAGGCGCGCGCGCTATAAAGTCCAATAGTAGAGGGACCTCCGACCTTCGACAGCCTTTCAAGGGCTCTTGTTCCCACAGATCAACTTGGATCCAAACGATTAAATTTTTCATGAGACTTTGACTCTCTCGATCTAAACTTTTAGCTAATCGAAGGGAGTCAAGAGAAAGAATGGTCGAACAAAGTCGAGTGGCTAATAAAGCTTTATTGGTTTGGAGGTGGCCGGTAGCGACCCATTCAGCGTGAGGCAAAAGTCCTGCTTTGGTTTGGATCTCTTGGATATAGTTTTCACCGAATCTTCGAAAGCCGTGAGCCTGCAAGGTCTCTATAAGTTGGGGAGGCTTATGTTTAGTCACTGGAAGAATATCGATGGATTCAGGATCACGACCTGAATGTTCGGACGCTTTTTTCACGCGCGCGCGGAGGTTTTTTAGATTACTTTCTAAGTCCATTTGAATTCAGGTTATCCCTGAATAAACGGCTTTATACGAATTTACTCAAATTTTTTAACCGCCCCATGTGGGCTAGGCTTTTCAAACTAAGTTCAATGATCATAATTTTTAGTTATCAGTATCTGAGTGCTGCAGTGTATAAAATCTAAATTATTGTACTAAAATCGTTGTTAATGTTGAAAAAATTAGACTTGACTCTTTTAAGACTTAGGGTAAATTAGCACTCTAGGGGTTTGAGTGCTACTCACCCATTTACCCTTTACCCACCATTTCTATTTAGGAGGAATTACCTTTATGAAATCAATCACCCCCCTTCACGATCGAGTCATTTTAAAGAGACTGGATCCCACGGAAACCCTCAAAAGCGGGATTGTAATCCCAGATACGGCCAAAGAGAAGCCCATGGAAGCGATTGTGGTAGCTGTTGGCGAAGGCAAGTATGACGAGGCAGGTAAACGTATTCCCATGTCCGTCAAAGAAGGCCAAAAGGTTCTCATTGGTAAATACAGTGGAACCGAAGTGAAGCTAGATCTCGAAGATCACGTCATTGTGCGAGAAGACGAAATTCTTGCCATTCTCAATTAACTATTTTCCTAAGGAGTATTAGCCCATGGCTAAATCAATCATTTATGCAGAAGAAGCTCGCCAAGCCATTTTGAGAGGTGTCAATAAATTGGCTGATGCGGTTCAAGTTACTTTAGGCCCCAAGGGACGCAATGTCCTGATTGAAAAGAAATTTGGCTCTCCTTTGATGACCAAAGACGGTGTGACGGTCGCAAAAGAAATCGAATTAAAGGATAAACACGAAAATATGGGTGCTCAGCTCGTACGCGAAGTAGCCTCTAAGACATCAGACATTGCTGGAGACGGCACCACCACAGCTACGGTACTAGCCCGGGCTATCTACCGCGAAGGCATCAAAGCAATCACCAGCGGAGCGAATACCATGGAAATCAAACGTGGAATCGATACCGCCGTGGAAACCATTGTTAAGACGATTGATAGCTTTAAAAAGCCTGTCGAGGGTAACGCCATTGCCCAAATTGGGACTATCTCTGCAAACGGGGATGTCGAAATCGGAAGTATTATCGCCGATGCAATGGCCAAAGTTGGAAAAGACGGAGTCATTACCGTTGAAGAAGCTAAGGGTCGCGATACCGAATTGACGGTGGTTGAAGGGATGCAATTTGATCGTGGTTACCTCAGTCCCTACTTCGTAACGAATCCCGATCAAATGAAAGTCGAAATGGAAAATCCTTACATTTTGACCTACGAAAAGAAAATCTCAAACATGCGAGATTTACTTCCCTTGCTTGAACAAGTGGTCAATAGTCGACGACCTCTTCTCTTGATCGCCGAAGATGTTGATGGTGAAGCGTTAGCGACGTTGGTCGTTAATAAAATTCGCGGTACCCTCCAAGTCGCTGCCGTTAAGGCACCGGGTTTTGGCGATCGTCGAAAAGCCATGCTTGAAGACATTGCAACCCTTACAGGAGGTAAAGCGGTTACGGAAGATCTGGGCCTCAAACTAGAGAACTTAACCCTTACTGAACTGGGATCCGCGAAGAAAATTGTTATTGATAAAGAAAACTGCACCATCGTGGAAGGGGCAGGAAGTGGCGAGGCCATACAGGGTCGCGTGAAGCAGATCCGAAGCCAAATTGATATTTCGACCAGTGATTACGATAAAGAAAAGCTCCAAGAACGATTAGCCAAACTCGTGGGGGGCGTTGCTGTTATTAAAGTGGGCGCAGCTTCTGAAACTGAAATGAAAGAGAAAAAAGCGCGCGTCGAGGATGCCATGCATGCAACGAAAGCAGCCGTCGAAGACGGTATCGTTGCGGGCGGTGGCGTAGCACTCCTCCGATGTTTAGGCAGTATTCAAGCCTTGAATCTTAAAGGCGACCAAAAGAGCGGAGTGGATATCGTCATTCGCGCCATTGAGGAGCCCTTGAAGCAAATTGCCAATAACGCGGGCGTCGAAGGTTCAGTCGTCGTCAATCGTGTTAAAGAAGAGAAGGGTAACTTTGGCTTCAACGCAGCCACAGGGGAATATGGCGATATGGTAGCTTTTGGTGTTATCGATCCGGCCAAGGTCACTAAATCAGCCCTTCGTAACGCAGCTTCGGTTGCTTCGATGATGCTTACGACGGAAGCCGTCATTTCCGAAATTCCAGAACCTAAGGCTCCAGCGGCTCCAGCAGCTCCTGGCATGGATGACATGTACTAAAAAGCCTTAGACCACAAAAAAGCCTCGCATTTATTGCGAGGCTTTTTTGTGTCTGCCCTAGATTTTGGTATCCTTAAAAAACCCTTGGAGATCCATGAAAAAAATTGCAGTTTTCGGGTTAGGTCGTGTCGGTAAATTGGCCGCCCTATTACTAGCCGATGAAGGTTTTGAGGTGTTAGGAATCGATCAAGTAGCCCCCTCGAGCTTTCCCCTACCTTTTGAGCAAGTGAATGTTAATGATGAAAAAGCCGTGGTCAATATTCTCTCTCGGGTCGATGCCGTTGCAAGTTGCCTCCCATACCATTTGACGCTTCACCTAGCCAAATTGGCTTACACACAGGGGGTTCATTATTTTGACCTTACCGAAGACCGAGAGACGACCCTTCAAATTAAAAAATGGTCTGACTCCGCTCAATCGGTGCTTGTTCCGCAATGTGGGCTCGCCCCCGGATTCATCTGTATTGTAGGCGCTGATTTAGTGAAAGGCCGATCGGATATGGATACTCTAGGGCTGAGAGTGGGGGCCCTGGATACGAGCCCCAAGGGGTTCTTTCGCTATTCCCTCACTTGGAGCCCCGAAGGGGTTGTTAATGAATATTTGAACCCCTGTGAATCAATTGTAGAAGGCCAAATGGTCAATGTACCTGCTCGCTCCTCCTACGAGAGATTGTCCTTAGGCGGAAAGCCCTACGAAGCAGCTTCAACTAGTGGTGGTTTAGGGACTCTTTGTCAAACCCTCCTGGATCAAGTTAAAAACGTGAACTACAAATCGATTCGGTATGTGGGCCATTTTCAACGCCTAGAACTCCTCTTTGATAACCCCTTTATCAAGCCTTATCGAAAGATTTTAGGTTGGGGCCTCAAATGCTTTTCGGGTACAACTCTCCATGATCAAGTCTTATGTCAGGCTTTTGCTATCGATAAGGAGGGGAATCGATCTGTTTTCGAAAAGATTTATCCCCCTATCGAAGTGGGTGGGGAATCTTGGAATGCCATTAGTTGGACGACGGCTGGAAGTCTGGTGGCCGTGATTACTCTCGTTGCCCAAAACAAATTGCCGCAACGCGGATTCATCACCCAAGAATCCATCAGCTTCCAAGATTTTCTAGCCACTAAAACAGGAAGCTTGTTTAAATAAAATCTACCGGACAACCCGCTCTGCTTTAACGGCCCTCGATCCCTCAATTTCAAGGTAGATGGCGTGGAGTTGCGGGTCCCCTTGAGCCACTGCAAAGCGCATGGGACGGCCCGTATAGAAGCGTTCAAGACTTGCCTCTTTATCCATTCCAATCACTCCTCCATAGGGTCCGGTCATACCAATGTCACTAACAAAGGCGGTCCCCCCAGGAAGAATCTTTAGATCCATGGTGGGGACGTGTGTGTGGGTCCCAAGAACGGCCGCTGCCCGACCATCTGCGTGCCAACCCATTGCCTGCATTTCACTCGTGGCCTCAGCGTGCATATCAATCAGCGTCGTCCCTACCTCGGCATAGGCAAGGGCTTGATCAAAGGCACGAAAGGGATCGTCGCAGGGCGGCATATGAACTCGGCCCATAATATTGAGAACCAAGAGAGGTCCCGCAGAAGATGAACGTAGGGTGTAGGCGCCTTGGCCAGGGGTGTGGGGAGGGTAATTGAGGGGCCTTAGGATTCGTGGCTCACGATCGAAGTATTTCTCGATCCCCTTGACGTCGAAGGCATGGTTACCCGTCGTAATGACGTCAACGCCCAAATGGTCGAACCAGTGATTAGCAATTTCTTCAGTAATACCCTTTCCGTGCGCTGCATTTTCTCCGTTTACAATGACGTAGTCGACGGCCAGCTCTTCTTTTAAGGTAAGAAGGTGGGCGTCGAGTAGTTTTCTACCGGGTTCGCCAAAAACGTCACCGAGCATGAGTATCTTCATAGTACTTAAGCGTAACTAAAAAAAGAGCGGCCAAAGCCGCTCTTTTTTTAGAATCTAGATCCGTCTAGAAACTTAACCGAACACCCAGTTGCACTTGTCGGGTTTGACCCGTCGAGGAGGGGGAAGGGGTATTGTAGGTCGTTCCATTCAAGGCGCGAATGAAGTTAAAGGTATCCATTCGATTGAAGAGATCAAAGACCTCAGCGGATAGAGTTAACTTGGAATTATTCATGAGCGAAAAATTGCGGCTCAATTTTAGATCGACCGTGGTGTAACTTGAACGACGGAGGGTATTGCGACCCGTGTCCACCCCATACCAGTAGAGGCGATCATTACCACTGATTCCATCCGCATTAAGGTCGGATCCAGCGGTCGCTGAATAGGGGGTACCAGAGGAATAGCGAACGTTAACGCCACTCATGACTTTAGAAGGAGCATGGAAGTAACTGAAGAAACCGGTAAACACATGTCGACGGTCGGTGTCGGCATAACTGTAATCAGCCATCAGGTCTTGGGTATTCTGAACTCCGTAACTAGAGAAGTTGCGTTCGTTAGAATCATTATCTCGGTTAGCACTCCAAGTGTAGAAGAACTGACCCGAAAACGGGCTGTCCGCCTTGTCGAACTTTGCACTGAAAGTGATAGCTTGATAGATGCCAGAAGCATCTGAGACATACATCATCATTTTGGCAAAATTTGGATTGGGTCGGGTGCTCGGGAATACCTTGCGACCGTCTGATCCCACGGTAGGAGTACCTAAGTTGATATCATTGAGGCGTTCAAGTTGCTTCGCGCGGGCATAGACCGTATTGAGACCCAAGGTCCATCCTGAGTCATAAGCTTTTTCAACACTCATATTGAAGCGATCCGTGGTGGGATTCTTAAAGTTTGGATCGAACGTAAAAATGTCACCCTTAGGGGCCGAAGAACCAACAGGCATGCTGCTGAATGCATAGGGGTTAGCCCAATTGAAAGTGGTACCTCGTGTAAATCCTGGATAACTGGCGACCAAGGAAGTTTGGTTCGCGGAGGTAAAACGAATTGAAGTAGCTCTGACTCCGTTGACAGTGTAGACCTGGTACTGGAAAACCGCAGGGGTTCTCGATGAGTATCGTCCTGCATTGAGGCGAACAACCGTTTTACCTTGATCAGAATTTGGCGTCCAAGTCAAACTGAGTCGCGGATCCAAAGGGAGCCAGCCAAAAGGAGATTCCGAAACGCTATCAGGAATCTGAGCAGTTAACGGAGCTGTGGTGGTGGTTGGATTAGCAAAGTTAGCGATCGCGAATTTCGGATTCTTTTGTTGATCCTGTCGCAATCCTACGCCCAACCTTAATTCATTGTTGAGCCTGAAGTCACCTTGGATAAAATAGGCTTCTTCTTGCCCAGACGTATCAAAATAGCCCGACTGGAGCGCGGTGAGACCGCCTAGGCCAAATCGTTGGTCGTAAGTGCTCCAATTACCTGCCCTGAAGTCCGCAATGTTACTAAAACTATACGAACCGTTGGCCGTTCCAGCAAAGATCTCAAAAATACTGGTCTTATTAAAATCAGCTCCGAATTTGATGGTGTAATTCGGTGCAACGTAAGTAATAGTTTCTTGTACCTGCATACGTTTCTGCTCGTATTCACGGAAGAAATTGTTACCGCCGTAGGACCCAACATTACTAACAGATACGCGAGGAATAGAGGTTCTTGCAACGCGCGGAAGGCTGTTACCCGATTGGCTAACGCGGAATTCACTGAGGAGATTGGAAGAAAGAGTCCAATTCCACTGGCCCACTAGGGAATCCGTATCCACTACGTCCGGGGTTGTGGTCTCAAAGGCAACGTTTGAACCGTTGTTGTAAAGGCCATTGAATTTCGACTTGTTGTAACGTAGGGTGAACGTATTATCAGCGTTGGCGACCCAGTCCAAGCGAGCAAAGAAGACATTAGAATCTTCAGGGACGGAGTAACTACCTCCCTTAGAGGCTAGTACCTGATCAGATGCTTGGGTTAGATCCAAAGTAAGCGGAAGAGAACTTGTTCCCCAGGCAAAATTGTTGGTTGTTGTTTTACGCTGTCCATCATAGGCCACGAAGAAGAATAATTTGTCTTTGATGAGCGGACCGCCGAAAGAAAAACCTTGTTGGATAGACTTGAAATCTGCAATGGTATTCGATCCAGCAACTCCAAAACTAGGACGAAGGGCTACCAAATTCTGAGGACGTTTGTAATAGAAAAGGCTTCCAGTGTATTCATTAGTTCCAGATTTGGTGACGGCATTAACATAACCGCCTCCCATTCGACCGTATTCTGCAGAGGCTCCGTCCGTGACCACTTGAAATTCTCTAACAGCTTCAATCGATACGGTAAAAGGGGTCTTTCCTTCAGCCGAGCCCACAGCGCCGCCAAAGAAGGATTCATTGTTGTCGGCACCATCCAAGTTCACCGAAGTGTTAACACCGCGTTGTCCTGCAATGGCCAAATTACCGCGACCAGATTCGACAATCACTTGGGGTGTCAGAGTGGCAAAATCCAAGAATGAGCGTCCCGCTACAGGCAGGTTGTTCATGTTTTCAGGAGAGATCATCGTAGCTGCTGAACTGCGACTAGGATCGACTGATGAAACCGAAGAGAAGACTTCTACTGTTCGTTCAGTGACGGATGCTAATCGAATATTCAAAGGGTTAGACCCATTGAGGCTCAAGTAGAGTTTGACGCCAGAAGCTGATTGAAAACCATCTTTACTAGCAGAGGCCACATAAGGACCTACGGGCATATTCGCAAATTGAAAAAGTCCATTACTCTCAGTTCTCGATGTGCGTAATTGACCCGTTTCTTCACTGCGCAAGGTAATCACAACACCCGAAAGGGGCTTCCCTTGAGCGTCTGTGACACTAACCAAAACTTGAGAGAAAGCGCTTTGGGAATAAGCGGGAACCGCCGAGGCCACAATGAGTGCCATCAAGGCAGAAGATGAAAGGTGCGATTTACGCATAATAAGTTCCTCCGGTATATAAATATACTACTTCACTTTGAAGACAAATACTCGCACTGATAAGGGAATTTAACGTCCTTATTACAATTAAAAACACTGGGGATTGTGGGTTATTCTAGAAGGGTTATAAAAGCCTCCCCCAAGAACAACCAATGACGGGTTCCCCTTGAGCATGC
>BJFQ01000010.1 GCA_014189895.1 Acidobacteriota bacterium | reverse complement strand
AGGGCCCAGAAGTCCGTATATCTCGCCAGGCTGAACCTGAAAGGATACCCCCCGGACTGCGGCAATCGTTTTGATCTTCAAAGTTCTCTTATCTTTTAGTGTGAATGACTTATAAACATCAGAAACTTCAATCATTGTGTGTTTATCCTAGAGGCAACTATATCACATATTATCGATGAGGAATTCCGCCTAAATTCTGTAGTCCATCAATGCCAACGGTCCCCAAAATCAGAAGTAGCGTTCCCATACATAGGCAATAGAAAGCGAAACCATTTAGCTTTGGATTTTTTGTCAGGCGGTCGAGAAGGGAGATAGAAAAATAACCCGACACGAAAGCGACGATGACACCCATGAGGCAAGATAGCAGCGGGTAATTCCCACCCTCAAATCCAATTGAGTCAGGCAGAGGAGTATTAAAAACCCATGCCTTTATAAAATATTTAAATTCGAACAGTGTCGCTGCCGCTATGGTGGGGATTCCCAACAGGAAACTAAATCGCGTTGCAGCGTTTAAACTAAGCCCTCTCAAGGTGCCAATCGAAATGGTCGATCCAGATCTTGAAATCCCAAAACCCCCACCAATTCCTTGCATGGCTCCGATCGCCAAGGCATCTTGCTTCTTTAGCGACGAAAGAGGTTTACCGGAGTTTTGACTAGATTTAAGATTGGCTTGATAAAGCATCCAAGCTGTAATTAATAAACCTAAGCCATAGACCCATAAATGATCCTTAGCCCATCCCTTAGTGGACCTGGTTAAAAATCCAAATATAACTGTAGGAACCATAGCAAAAGCAATCATGCGACCAAGATTGGATCCTTCGTGATTTCTGCCCCGAAGTCCCTGATGGATCAATCTGAGATCATCGCGAAAATAGATTAGGAGTGCCAAGAGCGTTCCTACATGAAGTAAGACATCAAACGCCAGTGGCATTCCCTTTCCGAGCAATAGATGCTCTGCTAGAGTCAAATGCGCCGTAGAGCTCACAGGTAAAAATTCTGTAATCCCTTGAATGGCTCCTAAGATAATGGCATAAATAAATTCCATATCCATAACTATGTCATGACTTGCATCGTACGGTCTATTGATTTAGCGATCCCAGAAATCAGTCCTAGGTCTCTACTCGGATCGATTGAAAGGATCAAATAGTTCATCCGAGGGGAACGTAGATTGAAACCATTGATCAAGATCGGCCACCGACCGAGCAGTGAAATCTGGTTGACTTTCCTTAATTTCAAAAGGGGATCCGTAGCCGTAACTCACCGCAATCGTGTAAAGACCGTGAATTTTACCAGCGAGGATATCATCAGCGCGATCGCCGACCATGATCCCTCGACCCTGAATGGCGCCAGAGGCAATCAACCCATCTAAAACCTGTTTTTTAGTTTGCCATTCCTCTGTAAGAGAGGACCCCAATATGGCATCAAAAATTAGATTTAGGTCGAACTGATATGCAATTCTTCGTGCAAAAATGCCCGGTTTTGAACTCACGATGTAGATACGATGTCCTTGACGTTTAAGTCGATGTAATAGACCGTAGATACCTTGATAAAGTTCGTGCTCGAATAGCCCATCTTCACGGTAGGCGTCCCAAAAAGAAAGGAGCGCATGGTCAAGATCCTTGGTATCGCTAAATAGATTTAGTCGACGAAGCGCTTCTCTCATACCCAAACCAATGGATTCTTTGATTTGATTGTCAGCGGGCATTGGAAAGTTGTGCGATTGAGAAATCTTTTGGAGACAATGCTTGATTCCCAAGAACGGATCTACGAGAGTCCCATCAAGATCAAAAAGGATAGTTGCAGGTTGTGATCGATCGAAGGGGTCCATGCGTCGCTAACCTCTAGGGATGACGAGAGTTGTTTGAATCATTATTGGGCTGGGCTGAAAGTAGGGCTACGCCTGCGCCCAAGGCCAATACAATGAACCCGACAGCAACATGAAAGGGCATACGATAGCCGTATTGAGCAAATGCAAGGGTGCCGATAGCAGGGCCCAGAATTCTTCCAAGGCTCTGCACTGCTCCAAGAACGCCAAAAAGACTCCCCTGATCTTCCGGGGGAGTTAGCTTGGAGGCTAGGGCAAAGGTCGAAGTATTATTCATCCCCGAGCCCCATGCTGCCGGGATGACACAAAGATAAAAAGGCCAATAGAGCGGAGCAATTGGTAAGGAGACAAAGGCAACAATGAGGAGGGTTAAGCCGAGAATTAATAATTTTTGCTCTGGAATTAATTTACTGATAATCCTCACAATAGCACCTTGATAAATCGCAATCAGAAGCCCAACGACCCCGAAAAGGTAGCCGACCTCTTTCTGTCCAAATCCAAAACGCTGGTTGGTCATAAGAGCAAAGGATCCTTCAAACATACCAAAGCCCGTAACGGTCAGAAGAGAAATTAGAAGAAGAGTCGGCATTTGAGGCCTTTTTAACGCCTGTAAGATCGCATGTCCTCTTTTTTTATGTTTTGTTTTTTCTCGATTTTCAGCGGAAAGGGTTTCCGGTAAGAAAAAAAGCACAGAGAGTGATGCGATCAAACTCATTACCGAAGCGACCAGGAAGGGTAGATGTAAACCATAGGCCTCTAGGAGCCAATTTCCCCATGAAGAGCCGCTCAGAATTCCTGCTAATGCGGGTCCCAGGACAAACCCCATACCGAAGGCAGCGCCCATCATCCCTAGGGACTTGCTTCGATCTTCGGGAGTCGAAATATCTGCCATAGCAGCTTGAGCAACAGCAATATTGCCACCAGTCAATCCATCCAAAATACGGGCTGCAATGACCCATTCATATCTCATGGTCAAACCCAGGACAAGATAGCCAAGTGCTGATCCCATGAGTGAGATGTAGAGTAAGGGTCGTCGGCCAATTTTATCTGACCATCGGCCCAAAATTGGAGTTGCTACAAATTGCATAGAGGTAAAACTCACCATGGCTAATCCGGCCCAAAAGGCTCCGGGATTACTAAAGTCGAACCATTGATTAATGCCGATCATCCAGGGGCTAGGGTTAGCCGAAATATTTTTAGCGTAGAGAGGGAGGATCGGGATGACAATCCCAAATCCTAAGAGGTCAATGAAGACCGTAAATAAAAGTGCGAATTTAGCCTTTTGTTTCATCGGGGTAGCCCAATGTTGTAAACCTTCCAATGTGGCTTGTGCTCATGTAGCCAATGCATAGCGGCCCTACAAGCGTCATCGCTCGCATAAAGGGCGCTAAAACATCCTCCAGAGCCACACAGCATTGCGTCTCCACCAGTGCTAGAAAGAACAGACGCAATTTTTTGGAGGTTGGAGTTCACTTGATAGGCAAAGGGCGCTAAATCATTACGCCGGGGAATAGATTGTCCACTCATGAGTAAATTCTTGATGGAAGAAGGAGGAAAAGAATCATGATTGATGCACTTGTAGACCTCTTCAGTTCGGATGGAGAGTCCTGTATTGACAATAATCTGAGGACCAATAGTGAAGGAAGGGAGCCTTTCCACTTTTTCACCCTTGTTCAATCCCAGGGTTGTTCCACCGAGGATGAATAGAGGAACATCACTCCCAATCTGCGAAGCCATTGCTAGAAGTTCAGATTCCGGCATAGGTCTATCGAATAGGATAGGAAGCGACCTTAAGACACTCGCGGCATTACTACTGCCGCCACCAAGCCCTGCGCCATGAGGAATGCGCTTATGGACCCTTATACGAATAAGCAGTTGAGTATTCCATTTTTGCTCTATCAGTCGAAGCGCCCTCAATACTAGATTGTCTTCATTATTCGGAACCCCGTTGGATTCGGGTCCTTCGCAAATAAAGTCAAAATCCTGACTTTTTACTAATTCAATATCATCACTGAGTTGAGAGACATGGTCGAGCGTGGTTGAGATAAGCTCTACTTCGTGGTAACCGTCAGATCTTTTGCCTTTAATTGCTAAGTATCGATTAAGTTTAGCGGGCGAAGATACCAGCATGGAAGCCTTACAATCCACTTGCTAGTTCGAAATCTGGATCTGGAAGGCTAAGAATCTTAGGACCTTCGTTGGTGATAGCGATCATATGTTCAAACTGAGCGCTCCAACTGCCATCCTTAGTTCGAACAGTCCATCCATCAGATTCTACGAGACAAGCATGAGAGCCATCGACTAGTATGGGCTCAATCGTAATTGTCATCCCTGGTTCAAAACGAAATCCGGTTCCCGGAGGCTGATCGGCGTAAACGACTTGAGGATCTTCATGAAGATCTCGACCGATGCCATGGCCAATGTATTCCCGTACGACAGAGTAACCAGCCTCTTCGGCAAAAGACTGAACTGCTGTTGACATATCGCCCAGTCGGTTTCCTACCTTAGAAAATTCAATCCCGCGAAACATGGCTAACTGGGCAGTACGGATCAGACTTTCTGATTTGTCAGAAATATGACCTACACCAACCGTCAGACAGGTATCGCCATTGAAACCATCTAGTTTCGCCCCACAATCAATTGACAGCACATCCCCATCCCTGAGGGTGTAGTCCGAAGGGATACCGTGAACCACCTTATCATTTACTGACGTACAAAGAGTTGCTGGAAAGCCATGGTAACCCTTGAACCCGGGAACAGCCCCCTGTTTACGGATGTAATTTTCGGCTAATTTATCAAGTTCCAAAAGCGTAATGCCAGGTTTAGCCGCCTTGGCTGCTAGGCGGAGGGCATTCGCTGCAAGCCGCCCCGCTTCCCTAAGTTTATCGACTTCCTTGCGGGATTTATAACGGATCTGTTCTCGGAATAACACCACATAAGCCTCTCTTTCAGTTTATCCTTTGTCCGCCTTCCATCGATAAAATCAATTGAAGGGTCAGGGTAGATCAGGCTGCCTTGGTCCTTATATAGGATGATTACTGTAGGGACCAAAAGCCCAAGCTCATGAAAGCGGATGATCAAATGACCTACTCTCGAGAAGAATACGATTGGATTGAAGCCGAGTGGGCATTCCATCTCCATGGTCGAAGTGCGTTTTTAAGCGTTGATGACTTCCAAAAGATCAAAGAATGGGAAGGTCACTCCATTCCTCCTGACCTTATTGTTTCAGCAATGAAAAGATACTTCGAGAGAAGGTTAAAAAAAGAAAGACCCAAGTCATTCATATCTATCGGACACATTCAACCGGATATCGATAAAATTTTCAAACTAAGGACAGCTTTGGATCGCCACGAGACTTCGGATCAAATCAGAGATTGGAATCTGGTGAAATCTCCCCTTCGGGAGGATCCGGAAGCCCAAAGTTTATTTCGAATATGGCAGGCTAAACTCTATGCTATGCCTTCGGCAGAGTCTCCGATCTATCTAGATGTCTTCAAAGAAGAACGACAGGGTTATAAAGATCTTATTCGCTACGCACAACTGCAACTTGGAGATAGCATAGAATCTCTAAGAATAGAACTAACTGAAAAATTAAAAAAGGCAGATCTTATACCGGGTTCACCGGTCTGGGATCGTTCTTTTGATTTTCATTGGTCAAACCTCGTTGCAGAGTTTTGGAAACTCCCCGCGAGGTCTTAAATGATAGCCATGCAGAGATGGGTAGAAGAGCTATCCCGCCCGACCGAAGATTTTTTCTCAGCGTATGTGAATACCAGCCAAAATGATCAAGACCTTATTTTGGCAGTTCGCTCAGCCGTTAAAGTACTAGTTCCGGTTATTGATTGGCCCGGCTTCTTGCCTCATATGCCTCACGGTCTTCTGGGGCTCTCTTCCATTTTTCGGCTAAGGGGGATTTTAGACGCCAGAAGTTTCAGGAGGGCGTTGGGCACTCAACTTCATTATTTTGCCCAAGAAGGAAGGGCGACTTCAGCAAAAAAACCTCTTATGGGATCAGGATCTTTTCAGAATATAAAATTAGGCATACAAAAACAACTTCCAGAAATCGCTTTTGGTGAAGTGATGGGAATAAATGTTCCCACAGATGACGACTTCGACTTTTTGGTTAGCTTGGTTAAAAATGATATGTCGAATATGGGCCATAAGATGGTTTTTATTCATCACATGAAATATCTATTTATTCAATTGGGGAGACCCAAGGCTACCGGTCGATGGCTTTTGGGCATTTGTGCTTGGCTCGCAGCCGGCGCACCAGATACCTTTTGGAACGAGCGCGCGCAAAAGCGACTTGATCAAGTTCCGTCTCGGCCATTAGCTGGTTCTATGGTTTTTGCACCTGAAGATACCACCCGTCTCAGAAAGGCAGTGAATGAATTTGGGTTAGTTCAGATGCTTAATGAGTGGACTTCGGCAACCTCAGATGGACTGCATTCCGCCGAGATGCTTAAAGTTCTGATTCTGTCGAGTAGCGATAAGTTACTCGATGCTCGGAGAGATCTCGAAGGCAAAACCTCTTGGCTTTTCACCTACCTCGAGTCTCTCTGGTTTAGTGACGATGCAAAGTCAGACTTAGCAGTTTGGTCACAGGCCGCTGCTTTGGTTAATCTTTTTCCAAGCGAGGAAGAGTCTTTGCGAATGAGTACTCAGGTTGAGGACGGTGGATCAAAAGTAAACTTATCGGATGCCATACTAGACGTAGAGCCCCAAAAAGCATTTAGCATCGCCCATTCTTCATTGAATACTGCTAATTTGCCTGCAGATGTCGAGAGGGAAGTAGCTCTTGCCGTTTCTTGGGGAGATCCGATATATAACTACAGCCATCATAGCCTTGCCCTAGCTTCCTTGATTCATTTACGCGGCCATATCGAGCCGCAGGTCTGGAGCTACGCCATGTGCTCTCTCTGTAAGTCGCTCGCTAATAGCCAAGGAAGTTCTGACCTAAGTCGACAACTAGACCGGCTCTTAGACTAAGATCTTCCGGGCAGGTAGTGAGGTCGAGGTTCTCCAGTCGAGTAGTCGTAGAAGCCCTTGCCAGTTTTCTTCCCGAGAAACCCCGCTTGAACATAGGCTTCCAAGAGCGGGCAGGGACGATATTTATCTTGTTTCATTCCACTATGTATGACGTTCAAAATGTAGAGACAAGTATCGAGGCCAATAAAGTCAGCTAGTGTGAGGGGCCCCATCGGGTGGTTCATGCCAAGCTTCATGATCCCATCAATACTCTCGATAGAAGCAACCCCTTCGGCAAGCGTGTATACCGCTTCATTAATCATGGGTAAAAGAATACGATTACTTACGAATCCTGGTGAGTCATTACATCCTAGAGGTATTTTTCCAAGAGTTTTTGAGAGCATCATAACGTCGCTGTACGTCTGATCAGACGTACGTGATCCTCGTATTACCTCGACCAAAACCATGATTGGCACAGGATTCATAAAGTGCATACCGATTACTTGCGTGGGCCTCGCCGTGGCGCCTGCGATCTGATTAATGGAGATTGAACTTGTATTAGAAGCTAGAATCGTCTCGGGTTTACAGATGCGATCTAAATTTTTAAAAATACCCTCTTTAATATCCCATTTTTCAGTTGCAGCCTCGATGATAATGTCGCAATCCCTTAAATCATCAAGCTTAGTTACGCATCGGATAGATTGAAGGGCGCGACTCTTCTCCTCCTCCGTAATCTTCTCTTTTTCAACACTCTTTTGCATATTTTTAGAAATAAAAGATAAACTTTTTTCGCACGCCATTGAACTGACATCTTGAAGGATAACTTCGTGATTCGTTAGGGATGCGACATGAGCAATACCGCTCCCCATCTGTCCAGCTCCCACAATTCCAATTGATTTGATAGCCATCTCAATCTCCTAATAGATTATTAATCAGGACGTCTCTTTGGGTTCAGCAAGCCAAGCCACTAAGACCGATATCATATAGAGGCTCAAGAGGATCAGACTAAAAAAGATAGAAGTGACAACGACATCACCCGGGGTCGCTATCGTGCTTATGACTACAATCGTTACCGCTGCATGTCGCCAGTATCTGAGCATCTGCTTTGCAGTAACCACTCTGAAACGAGATAGAAAATAGAAAAGAACAGGTAGTTCGAAGATGACTCCAGTCATTGCCAGTGTTCCAATGAATAGATCGAGGTACTCATCGATATGAAGATTGGCCCTCAGTCCAGCCCCCATGGCTTCAGTAAAGAGTACGTCTCCTAAAAATCGAAACCCATACACATAGGCAAAACAAATACCACCGATGAAGCAGAGGCTAGTCACCCCCACAAAGGGCGCCATATAGTTCCGCTCTCTTGGTAATAAGCCGGGTCGGATGAAAGCCCAAACTTGATAAAATACAATTGGAATAGCGATGAGACAAGCTGTCCAAATGGAAAGCCTCATTAAGCTAAAAAAGGGCTCCGTTAAACTCGTAAAGGCCCAGGGTTTAATTTGGTCTACATCCTGTCCTGTTTGCCTAGAAATAGCAAAGAGAAGGGGACGCTGGACTAATTCCCAAATTTGAAATCGAAAAGCGTAGGTAAGAGAGAACGAGGCAACTACAGCGATCAGAATTCGAATGAATCGTATTCTCAGTTCCTGGAGATGCTCCCAGAAACTCATTTTATCGGCTGGAGTTTCAGGTAGAGCCATTTCTTCTAGCACTCAACTTTCAATGAAGTTTTGAATAGGAAGACTTTCTGATTATTTCTTGGTGTCAGAAACATCGTCTTTGACAGAGTCGGTAATTTCTTTGCTGGCTTTCTTGAATTCCTGAATACCTTTGCCAATACTTTTGCCAAGTTCGGGAAGACGAGAAGGTCCGAAGAAAAGAAGAAGGACTACTCCGATCAATAGCATCTCTGTTAAGCCTAAGTTTCCCATAGGTACCTCGTTGATGTTTTCAGTTTAACGCACTCGACACTAGGGGAGTAGGTCACTAAGGGAGACGCCGTCGGGAAGGTCTATTTCCATCTGGAGCAAGCCCTGTCCATGGGTTTTACCTTGGGCATCGGTCTTAACGCTCTCGCTTCCTCCCCCGCCTAAAGAGTTATGAAGAATGAAATTGAGGGCTTTAAGGTTGGGTACCTCGAATCTCTCGACTTCTCCAAAGCAGATTAATGCGAAATGCCGCTTTACGAGTTCTTTAGTGACACAACGTTTCAGTACTTCGTATCCTGCGTTAGTGTAAGCAATTAATCCAATATTAGAAGCATCTCCCTTGTCTCCCGATCGTGCGTGAGCTATTTCTAAGAGAGCGATTCTCATAGAGGTATCTCACCTTTAGGTCGTCCAATTGAGTCATACATCCAACCGGACTTTGCCAATTCGTAGGGGGAGAATAAATTTCTGGCATCAATGATTTGTTTATACTTCATAAGGCGAGCCACCTCCCCAAGATCAATTTTCTGGTAGTTAGTCCATTCGGTAGCAATCACGAGTAGATCTGCATTCTTGGTCGCCTGAATAGGATCAGCCTCGTAAATGATGGAGAGCGCCTCTTCAGAAAGTGCCATTTTGAAGTTTTCCATTGCTATAAAGTCATGGGCTATCACTTCAGCCCCTAGTCTGACTAAGTCTCGAACAAGATCCAGCGATACGCTTTCACGAACATCATCCGTATTTGCCTTGAAAGCGAGTCCCCAAAGCGTAATGCGCCGACCGGAGAGAGGCCTTGAGGGGTCTAGGGGATCAATTGAGAATAGCCTAGCTATTTTTCGAAGTAAGATCTTCTTTTGATATTGATTTGTTTGGAGGGTAGCCCGAAGGACTTTGAGATCTTCGCCTACCTGATCTCCTAAAGACAAGAGGGCAGATACATCTTTTGGAAAACAACTTCCACCGAATCCGGGGCCTGGATTCAGGAATGATTTACCAATTCGCTTATCCGCCCCGACAGCTCGTTTCACATCATCAATGTCTGCTCCTACTTTTTCAGAAAGGTTGGCTATTTCATTCATGAAGCTGATACGAGTCGCTAGCATCGCATTCGAAGCATACTTAGTGAGCTCGGAGCTTTTAGGCTTCATAGAAAACCATGCCCCGTCCGCATTTTTTAACAAAGGAGCATAGAGGTTATGCATAACGTGCTCGGCGTCTTTGCTCTGACAGCCGACGACAACGCGATCGGGGTTCATAAAATCGAAGATCGCATCACCTTCCTTCAAAAACTCTGGGTTACTGGCAACCTCAAATATAGAAGAAACACCTTTCGAGGCTAAATGGTCGTCGATGATTTTCTGAATTCTTGAGGCAGTTCCTACGGGTACGGTGCTTTTAGTAACTACGATCAGACCATCCTTTATTCTTGGTTTTTGAGCAAGGCATTCAGCTATTTCGGCAGCGACTTGGAAGACATAATCCATATTGGCTTGTCCGTTTTGCCCTTGAGGGGTGCCTACGCAGATGAAAACTACACGAGCACCCTCGAGAGCCTCCCCTAACTGATTATGAAAAGACAACCGGCCAACTCGGAGAGTTGAGGCGAGGAGTTCCTCTAAGCCTGGCTCATAAATAGGACTTTTTCCTAACCGCAAGGCATCGATCTTATTTGTGTCTTTATCGACGGCCGCTACTTCAACTCCGATATGGGCAAAACAGACAGCAGTCACAAGCCCTACATAGCCTGAGCCAACTACCGCTATTTTCATGAGACCCACCTTTTTAATAGTGTATCTCGAAATACCGACCACTCTTGATATGATGAGCAAGTATCGGAGTCCTTTATGGCCTTCTTGGGCATGGCGCAAGTAGAAGTAAATCTGTTTCAGGTGCTCCTTAATGCGAGTATTTTTGCTCAATTTATCCTGTTGATTCTTTTTATTTTTTCCGTCTGGAGCTGGTCCATTATTTTTAGAAAAGCGAAGACTTTTGCTTCGATGAAAAAAACATCCCTAGAGCTTCGGATACTGTATGACGAAGGGAAGGGTTGGAAAGAAATCGATCGCAGATCTGGAGAATTCGAAGGATCGCCACTGTTGGCTTTATGTCGGGCCACGAAGCAGGAAATGGCTTCTCCCATCATGCAAGCCAAAAGCCCTTCAGAAAGAATCCTTTCCATCGAAAGAACGCTGCAGCGTTCAGGAGTCGTCCAGATGGGATTAATCGAGTCGCAGATGGGTACGCTCGCAACAGTGGCCGCAGTCTCTCCTTTCGTGGGCTTGCTCGGAACTGTTTGGGGTATCATCGGAGCGTTCCGTGGGATTGGTATGTCGGGTAATGCAAACTTAGCGAGCGTTGCTCCGGGCATCAGCGAATCTCTCATTGCTACGGCGCTTGGTTTGGTAGCAGCTATCCCGGCCCTGATGGCCTATAACTATTTCCAAGGAGAATTGAAGTCTTGGCAAAATGCTATTGATGACTTCTCGCTAGAAATCATTTCTACCATCGATCATCAATCATAAAAGATGTCACAACCTTCTATCCTTCTCGCTCCTTCGGAAGACAAAAAAGAAGGCGGCAGATTGGGCACTCTCTCAGAAAATAAAGACCAAGCATGGGTTAGAATGTCTCTCCAAAAAAAAATTCGAGACGCTTCTCGCTCAGAATTGCTAAAAATCCTCGGTACCAAGGGCGATCTTTTCAATAAGGTGATCACTCAATGCAAAAATCTTCATAAACCGTTACCCTTGTTACCAGCCCTTGGTCGATACCAGGGGGTTGCCTTCGAAGCTCTTGACGCTTCTTCGATCCCCCTCAAAATGTGGCAGCAAATTTTCGTACTATCTAATCTCCGTGGACTCGTTCGTGGAGACGAACTTCTGCCGTTTTATAAATTGAAGATGAATAGTCTCGAAGGGCTTAAAGCGCACCTCCAAAAACAGTTTTTATCCGAACTAAATAAGATACCCAAAGGCCCTGTTTGGTCTCTAATACCGGAAGATCAAAGTTCCTTAATTCACTTATGGGGGAGAGAGCGTAATACGGCCATGATTCTAGATGGCTCAGGTAAAAAAGTAAGCCATTGGTCGAAATACTATCGCGGCCTACTTGCTCGATGGATCCTTGTTCATCAGAAGGGGAGCCCAAAGCAAGTTTTCAAAGCTATATTGCCCTCGTGCCGTATTACGGAGATGAACGAGAATGAGTATGGGGGAAAAGAACTAGTCATAACCATTGATACAAAGAGGAAGTGAGCATTGGAACATCTAACGTCTCCTTTTTGGCAACGCCAGCCTCTCCTTCCCCTGGAGATACAACGATTTATCAGAAAAAGATTTGAAAAAGCTATTCATAATCCCCAAGAGCGTCAGCACCTGGTATGGCCCTTGATCCTAGGTTCCCCTGGTGTCCGAAAGAATTTCATGCAAGGAATACCCGAAGAAGAACTCTTCGTGCAAGCGGCCAAAATGCTGGCTGCAGTTGAGGTCAAAGAGCCTTCCGTGTCTTGGCACTATCACCAAGAACTTTTCCCTGATACGGCCTCGATGCAAGAGGCGGGTTGGGGTGCCCATGACTCTTGGCGATCATGGGCACCGATGGTTTCGCTCAGGATCGGTTGGCAATTATCCTCGCTCACGGGGATCAATCCCGGGCTTGACTATGATTTTAGATGCGGAATTTCCCTCTTCAATAATGGACTTTTTTTTGAATGTCATGATGCCCTTGAACCCTTGTGGCTCAGTGCTAAAGGGGAGGAAAAACTAAATCTCCAATCCCTCATTCTTCTAGCGGCCGGATTTCATCATATTCAACACCAGAATGCGGCTGGAGCACAAGCTGTATGGAAAGATGCCCTAGGCCGGCTCAAAGGTCAGGATCGATTGACGTTGTCCACGGGTAATCTTGAGATCCATGAGTCACTGAAAGCCCTAGACTACATTGCACTAGAACTTGACCCAGGAGACGCTTCGGACTGGGGGAAGGTTTGGAAACAACCGAGGCCTCGTTGGAATCTTACATAGGCTTTGTCGAGTCGCGATAGGATTGAGACAGGACACACCATGGCTGTTTCAACGTTAGATTTATTTAAAATCGGTATTGGCCCCAGTAGTTCTCATACTGTTGGCCCCATGACTGCTGCAAGAATTTATGCCTTAAAGATACAAGAGATGGGGATCATTGGAAAAATCTGTAAAATAAAAATATTTCTTTATGGTTCTTTGGGGGCTACTGGTAGGGGGCACGGTACCCCCAAGGCGTTATCTTTAGGTCTCATGGGTTACACCCCTGAAGATGTAGATGTCGATAAGATCCCGGGTGTGCTTCAGGACATTGAAGTCAATCAGAGCCTCTCTCTTTTAGGTCAGTATCCGATCCATTGGCGCGAATCTGAAGCCATCCATTTCGAATACAAAGCGCTTCCTTACCATCCCAATGGAATGCGGTTCGTTTCCCTTGGAGCCAAAGAAGAGTTGTTGCATGAAGGGACCTACTATTCGGTTGGTGGAGGCTTTGTGTTAGATCCGGAAGCACCTTTAGGTGGCGACCCCCTTAAGCCACGAGAATTGTCCCTCCAATTTCCTTTTAACTCAGCTATAGAACTTCTCGACCATTGCGCAACCCACAATCTCTCAATTAGCGATGTCATGTTGGCCAATGAAGCTGCATGGAGGAGTGAATCTGAAACTAAGGCTAAGCTCCTGTCGATTTGGAGAGCAATGGAAGCCTGTGTTAGGCGAGGCTGCCAATCTTCGGGGATACTTCCGGGTGGCCTAAAAGTTCTTCGGCGGGCCCCTGCGCTATTCAAAACTCTAAGCGATCGCCCAGAGAATCTCAAAGACCCCTTAGCCCTCATGGATTGGGTTAGTTTATATGCGCTAGCCGTCAATGAAGAAAATGCAGCTGGAGGAAAGGTCGTTACAGCCCCCACTAATGGCGCTGCAGGCATCATTCCCGCCGTTCTCCATTTTTATCGTCGCTTTACGGATGGAGCTTCAGACGAAGGCGTGGTTAAATTCTTGCTCACAGCGGGAGCTATCGGAACTTTATATAAAAAGAATGCAAGCATTAGCGGAGCTGAAGTTGGCTGTCAAGGAGAAGTGGGATCGGCATGTTCTATGGCAGCTGGAGCTTTAGCTGAAGTATTAGGCGGGACCCCCAAGCAAGTTGAAAATGCAGCTGAGATCGGGATGGAACATCATTTGGGTCTAACCTGCGATCCGATCGGTGGCTTGGTTCAGATTCCCTGCATCGAACGGAACGCCATGGCTTCCGTCAAAGCGATTCAAGCTGCGAGACTTGCTCTCCATGGTGATGGTAATCATTTTGTCAGCCTCGATAATGTTATTGAAACTATGCGCTTGACCGGCGCCGACATGAAAACAAAGTACAAGGAAACTTCTCGGGGAGGCCTCGCCCTTCAGGTGGTGGGTGTTCCTGAAGGGGTTTCGGTTAATTTGCCTGAGTGCTAGTTTAGTAGCGGTATGAATTAGACTTGAATGGTCCTTGGTTTGATACACCAATATACTGGGCTTGTTCTTGGGTCAATTGAGTGAGTTGAGCATTCAGTTTTGAAAGTTGAAGGCGCGCCACCTTTTCGTCCAAGGCTTTGGGAAGTGTGTAAACACCCACAGGGTATTTTTGGGTATCCCGTTCTGTCCAAAGTTCAATTTGGGCCAGCACTTGATTAGCAAAAGAACTGCTCATCACGTAGCTGGGGTGTCCCGTTCCACAACCTAAATTAACTAGGCGACCTCGTGCGAGAAGAATGATTCTTTTACCGTTAGGAAAGATTACATGATCGACTTGGGGTTTAATCTCTTCCCACTCATACTTTTCTAGGGAGACTACATCAATCTCATTATCGAAATGGCCAATATTACAAACAATGGCATCATTTTTCATTTTGGACATGTGCTCATGGGTAATGACATGATAATTACCCGTGGCAGTGACAAAAATATCTGCTAGAGAGGCGACCTCATCCATGGTGACGACACGATATCCTTCCATGGCTGCCTGAAGAGCACAAATTGGATCTACTTCAGTCACCCAAACTTGAGCAGAGAGGGCACGAAGAGCTTGGGCTGAACCTTTACCGACATCTCCGTATCCACAAACTACAGCAACCTTTCCAGCAATCATGACATCTGTGGCGCGTTTAATGGCATCAACGAGGGACTCGCGGCATCCGTATAAATTATCAAATTTACTTTTGGTGACGGAATCGTTGACATTGATGGCAGGAATCTTTAGATCTCCCGCTTTGAACATATCGTAGAGTCGGTGAACACCGGTCGTTGTTTCTTCGGTCACGCCTTTAATGGAAGCCAATTTTGTACTGTACCAATTCGCAGAGGTCTTCAGTCTTTTTTTAATGGAAGAAAAAAGTATCGACTCTTCTTCGCTTTTGGGATTAGACAAAACCGTCAGATCGGATTCTGCTTTACTACCTAAGTGAAGAAGAAGGGTAGCGTCGCCACCATCATCCAAGATCATATTGGGCTCTTGTTCTTCAAAGTCGAAGATACGATGTGTGAATTCCCAGTACTCTTCGAGACTCTCGCCTTTAACCGCAAAGACCGGAGTTCCCGCTTCCGCGATTGCTGCTGCAGCGTGATCTTGGGTCGAGTAGATATTGCATGAAGCCCATCGGACATCAGCCCCTAGGGCCCTAAGAGTCTCTATAAGGACAGCCGTTTGTATGGTCATATGGAGCGAGCCAGCGATTCGGGCGCCCGCTAGGGGCTTCGCATTTAAGTACTCGTGTCGAATACTCATTAAGGCAGGCATTTCTTCCTGGGCTATGAGGATTTCTTTACGGCCCCAAGGAGCCAAATTAATATTTGCAATCTCGTAATCTTGCTTGTTAATAACGCTCATATGAATCTCCGAGATCAGGTGACCTGGTGAGATGCTTACTTAACTCACCCGATACCTTTTGGTAACAGATGAGCGTCGTTATTGAATCCAAGATGGATGTTCGAGCCTGGGACTCTCTAGAAACGTAGTCGCGCAACGCTCCTCGAACAACTTAAATATAGCAAATACGTCACTAGCTTGCCCTATAAAAACTAGGACAAAGGCCAGATTCCAGCCCCGGCACGGATTAATATGGGCATCTCACCGGTAATGTCGAGAATAGTACTGGATTGTCCAAGAGGAGGCTCGTGAATAACAATTGCGTCTAAATCGGAACCAAAAGATGCGTCGATAGCAAGCGGATCATTGAGGGGAATTTCCCCTGATCGATTGACCGAGGTTGTGATAATGGCCTCGTTAAGGTAGTTCGCGATAGAGATACAAAAATCATGGCGGGGTATCCTTAGTCCAACGGTTTTCCGTGGCTCTCCTACCAACGCAGGAGGTACGTTTCCATTTGCTGAAAGAATGAAGGTATAGGGACCCGGCAGAAGACGCCTTAACAGGTCTTTTTTTATAGGTGTAAGGGGCTGGCAATATTTAGACAACATATCGTGACTCGAGCACAGCAGGCTCATGGGTTTAGTCTCGTCACGAGCCTTTAGTTTAAAGATTTTTTCTATCGCTCGAGAATCTGAAGCAAGACAGCCCATTCCATAGATAGTGTCAGTTGGATAGGCGATCACTCCCCCGCTTTTCAGACAGGCGGCTATGCCGTTAAGGGATTTATCGTCTATAGTTTCGAGGGTAATGATCATGCTGGACTCACCCTTGTAGTGAAAAAACGTTGTTGGAGTTCATCCGACAGGGTAGGGAGTAATCCTTTTCTATAGGCATGCGCCATGAAGATTCCGGTTACCGTAAGGCCATCAGTCAATTCACCCGAAGAAATCCTTTCGAGGCACTCACTGAAAGGCTCCCTTCTGACCATAAGTTCTTCGTCACTTTCAGATTCGCCCGAGCAAGGGCTAAGGTCTTCAGCTAAAAAAAGAAAAGCTTCTTCGTCGGTCTTAGAGTTGCTCGGTCGATAGTAGCCAAGTGGAATCCAGCACCTTGCTTCCAATTGGCATTCTTCAGCAAGTTCCCGTTTCATGCATTCAATGGGGCTCTCATCAAGCCCTCCTCCCCCTTCAGGGATCTCCCAAGAATATTCTTCCAGGGGATAACGCCATTGTCCGACGAGGACTAAGCGATCGTCATCATCTATTGCCACTACCCCACATGCTTGATGTTTGATAGAGACCACCGAATAGATCCCTTGGGCTCCTTGCCGATGCCGAAAAGCATCTTCTCTCACCGTTATCCAGGGAGAAGCATAAATTTCAGACGTTTTGATTGTTTGATAGGGATTAGGATTCTCTGGGATGGGAAGAGGTGTCAACATCGCAGTAAACTAGTCCCAGAATAACAATCAAGAAAAATTAATGTCGGAGATTGAGCCGATCAATTAACTTTTCATATCGAGATTTATCTTTTTTCTTTAGATATTCAAGCAGACGCCGTCGCTGACTCACAAGAATCATTAGCCCTCTTCGGGAGTGGTGATCTTTAACGTGAACTTTGAAATGTTCACTGAGTAAGTTCAACTGTTCCGTTAGGATAGCGATCTGGACTTCAGGTGAGCCGGTATCACTGTCGTGGGTTTTAAAGTCTTGGATGACTTTTTGTTTTTGTTCATTAGTAAGGGCCATATGGGCTCCCAAAAAAAGGGGATCATTCCCGTCACCACAAGTCGCAGTCCCGATGCCGCTTCAAGGGTCAAAGTCCAAATAAGGTTGGACACCTTATAATTTTAATCAAAAGATTTGGAACTGGCTCTATCCTTGGTGCGGATAGAGGGACTCGAACCCCCATGCCCTTGCGAGCACTAGAACCTGAATCTAGCGCGTCTACCAATTCCGCCATATCCGCTTCAAAGATTTAGGTCAATAGGCCCTAGGGCCTCTGAGGACGAAGTTTTAGGTTAACGCTTCTCGGTTAATTGATCAACGATTAAAAGCCCCTACCAATCAGTATAGGGAATTCCATTCAGCCCAGTACCCGGCGCTAGTGAATAAACGTCGTAGATATGACCACCTCCCCAGCTTCGAGATTTGGGGTCATCTGAAGTACTTCTCAACCCCCATTCTGCCTTGCCCGTGAAGGGGTCCACGGGGATACGCCTCAAGAATTTAATTTTCTTTGATGCACTTCCAGTCGCAGCTACGCCTTCCACGAGTTCTTCCAGAGTTGAGGGACACAAATTATTTTCTGTAGCAGGAGTTTTTATTTTTTGAAATTCTGCAGCTTTTCTGTATTCATCTATCGCAAGTCTTATTTCCCTGAGGTTTCTTGAGAGTTCAAGTTCCTTGTCTCGGCGAATACCATTCTTAACTAGAGGAACCGATGCCGAGGCTAGAATAAGCAGAACGGTCGCCGTGATAACCAATTCGAGAAGGGTGAAACCCTTGGCGTTTGTAATATTCATGATTACTGAATGTTAAAGAGCGAATTCACCCAGCGTGCCGAAATAGGGTTGGGCCCGATAAAAATAGCGGCCTTTTGAATAATTACGGGTGCATTGCCTGATTGAACGGCGGTTAGGCTAAGGGAGAGTAAATTGCCGCTATCCTCACCCTGTCCATTCCGCTTAAAACTAATCCGACAGATGCCCGCACCATCTTCGGTGTAATCCAAAGCCCCGGAATCATTTAATAGAAAGTCCCCCTGTTTTACGCTTATAACTTTTAATCCCGGCGGAATTAAGAGATCTAGTTGACCCGAGGTAATACCAACTCCACCACTAATATTTAAGTCGATGGTGAGGCTATCTCCTTTCATTGCTTGCGATACAGGAGGAGACATGAAAATAATCAAATCAGAGTCCGCAGGTTTTGTTTTTACAGGTACAGTTAGCACTTTCCCAGTTGCCAGATCTGCGCGAGGAGCCACACTTAAAGTCTCCTTGATGGACTCAGGTGGAATCGAAATAAGCATTTCCTGAGAAATCGGCTTTTTCTCTATAGCGACGGAAGCAGAGGAATCGATGTTGGTAGGGGTTTCCGTAGGATTATTTTTAGCCTCTTTGGGCATCGTGGATTTAGAGCCTTCTCCCATATCTTCGGGATTGAAGCCCTTAAAATCACTTTCTGTGAGAACAGGTTTCCTTACTTGAACAGCTCGGATGGTCAGAATCACGTCTGTCTTTGCCTTCTGATTACGGGTGTTGCCGATCAATCTTCCAATAAGGGGCATTTCCGAAACACCCCAGATACCCTGAAATTGTTTTTGCTCTTCGTCCTTTAGAAGCCCACCAAAGATGGCTGTTTCTCCGTCTTTCAACCGCGCTGTAGTTTTAATTTCTCTTCGGCCTAGATCGGGCCGTCCGGGGGCCGAGCCAGCCTTGAGGGTTGTCACAGAGGCTTCGATTTTGAGAGTAATCTCGCCATTGTAATGAACCCTAGGTTCTACAGATATCTTAACTCCCACATCCTCGTAACTGAACGATACTTGCCCTAACCCCCCGAGGCCAGTGGTATTGGAAGAACTTTGGGCCCCTGATTGATTGGCTCCGAGGAGTCCGCTCGTGAGCGCTGACTGAGTGGTACTAATCTTATCTCCGATATTGACTTCGCCTTTGCCTCCGCTGACAGTTCTGACGTTAGGACTGGCGACTAATCTTGCATCTCCATTGCTTTTCAAAAAATCAAGGGCCAAGTTAGGGAATAGAGTCCGGATATTTGCTGAAGAAATAGAAAGGGTATTTGTGGCTGAATTGAGGCCACTGCTTTGATTTACTGTGGTTGCTCCAATTCGAAAGGTTCCTGAATCATCGCCAGCGCCCAGAACGGGAAGGAGTCCGACTTTCTGCAAACTGCTTTCGGTGACTTCCATAAGTTCTAGATAAACCATTACCTCGGGCAGGGCTTTGTCGAGTTGGCCGATAACGCGGTCAGTTATTCCTAACTCTAGGGGCTTCGCTTTGACAATAATTGCATTCATCCGCTTGTCGGTGAACACCCTGAGTTGGGGAATGAGCGTAACTAAAGTTGCGCGGACCTCATTGGGGTCTGCATTAGATAAAAAGTAGGTTTTGATGATCTGATTTTCGAATTGCTCTCGATTTTGCGGAGTAGCTTTAAAAACCATAATGGTGTTCTTGTCCACCACTTTGTAAAACATTTCATTTTGAAGCATCAGGGTATCTAAGGCCTTATAAAAAGAAAGGCCTTTCAAGTCAATAGAGATGGAATTATCTTGAAAACTTGTATGAAGAATGACGTTAATCCCTGCTGCCTTACCCAGTGTCCCCAGAATTTCTTTAAGAGAAGTTCGACGGGTGAAGGAAATATCAATACCATCTAGTGAATTAGGATTGAGAAGAAGGGTATTTTCTTGTTCAACTCGCGCTTTAATATCGTCCATATCTTCGGGAGCAGATTGGGTTTTGGCTTTCTCGATTTTTTGTTGAAGACGCAGAAGCCAATCTTGTGCAATTTGATTATCAAAATTAAAGGTGAGCGCTTTGGCAACTAAATTCTGAATGGCTACATCGCTGCCCCCTCTTCGCTCAAGTTCCTGAGCTTCCCTCAATACTTGTTCAGCGGCTTGCTGAGCAGAACGCTGAAGGCCTATTCGAGCTTTCACATTTGAAGGGTCGTTTTGTACGATGGCACGATAGCCCTGGAGGGAATCCTCATATCGGCCCTCTTCAAAAGCTTGATTGGCCTTCTGAAGGGCACAGCCGAATGAACCTAGGGTTAAAATAACGAGGACAAGTAGGGACTTTATTTGCTTTGGGGTTCTCATGGTCACTTTCTAGTATCCCTCAAAAAAAGGGCATTTCAATGAATCTGGCTAGTTTTCAATACTGCTAGCAGATGCTGCAAAGAATAAATCAGGGTATTTAAGGTTCTGAAACCGTGCATTGTCTTCCTTTATCTCGATTAATTTCCATCGACCTCGAATAATCGACCCTATTTTTAAATTGGTAGGTTCTTCGCCGTTCATAAATGCCCCAGTTACGCCAGCTTTGCTGGTTCTGAGAAACCCAATGAATCTGTATTCATTCGGGGCCGTAGCCATTTCTAGTTGTCGATCCTGTTCTAATTCTTTTTGGGCAATCTCTTCGGCAGTAGGCTCGGGAGGGGGCGGCATTGGCTTGGCTTTTTTTATAATTTCAGGCGGCTTGGGACCTTCGAACAAAAAAGGATCTCTGAGAAGTTTGGGCAAGGGAGGTATCTCAGATGATTGATCTAGAGCGGAGAGATCAGGAAGAGATCGCAAAGCCGCCATAGAAACGGAGTCTGTGCCGACAAGGGTTCTTTGGGGTTGGCTGGAGTTGGGCCACAGGAGTATGGCAAGTAGCCCCGAAAGTATGACAATACCCACTTGGGTTCTTCGATTGGTAAGAATTTCTTGCTTCATGCCTGCAAGCGAAATAGATAGGTTTATTCTTTCTAACAAAATCCTCAAGGGATTCATTGGTTACCCTCGCGAAACAAAACATCAGGCTTCTTGAATGCCCGCAGATTCACGGTAAGTTTCAAGCCCTCTGGGGACTCTTCTAGACGAGCCTCACGGACTGCATATGGAAGTCCTGCTGTTTCGAGGGAAAGCATAAATGCCCGAAGATCGCTGTATATTCCCGTCGTGACGAATTCAGACTCGATAGATTCAAGTTCCGTATTTTTTTGCCCTTCCCTGGAAGGCCTAGCATACTTGACACTTTGTAATCTGACATTATGAACTCTCGATAGCTTATGAAGTTCTCGGCTCAAGGATAGCTGGAGTTGGCTTGAAGGCATATTGGGCAAAAGGCTCTGGATTCGAACCAGAGAATCTTGGCCTTGGCGTATCTTGTCTGATAATTTAATTAGACTATCGAGTTGATTCTTTTTGTTGGTAAAGTCGAACGCAGAATCCTTTTGTGCTTTCGTTTCATTTGCAATGGAATTGCGGAGCTGAGGAATTACTATAAAAATCGATAATAGGCTCAAGATCCAGGCTACGGAGCCCGAGATGAAATGCTTAGTCGCCTGATGAAGTTTGTCCATTAGAACGTATCCTTCGAACCGGGACTAGGCGGGGCGACTGGAAGGATTACATTTTTGACAGGAAGGGTCATTTCAAATTCCCAACCCCCCTGTGCCCCCTGATTTTCCCTTTCTAGGATAAGTTCTTTGAAAATAGGACTAGATCCGAGCTGTTGGATAAATTTAACCTTTCCCTCTTCAGTTGTGGATTCTCCATGAAACTTAAGGACAACCTGTTGATCTACTCCCCGTGTTTTCTGTATATCCCTGAGTCTTACGCCATCAGGTAATGCGACTTCGATTTCGTATAGTAATCGGGACCATGGAATGGTTTTTTCTTGCAGAAGCTTCTCAGCTAATTTCCATCTTGGCGTTTCACGATCTAGATCAAAACTTGATAATTGCTTTTGGATCTCTTTCATGCGATCAAGCGATAACTGTATTTGTTCAGTATTTTGGGAAGTCGCATAGGAAACTGAAAAAATTCTTGCAGCCATACCAAGCATTATCACGGCAACTAGCGTGAGTAGGGAAACCCCCGATAACGAGATATAGCGGCCCCATTTACTTCGTTTAGGATTCCACCAAACTTCAGGTGTAATGAAATTAATTTCAATCGGCTTAGGAGACATGGCTACTACCTACGAAGATGTCTTCTGTGACAGCAATAGGGCGATAGCCATTGATTAGCCAGGGAGTCGTAGTTCCATAGATGTACAATTCTGACTTTTGAGACCAAGTTCGCTCTAAATAGGCAAGAGTCGGATATATCCTATCCTGATTCCATGTGTCAAGATCTGCCTCATCTGACCATTGACGAAATAGATTCAGAGAGTCGCTCCAGGCGATCAGAGTTCCCCGATAACGACCTTGTTCAGTGGGAGAAAGACAAATAAGGCATGAGGGTACCTCTCTACCGGTGAGGAACAAGTGGTTCATGAGATGTGACCATTTGGGGACCATCGATGTAACCCGGAAATCTAGAGATCTAAGAGTATCTTCGAGTTTTCCTAGAAGGTCCGTTGATATTCCATTTAGGATCCATCCTTTTATTCCCAGAGGGTAAGCCACCACCTTAAAGTCACTGGTTACGCCTGATAGTTGCTGGTATCGCCAGTGAAAAAAAGCCGATTGGGATGCTGGGTCAGATGGTAAATCTTCAATAGGCTCAATAAGATATGAAGGAACTATAAAATCATCAAGAATGACCTTACAGGGGGAAGGCGGGATACCTAATAAGGCTCTTTTCATACTTTCGCCGATGTCTGTGAGGCTTGAAGGATAAGCGATCTGGTTAATGAGAATCCTTGAAGGCTCAATCAATATTGGCCAATATCGCGTCTGATCTAAAGATGAACTCATACAGCCTACTTATCCTTATCTTTTTGCATTTTGTTAAAAATTCTCTCAGCCCTATTTTGCCCCAAGAACCAGCCCCAACTGAATAATGCTATGCCGACCAAGGGATAGAAAAGACTCCCGAAGGGGGGATCGATTTTAGTCCACTCATAAAGGTTCAAGAAGGTATCTCCAAGATTGTAAGAATATTAATTTTAACCCCCAAAAGACCCTTTCCCTTCGGGGGGGCTGACGTGGTATGAAAGTAGAAGGTGTTTTCTATACTATTCTCCTTTAATCTTAAGACCTTGGAGCTACCCCCCTTTGCGTCTCATTAGCCTTGAATTACATGGGTTTAAGTCATTCCCGGATACCTATAAATTATCTTTTAAACCAGGTATGACGGGGGTTGTTGGTCCCAATGGGTGCGGTAAGTCGAATATAGGGGACGGAATATCATGGGCCCTAGGAGAGCAGAGGCCCACTGTTCTCAGAAGTAGCGAGATGTCCGAAGTTATTTTTGCGGGAACCATGAAGCGAAAAGCAATGGGATTTGCCGAAGTAAAGGTTCTGATGGAGATGCCTGATCAAAGTAATCCATCCACCATGAAGGAAACAACCATTTCTCGTCGACTCTATCGAGACTCAAATAGTGAGTACCGAATTGACGGCAAAGAGTCCCGATTGAGAGATATCCAGAATTTGTTAATGGATACCGGCATGGGCACCAGAGCATATTCATATATTCAGCAAGGTCAGATTGATTTGATACTCAATAAAACTCCACAAGATCGAAGATCCTTAATTGAAGAAGCTGCAGGAATTACTCGTTATAAAGTTAGAAAAATTGAGGCTGAGCGAAGACTAGATGATACAAGAGCCAATCTTGTCCGGCTCGATGACATTATTCATGAGCTCTCCAAGCAAATGGGAAGCTTAAAACGACAAGCTACTCAGGCAAAAAAAGCCGTAGCCATTGATTCAGAAATTGAAAAATTTCAGCGGATCCTTTTAGCAGGACGCTGGGAAGATATTGAAAAAGCAAGAAGGGATATTCAAAAAGAACGTGATGAAATAGAGCGTCAGGTGGGCGACCTAACCTCCCAGGTGGCGGACAAAGTTTCAGCCGTCGAGGGCCTTAAGACTGCTCTTGAACGACAACAGCATTCACAAAATGAGCGCGGAAGAAGCATTATGGCCTTGGACCAAAGGCTCTCTTTGAATGAACAAGAAAAGAAGTTTCAAATAAAATTTCAAGAAGATGCCAAAGTTCAACGCCAAAGACTTTCCGGTCGATTAGAGGAATTAGGGATTCGGCAATTATCTGAATCCAAGATGTTCGCTGATCTTGAAAGCCAACTACTCGAGGCCAATAGGGTCCTGGAAGAAAGAGAGAGCCTCCTGCGCCTCTCGGATGAAGCCCTAGCTTTTGCCACGGGTATTACTCGAAAGTTAGAAATGGATTTGGAGGAGCTCCGATCTCAGAAAACAAACTCTCAAAATGTCAAGGTGACTCGTTATCAGGAGCGCATCGGGGCAGTTAACTTGTCACTTCAAATCGTTAGCCAGAACATCCAAGGCGCACTTGAGGCCCCCGACATGGATTCGGCGAAGGATTTCCTCATTCGTGCTTCGCGCTCTCTTCAAAGCGAAATTCAGACCAACAATCACTTACTTGGCGAAACAGCAAGTGCTGCTGTTGCGCAAGATACCGCACAGGATTCTCAAATTGCGGACTTAACCAAGCAATTGAGCATTAAGCAACCTCATTTGGAAGAACTCAGAAGTTTGAATTTTAAAACAGCAAGAGATCGCGATGCTTCGTGGGCACAAAGAGATGCTATCCAGACACAACATAAAGCAACTCAGAAAACACAATTTGAACTAGAGGCAGAACGCGCTCGCTTAATTCGAGATGAAGAAGACTTCAGGGTCAAAAGTGAGCAAGCGGTCGTTCGTGTCTCTGAAATTGAGCTTGAAGTCCAAGAATTGTTAATCCAAAGAGAAGAGCTCCAAAAGGAACTTACGGATTATCAACCGATCCTAGAGACCGAAGCGGAACAACTCAAAGATCTCGAGAGAGGAACCCGTGAATTCCAAGAAGTACTTGATAATGCAAGAAACCTGAGAACCGATATTGTTGTTAAAGCTACTGAGATTAATGGCTTTCTCGACACTCTCTCTAAAGAAATCGAAATAGCTTTCAGAATGGAGCCACAACTTTTTATTGCAACTATCACTAAGGAAGAACGCGAACTTTGGGACGAGGGAGAACTTTTCTATCAGACGCGTATCACCGAGCTTCAAAGTAAAAGAATGGATATTGGAACAGTGAATGCGTTAGCTATCGAGGAACTAGAAACTTCTGAGTCACGCTTGACCGACATGACCACTCAACGACAAGACGTGACAGAAGCTATCAAAAATCTAGAGCTTACAATCAATGAGATTAATGAAACATCGAAAGCAAGATTCAAAGAGGCTTTCGATTTCATTAATGGAAAATTTAAAGAAGTCTTTGTCGATCTTTTTGGAGGGGGTACGGCTAGGTTAACTCTCGATGAAACAGAGGATATTCTTGACTGTGGGATCGAGATTATGGCGCAACCCCCTGGAAAAACACCCAAAACTATCAATCTGCTCTCGGGCGGTGAAAAAGCCCTAGCGGCTATTTCTCTCCTTTTCGCTATTTTTCACTACAAGCCATCGCCTTTTTGTATTTTAGATGAAGTAGATGCAGCATTAGACCAGGTCAAGACCAAAAGCTTTGCTGAACTAGTTAAAAAAATGTCGAAGCAGACTCAATTTATTGTCATCACGCATCAGACATCAACCATGGTGGAATGCGACACTCTCTACGGAGTTACGCATTCTGAACCCGGGTGTTCGCAAATAGTTAGCGTGGAGTTTGCCGAGGCTAAAAAAATAGCAGAAGCCCAGTAGGGACAGTCCTATTTTTTCTTTTCTTTTCGTAAGACTAACTTGATCGACTCTTCTAAAGAGGGCATTGGATCTAGGGTTCTGATTTGGCCTATAGCTTGACGAATCGCTTCATCCTTATAGCCTAGATTGATTAGAACGGATTTAAGATCTTCTTCTAGGGGGCTCGTAGGCGCAGTTTCACCGATTCCATGAAGTCCTGCTATACCCCCGAGTTTCTCGCTTAACTGAAAACAGATCTTTTCAGCAGTTTTCTTCCCTATCCCTTTAATGGACACAAGATAGTCGATATTCCTTTGTTGAATGGCTTGGATGAGAAGGCTGTAGCCCTGAGCCCCGAGAATATCTAAGGCCAACTTGGTACCAATGCCGTCAACTTGGATAAGTTTTAGATACAGTTCTTTTTCTTCCAAACTATAAAAGCCAACAAGGCTGATATCGTTTTCTCTAACGACCAATTCGGTAAACAGTACGACAGGGGATCCCTCTGATGGTAAGTGGGCGAATGTGGACACAGAAATCGAACAGACATAACCTACCCCTGCGCATTCAATAATCGCTTGATGACTCTGTTTCTTGAACAGCGTGCCTTTGACGAGACCTATCATTATTTAAGGATATCGAGAGTAGCCAACGAATACATTCATAGTTAAACTAACTTCATTGGGGCTGTAGCTCAGCTGGGAGAGCGCTGCGTTCGCAATGCAGAGGTCGACGGTTCGATCCCGTTCAGCTCCACCACTCCCTAGGCATATTCTAAGGAGAATGCTTTCAGGCCAATTAGGCCAGAGATTCCATAATCTCAGAAAGTATTTGAGGGCTTGGTTTGAGGGCCTTGAGGTCAAGGCTCGCCAAAGGCTCGTCAACCAAGTTTAATACTTTATTGAAATCAGGAGATCCCGGTCGGATATAGAGGAGCCCCGTAAGAAACTCGTTTTTCGACAAAGACTCTTTGACTAGCTTTATCGCTCCTACAGCATCAGTCGGATCATAATTCTCATGAATGTTTCTAAAAGTCACCTTTGAACCATCGGGGAAATCTACTGTTTTAGATTCACCAGCAGCTATTTCTATATTTTCTAACTCGTTAAAGGCCACAAAACCTAATTCATGTAGAGGCATTTCGTGATCTTTGACATTTTTATATGACTTAGTGGAGCTGTCATGGTTGTTGAACGTCACGCAGGGTGAGACAATATCAATAATCGAGGTGCCTTCATAAGCAAATGCAGCTTTTAGGATCGCATTCATTTGTTTTGGGTTACCACTAAAAGATCTTGCTACGAATCCACAACCTAGTTCGATGGCTAATGTGACAGGATCGATGGGCTCTAGTGAATTAATACTTCCATATTTGAGAACAGATCCTTTGTCCGCAGTGGCTGAAAACTGACCCTTCGTGAGACCGTAGACTCCGTTGTCTTCAATAATGTAGATGATTGGAACATTGCGGCGAATCATATGGCAAAGTTGGCCTAATCCAATACTCATAGAGTCTCCGTCTCCAGAAACACCAATATTGATTAGGTTTCTATTTGCCATTGATGCTCCAGTCGCTACTGAGGGCATTCGGCCATGGACAGCATTGAAGCCCCAGGCTTGATTGAAGAAGTAGGCAGGAGTTTTAGATGAACAACCAATACCGGAAAGTTTAGCCACTCGAGTGCCATCGACATTCATTTCCCAAGCAGCATTAATTAATTGTGCGGTGATTGAATCATGACCACAGCCAGCGCAAAGGGTGGACTTAGAACCAACGTAATCCTGTTTTGTGAGACCTAGTTGGTTGCTAGGAGGAACAGAGCTTGCAGCAGGGGTGTTTGACATTATGAATCCTATACTTTAGAAATAATTTGATTGACTACAGATTGTGCGTCGAGAGCTAGTCCATTGTAATGAAGGACGGAAATAAACTTTGTCGCATCGGCAGGATAAGCTTCCTTTAAGAGTCCGGCCATTTGTCCATCTCTATTTTGGTCTACGACATAGATCGCTTTTTTGGCTTTAATAAATTCATCCACTTCCGCAGTGAAGGGGAGGGCTCGAAGCCTCATATAGTCCAATTTTTGTCCCATACGGGCTAGTTCATCTTGAGCTTCTATTACCGCAGGATCGCTTGAACCAAAGGCGATGATGCCTGCGCTGTTGCCGCTATTTCTGAAGACGGGTTTAGGCACGTAGGTCTTGGCAGAGTAATACTTTCGTTTCAGTCGATCTACAACAGCAACGTAATCTTCGGGTTTTTCTGAGTATAAGGCTCGGTCATTATGGCCGCTTCCCCTTGTAAAATAGGCTCCTTTTCCTCCCGGAGTACCGGGGAGGGAACGATAGGGTATTCCATCGTTATCCACATCGCGATAGCGAGCAAATTCTGTGATTTCGCTCAGTTGTTTTTGGTTCAATACCTTCCCGCGATCGTATGGTTTATCAGGATAAGCAAAGGGATCAGACATCCAATTTTGCATTCCAAGATCTAAATCTGAAACAACAAATATTGGAGTTTGGAAGCGTTCAGCTAAATCGAATGACTGGTAGGCAAACTCGAAGCACTCCTGCATATTGCCCGGGTAAAGATTAATGTGCAGCGTATCGCCATGACTGCACTTAGCACAGATATCGATATCTCCCTGCATAGTCCTCGTGGGGAGGCCCGTCGATGGACCAGTTCTTGCAACGTTGAAGAAAACCCCTGGTATTTCACTAAAGTATCCTAGGCCGATAAATTCGCTCATCAGTGAGATGCCCGGACCCGATGTCGTAGTCATACTTCGAGCCCCAGCCCATCCCGCTCCAAGAACAGCTCCAGCAGAGGCCAACTCATCTTCCATCTGGACTACAGCATAAGTAGATTTTCCATCGGGCGTTTTTCGGTATTCCTCTAGATAATCAATCAGGCTTTCTGACAAACTGCTGGCTGGTGTGATGGGGTACCATGCAAGGACAGTTACTCCACCAAACATGCAGCCAATGGCCGAAGCCTCGTTGCCATCAACGATAATCTTGCCCTCGGTTTTATTGTCCCTTTTGACTTTAAGGGGACTCTTGGTCTTGATATTTTCTTTTGCCCATAGGAAGCCTGCTTTAATAGCTCCTACATTGATTTCAATGGCCTTTGCTTTGCCCTTAAGCTGCTTTGCTATGGCCTTCTCTGCTTCTTCGGTATCAATTTCTAATAAAAAACATGTGACTCCAACATAAATCATGTTCTTCACTAACTTATGGAGTTTAGGTTCTGGGCAGCATGCAGTAACAATTTTTTGAAAAGGGACAGGAAAATAATGCAGATCATCCCGCAAGCCTTCGAGCTTTAGCGGTTCATCATAAATGACCAAACAACCACTATCTGACTTTTGAATGTCCTCTTTAGCTGTTTCAGGGTTCATAAGAATTAACATTTCGTTGGTTGCCCTGCGTGCAGTATATCCTTGGGCACTTGCGCGAATAGTGAACCACGTTGGAAGACCAGCGATGTTGGAGGGGAATAAATTCTTTCCGCTAACTGGAACACCCATTTGGAAGACTGAACGCATCAGAACGTTATTGGCTGTTTGGGATCCAGAACCATTAACTGTGGCAATCTGAATGGAAAAATCGTTAACCCTTACATCAGGAGATGGGGACATAGTGCCTGAAAACATTTAGCGCTCCTAAATACTCACGTATCCTAATTCCGAGCCGATACGGAAATTAAATTATCACACAAAGTAGAAGAAAGCCCAATAAATAGAAGGGATTCTCGACATTTTAGATTGTCAATTTACAGGGCCAAAAAAAACGAAAAAAAAGAGATTGACCCCTCTGTTTTTTTCTCCTAATCTTTAGGCTATGAAATCATCTGATCTTACCAAGCGTCAATCTGCAGTCCTTACGTTTATTAGGGATTTTGTCAGGAAAGAGCGACGAAGTCCGACTCTCACTGAAATAGCGAAGGGAGTTAAGACCCATGCAGTTTCTACGGTTCATAAACATGTCCAACATTTGATTGAAAAAGGCTTTTTGGCACGAAGCCAGGGCAAAGGTAACAACATTGTCGTAATTGCTTCTGAACCTAACCCACTATATCAAGAGGCTACTCCGAGCTCTTCAAGGTTCATCCCCTTTTGTGGTGATATTGCTGCCGGATCTCCGCTTACTCCAGATAGCCGAAGTATTCCCCTAGAGGTGCCAAATACCATACATAGAAACAGAGAAGACTTATTTATTCTTCGGGTCAAGGGCAATTCAATGACCCAAGACGCTGTTCTAGATGGCGACTTTGTCATTTTGCAAAAAAAATCTGAATATAGAAATGGAGATCGAGTTGTTGCTCTAATTGATGGGGATGAAGCAACACTTAAGGAATTCCGAAGGGATTCTGATGGTATTTTATTGATACCTCACAATTCAGAAATGAAGCCTACCCGCTACCAAGAGGAACAAGTAGAAATTCAGGGTAAACTGGTAGGTGTAATGAGAAGTTTCTAGTTTCATAAAGAGGCTAGATTGAATTTGGGGGATCATTTGAAATACTTTCTGAAAGGTGTAATCGTGGTGTCTTTGAATATATTAAGTCTTTTGGGTGGATCAGTACCGGACGCTCCAGGACCAAAAGAAGGGCAGGCAGCTCCTCTTTTTTCAGCTCTGGACCAAAATAGCCAAATGGTCAATCTGTCGCAATTTAAAAATAAATCGAACGTAATTTTATATTTTTACCCCAAAGATGATACTCCGGGTTGTACAGCGCAAGCCTGTAATCTGCGAGATAACATTGGTGCCATCAAGGCAATGGATGCAGTGATTCTAGGTGTGAGCGCTGATGATGTTGCATCGCATCAAGAGTTCGCACAGAAGTACCAATTGCCCTTTAGTCTGCTAGCTGATCCAAGCAAAGAGTTAATCAACAAATACGGCGTAGCTATGCCCCTTGTAGGTATTGCAAAACGGTGGACATTTATCATCGGTAAAGATGGGGTCATCAAAAAAATTATTAAAGATGTAAAGTCGTCCGCCCATGACTCACAAGTCCTAGAAACCCTTAGGCTCCTCAAACCCTGATCGAAGACTCTCTATGAGGACTAGCTTATTTCTTATAATGATAAGCAGCCTAGTAGCTCAAATAGAGGAGAGGTCTTTTGAGGAAAGGCTAAGACAAAGCTTGACCAATGTGGAGTCTCTTTTCTTACAATCTAGTTCTAGTCCAATCTTTGGCGCATCAAAAGAAAAAGGACAGCTCTTTATCGGAGAAAAAGGACAATTTCGCATGGACTATGATTCGGGGATCTCAATAACCTCAGATGGAAATACCATCGTCCAGTATGATCCTTCAACAAGAACCGCTACTCGTTCTGTCATATCAGCCAATCTTCAAGGCCATGGCCTTTGGAGTATAGTCTACGGTCAAGAATCTAATCTAATCAAACAAGTCACTCAAGTTAAGCCTAACATCTATAACGTTCAGGGTTTCGGCATCACCCCCAAAGGCTTTCCGATCCAACTTAGATTTGGAGATTCTTATCTTGAATCTATTCAGTGGGTAGACAGCTCTGGGGGGACGCAGATTTTGTCTTTCATCAAGATGAAACCTCTCCATGTTGAGGGACGTAAAAGACTCTTCTTGGCCCTTCCTGACAAGACTCGTTGGGTGAAATAATTACTTGTTGATTTCTTTTTTAATAAACGAAACAACATCATTAGTATTGGTTCCTGGCTGAAATACTTCTCGGACTCCTAGGTTTTTCAAGGCAGGTAGATCTGTGTCAGGAATAATGCCACCTAAGAAAACAATAGTGTCTGTAGCGCCCGCCTTCTTCAAGCCTTCCATGATGGCCGGCACCAATTGATTATGGGCTCCGCTCAGTATGGACAAGCCTAAAACACGAGCATCCTCTTGGACGACAGCGGCCACAATTTGGGACGGAGATTGCCTAAGTCCCGTATAAATTACTTCCATTCCTGCATCCCTAAGAGAGCGAGCTATAATTTTTGCTCCTCGATCATGTCCGTCGAGACCAGGCTTTGCGATCACAACTCGAATAGGGGCCATAAGTTCTATTGTCACCTAGCACATATCTTAGGGGCAAACAATTGAGACATTTTCCTCACCAATTATGGACTACCCTGAGACCCTCGTAGAGTCCTATGGCAACCGATTGAGCAAGGTTGAGACTTCGAGTGAAGTCCCCGATCATAGGGATTCTTATACTACTGTCTAGGTATTCCTCGATGAGAGGGCGAGGTAAGCCGGAGGTCTCTGATCCAAAAACCAAACCATCTTGCGGCTGCCAATCGACCTCCGTATGTTTTCGCATTCCTTTAGTAGAAAACAAAAATAAACGCATACTTCGATTCTTGGTTTTAAAGTCCTGCCAATCGTCATAAAAATCTGGATTCAGTTTTTTCCAATAATCTAGCCCTGATCTCCTTAAGTAGTAGTCCGATGTTTCAAATCCCAAGGGTCTAATTAGGTGTAATTTGCAATTATTGTTGACGCATAGCCTCCCGATACTTCCTGTGTTCTGTGGGATCTCGGGTTGATGTAGGACAATATTAAACATGGAGACTGCTATGGAAAATTGTTTGTTTTGCAAGATTGCCGAGGGGACTTTGCAAGCCAATGTAGTTTATAGCGATGAGACTCTCATGGCATTCAAAGATATTCATCCTCAGGCTCCTGTTCATATTTTGATCATACCAAAGCAACACGTAGATAATTTATCTAGCATTCCAAAAGAAATGAGCTCAATCATCTCTCGTATTCCAGAAGTAGCATCTCAACTAGCAAAAGAGTTCAGAGTTGATAAGTCTGGATTTAGGCTGCTCACAAATAGCGGGAACGATGGAGGTCAGACAGTTTATCATTTGCATTTCCATCTAATGGGCGGTAAGCCCCTAGGCCCCAAATTAGTTAAAGATTAAGCCAAGGGGAGAGATAAGGTAAATACAGAACTTCCACCTAGTTCACTTTTTACGCTTATAGTGCCGCCTAGTTTCTTTGCAAGTTGCTTCACGATAGACAGCCCAAGACCAGTTCCTGGTAAACCTCTTGCTGATGATGTCCGATAGAACCTCTCGAAAATCTTTTCTTGTTCGAAAATAGCTATTCCAGGTCCCTCATCTTGGACTTGGATCACCATGCGACCTTCAACTAGATTGAAACTCAGGAGAACCTTTGATTGGGGGTTAGCATATTTAAAGGCATTAGAGATGAGATTGTGGATCATTTGATAGAGCCGAAGCTTGTTTGTTTTTACGGAAATGCCCTCAAAGTGAGGATCTATTTGACTAGCCAAGGTGACCCCGCGCTCTAGAGTTCTTCCATTGAAATCATGAAGAATCTCAGAAGTAAATTCATGTAAATTAAGTAGATCTTCTTTTTTTAATATTGCTGCAGTCTCGATACTAGATAGATCAGATAAGTCTTCAATTAATTGCTTCATCCTTTCAACTGACCTATTGAGAATACCCATATTCTGATCGAATAGAGCTTCCCCCCCATCCTGAAGGTTCTCTAAGGCTAAAGACATAGAGGTAATCGGGGTTTTCAGCTCATGACCCATGTTGGAGATAAACTTCTGACGCGTTTCTTCGAGACGAACTCGACGTGTAATATCTTCGAAGGTAATCAAAATATAAGATTCGCTTTGGCTATCAATCAATTTTCTCCTCAGAGATAACAACGCATATTTATGCTCGAGACTGTACTCGTCATTGGGCCCCGACCATATCCATTTCATGCACTCAGGCTCTCTGAATACCTGGGGAAGGGGCACCCTGGAGCTTAGAGCGCTATCTTCGCCAAGTATCCTGAGCGCTGCTGAGTTAAAAAAGACCACTTGAATTTGGGATAAGTCGGGTCCGTTGCTAAATAAGACAACACCCTCCCGAAGTTCTTCGAATATCTGCCCGAGGGTGATCGGAGATAATCCCAACTCTTTAAAACCCTCATCAGACATGATTACAACCCACCTAACAACCTATAGTATGTATTCTTCAGGACCCTAACTAGGGATTGAATATTTATCACAATTGTTGATTATATTAGACTTTCGTTTATTTTCTCCCTTGTAACATTTCCAGACTTTTACATACTGAGTGGAATGAAATGGCTTTTTTAGGCCATAAATGGATTAAAGTGGTTCATTTATTTTACACAAAATAAGGACATTCACTCAATGCTAACACTTCGGGGAAATTCGCCAGCGACCATAGATGAGAAGGGGAGATTAAAACTTCCTTCGATCTTTAGATCTGCGCTTGAAAAAACCCTTAAAAATAAAGACAAAAATAAAAATATTGACAGTATTGATTTCTACCTTACTTCTTTTGATTTAGGAAAATCTTTAGTGCTCTTCCCTTTAGTTATTTGGGAACAACATGAAAAAGTATTGGTCAATCTCCCATTTATGCATCCGAGTAAAAGGAAAATGATTCATAGTCTCTCATTTCATGGTTCAGAAGTTACTCCAGATAATCAAGGGCGTCTCGTTATCCCTCAAAAACTTAGAGAGCAAGCCAAACTCGTAGGAGAAATATCCATCTTGGGGATGATTGATCACTTAGCCCTATGGAATACGACCTCATATCAAGAATTATCCTCCCAGGATCCTGTTACCCCCGAGGATCTAATGACTTTATCCAGCCTGGGGGCTAAATGATGACCCTAACTGTTCCTACCCATATCCCCGTCCTATGTGAAGAAGTTAAAGGCTTCCTGGGTCAGGAATCTGAATCCAATTTCCTCGATATGACGATGGGCCTCGGCGGCCATGCGGAAGTCATTCTTAAAAATAAACCCTCTACTTTCAGGTATGTTGGAATCGATCGGGATCCTGAAGCTGTTGCATTTTCAAAATCTCGATTCGAAGGCGATTCACGAGTCTCTATTCTAAATATCAATCACGATGATGTATGGCACGACGAAGCATTTGATCAGATCAAGATGACCTGTGCGCCTATTGGTTTTGATTCTATTCTTGCTGACTTAGGTGTATCAACTTATCAACTCAAGAAGCCAGAGAGGGGTTTTAGTTTTTCCCAAGAGGGGCCATTGGATATGAGGATGGACAATCAAAATGGACTGACCGCCCTTGAGTGGATACAGCGGCAAGACGAAGCAACTCTAGCCTATGCGCTTTGGATATATGGTGAAGAAAGGGCTTCTAGACCCATAGCTCGATCGATATTGAAAATGCTTGAAACGGGGCAGTTACAAACTACCCTCGATTTAGCCAAAGCTGTTCACCAAGTCTTACCTCTCGAGGTGGCTAAACGCAAAGGGCACTCGAACCCTGCAACTAAAACCTTTCAAGCTATACGCATTGCGGTGAATGGAGAACTCGATCGCCTGAGCCACACCTTACACAATGCATTTAAAAACCTAGCACCCTCCGGTCGGATGGGAGTTATTTCTTTTCATAGTCTCGAAGATCGGATTGTGAAGCAAACCTTCAGAAAAATGTCGGGTATCTATGATGGTCCGGGCCGTCTTTCACCAACAAAACTAACCAAGGAAGTAGATATATTAACCCCCAATGGAGTTACTCCAGAAGCATCCGAAATCCAATCCAATCCCTCATCTCGATCAGCTCGATTAAGAGTGATCTCCAAGTTATAAGGACCCCTATGCCTTCATCCTCTCCCATGAATTCTCAAGGAAGCGTTAGTATCGGTAGGGTCATTGGGTTTACCCTGGCCCTTCTTTTCCCATGGATATCCATGCTGTACATTAATGTTGAAGCCATTAAAGTGAGTATTATGACGTCTAAAATTCAGGAACATATTCAAAAGGAAGAAGAAGTTAAAAGTTCCCTGAGAGTCAGTCAAAGCAGATTCCCTCTCGATCAACAAATTGAGGAATTTGCCATAAATAGAAAAATGGTCTTTGGTAAAAGTGGCCAAGATATTGTCACGATCCCACGTGTATTCAACTCCGAAGACCAAAGTATGGCTAAAATGAATAAAAATATATCTGTTAACTCAGTTATATCAACTCAGTAATAAATATTTCTATCTTAAATATGGCGCATCCTGATGAAATCCAGCATCCAAAATCTTATCAAAATACTGGATAGGCTGAGGCGTAGTTATCGAAGATTTTTGCCCGAAGAAAATACGAGTTCTCCTCGTTTTAAAATTATCCAGTGGATTTTAGTCAGTTGGATTTTAATCATTATCTTTAGGCTTTTCCAACTTCAGATATTTTTACATACTGACATGAGTCGATTGGCTAACAATCAACAAATGACCTCGCAACCCATCATAGCGAAGCGTGGGAAAATTATTGATCGTAATGGTTTCTCATTGGCAGAATCCATAGAAACTTCTTCTTTGGCTGTTCGACCTTCTTTTTTCTATCCCCAGCATAAGAAGGTGGGTAAACAGATCAATTGGGGTGAGCCTGATCGATCTTCAGCTAGGTATGTAGCGAATCTGTTGTCGCCTCTCATCGGCATGGAGCCTGGTCAGATTCTAAATAAATTACTAACTAAAAAGCCGTTCGTCTATATAGCTCGTCCCCTCAGTCCAGAGGCTACTCGTCAAGTCGAGTCTAAAGGCGTCAGTCGTTTTGGGCTAACCCTGGAGAAAGTATTTATACGTTCCTACCCTAAGGGTACTTATGCAGCACAAATAGTAGGGTTTACAGATATTGATGGAGAAGGCAAGCTCGGAATGGAACAAGTCTATAATGATCTGATCAAGGGGCAGAACGGAGAAAGAAGTGTTTACGTCGATGGCCGAAATCGAGTGATGGTGGATAACAATAGAATCACTCAAGAGCCTATCCCCGGTTTCAATCTAGAACTTACCTTAGATTCAACAATCCAGCGTTATGCCGAAGAAGCCCTCGCTACGGCTGTAGAAAAGTCTAGACCCCAAAGTGCCTATGCTATTATCGTCAACCCAAACACGGGAGAGATCCTTGGAGCTGCTAGCTATCCCACCTTTGATCCAAATATAAGCGTAACGAAGTCCAAGAGGACCCTAGAAGAAGCGTTGGCTGCACGTAAATTTCACGCCGTTGAGGATGGCTACGAGCCTGGCTCGACAATGAAGGTTTTTACGGTAGCCATGGCTCTCGAAGAGAACTTGGTCAATCTGGAAGAGTCGATAGATTGCAGGGGCCCTTTCAGGACGCCCTTTGGGCAGGTCATCAGGGATCACGGAAAAAATGGGTTTCTCAAAGTAAATGAGGTCCTTGCTAAGAGCTCCAATATCGGAACCGCTAAGATTGGCACCAGATTATCCCGGGAAGACTTTTATTCTTATCTAAATAAATTTGGATTCGGACAACCCTCTGGATTGGGTGTACCCGGTGAAATCAGAACACCTATTCTTCCAGTTAAGGAATGGAGTGGGAGTACTCAATACACGTTGACCTATGGGTATTCTCTATTGACGTCCCCTCTGCACGTCTTGATGGCGGGCAGCGCTATTGCCAACGGGGGTATCTTAATGAAACCGATGTTAGTGAAGAATATATTCACTGAAGACGGTAGCATCATAAAAACATTCCCACCCGAGGAAAAAAAGAGAGTAATTAGCGAAAAAACAAGCGCGCTGATGAGAGATATTCTGCAAGATGTTGTTTTGGAAGGTACCGCAAAGCGAGCCAGGTTAGACGGCGTAGGTTCATTCGGAAAAACTGGGACTTCTTATAAAAGAGTCAATGGTCGTCAAGATGATAACCGTCATCAGTATGCATCCTACATGGGCTTCTTTCCTGCCGATAAACCGCAGTATGGAATTCTAGTGATGTTAGACGATGCCCAGTTTGGTGGCGATGGAGGAGATATTGCAGCGCCCGCCTTCAAACAAATTGCTGACAATATTATTAGATATAAAAAAACACCAACAAATATCTCAGCTAATAATCTCCCCATTACCCTGAATCTTGGTAACTGGCCTGATCCATCTATTGAAGAATGGATTCCGGACTCTAATAAAGTCCCAGATTTGAAAGGACTGAGTTTGAAGGTTGCACTCCAGCGTATCGTTGCCTCTGGAGGCACCCCTAGAGTATCTTTAGGAAATAAACAGGCCAAGATTCACAAAGTCCAATCTCAGGATCCCGTGCCTCACGCTGATCTTGAGAAAGGACAGATTATTAAGGTAATAACGGAGAGTCCTTGAAATTATCCGATTTAGTCAAGGGGATGCTCGTCGAGAACGACATTCGGGCCTTAGACCCCATAGTTCTTGGCATCACTCATGATTCGCGTAAGGTTCAGAAGGGCTATCTGTTCGTTGCACTTAAAGGTCAATCGTTCAATGGGAATCATTTTGTTGCACAAGCGATCGAGAAGGGTTGTGTTGGAGTTGTCAGTGAGGAAGAAATTCTTGTCCCTCCGGAAATAGCCTTACTAGTAATTAGAAACCTTAGATTCTCTATGGCTCAATTGGCCAAACGCTTTTATTCATATCCTAATCAATCCCTTAAATTGATAGGCATCACGGGCACCAACGGAAAGACGACCACGACAACGCTTGTTCAGCAGATACTATCTCTTTCAGGACATCCCTGCGGGCTAATAGGAACCGTGCAAAATATAACTGGCGGGGTAAGTATGGAATCGATTCGTACTACTCCTGAAAGCACAGATTTATTTTCGGGGATAAAGCAATCTTTCGAATCAGGGGATCGCTACGTGTCAGTCGAGGTCAGCAGTATTGGCCTTGAAATGAGTAGAGTGGAAGGAGCCCAATTCGCCGTGGGAGCCTTTACAAATTTGACCCATGATCACCTGGACTTCCATGGGGACATGGAAACCTACTTTAGATCTAAGGCTCGGTTAGTCCGGCAATCTGATAAGTTCATTGCCAATGCTGACGATCCCTACGGGCAGAGGCTCAAAGCAATGGTCCCACTAATTACATTGGGAATTAATAATGAAGCTGATTATCGTATTTCAGGACTTCGTTTAACTCCAACGAATACCGAATTTGATTTTAATACCCCTAAAGGTTCTTTCTTTTTCAGAAGTCCTCTTATTGGAAGCTTCAATGTGTACAACTTGGGTTTTGCGCTAGCTATCTATTCAGAGCTTGGTCTTGATCTAGCAGGATTACAGCCTATTTTAGATCAACTGGTTGGAGCCAAAGGAAGGTTCGAGAAAATTAAGATTGTTGACAGCCAGCCTTACGGCGTCCTTGTAGATTATGCGCATACACCAGATGCATTGGAAAAAATATGCACTGAAGGGAAAAAATTAGTCCCAAGTGGATCAAGGCTTCATGTTCTTTTTGGCTGTGGAGGTAACAGGGATAGTACTAAACGGCCCGCGATGGCCAAGATAGTATCCGACTACGCAGATGTGATTTGGCATACCTCTGATAACCCCAGAGATGAGGACGCTGAGAGTATTTTGAATGATGCTGCCGCAGGTCTAGAACATGTAAAACTTAATAATTCATCTATTTACCACCGAATCCAAGATAGGTCTCAGGCAGTTGCTCTTGCAATTGCGGATCTTTGCCCTGGAGATCTCCTGATCATGGCCGGTAAAGGCCATGAAAGTTATCAAGAAATCAAAGGAGTAAAGCATCCTTACAGCGATAGAGGGTGCGCGGAATACAACCTCAGGAAGAGATTATGAGTCTCTGGAATCTTGGAAAGATTTCAGAGATTCTAGCGGGGAACCTTATCGGGGACCCGACAGTTACCCCTAAGGGTATTTCATTTAATTCGAAACAAATTCAAAACCAAGAATGTTTCGTTGCGCTTCGTGCGAATAGAGATGGACACGACTTTATCCCCGATGCGCTCCACCGAGGAGCCTCATGTCTGATCGTAGAGCATGCTACTAACTGTGAAGTCCCTCAAATAATTGTGGAAAATACAACCGAATCTATTCAAATATGGGGTCAGAGAAGGTTCGAGACATTCCGTCCTTCTCGAGTATTTGGTGTGACGGGAAGTGCAGGTAAAACTACGACCAAGGAATTTCTATCTGCAATGACTAGTGCATGGAAGACACCAGGAAACTTTAACAACACGCTGGGTCTTCCAATGTCACTGGCGCTTTTTCCTGAAAATGTACAATCGGCAGTTTTAGAAATGGGCATGAGTACTCCCGGAGAAATTAAGCGACTGACCGAGATTGCCCCCCTAGATTTTGGGATATTAACTGGCATTGGCCACGCTCATATCGAGAATTTCCCCGATGGTATAAGGGGAATTGCGAGAGCCAAAGGCGAATTAGTTGAAGGCATCCAGTCCGGCGGGTCATGGGTCTTTCCTGAAGATGATGAACATTGTCAATGGGTTGCAGTGCAAACTTGGGCAAAACATTGTCATTCTTTACCTGTCGGCCCAACAAGCCCTAGGCAGATTTTGAACCATGAATCTAAAGGTCTGCTTGGAGAGTTCTTTGTCTATAAAGGTCCTCATCATCAATTCCCAGTCCATATCCAACTTAAAGGGAGGCATCATGTCATAAATGCAGCTCTTGCAATAGCTATTGCCCTGGAATCGGGCTCTAGTGAGCAGCAGGTTACATCAGGGGCTCTTGCTCTAATACCTGAAGCCGGAAGGGGTAGGGTGCACCACCTAGCCCACGGCGGGCATCTGCTCGACGAAAGTTACAATGCTAGTCCTGAGTCCATCATTGCGACGGCTCACAGCCTAAAAGGCCTCCCAGGCGGAGAATTGATTGCAGTATTAGGTTCTATGCGTGAACTGGGACAGTCCGCAACCCAACAACATGAAATAGTAGGCCTCCGTCTAAGGGAGTTGGGCTTCAATCGCCTACTTTGCTATGGAGACTTTGCCACTTATTTATCAAAGGGGTTTGGAAATGGCTCAACAAGTTTTCCCTCATTTGAAGAACTTAAAGATGCAGCAGATGGTCTATCCAGCATTCCTGTAGGCTGTCGAATTCTAGTCAAAGGAAGTCGATATTGGAAGTCCGAGCTGGCGGTGGAGTGGATTCTAAACTCTAATCAAAATACAATGAAGTCCTCATAGGTTGGTTTGATGCTGGCACGATTCCTTCTTCATTTTCAAGACATTGCGGGGATTAGTGTCCTTAAATATATAACCTTTCGAACGGCCTTGGCTGGTGTGACTGCGCTCCTTATTTCACTGCTGCTTGGCCCGAAGTTAATTAGTTTTTTAAAATCCATTAAAGCTGCGCAGCCTATCTTGGAAGATGCACCTAAAACACATCAAGGTAAACAAGGCACCCCTACGATGGGGGGGCTTCTGATCATATTCTCGATTCTCTCATCTTGCATCCTTTGGGTTGATCTGACCAATCCGTCCGTACTCCTCTGTTTATTTGCCCTCGTGACGTTTGGAGGTATTGGTCTTTTGGATGATTATAAAAAACTATTGAAGAAAGATAATCTCGGCCTCAAGGGCAGGCAAAAGATATTCCTCATGATGATCCTTTCCTTTGTCATTGCCGTTTTAGTCATCCAGTTCGAGCAAAGGGGCCCCTTTTCCCTGGCTGTTTCCTTTCCCTTCTTCAAAGACCTTCACCCTGATATAGGTCTATGGATGATTGGATGGATCATGCTTGTCATCATAGGTACCAGTAATGGGGTGAATTTGACCGATGGACTCGATGGCCTTGCCGCCGGCACTGTTGTGATTGCTGCTTCTGCGTTCACGTTTCTTACCTATGTAGCCAGTAATATTAAATTGGCTAATTATCTTGTTGTTCCTTATATTTCCTCTGCGTCCGAACTAACTGTCGTCATGGGTGCAGTTGCTGGAGCAGCGCTTGGGTTCTTATGGTTCAATGCTCACCCCGCTGAGGTATTCATGGGTGATACGGGCTCCCTCAGCCTTGGAGCAATCCTAGGAACTACAGCCATCCTGATTAAACAGGAAATCATCATAATACTTGTCGGCGGTGTTTTCTTTTTGGAATCCTTGAGCGTTATTCTCCAGGTGGGGAGTTTTCGCTTGCGTAACGGCCGCCGAATTTTTCGGATGGCCCCATTTCATCACCACATGGAATTGAGTGGACTCCCTGAAACTAAAGTAGTTATTCGACTTTGGATTGTTGCCATCGTACTGTGCCTCCTCGGCCTAAGTTCACTTAAACTTAGATAACCTCTATGTCCAAAACTAAAACAATTGTTGTGGGTGCTGGGAAGTCTGGCTTCTCCATTGTTCGCTTTCTTGCTCATCAAGATAGTGTCACTCTTACGGATGAATCTAAAGCCTTGGACTTATCTGAAATTCATGAACTCAGCAAGTTGCAAGTTGAGTATCTTCCAGGACTTCAAACTGCAGAAAAGATTAAGGATTTTGACCGACTTATTCATAGCCCGGGTGTTCCCCTTACAAGCCCGATCGTCCAGGGAGCCTTAAAGCAGGGGATTCCCGTACTAGGAGAAATTGAGTTTGCGTTCCTCGAAAGTAAAAAGAAATTTTCTCAAAGCAAGATATTGGCCATTACTGGTACCAATGGAAAAAGCACGACTACCCATCTTCTTTCTGCACTCATTAATGGAAGCAGAAGACATGGAATTGCCTGCGGCAATATTGGGATGCCGTTTACAGAGGCATTAGGGCAGGCACGATCGGATACCTTTTTTTGTCTCGAGCTAAGTAGTTATCAGCTGGAGTCTGTTTCAATGTTTAAGGCTGACGTCGCAGCTTTTCTCAACTTGACTCCCGACCATTTAGCTCGCCATAAGTCTATGGATAACTATAGAGAGGCAAAGCTCAGGATATTTAGTAATCAGAAAGCCGGAGATGTCCGTATTTCACCTCATAATAAGCCCGAGCTGTCTCGATATGATCAATCAGGAGCCGTTAACTTTTTCTTTTCGCTAACCCCCATGGATGCTCCTGGATGTTTTCTCGGTGACGATGGAAATATACGTCTCAATTTAACCGGTAATCAGTCGGAAATTGTTTTACACAAGGATCAGTTACTTATTCCCGGGGAACATAATGTTGAAAATGTGCTCGTAGCATGTCTTATGGCAGGAGTATCAGGCATAAGTATCGATTCCATCAGAAATAGCCTTAAGAGATATGAGGGTCTAAAGCACCGGCTTTCCTTCTTTGCAGAACATGAGGGTATTCGTTTCATTAATGATTCCAAAGCCACCAATGTTGATTCCACTTTTGTAGCCCTAGGAGCCCTCAAAGCGCCTATCGTTTTATTAC
>BJFQ01000009.1 GCA_014189895.1 Acidobacteriota bacterium | reverse complement strand
AATTTTTAGTAAATTTCGGACTCAACTCCCTCGTCGATCTTCCTCAACTCACCGACTTTGGTGAAGATAATCTAGAGGCCACAGCCCTCGATCAAATCGAACCGATTCTTCAAGCCCAGATGATTGAGCTGAAAGAGGAATCCAATTAACTTTTAGTGGGCGTCGTATTCGGCGTTATGCCAGACGTGCTGAACATCGTCGTTATCTTCAATGGCATCGACGAGTTTTAGGAATTGCGCCAGCGTATTGCCTTCGAGTTGAATCGTGGTCGAAGGCGACTGGACAATCTTGGCATCGAGGGTGGGGATGTGAGCCTGATCGATGGCTTTTTTAACCGCTTCATAGTCATGGGGGGTCGTTTTCACAATCCACACTTGGCCATCCAGCACAATATCGTCGGCGCCGGCTTCGAGAGCCACTTCCATGAGCTTTTCTTCAGGTATAGCATGATCAATAATGATCTGCCCCATGCGTGTAAAGAGAAAATGTACGCTGCCTTGCGCCGCGAGATCGCTACCGATCTTGGAGAAGTAACTTCGAATCTCCGGCGTAGTTCGATTTTTGTTATCGGTCATCGCTTCGATAATCATGGCTGAGCCACCTGGGCCGTAGGCTTCATAAACTACTTCTTCGTAGGTCACGCCCTCAAGTTCACCGGTTCCCTTTTTAATGGCGCGTTCGTAATTATCTTTAGGCATATTATTTTGCTTAGCCTGATCAATCGCAAGACGCAGACGCGAGTTGGCATTGGGATCTCCGCCTCCTAGACGGGCGGCTACGGTGATTTCTTTTAGGATCTTCGTCCACATGGACCCACGTTTGGCGTCCTTAAGGGATTTTCCAACGAAAAGATGTCCGCGACCCATGGAGACTCCTTCAATTATCTTAGCGTCTCATCCCTTTGCCCGACATCCTGGCAAAAGGAGGAGGTTGCATCATCATTTTGGGTCGCTCGATCTTGAATTGATACCAAGCGGCGCCGTAGACACTCATCTTCATTTCTTTACCGTTCTGGAGGGCATTGCGATTATTCAACAAACGTTCATCGTTCTTCAGGACCTTGAGTCCTTTGTTTAAAATTGCAATCGCCTCATTGCGATCGTTCATTTTGCCACTGAGGAAATAAGCATAAAGCGCATAGAGCATGCTTTCTTTTTTCGCCGCGCGAATAGCGAGTTTCATCACGGAATGCACTTCGGCATAGTTTTTTTCTTTGTATTCAATAACCGCGAGCATCGCTTTCGCCATATAGTGCTGCATGGAAGCGGACTTCAATAGCGGGATGGCTTCGTCTTCCTTGTCGCGTAAGTATTGGACCATGCCAATCTGTCCATCGATGGAGCCTCGAACTAAAAATTGCTGGTTCGAGAAGACATAACCTTCTTTCATGGTTTCGATAGCTTTCTCGAAGAGAGGGGGCTGGCGATTGAGTTGTTCCCCGGCTCGCTTAAAGATGGCTTCTAATTTTTGTTGAACTTGGCGTCCTAAATAAATAAAGAGGGCGATACCAGCCGCTAAGCCAAAGGGGATGCCGAACCAAAGCGTGACGTTGAGAAAATAGAAAGCCAGCGTAAGCAGCAACCCTAAGCCAAGTGACCCTAACAAATTCAGCACGTAAGACTCCAAAGAACCCCAGGGGTCCGAACCTCCTATTTTATCGCTTGAAGGCCTAGCGTTCTACTAATAAAGGAGCGTTTGAGGCTGAGGCTCAGAGACTAGGGTCGTCCCATCGGCAAAGGATCGCTCTTCAGGGCGTGTCGCTCCCAATACGCCTGACGCTTCATCATTTCGCCCTGATCTTTCTCGTGATCGTAGCCGCAGAGATGTAAAAGACCATGAATCAAAAGGGTCGAGCAATAGCGTGTCGTGGAGACCCCTGCGCTCTTTGCTAAGGTACGTGCCAACGAGAGCGAAATCACCACATCGCCTAAATAGGGATACGCGCCCTTAGGAAGATGAGAAGGAAAACTCAAGACGTCGGTGGTTTTCTTTTTTTTTCGGTGTGTTGTGTTAATCCGCTTCATCTCACCGTCATCCACAAAGATCAACCCCACACCTTGCGTTTCAGGGGATTCTTTTCGAATAATTTCGGTCACTAATGTCAGGAGGTGACGTGAAGAAGGGGGTCGATGACGACTACGATTCTGAACGTCGAGCCAGAAATCCTTTGAAGTTCGTCCCACTTGAGTTCTCCGTGACAATAAGTTCCAAGAATACGCTAGCTCCATTCTAAAATGAACCTATGTTGACTCCCGAGTCGTCTCCTTTGCTCTTCGATCGCTACTTAGCGCTCTTAGGACAATGGAATCAGACCCATGCGCTCACCAGCTTGGCGCCGGCCGACCGCTATGAAGAACTGATTCTCGACGCCTCCATTTTGCTGCCCCATCTCGAAACCGTACCCGCGGGATCCCATGTGGTGGATTTTGGTTCGGGGGCGGGGATTCCAGCTATTGTTTTAGCTATCCTACGCCCGGATCTGCGCATCACGGCCCTCGATGCGGCTCAAAAGAAGACGATGTTCATTCAACAAGTGATTCTGGAATTAAAACTAGCCAACGTAGAAGCCCTCCATGGTCGAGCGGAGTTGATCCCTTCCCTTCATGCTTCCGTCGGTGTTGCCAAAGCAGTCGGCTCCCCTCGCCTACTCGCTTCTTGGATGGATCGACATACGGTCCCCGGAGGTTTTTTCTTGGCACTCAAAAGTCAGGACTGGATGAATGAAGAACATCCCGCTCATTGGTCCTGTACCCCTCATCCGTATCAACTTCCTACGCGAGGGTCGCGGGTGGTTCTGAGGATGGATCCAGTTTAGGTTTGGTAAAACTTAACGCGCGACAGTAATTGATCATGCGTGAGTGTCTCAAGGGATTCGGGTCCAAATTTTTCAACCGTGAATGAAGCCATGGCATTGGCATACATCAAGGCAGTCTTGAGAGCCTGGAAATCCGTGAGGGGGGCGCCACTTTGAGCCAGGTAGCCAAGGAATCCTGCCGCAAACGAGTCTCCGGCTCCCGTCGGATCGACCACTTTATCGACCGGATGAACCTCCATGTGCAGTTGTCCCATGGGACAAAAGAGTTCAGCGCCTTGATTGCCTTTTTTAACGACGACGATCTTAGGACCTAAGGCCACGACGCGTTCATAAGACTGAGCGAGGGATAGCGTGGAGTCCTGCACGAGAAGTTCGAGTTCTTTATTGTTAATCAAAAGAATATCCACGCGTTTTAAAACCGCCAAGAGATCTTCCCGAGCCGTATTGATCCAAAGATTCATGGTGTCGAGACCAATCCACTTTGGACGCTGCGTCATGAGATCCATGACACGGGTTTGGAGCCGAGGAAGAATGTTGGCCAGGAAGAGATAATCAGCTTTTTGAAAATGAGGCGGCAAAACGGGATCAAAATCCCCAAAGACACCGAGTTGGGTGTCGAGGGTTTCGGCCTCGTTCATATTAGCCCCGTAGCGACCCTTCCAAACGAAGGTTTGTCCAGGGCGGTGGACAAGACCAGCCAGATCAATGGGCCGACCGGAGAATTTATTTAAATAAAGTTCCGTAAAATCATTTCCGACGACTCCTACGAGTTGGATATCGGTCAGGACACTCGCCGCTAGGGAAAAATAACTCGCCGCGCCTCCGAGGACATGATCTCGTTTGCCCGAGGGGGTTTCGAGACAGTCAAAAGCCACACTTCCGACGACTAATAAACTCATAGACACCTTTAAGGACCGACTTATGATCTTCTCAGAGCGAAGGCAGATAGTAAAGAATGAGAGCGTGGGTACCTCCCATACGTTCGGGCGCCCCAGCAAACTGACGAATCGAAGCGTAGCAGCCCGACTTCAGATTGTCGCAGACCGTTGCTTTCAGGGACCCTTCCGAAGAAAACTCCACCCATAGATGTCGCCATCCCATGAAAACTCCGTCCTCGATTCTTTCTTGGAGTCGGAGGAGGCCATCGATATCTGTAAAGTGGCGCAGATCCAAATGCGCATCGACCTCGACACTCATGCCGGCAGCCAAATGGATTTCACTTGCGGGTTGAGGTGACGAAGACACCGCGACCTGAAGGGGCTCTGAAGCAGGCGTCGGCTCTTTGACTTCTTCTACTAGAGGCTTTTCAGAAGATAAAACTTTTTTTAAATGCTCGGTTTGTAGTGACGGCGGCGGCGGGAGTACTTCCTTGCGACGCGGGGTACCAGGCAACGATTCTAAAAAAAGTTGATCTTCATCGGCCAGACTCAGACTCTGGGGGGCCGGGTTCGTGCTTGCCGTCGTTGTCGGAGCGGCTTTAAGTCCCATCGCCGCTAAAAAAAGTTGATCCTCTTCCACGAGCGGGGCGGGCGCACTAGGTTTGGTCTTCTTGGACGCTTGATTCATAGCGCTCGGTACGGCCGGCGGTGCGAGAGGGGCTGCGGGTAGATTCTTTTTTAATTCGGCGAGATCATCGTTCCAGGTCATGGCCATCCTACCGTCGTCGCATCGAGGTGTTCAAAAGTGTGCCCCATAGTTTTCGGGCAGGAATATACGCAGGGTCGAGCTGGACCAGTCGTGCGGCATAAGCGCGTCGATCAAAGAGCGGTTTACTCGTGTCTGCTTTGATCTGTTGAATCCGAGCATTAATAAACTCTTTCGTCGACTTATATTTCTTCTGATCTTTTTTTTCTTGTTCTAAAAGGACGCGCCAGTTGAGAATGCGTTCTGCAATCTCGTCTTTATCTTGTCGAAGCACCTTCAGTGTCTGGTTCATGGTCTCAATATTTTTGATAGACTGCGTGACGGCCGCTCGCTGATCACTGATAAAGACTTCCAATTCCTGTTTGCGTTTTTTTTGGTCGAGCGTCAGCTGTCGAATTGATTGGAGATCTTGGAGATAAGGATTGTACTTATCAATGGACTCTTGTGACGTCTTGATTTTATTTTCATTATCATTTTTGAGCTTGGCATAAATCTCTTCGACGCTTTGTATATTGTCCCGACTGGATTCAAGGACTTCATCCAAGTGACGCAACCCGTCTTCCCAGTTTCCTTCGAGAATAAAGGCGCGTGACAAGACTTTCTTGAGAGCGATCAAGGCCAAGTTTTCATTGGGGTCCGCAGGAGTATTAATCTTTCGTTTTTCAATGTGCGCTAGTACTTCTTTGCGAACCGAGGTGGAGAGTCCTTTATCTAACAAGGTTTCCCAGTGGCCGATATTTTGAGTAAACACGCTCGGGAGTGGCGCGGGGCTTTGAGACCATACAACCGCGGAGGCCAGAAGACCCCATAAATATCGAACGGTCATGGGGTTCGTTAGGACTTGCTCTTGGAAGGAGCCGTATTTCCTAGGGCCCAGTCAATTTTTTTAAGCACTTCTTTGTTGCCGGGATCTAAGACGAGGTAGCGATTAAGATTTAAGAGCCAAGTTGGACGATCGGTTTTTTGTTCTGACATTTGGCGGATCTTCTGACTGATGTAAAAAGCCAAGGGCTTGAGGCGCTTGGAGTTGATAATCGGGTTTTTTGCATCTTCATCAAAACGATTTAGTTCCGCTTTTTCAGCTACAATGACTTTCTGCATTTTCTGTACATTGTTATTACAGGCTTCGATATAAGCGTCCGGCCCTTTTTCTAAATCATCAAAGACGGCGAGGGCTTTAGGGGCAAGGGCGATGTTATTTTTCCATACTTGCAGAGGTTGAATAAGATCTGCCTTCTGGGCCATGAATTTTTCGTATTCGATATTCTCATCCATAGTGCGTTCCGCTTTCGCCCCGAGTTCTTTAAACTTTGGGTTGTTGTCGAAGGCGACTAATTTGGGCTCCACTTCGGCGATTTTAATTTTGGCTTCGGCGACGGCATCCTCCCATTGCTTTCGAGAAGGTGCCACGCCCTCTTTGGTCGGCGCTTTCGCAGCCGTTGCTAATTCAGCAGCTTCTTTGAAGAGACTGCTTGCCTGTTCCCATTTTCCACATTCACGGGCATACGTGCCAGCCATGAATTTCACTTGAACGATGGCTAATTGATCCATGAGGGATTGTCGAGTGGCCTGAATGTTAGATTTATCGAAGGTGGGGAGCGGATCCGGGATCAAAGCCAAGGCTTCGGTAAGGGCCTGTGCAGGGTTCGTCAGTTTCAAGTTATCGAGACGCACCGTTTCTGCATCAATCCGCTTTGCAAGCGATAGCGTGGGGGCTGGGGTCGAAGCTTGCGGAATCGCTTGAGCGACGAGGGCCGAAGTCATGCATAACAATATGTGTGAGCGTTGCATTTTAAGTACTCCTGAGGATTTGAAATTTATCGATTAAAAGGGGATATCTTCGTTGGGATACGCACTGGCGGAAGGAGGCACAGGCGAGGAGGTCTCTTCGTAGTCAGACCCGCCCTTCATGGCTTCCGTACGGGGGGCTCCATCATCCATGCGACCCAACATTACAAAATTGTCGCAACGAATATCGCAAATCGTCTTTTTGACCCCTTGAGCATCGGTATAGTCGCGATATTGAATACGACCTTCGATCATCACTTGCTTGCCTTTGCGTAAGTATTTCTCGGCAATTTCAGCTTGCTTACCCCACACCACAATCGTGTGCCATTCGGTTTTACTTTGTTTTTCGCCAGCCTGATTCTTCCAATTTTCGGTCGTGGCTAAACTAAAACGACAGACAGGCGTTCCTGTCGCGGTCATTTTCATTTCGGGATCCTTACCTAGATTCCCAATGAGGATCACTTTGTTCATCGATGCCGACATTTTGGCTCCTGTTTCCAGCGAAGCTCTTCGCTGATTTAATGGCCCTGTCCCAAGATAGGGTTAAGGGTGTAAAGTATTGTTTCATAAGTTAGGAATTAATAAAGACTGACTTCTAAGGATTCCCCTCATGCGCCTTCTATCTCTTGGGTTTCTAGTGCGAATCTCGACAAGTGTATGTTTGGGATTTACGACGCTCCCCCTTCAGCCTAAAGCCTTAACTTCGATAAACTTAGGACAAGCAAAGGGGCGTCGAATGGACTCCAGCATTCTGGTAATTTGTAGTGATCCATCTACGGCCCGACAGACTTCCCAAAAGGCTTTAGAAGAGGCTGGCTGGAAGGGGAAAATACTGCTCATCACCGCTCAAGATCCTCTACCGAACCTTGATGACGTTGAAGGTATTTTGCTCACCGGAGGAGCCGATATTCATCCTAAGTATTGGGACGTTCAAGAACCGCTCCATGAAAAAGCAGAACCCGATGATGCTCGAACAGATTTAGAAATTAAGGTCATCAACCACGCTCAAGAAAAAAACCTACCTATCTTAGGACTCTGCCGAGGACAGCAAATCATCAATGTGGCTCTTGGCGGCAGTATGTATCAGCATCTTCCCGATGAGGGCGTTCCCCTTGCTCGCACGTATGAGGGTAAATACTCCGATGAAAAACAAGTGCTTCCCCACAGCGTGTCCGTGAAGGCCAATTCTCAACTCGCCCACTTACTTCAAATCAAAGTTCCCCGCATGGCTGTCAACAGCCGTCACCATCAAGCTGTGAAAGAAGTCGGCAAGGGGCTCATTATCAGCGCCGTCGACCAAGAGGATCTCGTAGGAGGTCGGCCTATGATCGAAGGCCTTGAGTCTTCGGATCCCAGTCGTTTTATTGTGGGCGTTCAATGGCATCCAGAAAATCTAACTCGCGAAGAGGGTCTCACGGGTGAAGCCGCTCGTAATTTATTCAAGGGATTCCTAGACGCTATTCGTCAAAAAAGGAAATAAAAGATGTCCGCACCTCTTGAATTTAAAATCCAGAATCAATTAGGTATTTTGACCCTGAATCGTCCCGATCGACTCAACGCGCTGGTCCCAGAAATGATCGAAGGCTTTCATGAGGCCCTTCGTCAAGCCTCCGATCCTGACGTCAAGGCACTCATTGTTCGCGGAGAAGGTCGGGCCTTCTGTGCAGGCGGAGATATCGGTTGGATGGCTCAGTGTATTCAAGACAAACGAATTGATGAGATGGATCAACTTCTTCAATTGGGTACCGAGGTTGCGTATGGATTCTTTACGCTTCCTAAACCCGTCATCGCCCTCGTTCATGGGCCCGCTGCCGGCGCCGGCATGAGTCTCGCACTGGCCGCAGACCTTCGCTGGGCTTCAGATCAAGCTAATTTTTCCATGGCCTTTGCTAAGATTGGCCTCCACCCTGATTGGGGTGGCAGTGTTTTACTCTCCCGTATGGTCTCTCCCTCTAAAGCCATGGAACTTATGTGGACGGGGGACACGCTCACGGCGGGACAAGCCCTGACTTTAGGATTAGTCAACGAAGTGATCGCTGCCGATCAATTCGAAATGGTGGTCGCTAAGAAAATGGCACGCCTTGCTGGCGCACCGCGACATCTTTTAGCCAGCATCAAGCAATCGGCTCAACGTAATTTAGGACTCGACGCCACTTCCTTTAAATCCTTACTCGAAGCCGAAGGTCAGGAAATGAAACGCCTTATGAAAAGTCCGGACGCCCAAGAAGGTATTCGGGCCTTTTTGGAAAAACGACCTCCACGTTTCTCTTAAAACATGTCTACCTATCAGATTCGACCCCTGGATCCTCGTCACGATGCGGCGCTAGCCCGGGTGATTCGAACGACCATCGCCGAATTTGTCCCGCCTGACCGACAGCAATTTACTTCTATGGCGGACGCTCAACTCGATTCGCTGTCGGCGTTCTACAACACGGCTCAACGAAAATTTTGGGTGATCGAGGATGCCGCGGGTGAAGTATGGGGAGGCGGAGGCTTCGCGCCCCTCGACGAGGGACCAAGCGATACCTGCGAACTTCAAAAAATGTATTTTGATCCTAAGGTTCGGGGTCAAGGTTTTGGTAAAGCGATTCTACAACTCTGCCTTAGGGAAGCTCCCGCGGCAGGTTTCAAGCGATGCTATATCGAAACGCTCTCAGACATGCAGACTGCTCAAGCCTTGTACACATCGCATGGGTTTGTATCGATCCCAAAATCCATGGGTGGCACCGGACATTCCCATTGTGATCGATTTTTCATCAAGGATCTCTCGTGATCCACGGTATTGGGATGGATGTCTGCCCCGCACGACGCTGGCAACGCATGATCGATCGCTTTGGCGCTGAAAAATGTTGTCGCCGAATCTTAGCACCTGAAGAAGCGCTCTATTTACTCCAGTCGCACCCCGATCGCCTCGCCGAACGACTCGCGGGCCGATGGGCCCTCCGCGAAGCCTTTGGAAAATCCTTGGGCGTGGGAATGGATGGATGGCATTGGAAAGAGTTACGGTACCTCAACGGTCGCTTATGGTCGGAGGGCGCCCTGAAAGATCAATTAGCAAACCGGAAGGTCACGCACTTGCACGCGTCGGTGACCCACGACGATCATATGGCCTACGCCTTTGTCGTTCTAGAATCCTAACGAACTCACAATAAGATTATTTTTTATGTTTCTTAGCGAGCTGATTCAAGGATGCTTGCGCCGCTAACCACTCGGCATGAGGTCGTGCGGGATAACCGGTCACAAAAGAGTCGGCGGGTAAATCTTTGGTGACGACACTATTGCCTCCCACCATCGAACGATCCCCGATATGAATATGACCCACCACGCCTACTTTTCCAGCGAGGGTGACGAAGTTGCCCAAAGTCGTACTGCCACTAATACCGGTTTGACTCACAAGGAGACAGTGCTCGCCTACTTGAACGTTGTGGGCAATTTGAACTTGATTATCAATTTTGGTCCCACGACCGATTCGCGTTGCACCCAAGACACCTCGATCAATGGTGACGCAGGATCCAATTTCGACCTCGGAGGCAATTTCAACCCAACCCACCTGGGGAATTTTGTGATGACGACCTTCGTGAAGCACATAACCGTAGCCGTCACTTCCGACCACACTGTTCGCGTGAATACGGACCCGATCACCGAGAATCGATTTTCGATAAAGAATCACACCGGGATACAAAATACAATCTTCGCCGAGGACGCAATCATCGCCCACGTGAACGCCTGGATATAAAACGCAGCGAGCGCCAATACGCGCGCGCTTGCCGACGGAGACCTGCGGGCCAACTTGGACACCGGGCGCAATCTGAGCCGTGGCGTCAATGGAAGGCGTAGTGCCTGAGGCGCCCCGCCAATCAGATTCTGCTTCCGGGTGGAGCCATTCAATGCAATGGGCGAATGCAAGATAGGGATGAGGGACTTGGAGTTGAGCTTGAGCACCCAAGTGATCCTCGGGGCGACACAAAATTAATCCAGCCTGAGACGCCTGGGCGTCGGAGAGATATTGGGCATTGGCTAAAAAAGATAGACCTTCGCCATCCGCCTCTTCTAAAGGTTGAACTTTAGTTAAGCGACGTTCTGGGGGACAATTCACTAACGTGCCGTGAAGTCGGCTCGCGAGTTCTTGGGCTGACAGGCCCTGCATCATCTCTTCCTCTCCTTCGGTATCGTCTCTTTTATTATCCTATGACTTTCTCCCCTCTCGAACATCCTCCTCAGCCCCAAGATCAAGCCTTTGATCGAGGTTGGCGACGTTTCTTTTACAGCATCCTCGTGGCTTTTTTCATGCTCACGGTCTACGGACTCTACAGCGTCCGAAATCCTTATGCCACTCAAGTCGCTCAAGTCAGCCATGTTCCCCTTCCTGATGCGGTTCGCCAGCAAGTAATGCAAGTGGTCGCCCCTCTACTGAGTGACGCTTATCTTTTAGAGGAAGAAACATCCGGAGTTCGGGTCTTTATTCTCAAAGGCACTCCTAAAATGGCTTTAGCTCAGGACTTTAATCGAGCATTTAATCCTCTCGTCGTTCAAACGTTGATCCCCCTTCTGAAACCCTACGGAGAGGTGTTAAGTTTTGACATAGCGAGTCTCGATCCCCCTCCTGTTCGCCTCAATCCCTTTGTTAAGCAAGGAATGTAATGCATCCCATTCTTTTTGATCTTGGCCCGCTTCCCATCGGTACCTATGGATTGATTCTGATTGTGGGATTTTGGGCCGGTTCGCTCTTGGCCCGCCACTTAGGGGTTCGCGATGGACATCCTCCTGATTTTATTTCCGATCTCACCTTTGCACTTCTGATTTCCGGTGTCTTGGGAGCCAAAATTCTCCTTGTCGTCGTAGGGCTTCTCACGCCCCTAGGCGAAGCCGGAGCTATCACCTTTGAAGAAGCCTTTTCACTCAGTACCCTTCGTGCGGGCGGCGTCGTTCATGGAGCCGTCATTGCGGGCGTCGGGGTATTGATCTGGAAAGTACGGACAATGAACTTCGATCAAGTCGCTTCGATCGGAGACGCCCTCGTGGGGGGGCTTTCTTTGGGACAAGGGATTGGTCGATGGGGTTGCCTGATGGCGGGATGCTGTTTTGGTACCCCCTCCGACTCCCCTTTTGCCATCATCTTTACGAATCCCCTTGCGGCCCTGTATGCAGGGACGCCTTTGGATATCGCGCTCCATCCCACACAACTCTACGCCAGCCTTAGTAATTTTTTGATTTTAGGTATTCTTCTCTGGGCGTGGCCGCGTCGCCAATTTAAAGGACAACTTTTTGCTGCTTATTTTATTCTCGAGGGCGTCGGACGATTTGTGATTGAAACGTGGCGCGGAGATCTAGCTCGTGGCACTTGGTGGAACGTCGAGGGACTGTCCACTGGTCGCCTGACCGCTCTTCTGTTTATTCTTTTTGGTCTCAGCGTTTGGCTCTACGGCCGAAACCGTCTACGAAAAAATCCTTCATGACACGCCCCACGTTCTCGATTGTTCTTGAAGCGGATCACCCTCGTTGTGATCGGTTTTTAGCCAATACTTTTTCAGATTTCTCCCGGACTCAGTGGGAAGCCACCATTAAAGAAGGGGTGATTCGCCTCAACGGTGAGGTCATGACTAAAACTTCAACTTCGCTCGTCATGGGAGATCATCTCGAGGGCTTTGAGCCTCACGCGCCTCAGGATTTAGGACACGTGGAGCCTCAGGATCTTCCCCTGACGATCCTTTACGAGGACGATTCCATTCTCGTGATCAATAAAGAACCCGACCGCGTGGTTCACCCGGGACCCGGTCACCCTGATGGCACCATTTTGAATGCCTTCTTAGGCCACATTCATGCGCAAGCGTGTCCGATGCCCGCTGCCTCTTCGGCTGAGGACATCGATGATGAGGACATGGAGCAACCTTTACTGGGTCTCGTCCATCGCCTCGATCGTTTCACCTCAGGTTGTTTGTGTCTGACCAAAACTCGGGAAGCTCAACTCTCTCTGCAGCAACAATTTAAACAGCGAACTGTGAAAAAATTCTATCTAGCCCTCGTGCGTTTGAATAAACGGATGCCCCATGTTCAGCAATGGCTCGTCGATCAGCCCATTGCTAGAGATCGTCGTTACCGTCTGCGCATGACGGTGCAAGCCGGTGGTCGCCCTTCACAAACACGCTTCACCCTTATTAAGAGTTCCAACGGCGTGGGCCTCATGCTTTGCGAACTCTTGACGGGCCGCACCCATCAAATTCGTGCCCATCTGGCTCATGCCAACATGCCTCTCTTGGGCGACCCGCTTTATGCAGGACCCTCCGAATGGAAAAATGATCAACGCGATCAAACGCTGATTCCCCACCCCATGCTCCATGCGTGGTCTCTCGGCATTGTGCATCCCAAGGATCAACGCCCTTTAACCTTTTGGGCGGAACTTCATCCGGGTTTTATCTCCATCATGGCCCAATTAGGATTGACCCCGGATCCTGACTTTCTGACAAAAGGTCCCGAGGCTCGCTAATACTCAGTCGATAATATAAAGCATGTCGCCTGCCCCCTCTCCCACGTGGTCTTTATATTTCAAAGGGACGAGCCTTCGTATTTTATTACTGGGCTTTGCGGCGGGACTTCCTTATCTCTTAGTGGCGGGATCTCTTTTCTTCCGCTTGAGTGAAGCGGGGGTCAATGTCTCCACGATTGGTTTTTTATCTTGGGTCTCCTTGGCCTATGCGGTCAAGTGGATGTGGTCGCCGCTCGTCGATCAATTACCCCTTCCGTTCTTGAGTCGACTCCTAGGTCAGCGACGAAGCTGGTTGCTCGCGACGCAAGTGCTGATCGCAGCAGGACTCTTTGGCATCGGTTGGTTTCATCCCGTCACCCAACTCATGGCCGTCATCAGTTGCACCTTGGTGGTCGCCTTTGCCGCCGCGACGCAAGATATTGCTTTGGATGCCTACCGAATTGAATCGGCTCCGTCCAATGAGCAAGGTATCCTGGCGGCCTCCTATCAAGCGGGTTACCGCCTGGCCATGATTTGGTCGGGTGCAGGTTTACTTTGGATAACCGCCTGGCAGCAGCAGGTGGAAGGATATGATCACGCCGCGTGGCGTTTTGGATATGTCGTAATGGCGATCTCCATGTTGGTGGGAATCGTGACGGTGCTCTGCTCTCCTGAACCCCTCGCGCAAGAACGGATTCGCGTTGGCCGGTTTTGGGATTGGCTCAAAGAAGCCCTAGTGAATCCTTTTGCCGATTTTCTTCGCCGCTATCAACAACAAGCGATCTGGATTTTGGCTTTGATCTCGATTTATCGCATTAGCGATGTCGTCATGGGCGCCATGGCTTATAACTTTTATCAATCATTAGGCTTTACTAAACAAGAAGTCGCCACCGTGAGTAAGATTTATGGGGTGATCATGACCATTGGGGGCACGTATTTAGGCGGTGTCCTCTCGCTTCGCTTCGGCATTCCCCGCATGCTGACCGTGGGCGCAATTCTGGCGGCGGGAAGCAACCTCTTCTACGCCGGTTTAAGTCATTGGGGTCATAATCTGACGGCCCTCATGCTCGTCGTCTCCGTAGATAATCTTTCTTCGGGCATTGCGAGTGCCGCGTTCATTGCCTATCTCTCTTCCTTGACCCATGCCAAGCATACCGCCACGCAATATGCGATCTTAGCGTCGTTGATGCAACTAGTTCCACGGTTTCTAGCCGGATTCTCCGGCGTGTATGTATCCCATTGGGGGTACGCACCCTTCTTTATCTTCACGGCGATCCTAGGATTACCAGTTTTACTGCTCACGTGGAGAGCTGAAAAACATCAAAGGAAAACGATTTAACCAGCGCCGCCGGAAGCCACTTCAGGTCGCTGCGACACCGATGCTTTTAGGAAATCGCGATTCATTTGAGCAATGTTCTCCACGCTGATCCCCTTGGGGCACGCGGCCTCGCACTCTCCGTGATTCGTACAGGAACCAAAACCTTCGGCATCCATTTGTTCGACCATGCTGAGTGCGCGTGAATAACGTTCCGGTTGACCTTGGGGAAGTTTACCTAAATGAGAAATCTTCGCGGAGACAAAAAGCATAGCCGAGGCATTCGGGCAAGCCGCCACACAGGCGCCGCATCCAATACAAGCCGCCGCATCAAAAGCACGATCGGCATCGGATTTTCGAATGGGTAAGGCATTGGCATCAGGGGCACTGCCGGTAGGTGCAGAAATAAAGCCACCCGAGGCAATAATACGGTCAAAGGAACTGCGGTCACAGACCAGATCTTTTTGAATGGGGAACGCCGACGAGCGCCACGGTTCGATGACCACCGTATCGCCATCGTTAAAACTTCGCATGTGGAGTTGGCAGGTCGTCGTACGATCACGGGGTCCATGCGGACGTCCGTTAATGACCATCGAGCACGAGCCACAAATTCCTTCCCGACAATCATGATCAAAGGCAATGGGTTCTTGTCCCTTCTGGATCAGTCCTTCATTGACGACATCCAGCATTTCGAGAAACGACATGTCCGGCTGAGCTTCTGCCGTGTAGTCCACCATACGGCCCGGGGTGTGGGCATCGGGTTGGCGCCAGACTTTAAGTTTGAGTTTCATCGGAAGTTTCCTTATTTATAACTACGCGTCGCGAGTTCGACGTTTTCAAAATGAAGAGGTTCTTCGTGGCGAAGCGGATCTTGGGATTCGCCTTGATATTCCCAGGCCGCGACATGACAGAAACGATCATCATCGCGTTTGGCTTCGCCGTCGGAGGTCTGCCATTCCTCACGGAAGTGACCTCCGCAGGATTCGCTTCGTTGCAGCGCATCGCGACACATGAGTTCTCCCAGTTCAATGAAGTCCGCCACCCGACCCGCGTGCTCAAGGGCCTGATTGAGCGAAGCTCCGGTACCGGGGACAGAGACATCGGACCAAAATCGCTTCTTGAGATCCTGCACGAGGCTAATGGCTTTTTTAAGCCCGGCTTCATTGCGTGCCATACCGCAATAATCCCAGATAATTTTTCCGAGTTCGCGATGAAAATGAGCCGGCGTTGTTTTGCCTTTAATGGATAATAATTTTTCAATGCGACTTTGAACCGCTTGTTCAGCTTTTTTGACCTCGGCATGATCCGCAGAGGGACGATCGGTGGGTTTGACGTTGGCTAAATAATTTCCTAGGGTGTACGGCAAGACAAAATAACCATCGGCGAGACCTTGCATGAGAGCCGAAGCGCCTAGACGATTAGCGCCGTGGTCACTAAAGTTGGCTTCCCCCAGCACAAAGAGGCCTGGGATCGTGCTCATGAGTTCATAGTCCACCCAGAGACCGCCCATGGTGTAATGCACCGCCGGATAAATACGCATGGGAACTTCGTAGGGATTTTCATCCGTGATGCGCTCATACATCTCAAAAAGATTGCCGTACTTTTCTTGAATCTTAGGCTTACCTAAGCGACGAATAGAGTCCGCGAAGTCGAGGTAGACCCCTAAACCGGTAGGACCGACGCCGCGACCTTCGTCACAGACTTCTTTGGCCGACCTCGAGGAGATATCACGAGGCGCAAGATTGCCGTAACTCGGGTATTTGCGTTCGAGGTAATAATCCCGATCCACTTCGGGAATCTCGGAAGGATGTTTACCGCAATCTTCTTTACGTTTGGGTACCCAGACCCGTCCATCGTTACGAAGGGATTCGGACATGAGGGTTAATTTGGATTGGTGGTCGCCGCTGACCGGAATACAGGTGGGATGAATTTGGGTGTAGCAAGGATTGGCAAAGGCTGCCCCTTTTTTATACGCACGCCAATTCGCGGTGGTGTTACAGCCTTTGGCATTCGTTGATAAATAAAACACATTGCCGTAGCCGCCAGAAGCAAGACACACGGCGTCCGCCATGTGGCTTTCAATTTTTCCGCTGACCATGTCACGAACCACGATGCCTTTGGCAACGCCGTCCACCACAATGAGTTCGAGCATTTCATGGCGAGCGAACATCTTAACGGTCCCTAGACCAATCTGACGTTCGAGGGCTTGATAAGCGCCGATCAGCAGTTGCTGGCCGGTCTGACCTCGCGCATAGAACGTACGGCTCACTTGGGCGCCGCCGAAAGAACGATTATCGAGCAAGCCGCCGTATTCACGGGCAAAGGGAACGCCCTGAGCGACGCATTGATCAATGATATGAACCGAGGTTTGTGCTAATCGGTACACATTGGCTTCACGAGCCCGGAAATCACCGCCCTTGATGGTGTCGTAAAAGAGTCGGAAAACACTGTCGCCATCATTGTGATAATTTTTCGCGGCGTTGATGCCTCCTTGAGCGGCAATGGAGTGCGCGCGACGAGGAGAATCCTGATAACAAAAACATTCCACCTGGTAACCGAGTTCACCTAAACTTGCCGCAGCGGATGCTCCGGCCAAACCAGAACCCACCACCAGAACTTTATACTTACGCTTATTCCCTGGGGAAACAAGTTTTACATGCTCGCGATAATGGCTCCATTTTTCCGTCAAGGGGCCGGTAGGAATTCTAGGATCAAGCTTCATCGGGAACTCACGAGGGAGGAAGGGAGGGTCACGCGACCTAATTGAACGGCAATCGGGAAGGAAATATTCGCCAAAATGATGAGGGCCGTCAGTAACCCGGCAATGAGCTTACGTGTGGCATTGAAATTGGGATGTGAAAGGCCTAAGGTTTGAAGCAAACTCCAAATACCGTGGGCTAAATGAGGGGCTAAGGCGAGCATGGAGGCGATATAAAACCCCGCCACCCACTTGATTTGGAAACTCTGGACGACATTGGCAAATACATTCATACCGCCATCCGCAAGCAGCGGAATATTGAGTGCGGGAAGGATGATTTTTCCAGCCGTCAGGTGAAGCAAATGGAAGACGATAAAGACGGCTACGATGATGCCGCTGATGCGCATCCCTCTTCCCGCCCAGGTAGATTCTTTATACGCATGTTGTTCATAATCAATGGGTCGAGCTCTTCGATTCATTAAGGTCAGTTGTAAAGCCGACCAAATATGAAGGGCTACGAGAAGCAAGAGCCCTCCTCGAGCGATCCAAATTCCGTAACCGCCGGCGAGATCATGAAGCATCTGGGCATACGCATTAAGGGCTTGCCCCCCGTCATTGGCATAAAGCTGAAGATTGCCCAACATATGAATTAAAACAAAGAGCACTAATAAAATGCCCGTCACGGCCATGATGATCTTTTGCCCGATCGAGGACTGAGAAAAGCGCGACGAGGTCATGCCGATCCTAAATCAAAAGAGTGGATGGTTAAGTGGTGGTTATCTAATACTTTAGCAAATGGAAGGGAGGGTTTATCCGCCTAAGATTATGGACGTCGGCGCGCTGGGCAGTCCTAGGAGTCGGACGACATGAGGACACTGGGGGCGTTAATGACTCGCAAAAGAACCTAGAAGATGTCGATTTTATGGTGGAGAGGGTTATCACTAAGATCATATATAAGTGCATTTAGATAATCCGAGAACAATCGAATGCCTTGATTTAAAGGCTCCGACCCTATACTAGAAATGGCTACCATCTCAGTTGATGACTAGCTTATATGCATAGATTCCTAGCCTGGGTGGAAGTTGTGCGTTCTTATCACCAGGTAGTACAAAGGAATAATTTATGCCGCAAGGAACTGTCAAGTGGTTCAACGCCGACAAGGGTTTTGGTTTCATTACCCCCGATGAAGGCGGAGCCGATCTCTTCGTTCATCACACTGCCATTCAAGGCACGGGCTTCAAAACCCTCGATGAAAACCAACGAGTGAGCTTTGAAGTTGGCCAAGGCCAAAAAGGCCCCCAAGCCACCAACGTCAACAAAGTATAATTGCTGACGCGGTAAAAAAAAGGACCTCTTCGGAGGTCCTTTTTTTATGCCTTTTGGCCCATGAGATTCAAAGCACTTCCCGCCTTGAACCATTCGATTTGTCCAAGATTATAGGTATGAGCGACGGGGAACGTATCTAAAGATCCATCGGCATGATGCAGCGTGAGCGTCAAGGGAACACCCGGTGCGAGCGTCGCGATCCCCGAAATAGAGACGCGATCATCTTCTTGTACCTTGTCGTAATCCGATGCGTGAACAAACGTCAGCGGAAGCAGCCCTTGTTTTTTTAAATTGGTTTCATGAATACGAGCAAAACTCTTGACGATGATGGCGAGACCGCCGAGATGGCGAGGTTCCATGGCCGCGTGCTCACGAGAACTTCCTTCGCCGTAGTTTTCATCTCCGAAAACCACCCAGCCGAGGCCTTCTTGCTTGTAATGACGGGCCGCCGCAGGGACTTCGAGGTATTCGCCGGAGAGTTGGTCTTTCACGGCATTGGCTTTCCCGTTGAAAAAGTTAATGGCCCCAATAAAGAGATTATTGGAGATGTTATCGAGGTGGCCTCGGAATTTGAGCCAAGGTCCCGCCATAGAAATATGATCCGTCGTGCATTTCCCTTTCGCTTTCAAGAGCATGGGGAGACGATCAAAATCTTTTCCTGACCATTTGGGGAAAGGGTGGAGCAACTGAAGACGTTCGCTCGTCGGACTCACCTTCACTTGCGTCGAAGTTCCTGATGCCGAAGGTGCTTGGTAGGTCACTTGACCCGCATCAAAACCTTTCTGAGGAAGTTCGTCGCCATAAGGTGATTTTAATTTAAAGGATTGACCGTCGGCACCCGTGAGGGAATCTGTCTCGGGATTAAAAGTAAGTCGTCCGGCGATTGAGAGCGCAGTGACGATTTCAGGAGAGGCCACAAACGCATGGGTCTCCGCATTGCCGTCGTTACGCGCCGCAAAGTTGCGATTGAAAGAAGTAATGATCGAATTCTTTTCGCCTTTTGTGACTTTATGGCGTTTCCATTGGCCAATACAGGGGCCGCAAGCATTGGCTAAAACGACGCCGCCGACTTTCTCGAAGGTTGCTAACTGACCATCGCGAGCAATGGTGGCTCGAATCTGTTCACTTCCGGGCGTGACCGTAAATTCCGCTTTCGTTTGCAATCCGTGATCGAGGGCTTGTTGCGCCACATGCGCGGAGCGGGCCATATCTTCGTAACTTGAATTGGTGCAGGAACCGATGAGTCCGACTTTGAGTTCTTCGGGATAGCCCTTCTCGCGAACGGCTTGAGCAAATTTCGAAAGCGGCCAAGCTAAGTCCGGCGTGAAGGGTCCATTAATATGAGGTTCGAGCGTATCGAGATCAATGTCGATCACTTGATCGTAGGTACATCCTTCATCGGCGGATAAGAGGGATTGATGTTGTTCGGCGAGCGCGGCTAAATCGGCGCGTCCGGTGGCTTTCAAATAGTCGCCCATACGGTGATTGAAAGGAAAGAGTGACGTAGTCGCTCCAATTTCAGCTCCCATGTTACAAATCGTTCCCATACCCGTGCAGGAAATACTCGCCACGCCGGGACCGAAATACTCCACGATGGCGCCGGTTCCCCCTTTGACGGTGAGAATGCCGGCGAGTTTCAAAATCACATCTTTAGGCGAGGTCCATCCCTTGAGTTGTCCGGTTAATTTCACCCCAATCACTTTGGGGGCTTTTAGTTCCCAGGGCATGCCGGCCATCACATCGACCGCGTCGGCTCCGCCCACGCCAATGGCGACCATGCCTAGTCCCCCCGCGTTCGGGGTGTGGGAATCAGTGCCGATCATGAGACCCCCGGGAAATGCGTAGTTCTCAAGAACGACTTGGTGGATGATGCCACTACCCGGTCGCCAGAAACCGAGTTGATATTTTTGACAAACAGATTCGAGAAAATCATAAACTTCTTTATTGTCCGTTTGGGCTTTGAGTAAATCGGCTTCGCGACCGACCTCGGCTTGAATCAAATGATCACAGTGCACGGTACTCGGCACGGCGGCTTCAGAAAGACCGGATGACATGAATTGAAGGAGGGCCATCTGCGCCGTGGCATCTTGCATGGCCACGCGATCGGGACGCAACATCAGATAGGATTTGCCGCGCTCAAGCGCTTGACTACCGGGATCATCGACATGACTATAAACAATTTTTTCGGCGAGCGTCAGCGGTTTTCCTAAGCGCGCACGGACCACCGTCAACCGTTGGGTCATCTGCGTATAAGCATGCGAGACAAAGGCAACCGTGGATTCAATTTGAGCCAAGGGGATCCTCCAAGAGTCGAAATCCGATCTCTCTATTATGCGAGGAGTGCGAAGCAAACTCTAGCGTGTGATAGAATGAACCTTCAGACACCTTGCGGGGGGTTGAATGAAAACATTCTTAGAGTTCAAAGGTCAAAGTCTTCCTCAGGACCGCTATGCCCTCATCGCAGGTCGTTGGCACAGCCCTATTGTGGATGGACTGATTCAGGGAGCTCAAGACTACCTCATTCGTACCGGCGGTCAGGCGAGTCAACTAGACGTCTTTCGCGTCCCAGGCTCCTTTGAAATCCCTCAGGCCGCCCAATGGATCATGAAAGAAGAACGCCATGCAGGCCTTCTCTTGTTGGGGTGTATTGTCCAAGGCGACACGCCCCATTTTGACGTCTTAACGCATTCCGTCATGCAGGCCGTTCAGACCTTGGCTCTCGAAGGACCCCTACCCCTCACCTGTGGCATCCTCACCGTCCATACGCTCGAGCAAGCTGAAGCCCGGGCTCAGAAAAATGAAAACAATAAAGGATGGGAAGCCATGTCCGCGCTCCTTGAAATGATTCAAGTCAAACGGGACGGACGTATGTATGGGCATTAGACGACGCGGGCGCGAGTATGCCCTCCAAATGCTCTACGCCATGGACGTCAACGAATATCTGCCTGAAGAAGTTTTTCAAGGATTCAAAACGATTCAGGATCTCAATCAAGAAGCCTTTGCGAACGCCAAGACCCTGGTCCTCGGCGTTCATCAGCATCATGAAATCATCGACCAGATGATCCAGAATTTTGCGGAGCATTGGAAAATTGCCCGCATGGTCGTCGTCGACCGTAATTTATTACGCTTAGGGCTCTATGAACTCATGCACTGCCCCGATATTCCCTATCCCATCATCATCAATGAGTCCCTCGAGATCGCCAAAGAATTCAGCGACCCGGATAGCACTCAATTTCTCAACGGCATTTTGGATTCGGCTCGCAAGCATTTTCGGCCGAACGACACTGTGGTCCGTCGTCGATCAAAATCGAAAACAGATTCCGAGCCCCCAACGCCTCCCTCGGTGGAAAACCCTACTTAGTGTCAGCTTGGAAGGTTTTCTTGATGATTTGCAGCGGGGACGTCAAAATAAATAAAGAGCCCTCTCTAGGCCCGCATAGCTCAGTTGGTAGAGCGCGAGTTTTGTAAACTCGATGTCGCTGGTTCAATCCCGGCTGCGGGCTCCACTTCTTTAGGGAACCTACCCCTCATGACCCCACAAAAAATTTTAGGTTCGGCTTCGGGGGTCGGTCTCATGACCCTGCTGTCGCGCTTCACGGGTTTGTTGCAGAGTATGTTTTTAGCCCACTTCCTCGGGGCGGGTCCGGCGGCGGATGCTTTTGCCGTGGCCTTTCGTCTTCCGAATCTCTTTCGTCGCTTCACGGCGGAAGGCACCATGTCGGCCGCGTTTGTTCCGACGTTGACCGAAACCGAAGCGGCCGAAGGTCATGAGGCGGCGGTGCGTACCGGCATCTTTTTTCTCGGGACGCTTACACTCCTCCTCACCTTCGTCGTCATGGGCGTCATGCTTTTCATGAATCCCCTTACGGGATGGCTCACGATGGGACGCGACGCCAGTCAGCACGACCTCACCACCCTCCTCGCGCGCATTATGTTTCCCTATCTGGTTTTGGTGAGCCTCACGGCCGGAATGGCGGGCCTTCTGAATTTCAAAGGTAAATTTATTCTCGCTGCCTCGGTTTCTATTTTCTGGAATCTTGCTTTTATGGTTTTTGCAGGATGGATGATTATCACGATCAAAGCCACCGGGCGTGAACTCATGGAATCCCAGGTAGCGCTGATCTGTGCTCAAGCTGTTTTAGTGGGCGGGGTCGTTCAGTTAGCCGTACTCTTGCCGTCCGCCTTCCGAATAGGTTTTCGTTTTAGGCCGGGGCTACATTTCAAAAATCCTTGGGTCCTCAAGGCCCTCAAGCGCATGGCTCCGGGACTCATTACCGCCGGCATTTATCCGATTAATGTACTGGTCTCGACGGCCCTCGCTTCTCGTCTTCCTGAAGGCGCTCAAGTGGTCCTCTTCAACAGCGGCATGATGAGTGAAATGATTTTAGGTCTCTTTGCGATGTCCATTGCCACCGTGAGTCTGCCAGCCCTCGCTCGTATGGCTGAAGAAAAAAATATGATCGGCGTCAATGACACCATCGCTACGAGTTTGTCCGGTGCGTCACTCATGTGCATCCCTGCAAGTATTGGCCTTGCCCTCTTGGCGGGTCCGATTATCAGTATGATTTTTTATACGGGTGCGTATTCGCTCTCCGCGGTTCAATGGACCGCCTCCACTCTGGTCTTTCAATGTGTCGGGATTTTATTTATTTCCACCCAACGCATTGGGACTCAAGCCCTCTATGCCTTCAAAGACTATCGAGGCGCCATGATCTCAGCCTCCATCAGCTTAGTCAGTAATATTGCTCTTTCCCTCTGGCTCATTCAACCCTTGGGGACCCAAGGGTTGGCCCTGGCCAATGGCCTTTCAAGCCTCATCGGTGTCGTGGTGCTGCTGGTTCGTCTCCCTCGACACACACAGAGTTTTCCCTATGGCCGCGTCCTTCGATCCTGGGGACGTTACGGGGTAGCCGGACTTGTCATGGGCTTTTGTGTTCGAGCCTTAGATCAATCCTTTGTTCATCTCTCCCTTGAGCAACCGAGACTCGCTCTTGTAGCGGGAGTACTCCCCTTGGTGCTCGTAGGTGCTCTCATTTATTTTGGTCTGCTATTGGTGATGAAAGATCCCTTAGCGAAGCAACTAAGGAATCAATTAACGCAACGCTTTCGCTAATTGTCGCAAACTAACGCTTGGGTTTCCACGCTTGAGCGAGGTCTTCGGCTTGTTTGATTTGTGGCGTCGCTAATTTTTCGGCCAATAAAACTTTCAGCCGAGCCGCGTATGCATCACCTCGTAAAGCTGCAATACTAGACCACACGTACGCTTGGAAAAGATCTTGAGGGAGGCCTTGGCCTTTGCGGTAGAGATCGGCCAGGGCTACTTGAGCTTCGAGAAATCCTTGTTCCGCCGAACGACGAATCCACGAAGCGGCTAATTGGTCTCTCTCCTTAACACCCGGAGTAGTCAGATACTGCAACCCTAAAGCATATTGAGCAAAAGCATCGCCTTGATCCGCTTTTTCTTTAAGGGACTCACGGTAAACATAAGGCGTCTGAGCATTGAGGGAACATGCCAAAACTAGAGTGGTGATCACGAAGGGGAGGATTTTTTTCATGGAGGGCCTTTTTTTATGATGCCATGAGGTTACCCAAGTAATAGCAGCATTCTAAACCGGTGTTACCGACTTGCGCTTCGCCGGAGAGAGCGCTCGCCGCTGGGCCCTTCCCACTCTTGCAATCAGGTTGGCTCGTAAGTCTTCAGGCGCAACAATTTCGTCAAGATGAAGTTCGGAAGCCAGCTTTAAAAGATCGACGTCTTCTCGGTATTCTTCTTGAAGGGCCGCAACGTAATCAGCCCGCTCGGCTTCGGGCTTCTCTTGAATTTTATTAAAATAGACGGCATTAACGGCTGCCTCGGCACCCATCACAGCAATGGAAGCGGTGGGCAGCGCTAGCGTTGCGTCCGGATCAAAACCCGGACCGCTCATGGCGTAGAGACCCGCCCCGTAAGCCTTGCGAACAATGACACAGAACCGAGGGGTGGTGCAGCTTGACATGGCGCTGATCATTTTAGCTCCATGACGAATGATGCCCTGCTTTTCCACCGCCGATCCAATCATGAAACCGGGAACGTCCGACAAGAAAATAAGAGGGATCCCAAACGCATCGCACAAATTAATAAACCGTGTCGCTTTGTCCGCAGAGTCGACAAACAGCACACCACCCTTGACGCGCGGTTGATTGGCGACAATCCCTACGGGCGATCCATTAAGACGAGCCAGACCGGTAATCAATTCAGGCGCAAAGAGTTTTTTGATTTCGAGAAATGAGTCCTGATCGATGAGACCTTTAATGAAGTCGTACATCTGGAAAGGAGAATTAATATCTTCCGGAACGATTTTCTCAATGGGAACTTTGAGGGCTTGGGGTCCTTGGGCGGCAACCGTCGGGAGTTCGGCCTCGCAGTGCTGGGGGAAATAGCTCAAATACCTTTGACAGAGCGCGATGGCTTCCTCTTCGTTGGCGCAGAGAAAGTCGCCACATCCGCTGATCGAACAATGCATCTTGGCGCCGCCCAGGTCCTCCAGGGAGATCTTTTCTCCAATGACCGACTCGGCCATACGCGGACTGCCGAGATACATCGAGGCATTTCCCTCGACCATCAGGACGACGTCGCAGAAAGCGGGAATGTACGCACCGCCGGCAGCACTCGGTCCGAACAAGAGACAGATCTGAGGCACTAGCCCGGAGAGTGCGACTTCATTATGAAAAATCGTTCCGGCATGACGACGACCGGGAAACATATCAATTTGATCGGTAATCCGAGCGCCTGCGCTGTCGACGAGATACAACATGGGAATTCGTTGACGAAGCGCAACCTCTTGAATGCGAATGATTTTTTCAACGGTTCGAGCGCCCCAAGATCCCGCTTTGACCGTACTATCGTTGGCCATCAAGGCCACCGCACGGCCGGCGACGAGAGCCGTTCCCGTGATCACGCCATCACCAGGAAGCGAAGGGGTCACGGCATTCGCGAGCAGTCCGTCTTCAATGAAAGACCCTGCATCCACGAGGCGGGCAATACGCTCACGGGCAAAGAGTTTGCCTTGAGCGGTGTTTTTAGCGTGGTCTTTTTCAGATCCACCCTTTAAAACACGGTCTTTAATTTTTTTAAAATCATCAGCCTGCATGGGATTCCTAAAAGATTTGCAAAGATCTTCTAGGTTATCGAGTAACCCCACGGTTCGACTAGAGGAGAAATGAACTTCAGCAGTAGAAGGGTTAAACTAGGGGACTTAGCCGAGTCCCGAAGGAGCCGTTTTGAATCCAGAGCCGAATGAACCCATCTGGACCCCTTCGTTTATTCTTATTTGGTGCTTTGCGCTGCTCACTTTTTTTTCTGCGTTTCAACTTTTTCCTACCGCGCCGCTTCGTCTTCAGGAATTAGGTTCCTCCCTGGCAGATAGCGGACGCTTTCTCGCGGTCTTTACCCTCGGCTCTTCCGTCGGCGCGTTGTTTACCGGTGCCATCGGTGATCGCATCGGCCATCGACGCATGATGATTCTTTCTTCCTTGGTCTTCATGGTGATCTCAGGCATTTATGGATTCACCACGTCTTTGGTGAACTTTTATTGTTTAGCACCGTTTCATGGTGTGGTGTGGTCGGGGATTTTGACCTCCGCTTCGGCGAAAGCCGGCAGCATCATTCCTGAATCGCGACGGACCCAAGGGTTTGCCCTCTACGGACTCGCGGGACCCATGGGCGTTATCCTTGGTCCAACCGTCGGCGTCACGCTTTATCAGCACTGGGGATGGACGATCGAGTGTCTGGGTCTCGTACTTTGTTTCGGTTCGCTTTCGTTATTAGGACTCCTCATTCCAAAGGATCCCCCCTCGGTCGAACGTCATACTTCGCATCTCCAAAAACCCAATCGCCTTATTCTTGAACTCTCGTCCTTACTCTTTGTTCAAGCGATTGCGTACGGCGCTATGAACAGCTATTCCGCTCAGGAGGGTCTTGGACTTCAACTCCGTTGGCCGGCGTCCGGATTAGCATCGATGGGACTTGGAATGGTGATCATGCGCATCGCGGTCGGGATCACCGGACTTGGATCACAACCCATTACTCACCTGCCCCGCATGACCACGCTTGCGACGCTCGGATTGGTGGTTCTATCCCTTCCTTACGGAGGTCTCGAGCGTTTAGTCATGGCGGGTCTGCTTTTTGGTGCCGGGTATTCCATGGTCTTCACGCTCCTCAACACGGCGCTCTTAGATACGGTACCCGAGGAGAGTCGGGGGACCGCATTCGGAACCTTCATGTTTGCTTTTGACGCCGGCATTGGACTTGGTTCATGGTTTTTGGGCTACCTCATTGGAACGTATTCGTACCAATTGGGTTGGAGTGTGGGCGCTTTCTTTATGACCCTTGGAATTCCGCTGGCGTATCATATCCGACGTCAGCGCCTTGCGCTCTCGCAGTAATTATTTTCGGCGATGAACTTTTGCGCCCGTATGACTCGCTTGATCGAGCGGCTTAATGATCATCTCGTCAATATTGACATGCTCAGGAAGGGTTAGTAACCATTGCACGCACGTGGCGATGTCCTGACCCGTAAGAGGGGTCATCCCTTGATAGACTTTTTGGGCTCGGGATTTGTCTTTCAATCGCACCACGGAAAAATTTGTTTCCACCATGCCCGGATCGAGACTCGTGACGCGAATATTGTGACCACAGAGTTCTAGACGAAGGGTTTGCATCAGCGCGTTGACGCCGTGCTTAGTTGCACAGTAGGTTCCGCCCCCTTCATAGACGGCATGACCGGCGGTGGAACCAATCGCCATGACATAACCCCAGCCGCTTTTCTTCAGGTGAGGGAGCGTTGCACGAAGGGTTTTGACTAGACCTTCGACATTCGTCCGGACCATTTCTTCTAATTCATCATCGGTGATGGTTTCAATGGGCTCTAGGCCCCGTGCCAGGCCCGCACAAGCCAAAACCACATTCAAGGACCCCAGGGATTTAAGCCCGAAAGCAGTGAAGGCTTTCACGCTCGCGGTACTTTGAACATCCACCGTCTTGGCGACGATTTTTCCGGAAGCTTTTTTGGAAAGTTCTTTTTGTAATTTTTTTAACTTGTCAGCGCTTCGTGCCCCCAAGACCAGTGAGTGACCTAAGGGGGCCAACGCCCGAGCGCAGGCTTCTCCCATACCGGAGGAAGCGCCGGTAATGAGAATATTGAGTTTGGCGGGGCGCATCATGAACCGCGAAGAAACGAAGTCGGCGGGGTGTAGGTTAGTTTTTGTTCTTGGGCAACGGGTTCACACGTCAGATGTCCTTCGTGCGTATTCAATCCGAGAAGAAACCCAGGGTCATCGGTGAGCGCTTTTTTCCAACCGGCATTCGCCAACTTCAGCGCATAAGGCAACGTCGCATTAGTCAGAGCAATCGTACTGGTTCGAGGGACGGCACCGGGCATATTGGCCACGGAATAATGAAGGACGTCCTCCACCACATACACCGGGTCCGCATGGGTGGTCGCATGGGTGGTTTCGACACAGCCGCCTTGATCCACCGCTACGTCCACGATGACCGAACCTTTTTTCATGAGTTTCAACATGGCCCGGGTAATCAATTTGGGAGCCGAGGCACCCGGCACCAACACGGCGCCAATGACTAAATCCGCCGAGGGCAACGTTTCTTCAATATGGGCTTGGCTACTCCAAAGCGTTTCAATGGACGAGCCAAAAATATCATCAAGATATCGAAGTTGAGGCAAGCTGCGATCGAGAACCGTCACGCGCGCTCCCATGCCCACCGCAATCTTAATGGCATTGATACCCACGACGCCACCCCCCAAAACGAGCACGTGCGCAGGAGGCACCCCCGGGACACCGCCGAGCAACATGCCCCGGCCTCCCATGGTTTTCTGAAGATACTGAGCACCGACTTGGACGGACATTCGTCCGGCCACTTCGGACATCGGCGTCAACAAGGGTAAACGATGGTCTCGATCCGTAATGGTTTCATAGGCAATGGCCGTGACTTTGGACTTTAGGAGCCCTTGAGTTTGCTCCGAATCCGGCGCGAGATGCAGATAGGTGAATAAGACTTGACCCTGTTTTAATTTTTTAATTTCACCGGCTTGAGGTTCTTTCACTTTGATGATCATCTCGGCTTGATCAAAGACTTCATCCGCCGTCGCAAGGAGATGGGCACCGGCTTGGATATATTCGGAGTCTAAAAATCCCGAGCCTTCGCCGGCTGTTTTTTGGAAATAAACCTTATGCCCGGAGGCCACCAGTGCTTTGGCGCCGGCCGGGGTTAACCCCACACGGTTTTCATTATTTTTGATTTCTTTGGGGCATCCAATACGCATAGATTCGCCTTCACGTTCAACCTCTATTCTACTAGTTTTTGGACAGTCTTTCTTATTCCAAGTAGAACGGTGGGCCTTCTGTATAAACTACAAGGGTGCCAATAGAATTCGTGGAGGATGTGTGATCGGTTTTTCGCTTTCGGATGAACAAAAACAATTGCAAGCGGGCGCTCATGCCTTTGCAGTCGAGGTGATGCGTCCCGTTTCACGGCACTACGATCTCACCGGAGAATGGGCCGTCCCGGTCTATCAAAAAGCATGGGAAGCCGGCTATCTCCAATCCCTCGTCCCCAAAGCATACGGAGGCCCAGGTAAAAGCCAACTCGACGAAGCCATTGTATGTGAGGAACTCGCGTGGGGCTGTGCCGGTCTCTACACCTCCATCATGGCCAACGGCTTAGCCATCACGCCGATCCTGATTGCCGGATCGGATCAGCAAAAGAAAACGTGGTTATCTAAATTAGTGGAAGCGCCTTTGTTCGCCGCCTTCTCGCTCTCGGAACCCAATGCAGGATCCGATGCAGGAGGCATGACCTGCCGCGCCGAGAAAAAAGGGGATGTCTACGTCATCAACGGAACGAAGTGTTACTGCACCAACGGCGGCTATGCCGATTTCTACACTCTCTTTTGTTCCACCGATCCCTCTCGGGGCGCTCGAGGTTCAAGTGCCATCATCGTCCCCCGCAATACCCCAGGCCTCACCGTTGGAAAGGCCTTAGACAAAATGGGGCAACGGGCCTCCAATCAAATCGAACTGCATTTTGAAAACGCCGAAGTCCCCGTTGCTAATCTTTTAGGCAAAGAAGGCATGGGCTTCATTATTGCGATGAAAACGCTCGACCAAACCCGCGCAGCCGTTGCCGCCGGTGGCGTTGGCGTGGCCCGGGCGGCCTATGAAATTGCGCTCGACTATGCCAAGACTCGGATCCAATTTGGAAGTCCCATCATTATGAACCAAGGCGTCAGCTTTATGCTGGCGGATATGGCGGTAAAAATTGAGGCGAGCCGCCTTCTGACCTATCAAGCGGCGTGGATGACGGATCATCAAATTAAGAATTCAAAACAAAGTGCTATTTCGAAAACCTTTGCAACGGATACCGCCATGGAAGTGGCCACCGATGCCGTTCAAATTTTGGGGGGTAATGGATACAGTCGCGAGTTCTTGGTCGAGAAATTTATGCGCGATGCCAAACTACTCCAAATTTACGAAGGGACCAATCAGATTCAGCGACTCGTCATTGCTAAAGAGATTCAACAGGGTAATTAGCGGAGCATAACCATGGGTCTCTGTCGGCTCTGTCAAGAAAAAGCGGGCTTCTTTCGAAGTGAACATCCCGCATGCGTGGAAAAGCAAAAGAATGCAGATGCCGTATTGCGCGATTTGTTTTTCAAACACAAAGACGATCCACGGCCCATTTTAGGAGAGGCTCAAAAGATTGCGGACGAGGGCTTTATCGCCAATCTCCAGTCTTATAAGACGGACCTATTCTCGAGCATGGTTCATGAAGCCCTCGAGACCGACGGTTTGACCGAAGCCGAAGAAGTCAAACTCGATGACCTTTGGGGGTATCTAGAGCTCACGCCGGAGGACTGCAAGGACGCTTTTATAAAAAAAGGTCAAGGAATAGTCATACGCGAAATCCTGTCCGGACGCATACCCGAACGCAGTGGGATCAATTTTGGAACCCCTGTGATTTTGGGAAAAGAAGAACAAATTATTTGGGCCTGGTCGGGGGTCGCTTTCTATGAAATGCGTGAACATAAGTCCTTTGAGGGAGGCAGCCAAGGGGTCAGTCTTCGAATCGCCAAAGGGGTGTATTACCGTATTGGATCTTTCAAGGGACACCCGGTGGTTACAACCCGACAAACGCACGTGGGTGAGGGAACTCTGATTTTCACCAATAAGCATCTGTTTTGGGTGGGAGACGGAACGACGAAATCGCTCAAAATGGCTTGGAAGAAATTAATTGCGGTTCAGGGATATTCCGACGGCATTGGTCTTCAAGCCGAAGGGGCGCGCATGAAACCGATGACCTTCTCCTTTGGATCGGAGGACGGCTGGTTTGCTAAAAACCTAGCCGAGAATATTCCCCGTTTAGCTGACTAGACACCATGGACAATCGATGAGCCCCACTGCCCTCGTCTGCGCCTATTCCTCGATTGGGACCGTGGCCCTCCAAAGTGTTTTGGATGCTGGAATCACCGTCAAGGCGCTCTATACTTACGAGCCCACGGCAGACGATCATTGGTTTACGCCGCCCGAAGTGTTAGCTCGGGCTCAGGGGATTCCTGTTTACAAAATCCCTGATTTTAATCAAGACGACAATTTTCAACGCTGTCAGGACCTTCAGCCTGATCTTCTGTTTAGTTTTTATTTTCGAGAGATGATTCAAGGTCGATTTTTATCACTACCGACGCTGGGCGCCTTCAATCTTCACGGCAGTCTCCTTCCTCGCTACCGCGGACGGGCTCCCATTAACTGGGTCTTAGCCAAGGGCGAAGTGGAAACAGGTTTAACCCTACATTGCATGACGGAAAAACCTGATGACGGCGATGTGGTGGCTCAAGTGAAGATTCCTCTCGCCTGGAATGAAACCCCGCTAACCCTCTCCGAGAAAATGACGCAGGCAGCGCCTCCTTTACTCCGCTCGGTCTTGCCGCTGATTACCGCAGGGCAGCCCCCGCGACAACGACAATTGGACCTCGGGCCTTCGTCTTACTTTGGTCGACGACGTCCCGAGGATAGTGAACTCCGCTTTTCCATGACCGCGCAGCAGGCGTTCAACGAAATCCGAGCGGTGGCGGAACCTTGGCCCACCGCTTTTATGAAAGAAAAGGGGCGCACACTTTATATTCCCTGGGCGATACCCAGTAGCCATTCCTGTCCGGTCGGTCATTATCGAATCCATGAGGGGTATTGTCTGCTGGGCTTCCGCGAGGGCGCCTTGGCCCTCCATCGGCTTCGCTTAGACCCAGAAAAAACATCAGTTGACCCGCATAAACACGCAGAATGGATGGATCTTCTTGGGGTTCCATCGGCCTAGCGATATCTTAAGTTCTTGTTTGATAAGGAGTGCTATGAAATTCAGAACCAGTTTAATGGTCTCAATACTAATGTCCCTCTCTCTGGTGGCCCAAACACCACCGTACAAGGTGGAACCCAACGTAGCTCGAATGAAAAAAGATCTCTATTATCTTGCAGGCCCTGAATGCATGGGGCGAGGCACGGGTGAAGTGGGCCAAACCGTGGCCGCCGCTTATATTGCCAAAGAATTTAAAGCCGCAGGGCTTGAGCTGATCAAAGGCACTACCATGAACGATTATCTTTTTTCCTATCCGCTCAAGAAAACCACCGTCAATCCCTCCAAAATGAAAATGACCCTAGGGGCCTTATCGCTCAATTCGGGCCGTGATTACGAAACCATGGCCTCGACCAACTTTGAAGGAGAACTCGTTCGCATGAACGGCTCGGATCTTACCCAGGTTGGGGATCTCAAGGGCAAAATGGTGTTGATGATTTTAGGCAGCGAGAACCCGATGCAGGCCATGCAAAGCGCCTCACGACCGCTCATGCAAGCAGGCGCCATCGGTATTCTTTATGGATGGTCGAACTTTGGCCCTGATCAAAAAAAATTAATGGATACGCTCAAATCTCAAGGGGGAGCTCCCCGCTTATCCATCCCTAACGCCATGGGCCCCGCCCGCCCGGGTCGAACGCCTCGGTTCACGGCATGGCTCACCGAAGAAGGTCTCCAAAAGATTCAAGGAGCTTTCAGTGAAGGGCTCAAGGTTTCTTTTCAAGCGGGCACCAACGAAGAAATGATTAATGCCACCAATGTTGTGGGCGTCATTCCCGGGACGGATCCCGTGCTCAAAAATGAATACGTGGTCATCTCCGCCCATCACGATCACTTAGGCGGAACCAAAGAGGATTACTATCCGGGAGCCGACGATGACGCATCAGGGACCACCGGTCTGATGGAATTAGCTCGACAATTGCGTACGACGAAAAACAAGAGAAGTATTTTATTTCTCTCCGTTTCGGGTGAAGAAAAAGGACTTCTGGGATCAGAATCCTTTCTGCTAAATCCTCCCATCCCCCTCAATCAGATGGTGGCCAACGTGAATATCGATATGATTGGCCGCATGGAAACGACCCGGGTGGATGTCGCGCCGGCGCGCGTTGAGAAAGGAGTCAGCGAACTCACGCAATACGCTCGGGAAATTGCAACCTCCATGGGCATCAACCTCACCGCTGAAGCCGATAAATATTGGTTGCGCTCCGACCACTACAACTTCTTCAAACGGGGTATCCCTGCCCTGTTCTTCTTTGATGGCATGGGCGATGTGTTGGATTACCACCAGAAGACCGATACCGCGGATAAGATCAATTACGAAAAGATTGCGCTGATCGTCAAGATGACCTACGGGCTGCTACGAACCACCGCGAATGCCGACAAAGCCCCTCGGATTTTAGAAAAGAGCGAATACGAATCCTGGACGTGGGCGACCCCCCCGACAGGAGCAGGTCAGTAACCTCGAACTCTTGCCTCAGTCGTGTTGATGAGGATGTGAATGGAGATGAGGACCCTTATGAATGGGGTCCTCGACTCCGGCTGAGTCGTGATTATGAATGAAGAGATGATGATGGCGATCGGCCATCGTTTGATTTTCAAAATGGATCGTTAAATGACGAACCTTGTATTTCTCCCAGAGGAGATGTTCAATATCTTCCAGATACGCTTCCGTTTCCTCCAAGCGCTCCGCCTCGATCACGACATGGGCGGTGGCGACCGCTAAATGACTGCAGATTTTCCAACTGCGCATATCCTGGACGTCAAGGATTCCCGGTAATTTTTTAAGGTCATCGATCGCCTCCTGATGATTGAAGGCAGCCCAATGGAGCAAGATGGACAGAATATCTTTCAGCAGCACAAACATGCCGCGGGCGATCAGGCTTAAAATCAAGAGAGCGACGAGCGGATCGATCCACGTCCAACCGGTAAAACGAATGACGACCATGGAGATCATCAAAACAATACTGGTGACACTATCGAGTAGGGCATGGATGTAGGCGCTCTTCAAATTAAGATTGTTTTTAGCCAAGTCCTCTTCGTTGGGGACGAGAATGCGGGTCGCCACAAGATTTAAAATGAGGCCGCTTAGGGCAAAGAGAAGGACTTTTCCTGTTTGAATTGGCTGGGGGTTCTGGAGCCGATCGAGCGCTTCGGAACCAACGAAAAATCCAAAGAGACCCAGCAAGATCACCACGATCAATCCATTCACCACTTCGAGTCGGTGAAGACCATAAGGCCATCGATGATCGGGGCTTTGTTTGTGCGCGACCCACAGGCTGCCCATGCTGAGCGTATTCACGAAGACATCGTTGAGATTTTCTAAACTATCGCTGATTAATCCTATAGAGCCGGTTAAAAAACCCCCAAAGCCTTGGATGAGGAAGCTCAGGAAAAAAATTAGGGCGCTCAGCCATAATCGACGCAGCGTCAAACCGTGATTGGAATGCAGATGCAGCATGGTTATCGTCCTTCAAAGCGCGGTGGACGCTTCTCTCGAAAGGCCGCTAATCCCTCTTGACGATCCGAAGTCTGAAGGAGGCTGAGGTAATGTTGACGTTCGATGACAAGTCCTTCAGAAAGGGGGGCGAGCAGTCCTTCTTGAATAGCGCGCTTGGCTGCCCGAAGCGCGAGGGGTGCATTGCGGAGTATGCGTTGCGCGAGGCCACGTGCTTCGCTTTCTCCATCTTCACTCGTGCTGATCTCATCAACAAGCCCAAGATCACAAGCTTCTGCAACTGAGATGCGTTGCGCGGTATAAATCATGTGTTTCGCCCGCGACATCCCCAGCAAGCGGGTTAAGCGCTGGGTCCCTCCTGCTCCTGGAATAATCCCAATGGAGGTTTCGGTCAGTCCGACTTGCGTGGAGGAGGTCCCTATACGCAGATCGCATGCCAAGGCTAATTCTAAACCCCCGCCGAAAGCCACACCGTGAACTATGGCCACCGTGGGAAAGGGCAAGGCCTCGATACGGATCAGGAGATTTCCTAAACGATCGAGAAATTGAACCACTTCGGCATCGGTCATCTGAGCCCGCTCTTTGAGATCGGCTCCCGCACAAAAAACACCCGGAACGTGAGAGCGTAGAATGAGTAACCGTGTTTCATTGACATCAAGTTCATTGATAGCCTGATGAAAAGATTCCAGGAACGATCGGCTGAAGGCGTTTTTTCCTTCGGGGCGATTCATGGAAAGAATCACGACGCCCTGTTCATCCCCATGAAGGTCCTGACGCTCGATCATGTCCTGTTACTCGAGTTCAACAAGGGCATCGCCCTCGTTCACAAATTGACCTTGGGAGACCCCAATCGCCTTCACACGCCCCGCACGCGGCGCGACCACCGGAATTTGCATTTTCATCGATTCCATAACGACCACATCTTGGTCGCTGTCGACGAGATCACCGACCTGTATACAAATTTCGAGTATTTTTCCGGCCATCTCGGCGCAAATAAAATTCATAAAACACCTAAAGACCTAGTTTAACGCCTTTTATCTAGGCGTCCTCGTCAGGCTCATCGCCCTCGAGGGTGACCAGTTCGTCATCAACTTGGAGCTGATCCCCTTCTTCGACATGAATTTCAAGGACCACCCCGGCAATGGGCGCATAAACTGCTTCCGGGATTCCCTCCATACTTTTGTTCTCAATGAGGACCAACGATTCGTCTTCATCCACCTCAGAACCCAAGCGGACGCGTACTTCAACGACTTGACCACTCCAGGGGGTTCGAACGATCATGGCGGCCTCCCAAATAAAAGTAACGGCACTACTTCATATGACTAAAAAATACTCCCATTATTCGAGTTCAAACATTTTTATTTTTGGGATACTAAAAGATGAGGTGGAGTTATGGCCGTAGCCTGTGGCATTGTCGGTTTACCCAATGTGGGTAAATCTACGCTTTTTAACGCGCTCACTCGAGCGGGGGCGGCGAGTGCCAACTATCCCTTTTGCACGATTGAGCCCAACACCGGGGTGGTGGATGTTCCCGATGCACGTCTTGAGGCCTTAGCTCTCATTGTTCACCCGGAACGGATCCTTCCCGCGAGTCAAGAATTTGTGGATATTGCAGGGCTCGTTCGAGGGGCCTCGAAGGGGGAAGGATTAGGCAATGCTTTTCTTGCGAACATTCGAGACACGGATGCCATCGTTCAAGTCTGCCGATGTTTTGAAGACTCCAATGTCACACATGTGGAGGGCTCAGTTGATCCCGCCCGTGATATCGAGATTATTGAAACCGAACTTATGCTTAAAGATTTAGAATCGGTCGATAAAGCTTTCCAAAAACACAGTAAAACAGCCAAAGGAGGCGATAAAGAATCGATCGCTATCTTAGCGATCCTTCAGCGCATCTTAGAAGTGTTGAATGCCGGAAAGCCGGCGAGTTCCCTAGGTCTCAAAGCCGACGATCGAGCTCTGGTGAAATCTTTTGGACTCCTAACCCTCAAGCCAGTCCTTTTTGTCGGCAATATTAGTGAACAAGACATTCCTAATCCCATGGGCAATCCTCATTTCGTTCGTCTCCATCAACTCGCTCAAGAGCGGCATGCGCCCGTGATTGGTCTCTGCTCCAAACTGGAAGCAGAGATCCAAGAACTCGATCCTTCGGAGCGTCCTCTGTTCCTCGAGGAATCGGGACTCAAAGAACCGGGGTTGAATACGTTAATTCGCTCCAGTTATGACCTCTTAGGTCTCCAGACGTATCTCACGGCCGGCGAAAAAGAAGTGCGCGCCTGGACTATTCCTAAAGGCGCAACAGCTCCTCAGGCGGCGGGCGTGATCCATACCGATTTTGAAAAAGGATTTATTCGAGCTCAGGTGATTGCCTATGCGGATTACATTGAACATCAGGGCGAGCAAGGCGCTAAAGACGCTGGAAAAATGCGAACAGAAGGGAAAGAGTATGTCGTCCAAGATGGGGACGTCATGCATTTCCTGTTTAACGTTTAGCCGCGGACTCTCATCGCGCGAAGGCGCTTGATGCGCTCTTTGACCGGGGGATGGGTGCTAAATAACGACATGAGCCCACCGCCGGAGAGCGGATTCACAATCATCATATGCGCTGTCGCCGGTTCCGCATCCATCATGGGAACGCGTTGATTAAAATTCTCAAGTTTTTCGAGGGCCGAGGCGAGCATATCCGGTCGACCGGTGACGGTGGCACTGAATTCATCTGCCATAAATTCACGAGAACGACTCAGGGCCATTTGTAACATCATCGCAGCGAGGGGTCCTAAGATCATCACGGCAATCGCCCCTACAGGACTCGAACTGCGTCCTTCTTGATCACGCGAGCCACCAAACCACATGGCCATTCGAGAAATAAACATAATGGCTTGGGCTAAAACCGCGGCAATAGAGCCGACTAAAATATCCCGATGGCTGACATGACCCAGTTCATGGGCCAGCACCGCTTCGAGCTCTTCCCGATTCATGAGACGACGAATTCCATTCGTCACGGCGACCACGGCGCGTTCCGGATTACGTCCCGTAGCGAACGCATTCGGAGTGTCATCAGGAATGATGGCAATACGCGGCATCGGTAGATGGGCACGGCGAGCTAAGTTTTGAACCATTTCGAAAAGTTGGGGATCATCAGACGATGTGATGATCTTGGCACGATAGGCTTTTAAAACCATGCGATCCGAAAAGAAATAACTAATACCATTCATCAAAATACTAATACCCAAAGCGATCAGGAGACCCTGTTGGCCGTAAAAAACATCACCAATCAGCATCAAGAGGGCCGACATGGCCACAATCAGGATAAAAGACTTAAAACGATTCATACCTTAACCCTCACAACCCATTTTAACCCCATTCAAATAAGGATTTTAAAGAACCCACAGGCGAAAAGTTCGACAGCGAAAAGGTGGGCTTAGGGTCCCAAAACCTTCTGATCAGGTCTTGGAGAGTGACAATCAAGACAAAATCTGTTATTTAGAAACCTAAAGCAATCTTTAAACCTCGTTATTAAGGACTCAACCCTCCATGGCAAAACTTGGCAAAAAATGGTCTTGCTTCAGCTGCAATACTAAATTCTATGACTTCGCGAAAGCTGAAGCGGTCTGTCCCAAATGTGGTGCCAATCAAAAGGCTTCAGCATCCAAGGTAAAGGCCATCAAGAAAACTAAAACCGCTCTAGATATTGATGATGATCATGCCGAACATGAAGAGACGTTAGAGGAAGTCGCCATTGGGGATAGTCCACTCGAACCCGAGAAAGAAGGGATCGATCCTGGGGGACTTAAGATGGATGACTACGACGAATAAATAAGTTAAGAAGGGTACCCGCGATTTCGATGCATCCTCCTCGACACATTGATCGTCATGTTCATCTTGAGGGAGGCCTCGATCCGAATTGGGTTCGCACTCAGGCTCACGAGCAAAATAAAGCACTCCCCGCATCACTAGAAGGTTTATGGAGGGGCGACGATCGTTCTTTTGAAGACTTCATTGAGGCTTTTTTATTTATTGCTTCGCTCATTCAAAATCGGGAAGCCATTCGCGAGGCGGTTCGATCCATCACTGCTCGAACCCTTGCTTCGGGAGGCCAAGGTTTTGATCTTTGGTGTTCCCCCCACTGGCTGGTCGTTCAAGAAAAACAATTACCTCTGTCAGAGTTTTGGAAGGGACTTGAAGAAGGTTTACAGGAAGCCCAAGCCCAAGGCCTCGCCACCGCCGTCGTGATTGATGCCGTGAACCACTTCGGTATTGACCATGGTCACGAAGTGGTAGATTTGATTAGCAAGGATCTCCCTGCTTATGTCGTGGGGTTCTCCACCGGAGGCCTGGAACGTGTACCCTTTCGAGCCTGGGCGCCCGTCTTTGATCGTGCTAGAAAATTGGGTCTACGGATCGCCGCACACGCGGGAGAAAACGGAGATCCTAACAATGTGAGAGAGGCGATTATCGAAGGGGGCGTGTCACGCATTGTCCATGGCGTTCTTTCCGATGATCAAACCCTTCAACTCCTCCAGGCTGAATCTATTCCTGTAGATATTTGTATCTCGTCAAATCGTATCTTAGTGCCCTCACTCACGCAGCATCCTTTGCCCCATATGCTTCGCTCAGGCGTTCGCTGCGCCCTCGGAACGGATGATCCTGGAATCATCCCGTGTTCACTAGACACCGAAGAAAAGCTAGCCCGTCGTTTAGGCTTGACAGAGGATGAACTCCAAAAACTTTGGGTTCATGGAGAAGTAGATGCTTGGTGCCTACAAGGGCGAGCCCATTAAAGGCCGAATCCCCCGCAGACCCCCTAAAATACCGATTCTTTATGGGGAAACTTGACGATAGAATGAAGGTTTCCACTGCGCCCTTAGCTCAGCTGGATAGAGCTTCAGGCTTCGAACCTGACGGTCGGGCGTTCGAATCGCTCAGGGCGCACCATCAAAATTTGACAAGGCGAGTGTGGTGGAATTGGTAGACACCCAGGTCTTAGAAGCCTGTGCCCACAAGGCGTCGCGGTTCGAGTCCGCGCACTCGCACCACATTCTCTCCCCCAGTCCTACCCAATGAGGTCACCATGCAATACACCCTAAACACCCAGAGCAGCACGCGACAATCGCTTGATGTCACCGTTCCTTCCATGCATGTGGACGAAACCTTTGCCCGGATTACGAGCCGGTTAGCGTCTACGCTGAAATTACCGGGCTTCCGAAAAGGTAAAGTGCCCACTCAATTCATCATGGAACGTTTCAGCAAAGAAGTTCATCAAGAAGTGGCTGAAAGTCTTGTGCGTGATTTCTTCTGGGAAGCCTCTCGAAAAGCGGGTGTAACGCCCATTTCAAATCCCTCCATTGAGAAGCTCGAACTAAAACAAAATACCGATGCTAAATTCGTTGCTAGTTTCGATGTCGCGCCTGAACTAAAACTCCCAAACTACCAAAGCTTGTCGCTCACAAAAAGGAAGCGTCAGGTTGATGACGATCTGATCGAGGAGCAACTCAAAGATCTTCAGGCTCGAGCCGCCAAACTGAAATCTGTCGATACCCCGGTGGTCGCTAAGCTTCTGGTCACTTGTGACCTGAAGGTGACCCCCTTCCGTCTGGATGGAAAACCGGAAAAGACTCGCTCCTTTAAAGAGCAGGTGATTCAAATTGACGAAACCCGACCTCTCGATAGCGCCTTGATAGGTTTAAAAGTCGATGAGGTGAAAGAATTCACCCTTCAGCATTCGGAAACAGATGCCAATGCAAACTTTGCCGGTAAGTCTGTTAAATATCATGTGGTCGTTAAAGATATCCGCGAACGGGTCCTTGCTGAAATCAATGACGATTTTGCGAAAGACGCAGGACCATTTGAAAATCTTCAAGCCTTAAAGGATCGGTTGAAGAAAGATTTAGAGGAAGCCTCAGAGCGCGATGCCAAAGGCCGACTTCAAGCGGATCTTCTAGACCTTCTGCTGGAAAAAACAACCTTCGACATTCCTGCCTCCATGACCGCAATGCAATTAGATGATTACTGCCGAGAATTTTCTCAACAGTTTGCCGAACAAGGCATGGACCCCAGACGTATTAATTGGGAGGCCTACCGAGAACATCGCCTGAAAGACGCCCAACGAAGCATTAAATGTGGCTACCTCCTGAAACAACTGGGCGACGCTGAAAAAGTAGAGGTTCCTGAATCGGCCGTAGATGCAGATATTGAGAAATTTATGGCTGAGAATCAAATTAAACAGACGTTGAAGCAAGTGAAGAGTGAACTGGAAAACCGCGGTGCCCTCGGTGAAATCAAGGGTCGTATTCGAACCGAACTGATCTTTAAGCGTCTCTTGGAACTATCGACCGTCCAAGAAATACTCCTCGACAAGAAGGGTTATGAAGCCCTTTTGGAATCAGAACGTACGCAAGACCAAGCCTCGACGCTTCATCCGTTTGACGAAGGAGAAAGCGCCGAGGGTACTTCCACTAACCCCCATGCCCATCATGATCACGGAAGTCATGAAGGCCATTCCCACTAGGCCTTTGTTATCCTGAGATCCATAAGGAGTCTTATGTCATCCCTTCCTGAAAAAAATTACTATCCTCCGATTGTGATCGAACAAACCCCTCGAGGAGAGCGCAGCTATGACATCTATAGTCGTCTTCTCAAAGACAATATTATTTTTTTGGGTACCGCCATCGATGACTCGGTCGCTAATGCCATAGTCGCCCAAATGCTCTTTCTTGAAAGTGAAGATCCCGATAAAGATATTCAAATTTATATCAATAGCCCGGGCGGTAGCGTCACCGCAGGCTTGGCCATTTATGACACCATGCAGTTCGTCAAGAACGATATTGTGACCTATTGCGTCGGCCAAGCAGCTAGTATGGGAGCTTTATTACTGACCGCAGGAACCAAGGGCAAACGCTTCGCCCTTCCCAATGCTCGCATCATGATTCACCAACCCAGTGGTGGAGCCCAGGGTCAAGCCAGTGATATCGAGATCACGTATAAAGAGATTCAGCGACTCAAGGATATCCTCAATCAGATGTTGGCCGCTCATACCGGTCAACCTTTGAAAAAGATTCAAAAAGATAGTGACCGAGATTATTTTATGAGTTCACTCGAAGCCATGGAGTATGGCTTAATTGATAAGGTTCTCAATAATCGTCCCTTAGCTTAAAGCGAGGTCCCTTGCCCTCACGCCTTGACCTGATCGCCATTGACGGTCCCTCGGGATCGGGCAAATCGACGACGGCTAAACGGACAGCCGAGCGCTTGGGGTGGTCTTATCTCGATACCGGGGCCATGTACCGCGCCACCGCTCTTGCCCTCCACCGTGCAGGGGTGGGATTAACCGATACGGAGCACGTCAAAAATATTCTGAATACAATCGAAATCAACCAAGAGGGGACATCGATCTTCCTCGGCGGAGAAAATGTAAGTGACGCCATTCGTACGATGGAAATTAATCAGATGGTGACGCCCGTCAGCGCTGATGGTCAAGTTCGGGAGGCGATGGTGAAGCAACAACAACGTCTCGGCCAGCGCGGTCATTGGGTCGTCGATGGACGAGATATTGGAACCGTGGTGTTTCCTCAAGCCATCAGCAAGATCTTTTTAGTAGCTTCGATTCGTATACGAAGTGAACGTCGATTCAAAGAGCTGAGTGACAAAGGAATTATGACGACCCTTGAAGAAGTGGCTGTGGACCTAGAACGCCGTGATCTAGCAGACCGTACGCGGGCTATCAGTCCCCTGCGCAAAGGGGACGATGCGCTCGAGATCGATACATCATACCGAACGGTCAACGAAGTTGTAGATTTGATCGTCGCCCATTACGAATCTGAACAGGGCCGAACCTCGCTCTAAACAATCCGAGGATCCCGCTCCCAGGGTCCGAGGTTATAAACCTCTTTGAATCCTTGCTGCGCCAAAAACATTTGGGCGGTTCCACTTCGACCTCCGCTGCGGCAGCACAGTAAAAGCGGGCGGTCCGAGGGAACAAGATGGGGATTCTCGATTAACTGATCCAACGGGCAATGCAGGATGGGTTCAGGTCCGTGTCCCGCCATCCACTCCGCTTCTGTTCGCACATCGACGACCAAAGCATTTTGGGCTAAGAGTCGTTGCGCATCTTCGAGAGGAATAAAGGTGGACATCTTGCTATTCTGACCTAAATCTTTCAGAAGGTGAACTCCATGGACTTAGAGACTCGAGCCCGACAGATTAAAGTAGTCGCCACGGATGTCGACGGCGTCTTAACTGATGGTCGTCTGCATTACCCCGTCGAGGGGGGTCTTCACTGCAAAGCATTCCACGTCCGCGATGGGGCAGCAATTAAGTGGCTTCAGACTCAATCGATCCCCGTAGCGTTTATTACAGGTCTCTCGTCGGCTTCCGTTAGCCAGCGGGCTCAAGATCTCGAAATCACTGACTGCTTTATGGGCATTCGCGACAAAACGAAGAGTATCGAAGACCTGCTGCATAAATATCAATGCACGTGGGAGAACATTGCTTATCTAGGCGACGATCTTCAGGACCTACCTGTCCTCCAACGGGTGGGGTTAGCGGCCTGTCCGGCGGATGCTTGTGCTGAAGTACGATCGAACGTACACCAGGTATTCCCCGAGCTAGGTGGTTCAGGAGTTTTGAGAACGTTGGCTGAATTAATTCTCAAAGCTCAGGGTTCATGGGATACGGTGGTGAAGCGTTACGACGTAAAGGCTTAACGCGAAACGTGCAGATGTCCGAGAAGGTCATCAGCAATTCGCTCCATCGCACCGGAATGTCCGAGACGCTCTCGAAGGAGCGTCATTTCTCCGATTTGGGAAGCACTCCCCTCGGGGGTTAATAATTTTTTTAGTTCGACCCAGAGGGTTTCCCCTTGCACTTCATTTTGCAAGAGTTCTGGAATAATTTTAGAGCCCATCACTACATTGGCGAGGGCGAAGTAGGGAAGTTTGACAAGACGCTTCGCCATCCAGAAACTCAAAGGGTGCAAACGATAAACCGCAAAAAAAGGAACCTTCAGCAAGGCTGTTTCAAGGGTCGCCGTCCCCGAGGCAATGACCGCAGCCTGCGCATAGGCTCGGGAAGCGTAGGATCGATCGGCCACAATATGAATCGGAAGTCCTTGGATCCAAGGGCGAACTAAATCCGAGGGAATGGTGGGCGCCAGGGCTAAAAGCCATTGAATGGTGGGCATTTCTAATTGAGATCTCGACACCATGGAAGCCATGGCAGGCAGCAGTCGACGAATCTCTTCGGGTCGACTGCCCGGAAGAAGGGTGACCAGCGGTCGGTAGGGATCGAGTCCGAGTTCTTTGAAAAATTCATCGCGGCTGACTTCCGGCTTCACCCAATCGAGAAGAGGATGGCCTAAACACACCGCTCGCACAGAATAATCTTTGAAAAGGGGGACTTCAAAAGGGAATAAACAATACAGCGTCGTGAGCGTTTGGCCCAATACGGGAATGCGCTGGGGTCGCCAAGCCCAAACTTGTGGACACACATAATGATGCAGGCCTAGATGGGGAAACGCACGCCGAAACGACTGAGCTAATCGTAAATTAAAGCCGGGGTAGTCAATAAAGAGTACGTCGTGAATATCCCCTTGACTCAAACGCTGGTGGAGGCGCCTCTTCAGTCGCCACAGGCGGGGTAAATGCCTCAAGATTTCGAAAAAACCCACGACGCCAAGATCTTTGAGATCGGCAATTTTCTCGTCGAGATAGGGCGTCATCGAATCCCCACCGATGCCCACAAGGGTTATGCCTGGTTGGCGCTTTTTTAATTCACGAAGCAGGTGGCCACCATGTAAATCACCGGAGGCCTCGCCTGCGATGACGAGTAGTTTAGTTGCCATACGCTCTATCTTACTGAAGGTTCCAATGTTCTCCGAGGGACACTTCGGGATCCGAGGGAACGTCGGGCAATCGCTTGGGAAACAAAGGGTCAGGATAGAGTCCACTCAAGCGCTGATGGGCAATTTTAAAATCATCAGGACTGCTGACATCCAGTCCGATATCCCAGCGATAGCCTAACTCGTGAAGAGGCTGGAAGGAATCCTCGGGAGTCCCATATGCGACAAACAGCCGATCGGCGATGGCTTCCCAATCCGAATTGTGAGCATCCCAACAATAGCCAATCGCATCGGCGCGAATGCTTTTAACCAAGGTCACCAAGGCGAGAGTATCGGCTTCGGGTCGAAGAGCAATCTTGATGCCCCGCCCTCCCAGAATTTCAAGGAATAGCTCAAGCGTCGAGAGTAATTGAAATTGAAGGGTTCGTTCTGATAAGGCCGGCACCGGGAGGACAAGAAAATCTAAATCGAAAGGAGCCTGCAGGAAAGGAGCCACCCCATCCATGGAAAAAGTCTGAGGATTCCATGGGGGGAGATGCAGGGTTCGTATCTCGAGTCCCTCGGGAATCCGGTCCAACCACGAAGCAGCAAGCGCAGTCTCTTCTAAGCGAAGCTCAAGCCGGGGGAACCCTTTCCATAATTCTGAGGACTGATAAGATTTGACGCTCGGAATGAATTGCATATGTCTATGATGATAGAGGGAGTGGCTTCATGGGTAGAGTATTCAATCTAGAAGAAGCGCAAAAATTAACCCTAGAAGTACGCAATCTCACAGCGCCGGTGACTCACTTAGCTGAAAGCATGGCGCAAGAGCTTCAAACGGCAGAAACCCAGGGGCACCTAGCTCTTGAAGAGGATCTCAAAGAAAGACTCAAGACCTTGGTCGAAAGTTGGACCGAAGGGGTTCAACATCTCGGCGGTGAAGTCAAAGGACTCTGGCTCGTCGATTTTGATGCAGGGCACGGTTATTGGTGTTGGAGTTGGCCCGAATCGGAACTGTCCTTTTGGCATACCCATGAGGGGGGATTCCGGTCACGAAAGCCCCTTAAGGAAAAAAAAGATTTAACCTCTTCGGATAAAGATCCCCTTGCCTAAAGCTCGTCCAACTAAAAAAACCGACGGCTCCTTTCGACAAACACGGATTCAAAACATTTTGGCGGTAGTGAAAAGGATCCCCCAAGGCAAAGTTGCTAGCTATGGGCAGGTGGCGGAACTTGCAGGCTATCCTAATCAAGCCCGCTTGGTGGGTTGGATTTTAAAGGGATTACCCCTTGGAACTTCTATCCCCTGGCAACGCGTAGTCAATCACCGAGGATACATTCCAAGTCGAGGACGGATTGAGGGAAGCCTCGAGCAGATACGAAGGCTTCGGGGCGAAGGGGTCCGCGTCACAGATTTAGGCGAAATCCCCATCATTGTCTACCGTTGGGTCCCTTAATCTCAAGGCTTCAGGGGGTCTTGGACTCTACAATGGTGGACTATTATTCGATATTTTCCCTTGCCTAATAAGCCTATTGATTCTATATTAATATTGAGTCTCAATATAGTTTACAAGATACAGAAATAATACTTTTTTGACACCTCCTGTTTACACGAAGAGGTGAAACTTTAATCGTTGTCCGTTTCGGACTTAGGAGATTTCAATGAAACGTTCCCTTTCTCGCAGTGTCCTTGCAGCGCTTGCTCTGGCAGGTACCTTCCCCCTCTTGGCACAACCTAAAATGAGTGGTTTACTCCAAATTTGGCAAACCCAAATGATGGATAACAATTTACGCTGGAACAGCGGTTTTGGAAAGAAGTACTATAATCTCCGTTCTGAGTTTGCAGAGAACGGCACGTCAATCCGACGAGCTGAATTTAAAATGACAGGTACTATTGCCCCTGATGTGGATTGGGAATTAATGATCGATCCCTCGATTGCATCGGGTTCAATTTTACAAGATCTTACTTTGTCTTATAAGAATATTTTTTCTTCAGGTATCGAACTCCGAGCCGGTCAAATGAAAAATTACCAGAGCTTAGAAGGCTTAACCTCTTCATCCGAACTGATAACGATCGAACGTTCTCAACTAGGCCGTGTCTTTGGCGATAACCGTGACCGAGGCTTTGCGGTCGTCAAAACCTTTACGCTCGAAGACGATCTCAGTGGTCGCGCTGTAGTGGGCTCCTTCAACGGAGCAGGCAAACTAGTGGATGCGAATTCACAAAAAGACCTAGTCTGGCGTGTTGAGCTCAATAAAGGAAAATTTAACAAGTTTGGTTTTTATGGATTACAGGGAGCTACCGATATCAAAGATACCTTCACGGCTACCACAACCCCTCAAGCCTTTGGGACATCAGGAGCCACTGCCGCAGCGATCTATGACAACCTAGATACCACGACCAACATGGGTGCTTTCTATCAATTTATGAACTCTGAGTATCGTTTTGAATTGGAATACATGTCAGGTTTATTAGGACGTCGATTCCAGGCCTACGGTTTGGCTTCCTCTGCAGTCAAGCGAGATCACCTCGATCAGAAATTTCGGGGCATGGTAGCTACGTTGGCTTACACCATGGATGGGGGACATACGCTTGTTGCACGTTATGATTCTATGAATTACAACGTTGGCAGTAATTTCTATGGCACGACTAATCCCTATCTTCCTACTGCGGGTGGTGATTTTTCTCCCGAATACACAGAAGCGACGATTGGGTACATGTATTCTTTCTTGCCCGAAGCCAGCAAGAAAGCCAATATCAAGATCAATTACATCAAGCGATCAGGTAATTTCTTGGCTCCTCGCACCGGTCAAACCGGCGCACAGGGTGGCGATTCTATCGTGGTCGCCCTCCAAGTAGCGTTCTAAACGACGTTCTTCTTGGATCATTAAAAAGACCCCTTCGGGGGTCTTTTTAATTTAGGGGCTACCCAATGGGTTGGCTTACGCTTAGCGACATGTGAAAATACTAAGGGGAGATCCTGCATGAAAATTAAGGTCACAGTTCAGCTCAAGCCTGCTATTTTGGATCCCCAGGGAAAAGCGGTTGAACAAGGCCTTCAAACCCTCGGCTTTAAGGCCCGCCATGTTCGTATCGGTCGTGCGATCGAATTTGACGTGGAAGCGTCCACTCCCGAAGAAGCTCGAGAGCAAGCTCAGAAGATGTGTGAGGCTCTCTTAGTGAACCCCATCATGGAAAAAGCCATCATCGAGGTCCTTCCTTGAGAGTGGCGGTTCTTATTTTTCCTGGGTCCAACTGTGATCATGACGCCCTCCATGTCAGCCAAAGACTGATGGAATGGGACGCCACTCCCGTCTGGCATCAGGACACCGAGCTTCCGGCAAACACGGATTTAGTCATCGTCCCGGGTGGGTTTAGTTATGGCGATTACTTAAGATGTGGGGCCATTGCGTCCCTTGCGCCTATTATGAAAGCGGTTCATCGCCATGCGAATGACGGCCGATGGGTCTTAGGGATTTGCAATGGATTTCAAATCCTTTGTGAAGCAGGCTTACTTCCCGGTGCCCTTCTCCGAAACCGAGGCCTACAATTTCTCCATCAGCGCGTCCATCTTCGGGTGGAGCGTAACGACTTACCCTTTACGGCCTCTTTAAGTCACGGTCAGTTACTCGAAATGCCAATCGCTCACGGCGAAGGCAACTATACATGCGATGAAGAGACGTTAGCTTTACTGCATGCCAACCGTCAAATAGTTTTTAAGTATGCTCATCCATCCGGTGAAGTCAATGACACTTCGGCGGCCAACGGATCTCTCGAACAAATTGCCGGAATCGTTAATTCATCAGGAAATGTTCTTGGACTCATGCCCCACCCCGAGCGCGCTTGTGAAGCGAGTCTCGGCATGATGGATGGGCTGGGTATCTTTCAATCGTTAGAACTCAGCAGCCGTCTAGTTTCTTAGTTCGGCACTTCAGCTGAAGTCAAGAAGCGAGGGGCAAAGCGAGCCTGAGTGATTTTTTCAAATGCATAGCCTAGTTGCAAGATACGATGATCCGACCACGCATTGCCGATCAACGACATGCCAATAGGAAGACCGTGAACGGAGCCCATGGGAATCGTCAGATGAGGATAACCCGCCACTGCCGGGAGGGAAGAACAACTAAATCCCCCACCACCCGTCACATTGATATGATCCGTAAGCCAGGCCGGCGTTGACGTTGGCGAAATAAGAGCTTCAACCTTGTATTTCTCAAGATAAGCATCGATCCCATCTTGACGAGCCCCTTGGGCGCAGATGGCTAACGCTTTGAGATAGGCTTCATCTTTTAAATCACCTCGAGCCTGGGCAGTCAAGAAAATTTCCTGTCCAAAAAAGGGCATCGCCGTGTCTTTGTGTGATTCATTGTAATCAATTAAGTCTTTCAAGGTCTTCATGGCTCCGCCACGTTCGGCGAGGTAGGCATTGAGATCGGCTTTAAATTCAAAAGAGAGAACTTCGCGTTCTGCTTCTCCAAAGGTAGAGCGTTCAGGCAATTCTACATCCACGAGAATGGCGCCTTCTGCGCTCAGACGATCCAAAACCTTTCGAGCGACCTTTTCCACTTCTGGATGACGACTGACGTACGTTTTCAAGAGACCGAGGCGAACTCCCTTAAGGGAAGCTGTCTCGAAACCTTCGGTATAATCCTTTTTAATTTTTCCTTTGGCCATCAGTGTCGCTGGATCCTTCGGATCAATCCCGGCAATCGCCGAGAGGACTAAGGCGGCATCACGAACGCTCCGTGTCATGGGGCCAGGCGTATCCTGGGTGTGCGAAATTGGGATGATGCCACGACGACTGACGAGACCCACGGTCGGTTTGAAACCCACGAGCCCATTGGCGTTACTTGGACTGACAATGGATCCGTCTGTTTCAGTCCCAATACCGACTGTCGCCAAATTCGCACTAATCGAAGAGCCGGTACCCGAACTGCTACCACTCGGATTTCGATCTAACGCATAGGGGTTTTTAGTTTGCAGACCTCGGCCACTCCAGCCGCTCGAACTTCTCGTCGACCGAAAATTAGCCCATTCACTCAAATTGGTTTTTCCTAAAATGACAGCGCCTGCTTGACGAAGCGCCACCACGAGGGGGGCGTCCTCTTTGGGTGTCGGTGCATTGACGAGCGCCAAGGACCCGGCTGTGGTTTTCATTTTATCGGCGGTATCAATGTTGTCTTTGATGAGCACGGGAATACCATGCAAAGGGCCACGGGGACCTTTGGCTTTCCGCTCGGCATCCAGGCTTCGTGCGATATCCAAGGCATCAGGATTTACTTCTAAAACACTACGAAGGGTGGGGCCCGATCGATCGATCGTTTGAATGCGCTGAAGATATTGTCGAGTTAATTCGACGGACGTTGTGTTCCCTTGGGTCATAGCTTTTTGAAGTGATTCCACAGAGGCTTCTTCGATGGGAACCGCTAATGCAGAGGTTTTCCATCGAGCCCAGAGGGGCGCTGTACTCGCAAAAAAGCTACCCACCAAGAAAGACCGACGATGTAGGGCTTTGAAAGTAGATGCCATGGAGAACTCCTTTACCTAAAATGTTAGATCGAGTTGTCGCTCCAAGGACCCGCGATGAAGGTGTTGAAGGTCGACACAAGGGATATCGAGGACCTTAACACCATCAATCGAAACGGAAAATGACTTCCCGCCTACCACACCTAACTTGGCCCAGGGAACCCCATGATTACGGGCTAGCTGCTCTAGGGCTTCGACAGCTTCACCGTGCACACTGATGACCGCACGACTAGCCGACTCCCCAAAAAGTAAGCTATCCAATCGAAGATAACCGCGACAAAGTTCTAATTGAAACCCAAAACCGCTCTTAAAAGCTGATTCAATACAACCAATGAGTAAGCCTCCTTCAGAAAGATCGTGCGCACTGCGCATGAGCCCCATACGAATACCTTCACGTAAACATTGCTGTAAAGCTAATTCATCATCAAGATGAAGCTCGGGACAGGGACCTGTCACGCGACCTATGCGCCATTTAAGGTACTCTGATCCACCCAACTCATCTCGCGTGGTCCCGAGGAGATAAATCACATCCGCCGGTGAACGAAACGATGAGCCCGAATAATAATTCACATCCGCAGAGAAGGCATCGGGATGATCTTCTTCGAGAGGAACGGAGGCATAACAGCGTTCAATAAGTCCTACCGCCCCAATCATCGGGGTTGGGAAAATACTTTGCCCTTCTGTATCGTTATAAAGACTGACATTCCCTGAGACGATGGGCACCCCTAGGGCAAGGCAGGCTTGACGAATCCCAAGACATCCCTGCTCAAAGGTCCACATGTTCTCAGGTTTTTCTGGATTTCCGTAATTCAAGCAATCGGTTAATCCAATGGGTTCGGCTCCGACGCAGGATAAATTACGACACGCTTCAGCCACCGCATGAGCGGCACCCCAAAAAGGATCAAGGTAACAAAATCGAC
>BJFQ01000008.1 GCA_014189895.1 Acidobacteriota bacterium | reverse complement strand
AATGTATAGGTTTTATTGGTTCTAGACTTTTTATTATTAGATGAGTGGTAGTCGACTCTTGCGATCTATAAGACTCTCTTCCATACTTAGGTTTTATTGAGGCCTAACAGTGAAGTTTAAACCTATTATCGAGACCGAAATAAAACTAAGAGTCCCGAGTATCCAAGAAGCGCGCAAACAACTTCGTAGTTTGGATTTCAACATTCTAGTCAAGATGCAGAAAGAAAAAACAGTCATTTGGGATAAACAGGGAACGCTAAAGGAAACGGATTGCGTGTTACGCCTTAGGCAGTATGACCAAAAGATAACCTTAACCTTCAAACATGCTAAAGAGAAGCATCCTATTTTGAAGATTCGGCCTGAAGCTCAGATAGTCGTAGATGATCTTCAAAGTACAGAACAAATCTTGAGGTGGCTTGGTTTCGAGCCCACTCTAACTATGATTAAGCATAGAGAAATATGGAGACGTCCTGAACTTGTCGCCTGTTTAGATCAAACACCCTTTGGGTCATTCATGGAACTAGAGGGTGAGCCTGATGCTATTAAACTCGCTATGGAGAGTTTATGTATAGATGCTTCTCGGATTGAATACAAAGGCTACCCTAGTCTATTTCGAGCATTTACTACTTCAGAATAATTCTGCTTCAAGGTCATCTCCATAATTCTAAGAGTTTCCATCCAAGACCAAGTAGAACGTGCTTGGCTCTGAATCTGATCTCGATTCAGAAGAGCTGCCATCTCGACAGACTCACGAATGGATTCACCAAGAATTCCATTGAAGCCATTAATAATAATATCTTTGGGACCAGTTACATTGTGGGCTGCCACAGGCAGTCCATTAGCAAGCGCTTCAATGAGAACGATACCAAAAGTGTCGTTCCGAGAAGTAAATACTTAATACATACAGCGATAATTAGAGGTGACTTCAAAGTTCATTTGATCGAACTAATCTAAAAGTTATAGATTTGAAATCTACATAAAAAAAGAGGCCTGGTTGGCCTCTTTTTTTATGTAGTGTTTCTACAATTAGAAAAGAATAAAGAAACTACTTCTTTCCTAGGGTGTCTTGCCAGCGGGCTGCCGCTAGACCTAATACAGCTAGGAAGAGTCCTCTTTCTGGGCTTAAGCCATAACCAGCAAAACTCAAAAGAGACAGCGCGTAGGCAGCATGCTCTAGAACACTAAGTATTTTTAATAAATTTTCCATAGATTATCTCCTTGGGATAGGTCCCTGAAATAAGATAGCACACACGCAGGTAGATGAGCTCTTGTGTTAAAAAAAAGCCCCTTGCGGGGCTTATTTTTAGAACAAGAGCCGCTGTTAATCGGTTTTTTCTTCCTTGGTGACTTCGGCCGGTAAGACGTAATCCACTAACTCGACTAGTGCAATATCTGCGGCGTCTCCGAGACGGTGTGAACCCTTAATGATACGCGTATAACCACCTGGACGGTTTTGAAAGCGACTAATAAAATCGCTACCGAATATTTTTTGTACGACTTCTTTATTCCCTAAGCGAGAAAGTACAATGCGCCGATTAGCGACGGTATCTTTCTTAGCTAGCGTGATAAAAGGTTCGACAAAAGATCGTAGTTCTTTAGCTTTGGGCAAAGTAGTTTCGATCCGTTCAAATTTTAAGAGTGCGATCGCTAAATTTTTCATCAAGGCTCTGCGTTGATTACTGCCTCGACCAAGACGACGACCTGCAACATTGTGACGCATAACGACTCCAGAGTTTCGAGCTTTTAGACTTCAGTTTCTAAGCGCATACCAAGAGAAAGACCAATTCGGCTGAGTTCATCTTTGATTTCTTGAAGAGATTTTTTACCAAAATTCTTCGTTTTCATCAACTCAGATTCGGTACGAACGACGAGATCTCCAATCGTGGAAATCATGGCGTTACGTAAGCAGTTATTGGCGCGTACCGATAATTCAAGTTCTTCGACAGGCTTACTCAACCAGGAATTAGTCTCCGCTGCGAGGGTTGCTGGCACGGATTCAATTTCTTGGAAATCTTCATCTTGGCGAACAAATACTAAATAATGCTCACGAAGAATCATTGCAGCATCCGAAAGGGCTTCGCGAGGTGAGACTGTTCCATTCGTCCAAATCTGAAGAACTAATTTTTCATAGTCGGTACTTTGGCCGACACGAGCTGGTTCAACCATATAGTTGACTCGGGTAATTGGACTGTGATTGGTATCCATCGGTATATAGCCCAATCCAAAGGCATCATTATGATTACGATCAGCAGAGATGAATCCGCGACCCGAGCTCACAACCATCTCGACCTCAAGTTCACCGTCTATGCCGAGCGTAGCGATATGAATATTGCTATCAAGCACCTCAACATTTTGATTAGTTTGAATAGCCGAAGACTTCACGACGCCCTCGCCTTTGGCGGAGAGGGTAATTTTTTGAGATTCAGACCCGTGGAGTCGAAGAGGAATGGCACGGAGGTTCAAAAGAACATTTGTGACATCTTCGTGAATACCTGGAAGAGTCGAAAATTCGTGCTGAACGCCCTTGATCTTGACATTAGTAATGCCTGCACCCTGAATGGAACTCAAGAGCACCCGCCGTAAACTGTGGCCGACGGTGGTCGCAAAACCGCGCTCAAAAGGAAAAGCAACGAATTCGCCGTACGAATCGTTCTCACCTGCAAGGGTGGTTTCAGAAAAACGAGGACGTTGAAAATCAATAAGACTAAGCATGGGGACCCCTTATGTTATTTGCTGTAAAGCTCAACGATGAGCTGTTCATTAATTTCAAGCGTGATGTCTTCACGAGTAGGATTAGCAAGGACTTGACCTTTGAAGGTAGTGGCGTCGAGGGATAACCACTTGGGAATGCCGCGACCAGCAGCAACTTCTAAGTTGGCCTTAACTGTTTCATTATTTTTAGCTTTGTTCCCAAGTTCTACGGCCAAACCGGGCTTTACTTGAAAGGAAGGCACATCAACGCGCTTGCTGTTAACCATCACATGGCCATGCATGACCATCTGTCGAGCAGCAGTTCGACTCGGTGCAAAACCCAAACGATAAACGACGTTATCGAGTCGGCTTTCTAAAAAAGATAAAAGGTTGTGGCCTGTCACACCCTTGCGGGCATCCGCTTTAGCAAAGTACAGACGGAATTGCTTTTCGAGCACACCATAAATACGTTTAACTTTTTGCTTTTCACGAAGTTGTAACGAATAGCCTGTGGGTTTCTTCGTTTTGGCAGCTCCGTGTTGTCCCGGGACTTTACCTTTACGCGTCTCAAAGGAACAACTTTCCTTAAAGCAGCGGTCGCCTTTCAGATAGAGTTTCATACCCTCTCGTCGGCAAAGTCGGCAAACTGCATCAATATATCGAGCCATAATTTTCTCCTATACTCGTCGACGCTTGGGTGGACGACAACCGTTGTGAGGGATGGGCGTAACGTCGCGGATACTGGTCACAGCAATCCCCGCAGCATTAATAGCGCGGATAGCACTTTCACGACCAGCTCCCGGACCACTCACCCGAACATCGACAGAACGGACGCCGTGCTCTTTAGAGGCTTCAGCGGCAATTCCTGAAGCAACCTGAGCGGCGAAGGGAGTTCCTTTACGGGTACCGCGGAATTGTTGGTTACCGCTTGAAGCCCAGCAGAGGATATTTCCCATGGCATCTGAAAAAGAAATAATCGTATTGTTAAACGAAGCTTGAATATGGGCGATCCCGTGGGGGACATTTTTCTTTTCTTTCTTTTTAACGTTCTTCGTCCCGGAAACTTTGTTCATCGGTGCTTTAGCCATAAATTAAACCGTCGCTTTCTTGGCGCCTGCCACAGTCTTACGTTTACCCTTGCGGGTTCGGGCGTTGGTATGCGTACGCTGACCACGTACGGGAAGTTTTTTACGATGTCGGATACCACGGTACGTTCCAATATCCGTGAGTCGTTTGATATCTAAACCAATATCTTTACGAAGATCTCCTTCTACCGTTTCGGAGTCCGTAATCACTTTACGGATCGCACCGACCTGGGCTTCTGAAAGATCACGGACTTTGATTCCATAGTCCACGCGAGCACGATCTAAAATGCTATGCGCTTTCACGCGACCAATACCAAAGATATAGGTCAACGCAATTTCAATTCGTTTTTCAACGGGTAAATCGACGCCTGCAATACGAGCCATAGTTTCTCCTTAACCCTGACGTTGCTTATGTTTAGGATTCTTCTTGCAGATGATTCGAATCACGCCTTCGCGTCGAACGACCTTGCAGTGTTCACATAGTTTCTTAATCGACGGTCTAACTTTCATAACGCGTACTCTTCAAAGATTGGTTTCGCCGGGGAAGACCCCCAAACACTGTTGCCCGGAAACCGCGGGTCAACAGCTGTTGTGCTATTTAAAGCGGTAAGTAATACGACCGCGGGTGAGATCGTACGGTGTAACTTCCACGAGGACTTTGTCTCCTGGAAGGATGCGAATAAAGTTTTTTCGCATTTTCCCGCTGATATGTGCAAGAACTTGGTGTTTGTTCTCCAATTCGACACGAAAAACGGCATTGGGGAGAGCTTCTACCACGCGAGCTTCGAGCTCTATGGCTTCTTCTTTACTCAATGGGTCTCCGTGAAAAGGGTTAAAAGGGATTGAAAGACATCTTCAGAATTTTGGTTGCCGTTGAAAGGAACGAAACCTGGAGACGTTTTATAAAAACTGAGAAGGGGTAAAAACGTAGCATTGAATTCATTCATGCGTTGTTTGAATGATTCCGAAGTATCATCTGATCGGTGCTTCAGGGGACTTCCGCAAAGATCACAAACGCCTGAGACTTGAGAGGGTTTCGTATCTAGGTGAAAGATGGCTCCGCAGGCTGCATTGCTGCAAACGCGACGTCCAACGACCCTAGACTCTAGGACCTCCTGGGGGACTTCGACATTGACCACCCGACCTAACTGATGACCCTCTTGGGCAATAAAGACCTGGAGAGCTTCAGCTTGTTGTAAAGTGCGGGGGTATCCGTCAAACAAAACATCTTGGGTTTCGCCCTTGAGTCGATCAAAAACGAGTCCATTGATGGTGTTGTCGTCCACCAACTTACCCTCAGCCATAGTGGTTTTAACCTTCTGCCCGAGGACTGTCCCTTTCGAGACAGCGTCTCTCAGAATATCACCCGTAGACAGATGTAACAAAGGGAAATTCCCTATGAGGCGCTTGGCCTGAGTCCCTTTCCCTGAGCCCGGAGGGCCTAGGAGGATATGGATTTTCATGGATTTGAGCCTGAAGAACGCCCAGGGACCCGTCCCCGGGTTACAAATCCGTCGTATTGACGCATTACGGTATAGGATTCTAGCTGCGAGACGGTATCCATGGCGACCCCCACGATGATCAAAAGAGAGGTACCCCCATAGTAGAAATTAAGCCCATTGATATTGTTCAAGATCACCAGAGGGACGAGTGAGATCAGACCCAAATAGATCGCTCCTCCAAAGGTCAATTTAGAGAGGACGGAATCCATATAGATACTCGTTTCCTGCCCTGGGCGTATGCCCGGAATATAGCCCCCTGAGCGCTTCATGTTTTCAGCGGTTTCGTCAGGATTGAAAACAATCGACGTATAGAAGAAAGCGAAGAAGATCACGATAGCGATAAAAATGGGGGTATAAATCCAAAAATGGATGGAGGGATTAATATAAGCAGACATGCGAGCTAGCCACTCCCATTTTGTGAAAGAGGCAATGGTCGCAGGAAAGAAGATCACGGACTGAGCAAAAATGACAGGCATCACGCCCGATGTATTCAACTTCAGAGGAAGATAAGAACTTTTTTGACTGGCCATAGAAGCCGAATCAGTTCGACGGGCATAGTGGATCGGAATACGTCGATAGGCATTTTCCACCATGACAACCACTAAGAGAACAGCGATCATCGAGGCCAATAAAAGTAAGAAAACGCCGGCGGGAGGCACATCAGGTGCATTGGTCAGAGATTTCGAAAACATGGTGAAGAGGGTGTAGACGCCTTGAGGTAAGCCGACGACGATACCCGAGAAAATCAATAGGGAAATACCATTGCCAATGCCTCGATCGGTAATTTGTTCGCCGATCCACATGATAAAAATCGTGCCCGTAGCGAGGGTAAAAGCTGTTAAGAGACGAAAGGACATGCCTGGATTAGCCACAACGTCAAGTCCCTGACTCTGTGCTAAGGCCGCAATACCAAATCCTTGGATAAAAGCTAATAGAACCGTCGCATACCGGGTCCATTGATTAATTTTTTCACGTCCTGCTTCACCTTCTTTTTTCTGAAGTTGCTCCAAAGAAGGGACTACAGCTGACATCAACTGAAAAATAATACTCGCAGTAATGTAGGGAGTGATACCCAGCGCAAAGACAGAAAATTTCTTGAGCGCGCCCCCTGAGAATAAATCAATCACGTCAAAGAGACCCCCTCCTTGTTGCCGGAGGCTTTCAGTCAAGGCTTGAGCATTGACCCCTGGAACACTCACATGGATACCTAAGCGATAGATCACCAAAAGTCCTAAGGTGAAAAGAAATCGCTTTCGAAGTTCAGGGTTGGTAAATAAATTTTTAAAAAGATTCATTCGCAGTACCTAAGAAGGTAGGCTTACTTGACTTTGGTTTCACGAATATCGTTGATGGTTCCGCCCTTGGCTAAGATAGCCTTACGAGCGCCTTCCGTCACACGATGCGCCTCGACCGTGACTTTGACTTTGAGTTCGCCACTGGCCAAGACCACGATTCGCTCTACATGCGAGGAAAGCATCTTTTTCTTACTTAAGGTCGCAATGCTGACAGTCTCGCCTTCTTTAAAATTGGAGCTGATAGTCGAAAGTGTAATTTCATGGGTTTTTTCCTTCAGGGCGTTATTAAATCCGCGCTTTGGAAGTCGGCGCACAAGAGGCATTTGACCGCCTTCGAAACCACGGCGACTACGATAGCCAGATCGAGACTTTTGTCCCTTTTCTCCGCGACCCGATGTTTTGCCTAGACCACTTCCCTTACCGCGACCCAGTCTTTTTCGGTTTTGAGTACTGCCTTCAGCGGGACGTAATTCATTGAGTTTCATAATTTATCCCTTCACGACGACATCAACAAGATAGGTAATTTGCTTCACCATCCCGTGGACATTAGCAGTGTATGTGCACTCACGTTGATCGCCAGGGCGACGGAGGCCTAACGTACGAACAAATTCGCGATGTTTAGGAACCGTTGCAATGGTCGATTTGCGAAGCGTAATAATAACGTTTTTTCCGAGTAAATTTTCCATCTTAGAGCTCCGCCTGTTCTATACCGCGATCCATGGCTACGGTATAAGGATCCATCAAGGAAGAGAGACCATCAAAAGTAGCGCGAACCACGTTGTGGGGATTTGAGGAACCTAAACTTTTTGTTAGGACATTTTGAATTCCAACAGCTTCCATGACTGCACGAACGGCAGCACCAGCAATAATACCCGTTCCCTCGGGAGCTGGTTTCAATAGCACTGATCCTGCGCCAAATGTACCGGTGATAGGATGGGCAATGGAACCCGTAGAAGTGATTTTGATATCAATCATATTGCGCTTAGCAGACTGGATACCCTTCTTGATTGCGGAAGGGACTTCTAGCGCTTTACCTAGGCCAAAGCCTACTTTACCTTTTCCATCACCCACGACAACCAGCGCTGAAAAGGAGAAGTTTTTACCGCCCTTAACGACCTTGGTCACGCGGCCAATGTAGACCACTTGATCTTTATAGCCGTCGTCTTGGAGATCGGCGGTGAACTGTGCGTTCCGATCGTTTTTTTCTTTGAATTCTTTTACCATATATTCCCCTAGAACTTAAGACCGGCTTCACGAGCCGAATCCGCCAAGGCTTTCACCCGGCCGTGATAGACATAACCGTTGCGATCAAACACCACCGTAGTGATGCCTTTTTCTTTCAAACGAGCGGCAATTTGTTGGCCAACGATTTTGGCAGCTTCAATATTGGAACCACTTTTAACTTTGGCGCGTAAATCTTTCTCCAGGGTACTCGCGGTCGCCAAGGTGACGCCTTGGGCATCATCGATAGCTTGCACATAAATACGTTGAAGGGATTTGTAAACGGTCAAACGGGGCTTGTCGGCAGTGCCGGACACGCGACCACGGATACGTTTTCGAGTTTGTAATCGTTGTTCGTTCATGCTCTTGGCCATTGGTTAGCTCCCTACTTTCCGGTCTTGCCGGCTTTACGACGGATGACTTCGCCGGTGTACATAACGCCCTTGCCTTTGTAAGGCTCGGGCTTACGATATTTACGAATGTCTGCAGCTACCTGGCCAACAAGTTGTCGATCAGAGCCCGAGACAGTAACGTGAGTTAATTTTTCAACAGCGACTTGAATGCCTTGTGGAATCTCATAAAAGATAGGATGACTGTAGCCTAAATCGAGACGAAGTTTTTTGCCATCCATGGCTGCTTTGTAACCCACGCCCACGATATCTAGATCCTTCTTGAATCCTTCGGTGACCCCAGTGATGGCGTTTTGAACTAGGGCGCGCGTGAGACCGTGATACGCCTTGGTTTGGGCGTCTTCATTGGCTCGATTAATTTGAACGGTCTCGGCCTGAATATCGAAAGAGATATGAGCCGGAACGGGACAATTAATTTTGCCCTTGGGTCCTTCGACTGTAGCAATGGATCCCTCGACGGCCACTTTGACCCCCTTGGGGAGTTGGATAATCTTTTTTCCGATGCGTGACATTTTTTTTCCTTAGATTAGAGGCTTTAAGCCTGTTTCAGGAGGAGGATTACCAAACTGAGGCGAGGATTTCGCCGCCCACATTTAACTTGCGGGCTTCTCGGTCGGATAACACACCTTTGGGAGTGGACAGAATGGAGATCCCTAGACCGCCATTGACTTGGGGAATGCTTTCGCAGTTCTTATAAACGCGGAGACCTGGGCGTGAAATGCGACGGACACCATGAATGACGCTCTTGCGATCTTTGGCGTACTTTAAATTCACCACGACATAATTACGACCTTCGTGGTCAATTTGTTTGAAGGAATGGATATAACCTTCCTTTTTAAGGATCTCGGAAATAGCCATTTTAATTTTGCTAGCAGGGATGACAACGGCATCGTGGCCAGCCATCAAGCCGTTGCGCAAGCGAGTGAGGTAATCAGCAATAGGATCTGTGTACATAATCGTTCCTTACCAACTGGATTTTTGAACGCCAGGCAACATGCCGGCGAGGGCTAATTTACGGAAACACAAACGACAAAGAGCAAATTTACGCATGTAAGCACGTGGGCGACCGCAGCTCTTGCAACGGTTGCGGTGACGAATTTTGAACTTGGGCTTCTTTTCGTCTTTAACAATTTTACAAATACGAGCCATGGGGTCTCCTATTTACGAAAGGGCATGCCGAGATGACTCAATAGCGACTGAGCCTCAGCATCCGTTTGCGCGGTGGTTACAAACGTGATGTTCATACCCTTGATCTTGTCGACCTTGGCATAATCGATCTCGTGAAAAATGAGTTGTTCTTTAAGGCCTAACGTAAAGTTACCTCGACCATCGAAAGATTTAGAAGGAACCCCTCTAAAATCACGAACACGAGGAAGGCTTAAATTAAAAAGTCGATCCATAAATTCCCACATGCGTGCCCCTCGAAGAGTCACCATACAGGCAATGGGCATCCCTTCACGTAATTTGAACGTTGCGATACTTTTCTTGGATTTACGAACGACGGCTTTTTGACCCGCAATCGCAGTCAATTCTTCAACAGCTACATCCAATATCTTGATGTTTTGGGTTGCGTCACCTACGCCCATATTGATGACTACTTTTTCAACACGGGGGACACGCATAGTGCTCTTGAACCCAAATTCCTGCTTGAGTTGGCTGATGACTTCCGTGTGGTATAGCGTCTGTAGACGCGGGGTTGTCGCTGACGACATGGGTCCTCCATTTCCGCAAGCCAATTGCTCGGGGGTTCGGGAGTACAAAGGGGCTTGGAACCTAATGGAACCGTTTCCCTTCGATCTCAATTGTGAAGGTCCTAACCAAGGCTAAGACCGAACGACTATCCTCCCATGAAATAGGGGGAAAGCCTAGTGAAATTAAGCAGAAGGACGCTTGCGCGTGGGTTTTCCGCTCTTATCGAAGAACATAACATTGGAAATATGAATGGAAGCTTCTTGTTCAATAATCTTGCCGGGCTCATCCGTTTGGGGATTACGCTTAACGGTTTTTTTAACCATGTTAATGCCTGTAATGAGTACACGATTCTTGTCCGCATAAATCTTGGAAATGATGCCAGTCTTCCCTTTATCTTTTCCTGTAGTGACAAGAACTTGATCGCCTTTTTTAAGTCGTTGGTTTGACATTAGATCACCTCGGGTGCTAAAGAAATGATTTTCATATATTTCTTTTCACGAAGTTCGCGAGCGATTGGTCCGAAGACGCGGGTTCCAATCGGCTCACCGTCTTTTTTAATAAGCACAGCTGCATTTTCATCAAAACGAATGTAGGAACCATCTTTGCGACGGAAAGCCTTACGCTGTCTGACGATAACGGCCTGAACAACATCTTTCTTTTTAACCGTTCCACCCGGAATCGCTTCTTTCACCGAGGCAGTGATGACATCACCAATTTGTGCAGTGACGCCTACGCCTCCACCCAAGGGTAGGATGCAACATATTTTCTTTGCGCCGGAATTATCGGCAACGGTGAGCATAGATCCCATCTGAATCATGGCTTATTCTCCTGCTTTCTCGAGGACTTCAATGACGGTCCAGCGTTTGCGCTTGGAAAGAGGACGAGATTCAACAATCTTGACCTTATCCCCAATTTTTAGCTCGTTGGATTCATCATGAGCCATCAACTTCTTGGATTGTTTAACGGTTCGATCATAAAGCGTGTGTTGGAAGACGCGTTCAACACGCACCACAACAGTTTTCTCGGTTTTATTCGAGACCACAACGCCCGATCTTGTCATTTTATTTTTTAGACTCATTTCGGACTCCTCTTATTTCAACTTAGCTTGCATCGCAGTTTTGACGCGGGCCACTTGGCGACGAGCTTTGCGAATCTCGGCGTTATTTTCAACTTGACCCAAACTATTTTGGAATCGGAGGGTAAAACCCTTGGCAGTATTTTCGACTTCCAGCTGAGCTAGTTCTTCCATGCTCTTGGCTGTCAGATCTGAAAATGGATTTTTTTTACTCATCAGGTCTCCTATTCCTCGGGGGGTGTTCGCGAAACGAAGAGAGTTGCGACAGACAATTTTTGTTGGGCGAGCGCAAGGGCTTCGCGAGCAATTTGTTCCGTCACTCCTTCCATTTCGAAAAGAATGCGTCCAGGACGAACAATAGCAACCCAACCATCTGGTGCACCTTTGCCGGATCCCATTCGGGTTTCAGCGGGCTTGGCTGTGGTAGGTCGATCAGGGAAAATGCGAACCCAAATTTTGCCACCACGCTTAATATGACGTGTCATAGCAATACGGGCTGCTTCAATTTGCCGATTGGTAATATGGCTGTGTGCCATGGCTTTTAATCCAAAATCGCCGAAGGAAAGTTCTGTCCCACGAGTAGCGGGACCCTTAGTACGACCTTTTTGTGATTTACGGTGTTTGACTTTTTTGGGCATCAACATGGCTTACCTCTTGACCGTTTCTACGGGAGCTTCACCCATATTGATCCAAACCTTGATGCCGATAATGCCGTAGGTTGTTTTGGCTTCAGCAAAACCGTAATCAATATTAGCTTTGATCGTTTGTAGAGGCATTTGGCCTGACAAGAAGTCTTCGGTACGAGCGATTTCAGCACCATTGAGGCGACCAGAGACCTTGATTTTGAATCCTCGTGCACCAAAACGAATGGCTGCTTCTTCTGCTTTTCGCATGGCGCGACGGAACGCAATACGACGTTCTAATTGTTGAGCCACACCTTCAGCAATAAGTTGGGCATCAACTTCTGGTTTTTTGATTTCTTGAATTTCCACGGCGACGGCGCGATTCAAACGTTTTTGGAGATCGTCTCGTAACTTATCAATTTCAGTTCCTTTTCGACCGATGACGATTCCCGGTCGGGCCGTGAAAATGCGGACGGTAATCTTGTCCGCGGCGCGATCAATATCAATTTTCGAAATCATAGCATTGAGTCCATCGAGCTGACCTTTGAGTTCTTTACGGAGCTTAAGATCTTCATGGAGAAGCACAGCATAGTCTCGTTTAGAGAACCATTTACTGTGCCAATTGCGTTTAGCAATGAGCCGGAATCCGTAAGGATGTACTTTTTGACCCATAATTACTCCTTACCTGCAGCAACCGGGGTTGTCGCCAGTTGAATGGTGATATGGCACATGCGTTTTTGAACTCGGTAGGCCTGACCCATCGGAGCAGGACGGACTCTCTTCATTCGAAAGCCTTCGTTAACGAAAATGGTTTGAATCATGAGTTCGTCAGGATTAATGGAAGGGTTTTTATTGACCGCATTGCTGATGGCAGAATCCAATAATTTTTTAACGTGTTCACTCGCATATTTTTTACTTGAAAGCAATAAGCCTTGGGCATCGCCCACTTTGCGACCTCGGATGAGATCTGCAACGAGGCGAGCCTTCTGGGCAGAGCCACGAAGACTATTGACGGAGGCAGTAGATACGATATCAATCATGATTAGGCTCCTCCGACCGCTTTCACTTCAGCTTTTTTCTCAGGGTGCCCCTTAAAAGTACGGGTTGGAGCAAATTCCCCTAATTTATGGCCGATCATATTGTCGGTGATGTAAACAGGGATAAATTTATTACCATTATGAACATTAAAAGTGAGACCAATCATCGATGGCACGATCGTCGAGCGACGTGACCACGTTTTGATCACACGCTTGTCGTTCTCCGCTTGAGCAGTTTCTGCTTTCTTCAAGAGATGAGCATCAACAAAAGGACCTTTTTTAAGTGAACGAGGCATGGTCTAACTCCTAATTAATACGTTTAACAATATATTTAGTCGTGCGATTGTTTTTACGCGTCTTGTAACCGCGCGTAGGCTGTCCCCAAGGCGTCACAGGATGACGACCCCCCGAGGTCTTACCTTCTCCTCCACCGTGCGGATGATCCACGGGATTCATGGCGACTCCACGTACCGTCGGACGAACTCCCATCCAACGACGACGACCAGCTTTACCTAAATGAACGTTTTCATGTTGCAGGTTTCCCACTTTTCCGATGGTCGCCATACAATCAAGATGAATTTTACGAACTTCACCAGACATGAGACGTACTTGAGCGTAAGTTTCTTCTTTACCTAGAACTTGAGCAAAAGACCCTGCTGCGCGACAGATTTGTCCGCCCTTGCCGGGTTTCAATTCGATGTTATGAATTTCTGTACCTTCAGGGATATTACGAATAGCTAATGCATTACCGATCAAAATATCGGACTTTGTTCCTGAGTGAACTGTTCGTCCCACTTCTAAACCATCGGGCGCTAAAATGTAACGTTTTTCACCGTCAGCATAAACCAACAGGGCAATACGAGCGGTACGATTAGGATCATACTGAATCGAATGAACTTTGGCGGGGATATCAAACTTATTTCGCTTGAAATCAATAATGCGGTATTGACGTTTATGACCACCACCCATGTGACGGGTGGTAATACGGCCTGTATTGGAACGACCGCCGGTTCGATTCATTTTGCTCAGCAAAGATCGTTCAGGTTTTTGAGTCGTTATTTCCTCAAAACCTTGCTTCGACATGCCACGCTGTCCGGGAGTCGTAGGTCTTAGTTGTTTGATACTCATGAGTGTGTCCTTGTGCCGTTGATTCTGGGCGATGATGGCAAGTTGTCCGCCCTAAAGTTAGTTGCTCTCCGCTTTGATAGCTTCAGCAAGTTCGACATAGGCTTTTTTGCGTTTGCCGGAGACGCCGACAAAACGACCGAGTCGTTTGGTTTGTAGGGGAAGATTAACGGTACGAATTTTTTTAACCTTCGCTTGAAGGAGCAATTCGACCGCTTCCTGAATTTGGTGCTTATTAGCCCAAGCCGCTACTTCAAAGACCTGGATATTTTTATCCCGGAGACCTTGATTTTTCTCCGTGAGTAGGGGTTTGCGAATGACGTCAAAAACGGAAGTCATGGTTTCACCTTTTCTTGTAAAGCCAAGACGGCATCTTTGGAAAATACAATTTGGTCGAATTTAATCAACTCGTAAACATTGACGCCTAAGGAATCAACCGTTTGTAGTTTGGGGTGATTGCCAGCTGCTCGAACAAGCTTCTCGTCCGAACCAACCAACAAAGCTTTGCCCTTTACGCCTAAGCCTTCCAGCGTATTTTGAAGTTGTTGGGTTTTATGGCTTTCTAGATTCCAGCCTTCAACCACGAGAATTTTGCCTTCCGACAGTTTCTGCGACAACGCATTGCGCAAGGCAGCTCGACGAGCCGTCTTGGGAAATGCGTAGTCGAAGGAACGTGGGTGAGGTCCATGAACCGTTGCTCCACCCTTCCACAGAGGAGAACGAATGGATCCCACACGAGCGCGACCGGTTCCTTTTTGCTTCCAGAGTTTTCGTCCGGAACCGGAAACTTCCCATTTGTCTTTGGTCTTAGCTGTGCCCGCACGGCGCTTGGCTAAGAAATGGCGAACAGCTTCCCAAATCAGATGTTTATTGATCTCTTTCACTTGGAAGACGTCTGAAAGAAGATCCACCGAACCTGAGGGTTTACCGTTCAAGGAGAGAACTGGATGTTGGAAGGAAGTCATGATTAAGCCTCCTGCCTGATAACCACATAGCCACCTTTGGGTCCCGGAATGGCACCCTTGATGAGTAAGAGGTTGTTTTCAGAATCAATTTTGGCAATTTCAAGATTACGAACCGTGACTTGCTCGTGGCCCATGTGACCGGCCATACGCATTCCAGGGAATACGCGGCTAGGGTTTGAAGAACCACCGATGGAGCCCGGAGCCCGATGATGCATCGATCCGTGGGTTGCTCGACCGCCTGCAAAATGATGGCGCTTTACGACACCACCAAAACCTTTTCCCTTACTCACGCCCGTGACATGCACTAAGGCCTTTTCTTGGAAAGAGGTTACCAACACTTGGTCACCCGGTTTGGCTTCGTCAGTTTTTTCAACTTTAAGTTCACGAAGAACGCGAACAGCCTGAACCCCTTTGGATTCGGCATGCATGCGCTCAGCACGAGAGATGCGGGAAGATTTACCCTCGCCCTTAACACCGGAAGGATCAACATAGCCAATTTGAATAGCTTCGTAGCCATCCTTATCAGAAGTTTTACGTTGAACAACGATACAGGGACCCGCTTGGATCACAGTGACGGGGACAATTTGACCCGTCTCGTTAAAGATTTGAGTCATGCCTAATTTCTTACCAATAATTCCAGGTTTCATCGTCCGCACTCCTTACCGATTACCTTCACGACTGAAGACCTTGATTTCAACTTCGACGCCCGCGGGTAGGTCGAGTCTCATTAGGGTATCCACCGTGTTTTGGTTGGGTTGGAGAATATCAAGCAAGCGCTTGTGGGTACGAATTTCAAATTGATCACGTGATTTTTTATCGACGTGAGGTGATCGATTAACGGTGTATTTATTGATGCGTGTAGGCAAAGGAATGGGACCCGCTACAAGCGCGCCAGTGCGCTTAGCAGTCTCTACAATTTCCCTCGCGCTTTGATCGAGTAAACGATGGTCAAAGGCGCGCAAACGGATGCGAATGTTATCCTTCATGTTCTCTCCATTGGGACGGACAAACCGTCCTTAGATGAGGGGCGCTTAAACCGCCCACAGTGGGTGACCCAAAGGAACCAAAAGTTATCAATAGGTCGAGCCCATTAGATTAACAAAAAACCCTGATTCATCAAGGGGTTTTTTCATATAAGCCCCGAATATCCAAGGGTTTAGGGTCCCAGAACCCCTACAAGGGAGTCCTGAAGATAGGACGAGGAGCCCATCTAGGCCAACCAGCACTAAACCGCCCTAAGATGAATCTTATGAGCCGATACCATTCTTCCTTTAGTTTCCTATCCTTTCTTCTATCCGTTTTAACCGCTGTAGCCGTCTTCCATTGGGGATCATCGGGGGGCGTCATCACTAAACTCATCCTGTCTTGGAATGCGGGGACATGGACTTATTTGGTTTTAATGTGGGGACTTATGCTGTTAACCCCTAAGGAAACTTTTGCACGGGTGGCGCAAGAAAACGATGAGCGTCCCTCTATTATTTTGGCTGTCGTTGCACTTTCAACAGTAGCTTCCCTGATTGCAATACTCGTAACTCTAGAGGGCAATCCCGTAAAAACCTGGCATGACTATTCTTTGATGATTTCAACTATTCTCTGCTCTTGGCTTCTCTTGGGTACGGTTTACACGCTTCACTATGCCAGCATGTTTTACCAAAATTCCGAAGCCGTTCCCATCTTATTTCCAGAACAAGATGATCATTTCCAACCTGATTATTGGGATTTTATTTATTTTTCATTCACGATTTCAGCAGCACTTCAAACCTCTGATGTGATGATCAAAGACTCGCGCGTACGAAGGGTCGTCACATCCCAGACCGTGGTGTCATTTATCTTCAACACCGCGATTTTAGGGATCTTTTTGAATGTCACGTCGAGCTTAATCGGTCACTAAGGAAATTACTTGGTTCCCTTTTGTTTCGCGATCACTTCTTCAGCGACGCTCTTGGATGCTTCAGCATAATGTGAGAATTCCATCGTGTAGGTTCCGCGACCTTGAGTCATGGAGCGCAACGTAGTGGAATAAGCAAACATTTCGGCCAAAGGCACCTTTGAAGTAATAATTTTGGAGCCAGCTCGGTCTTCCATGTTTTCAATCTGACCCCGACGGCTATTTAGATTTCCAATGACGTCTCCCATGTAGTCTTCGGGGACTTCAACTTCAACCGCCATAATGGGTTCTAAAAGAACGGGGGATGCTTTTTCACATCCGGATTTGAATCCCATGGAGCCTGCAATCTTGAAGGCCATTTCACTACTATCGACGTCGTGATAGCTTCCATCGTAAAGTGTGATCTTGATATCGACCACAGGGAATCCCGCGAGGACGCCGCTTTCACAAGCTTCACGAATACCTTGATCCGTGGGCTTAATGTATTCCTTGGGAACCGCACCGCCTTTGATTTCATTGATAAATTCATAGCCTTTGCCTGATTCATTGGGCTCGACGATGAGACGGACATGCCCGTATTGACCACGACCGCCTGATTGCCGGACAAATTTACCTTCAGCTTCAACGCGCTTGCGAATGGTTTCACGATAAGCCACTTGAGGTTTACCGACATTCGCATCGACTTTAAACTCACGCATCATACGATCGACGATGATTTCCAAATGCAGTTCACCCATACCGGCAATAATGGTCTGACCTGTTTCGGGATCTGACTTCACTTTGAACGTGGGGTCTTCTTGAGCCAAGCGCGATAAAGCCACGCCCATTTTTTCCTGATCAGCCTTCGTCTTGGGCTCGATAGCCACCTGAATGACGGGGTCGGGGAAATTCATCGATTCTAAAACGACTGGACGATTTTCATCGCAAATTGTATCGCCGGTCAGCATATCCTTCAGTCCCACCACAGCACCAATATCGCCGGTGCGAACTTCCTGAATATCTTCACGCTTATTGGCATGCATTTGAAGTAAGCGACCAATGCGTTCATTTCGACGTTTGTTGGGGTTATAAACACTCGAACCAGAGGCTAAAACACCACTATAGACTCGGATAAAAGATAAACTTCCCACGAAGGGATCTACAGCAATTTTAAATACTAATGCGCTAAAAGGAGCACTGTCGTCGGCGGGACGTTCTTGAGGTTCGCCTTCTTCATTCACCCCTTTAATGGCAGGAACGTCGAGCGGCGATGGCATGTAATTGACCACTGCATCAAGCATGGGTTGCACACCTTTATTTTTGAAGGCAGAACCGCAAGTCATCGGGGTAAAAGCGAGCGTGACGCATCCTTTTCGGATACCTTCGCGAATTTCATTTTCACTGAGTTCTTGGCCACCGAGATATTTTTCCATTAATTCATCAGAAGTCTCGGCCACCATTTCGATCATCTTGGAGCGCCATTCTTTGGCTTCTTCAAGAAGATCAGCTGGAATCTCTCCATAAAGAACTTTGAAGCCCTTATCACCTTCATCGAAGGTCAGCGCTTTCATTAAGACGAGATCAATGATGCCCTTAAAAGTATCGGAGGCCCCGATAGGAATTTGAATAGGACAGGGCCTAGCTTTCAAGCGCGTCTTCATCATTTCCACACAACGATTAAAGTCGGCTCCAATGCGATCCATTTTGTTTACAAAAGCAATACGAGGCACTCCGTACTTATTGGCCTGTCTCCAGACAGTTTCCGATTGAGGCTGAACACCACCGACGGCGCATAACACGAAGACCGCACCGTCTAGTACCCGAAGACTACGTTCGACTTCAGCCGTGAAATCCACGTGGCCGGGCGTATCAATAATATTAATTCGGTGTTCGGTGCCGGTCATCGGACCTGTTTGAGGCGTCCAGGAAGCGGTAATAGCGGCCGATGTGATCGTGATACCTCGTTCTTGTTCTTGAACCATCCAGTCGGTTGTTGCTGATCCGTCATGCACTTCGCCAATCTTATGGATCTTTCCGGTGTAATACAAAATACGCTCAGTCGTCGTCGTTTTACCGGCGTCGATGTGAGCCATGATTCCGATATTACGATAATGTTCGAGCGGTGCAGTGCGGGCCAAGAGAAACTCCTTAAATCGAAGAAGAGAAAAAAATTACCAGCGGAAGTGGGCGAAAGCTTTATTGGCTTCAGCCATCTTGTGGACGTCATCTTTTTTCTTCACAGAAGCTCCACGAGCATTCAAGGCATCTAAGATTTCGGCAGCTAATTTGTCCTTCATCGTACGTTCACCGCGCTCCGCGGAGTAGGCTTTCAACCAACGCATGGCTAACGATTGACGACGACTTTGGGGAACTTCCACTGGAACCTGATAAGTGGCGCCTCCCACGCGACGACTTTTTACTTCGACGCTGGGTTTAATGTTGTTAAGAGCAGTCTGGAAGGCATCTAAGGGTTCCTTGCCTGATTTTTTACCGACAATTTCCAAGGCGCCGTAAAGAATATTTTCAGCGACTTGCTTCTTACCGCGTTCCATTAAAATGTTGACGAACTTACTGACCACCAAGGATTGGTAAACGGGATCGGGAAGGATTTCTCTTTTAGGAGGAGACGAACGACGCGCCATAAAATTGTGCTCCCTTAACTCTTGGCAGCCGCGCCCGCTTTAGGACGCTTAGTGCCATATTTAGAACGAGATTGATTTCTACCTTCTACGCCTGTGGTGTCTAGACTGCCACGCACGATGTGATAACGCACACCCGGAAGATCTTTGACTCGACCTCCGCGAATGAGCACGATGCTATGTTCTTGCAGATTATGTCCCACGCCAGGAATATAGGTGGTGCATTCAATCCCATTGGTCAAGCGAACACGAGCGACTTTGCGTAAAGCCGAATTGGGCTTTTTGGGAGTGGTGGTGAAGACGCGAGTACAGACTCCACGTTTTTGAGGACAAGCATCCAAAGCAGGACTCTTCGTCTTGGACTGGTATGATTTTCGCCCCTGGCGAATGAGTTGACTGATGGTGGGCAAACCATCCTCCTTAAAGTAGTGAGAAAAACAGAAAACCAAGTGGTCTCAGGTGTGAGACATTGGGCGTGAAGACCACGCCTTCCCGGAAGGGAAGCATGAACCTACTAGTTTATCGTTCTCGACCCAATCGTCAAGGCAAAAGCCGATCGAAGGTGCGTATCTTGTGGGTTTTGAGGGGGTCTAAGAACACTTTTTTTACGGCTTTTTATCCACCGAAGGTGTTGCCGATGGCGTGGGGGTTGGGGTTGAAGGTGTTGGGGCTTGGCTGGCGCTCGTTGATGAAGGAGGGGTCGTTTCTGACTTAGGCGCCGATGTTGGCAGCTTATCCTCTCGCGAATAGCCTCCGGCATACCAGGCATCCCCCGAGAGAGCAAAGGCCGTCAGGCTCGTGATGCGATGGAGACCTAGTGCCGTGTGGCAGGCCCCACAATCTTGTTCCTGGGGGGCCCTCATGGACTCGAGTTTTTCTATCTTCATGCCGCAGTGTCGACATTCATATTCATAAAGAGGCATGGGGTTGGGATCCGTTTGAGTTTTCAGTATAGTTTGATTACAGCAGTGTTCATAATAAATCATGGCGATCTTTAAAGAGGCAAAAGCATTCTTCGGCCAAATCCCCCAATGGGAAGTTGTGTCGCGCACGCGCATCCTAGGATTCACGAATGGATGTTTTGATCTTCTCCACGCAGGACATGTTGATTACTTAAGCGAAGCTAGAAAAGAATGTGATTTTTTGATAGTCGGACTCAATACCGATGTCTCGGTTCGTGGGCTCAAGGGGTCGAGCCGGCCGGTTCAAAATGAAAGTTCACGCGCGAAGATTCTCGATGCACTTCGATGCGTAGATGCCGTCATCTTCTTCAGCGAGGACACGCCAGCTAATTTGATCAAGGCCCTCCAACCTGATCGACTCTTCAAAGGGAGCGACTATCAATCCCATGAAGTCATCGGAAAAGACATCGTTGAAGCCCGAGGAGGTCGAGTCGTACTTCTCCCCTTCAGCGAAGGCCAAAGCACCACCGCTATTGTTGAGCGTATCCAAAACCAAAAGGGTGTTTAGATTAGGGGCGCTAAAAGTTCTCGGTATTTGGGGATAGGCCAGTAAGCTGCATCGGTTAATTCCTCGAGTTTATCGAGGGTCTGACGCAGTTGATCCATCGCGGGCCTCACTTGGTAGCCAAACGTCTCGGTGCGTGCATGCATATCCGATTGATTCTCAGCGCGATCAAGTATTTCCCTAAGTTTCATCACTTCACTTTGAGCCTGATTCAAAAGATTCGCCTGACGATTAATTAATTGACCAATCGGACTATCTTTTGTGAGGACTGACTGACTCGCATCTATCGAATGTTTAATAGATTGTGACTTGTCTCCGATATCACTCAAGATACTGGGAATTAAAAGGGTTTCTGTCATTTCGCGTAAGACTTGCGCTTCGATATTGAGGGCTTTTTGATATTGTTCGTGACGAATATGGAGGCGAGCTTCTAGTTCTTGTGCGGAAAAGATGCCGCCCTTAATAAAGAGAGATTGCGCCGCAGGCTCTTCCCAAATCTTGAGGGCCGCAACGGTGTCTGCTGCGTGAGGAAGTCCACGTCGGCCCGCTTCCTGCTTCCATTCATCTGAATAACCGTTGCCTTCAAAGCGGATCGACTTGGTTTCTCCGAGGGTCTTTTGAACCACTTTGATAATGGAGGCGAGGACATCCCCCGATTGCACTTGATCCTGTTGAACTTGATGGTTGAGTTCTTGGAGTGCTTCCGCAACGACTGTGTTGATGATCATCAAAGGAAAGGCAATGGGTTGAGAGGAACCCACAGCTCTAAATTCAAATCGATTGCCCGTAAAAGCAAAGGGTGAGGTGCGATTGCGGTCTGTGGCGTCTTTTTCTAGGTCAGGGAGATTGGGAATTCCAAAACTTAGGATCCCTTTCCCGGCCGTTCCTTTATTTTCTCCCCGTTCAAAAATATCAAGGACTTGACTTAGTTGAGCTCCCAAGAAGATCGACATGATCGCAGGAGGAGCTTCGTTGGCTCCTAAGCGATGGTCATTAGCTGCAGAGGCAATGGCTGCGCGAAGGAGTCCACCATGACGATGAATCGCTTTAATCGTTGCCGTGAGAAAATAAATAAATTGTAGATTCTGCTCGGGGGTCTTGCCGGGATCTAAGAGATTCTGACCTTGATCTGTGGCAAGCGACCAATTGCAATGTTTGCCACTGCCGTTGATACCAGCAAAGGGTTTTTCATGCAGCAGAATGGCTAATCCATGGCGCTCGCCAATGGATTTCATGAGCTCCATCAGCAATTGATTATGGTCCGAAGCTAGGTTGGCTTGCTCGAAGATGGGGGCAAGTTCAAATTGATTGGGGGCGACTTCGTTATGACGGGTCTTAACCGGAATCCCCAATTTCAAAGCCTCTAATTCGAGTTGTTGCATAAAGCCCAAGACGCGATCTTTGATCGAACCAAAATAATGATCTTCTAATTCTTGCCCTTTAGGAGGACGAGCGCCTTGCAGCGTACGATTAGCAAACATTAGATCGGGTCGCTGTTGGGCTAATTCTAAATCCACGGCAAAGTATTCTTGCTCAGCACCGCAGACGGACAGTACGCGTTGCGCAGGGTGTTTAAAAAATTTCAACGCGTCGAGCGCTTCCTTCGATAACGATTCCATCGAGCGCAAAAGGGGTACTTTATGATCTAGTGCTTCTCCGTGGTAGCCCACAAAAGCCGTCGGGATACAGAGCGTTTTACCGGAGGGTCCCCCCATAATAAAAACTGGACTCGAAGGATCCCAAGCCGTATAACCTCGGGCTTCGAAAGTAGCCCTCAGGCCCCCGCTTGGAAAGGAGCTGGCGTCGGGCTCCCCTTGAATCAGTTGAGAACCGCTTAGCGTTTCGATTACTGTACCCGGATTATTTTTATCCCAAAAAATAAATGCGTCATGCTTTTCAGCCGTGACGCCCGTCATCGGAAGGAACCAATGTGTAAAATGTGTGGCTCCCTGTTCCATCGCCCAGTCTTTAATTGCGGTAGCCACTTCTTGAGCCATTTCAGGCGTAAGAGATCCGCCTCCGGCCGACATAGATTTGAGAGACATATAAGTTGAATGAGACAAACGAGCTTTAGCTACAGTGTCGTTGAAGGTATTGCAACCAAAGTAACGGCTAATGGGATGTTCGTCTAACCGAAGAATATCTTCGCCAAATCCCAAAATGTGTTGGTCACCCATCACTTACTCCTTCGTAAAGCTCAGTGCCTGCTCCTATACTTGGAAAAGGACAAGAACACATCACATGAGCGATCGTTTAAATACCCAATCTCATTTTACTAGGCTATCGGCATCTTCGATAGATGCAGTTGCTTCCCAACTTCTTGACCAAGTCATCGAAGATCAAAAGGGAGAGGAGCGACAAGGTGCCTTGTTTATTGAGCAAGTAGCTTTTGCCCAATGCTTTCTTAGGCAGGAAGTTCAGGACCGCATTGGTGCTTTCTTTCAGTCAAGATCTTAGGCCTTAGGGTCTAATTGCGACTGAAGCCAACTTAAGGCTTGAGGCGATGGGGTTTTCGAAATGAAGTTAGCAAAGTCCAGCATCACTTGAACGGTAAGGGCTTTCGCTAAAGTATCTCCACTGAGGGCGTCAAAGACTCGGTATGACAAGTGGAAGGATTTTGTGCCGACGTGGGTGACACGAATTTCAATGCGCACATCATGGGTCAGTAAAATGGGTTTTTTATAATCGACCTCAATCCGTGCAATAAGAAAACCTTCCGATTCGAAAGTACGCCCCTGGAGATAGTCCTGCCACCAAGCAAAACGAGCCGTTTCCAGATAAGTTACCGTCACAGCGTTGTTGACATGTTGCAACGCATCAAGATCACGAAAACGAACGGCGATAGGGTGCTGAAAACTCATGAGATTCCTCGAAAAGGGCCACTTAAGGCATTCTTAAACTATGCCTGAATCTCCATCGACCGGGGCCCGGTCTTCACTCTTTCAGTTGACCCTAGGGATAGCCACCCTCATTTCAACCCTGGGACTCATGGAAATCATGAGAGGCCAATGGAACAATCTCCATTTTCAAATCCCTGATGGGACGACCCGGGTCAACACAGCGCGGCTCGCTCTGGTCTCTCATCCTTGGTCCTTCGTCCTGGGGGGACTTGCCTTGCTGTTCCTTTTTATCAGCCTTCGAAGAATGCTCAGACACTTACTTCGGGCCCCCCATTTTCATCAGGCATCATGGTCATTCAGTCCTCTCACGCTCTTTGCGTTTTTTATGTTTTGGTTCGTAGGTTTTTTAGGCATTAGCCTTGGGGCGGCCCGCATTTATACGAAGTGGGTTCATACCAACGCCGCTCTTTTTCTCATTCTTATTCCTTATGTTTTACAGATGACGTGGGGAATATTCGTTTTATTGCGCCTTGAGAATATTTCGTGGTCTCTATTTCTAAAACGATTTTCCTTCAGGATCAATCCTGGAGATGGACAGAAGATTTTCCAAATGTTCGGCTTGGCTTTGGTACTTATCGTGGCTTATTCCGCTGTTGTGAATCCCTTTTTAAAAGATGCCCAAGCCCAAGCGAGGCTCCACGACATCCTCGGTCAGAGTCGATCTTGGAAACAAATACTTCCGAGTGGAATTGCACTGACGTTGCTCGCTCCCTTCTATGAAGAAATTATCTTCCGAGGCGTCTTTCTAACTTGGTTACGTCCCCGTATCCCTGTCGAGTGGGCCGTGCTGATGAGTGGCGTGGTCTTTGCGCTTTTCCATATGGAGCTCTTAACCTTCCCTGCTCTTGCCATCATCGGCAGTATCCTAGCTTGGTCTTACCTCATCTCCGAATCCATCTTGGTTCCGATAGGCATTCATGCCCTGTGGAACTTAACTGCGCTACTGGGCCAACTGGTTCGACCATGAATAAGAAATTCAAGCTCGGTCAAAGTAGTCACGCCAATGATTTTGGCGAGGCAGGTTCACGACGCGAAGGTCGAAGTCAAAGCAAGCGTCGACAACAACAGACGTCTCAGCAGCGCTCGCAGATTGAGTCCCACGATAGCGAATCCATGTTGAGTCTTCCGGATACCGCTGAGTGGAGCCATCTCCCCCAGGGAACAGTCATTCAGCGCCACTCTCAGTGGGTCGATTTTCTAGGGACTGACCTCAAGCCTCTAAGGGGCACGCTTTCGGGAAAGTTGAGAGGGGTCAGCTTAGTATGTGGCGATCAGATCCACTACGATCTAGCAGTCAAGACGAGTGAAACCCTTGCCCAAATTCAGGCAGTGGTCACACGGCGAAACCTCCTAAAGCGAGGCGGTATTGACGATCGCAATCCTTGGCAATTGATCGCTGCCAATCTCGATGAAGTATGGCTGTGCGCTTCCGTGCTGCAGCCTACCTTAAAGCCTAGTCTGATTGAACGGGCCCAGGCTTTGACCTTCGATGCTGGTATCCCCCTCATTGTCGTAATTACTAAATCAGATGAATTGAAGGCTTCCGATGAAATTCCAGAACTCGAGCCTTTAAGGGCAACTCCTCAACGCATTATTCGCTGCTCTTCCACGAGCGGAGAGGGCCTCGATCTTCTTCAATCCCTTTTACCGAAAAAACGCGTTGGACTCTTGGGTCACAGTGGCGTGGGGAAAAGCACCCTATTGAATCGCCTTCTTAATCAAGATATTTCACGCACCGGTGGCCTCTCTAAATTTGGAACCGGAAAACAAACGACCACCTCCACTCGGCTTATTCCGACTCTCGACCAAGGCTTTATTGTGGATACGCCCGGCTTTAGGAATCTGAGTGTGCGAGGAATCTCCCGTCATTGGCTCGCAGAAATCTTCCCTGAATTTCCTAGTACCGTCTTAGATGACCCCATGAGTTTTGATCCTGAAGATGAGGCAACTCTGATCCAATTAGATCTTGAATTCCCTGAGCGCCTCAAGAGTCTTCAGCGACTCTGGTCAGAAATGGCTGAGAAGAATCCCAACGCACGGGGTCAATAATTTTTTTAGGTTTTCGAAAGAAACCAATGGCCGATCCAAGTACGTAAACCTGGAATGACAAGAAAAAGACTTAACCAAGACCAGCGGGGGAGGGCTTTTACAAGCGGGCTAAGGAGTTCCCCAGCGATAAAAACTTCCCGGGTCGTGAGATCCATGCCATGCACTTGCCCATGAAGCGTTCGTCCGGCCAACTCAGGAGCAATACGAACCAGTTCTGGGTGCTGCAGGGGAAACAGCATTAATTGGGCCTGCGTATCTTGACGCTTCAGCCAATCGACACGACGAATACATAAACTGCATTCACCATCATAAGCAATGAGGAGCATATCAAGAGGGGGTCGCTGCCAACGAAGAGGAACGCAGAGACTGAACCCATTGAATGACCGTGCTGCAACCTTCGGGGGCTTTCAGCGCTTTTTGATAGCGACAGATTTCACCGCGTAGATTGATGACAAAATCATTTTCTTCAACATAAGAGGTCATGGGTATCCACAGCGTCGCTAGTTGGCCCAATGGAGATTGAAGAACTTCAAAAACGATCGAGGTGGAGGCCAATTGAAGAATCTCTTTTAGTAAGGCAGCTTCGGCGTCGCTCGAAACGAGCTCATCGTGGACTAGAATCACGGTCTTGATCTGACCTTCTTCTATTTGTTTTTTCAGCGCGGCGAGTTGACCAAAACGATAGCCTCGCTGTTCCAGCCCCTTACGATTAATGACACCATCCGTTTCGTGTTGGAGATGGGCTAAATCAATGGGCAGTCGGCGATCCCCACTTCCATAAAGATGGTTAGGTGAAGAGGCGCATTCAGCGATCTTTTGAGCGGCGTCGCATCCAATCGTACCTTGAGCCACCACAGCCGTCGGGTTTTGGAGTGCTTGGGTGAAGACTTCGGAGGCGGAGGTACTTCCTTGATTCACGATACGGGTCGGTCGATCTTGCAAATTGTAGTGTTTATAGGAATAGCGTTCACGATCAGAAATAAAATGAGTTTCCTTTTGACCGTCGATGGGTCGTGGACGCATCCGGTAAATGTGATTGCCTTCGTGATCCATCCAAACGGGGGCGGCTAGTGCACTCTCGCGACAGATCGAAGGTGTTGCGGTGAGGTACCAAACCCGTTTTTTAAATCTGAAGTCACGACTCGTGAGGGCTCCTACAGGACAAATGTCGACCACATTCGCAGCGTAGGGGTTCGCATCAAGGGATTTTCCAGCATACGTGGTGACTTCAAGATCCGCACCTCGCTGCGCCACCGTGAGTTCAGAACCCCCTGAAATTTCTTGCGTGAAACGAATGCAACGCGTGCAATGAATACATCGGTTCTTATCAATCACAATCTTTCCGCCGAGATCTTCATAGCGGTAACGTCTTTTTGCTTCGTGCATGCGGGAATCTCCGCTGCCATAGGCATAACTATAATCTTGGAGTTTGCATTCCCCTGCTTGATCACAAATCGGACAGTCTAAGGGATGATTCATCAGCAAGAATTCCATGACGCCGGCGCGTGCATCGGCGACTTGGGGTGTATTAGTGAAAATTTCCATGGCGAGGCCATCCGGTTGATCTTTCGGTGCCGGTCCCACCGTCGTGGTACAGGAAGTGGCCAACTTGGGCATCCCTTTGATTTCGACCATGCACATTCGACAGGTCGCCACGGGCGTCAGGGCGGGGTGATAACAATAATGAGGAATATCGATGCCGACTTGCTTGCAGGCATCGAGTACCAAGGTCCCTACTGGGACCTCTATGGTCTGACCGTTGATGGCAATCTTCGGCATCACCTACACTCCGAATGAATAGAATGAGGCCTCTGAAACGTAGGATCAAGTTCTCAATCGAGGGTCTAAGTTATTTCCCCCCTCTATTGGGGGCTATCCCGAATCGATGAGACAAATCAAAATGAAGAGAGGGGGAGTCATGCCAACTGCTTTGATCTCGGTCTATGACAAGACAGGGGTTATTCCTCTAGCCGAATCGCTGGTCCAAAAAGGCTGGACCCTCTTGGCCACGGGAGGAACCCTTCAGGTCCTCAAGGCTCATCCCTTACCGGTCACCGAGGTTTCGTCTTTTACGGGCTTCCCTGAATGTTTTGAGGGACGGGTCAAAACCCTCCATCCCAAGATCCATGGAGGCCTGCTCTTTGATCGCCACAAGAAACATCATGCCGAGGATGCTCAGCGACTCGGAATCGAAGCCATTGATTTAGTGGTCGTCAATCTTTATCCCTTTGAAGCGACTATACAAAAATCGGGAGTCCGATTCGAGGAAGCCATTGAGCAAATCGACATTGGGGGTCCCAGCATGATTCGAAGTGCGGCAAAAAATCATGCCTCGGTCACGGTGTTGACTCAGCCGACTCAATATGAACCCTTCCTTCGAGCGCTCGAACAAAATCAGTGGGGTGAGCTTGAACGTCGACGGTGTGCCCAAGAAGCCTTCGGCCATACCGCTTGTTATGATCGTGCAATTGCCGATTGGATGGCTTCTTCCAGCTCGACTTCTACGACGTCCCTCCCTTCTTCCCTTCAATTGAATCTCATCCAACACCAAAGCCTTCGCTACGGAGAAAACCCTCACCAAGAGGGGGCGTATTACCAGCCGGTATCGGGGTCGACCCACGGCTTGGCACAAGCGCATCAACTTCAAGGCAAAGAACTGTCGTTTAATAACTTATTAGATATGGAAGCCTGTGGTCGACTCATTGAATCCTTTCAAGAGCCGGCTTGCGTGATTGTCAAACACAACAATCCTTGTGGTGTGGCCCTAGGACCCGAGGTCGATTCCGCTTTTCATCGGGCCCTCGCCTGCGACACCGTCTCAAGTTTTGGTGGCATCGTTGCCTTCAATCGATCCGTCACAGCGAGTCTCGCACAAAAGATGGTCGAGACCTTCTGGGAAGTGATTATGGCTCCAGAGTTTTCTCCAGAAGCGCTGGCTATTTTCCAATCGAAGAAACAACTCCGTTTAATACAGATTCAACTTCCTTGGTCGAATCCAGAAAGCTTAGATGTACGTTCTGTCAGTGGAGGGTATTTAGTTCAAGGTCTCGACCAACAGGACATGCTGATATCCAACTGGGAGATCAAGGTCAAGGGGTCAAGCCCTAAGCCTTCTGATCAAGATTTATACCTGGCGCAAACGACCGCTAAGTCGGTGAAATCAAATGCCATTGTCTTGGTTAAGGACGGACAAACCGTGGGTATTGGTGCGGGACAAATGAGCCGCGTGGAAGCGGTACGGATCGCCTGCGAGAAAGCCGGTCGTCGTGCGCAAGGAAGTGTTCTCGGAAGTGATGCTTTTTTCCCCTTCGCCGATGGATTAGAGTGGGCGGCGGCTCAAGGGGTCCAAGCGTTTATTCATCCGGGGGGTTCCCTCCGTGATGACGAGGTTATGGGAGCGGCTCAGCGCCTAGGTGTTTGGCTTTTTGCGACTGGGGTTCGGCATTTTCGTCATTAGGTTATAAAGTTAATAAAGCGATGAAAACCTCTGAGATCCGACAGAAATTTCTGAATTATTTCGTGGCGAACAACCACCGACAGGTGAGTTCTAGCCCCGTTATTGGTCCTGCCCATGATCCTACGGTCTTGTGGACGAATTCGGGCATGATTCAATTTAAAGATGTCTTTGTGGGCCGCGAAGAACGGCCCTATCGCCGTGCGACGAGCAGTCAGAAATGTTTACGGGCTGGAGGGAAGCACAACGATCTCGATCAGGTAGGTTTTACCGCGCGCCATCATACCTTTTTTGAAATGCTCGGCAATTTCAGCTTTGGAGATTACTTCAAACAGGAAGCCATTCACTTTGCTTGGGATTTTCTAACCGGAAGCACGCAAGAAGGCAAATTAGGGCTCCCGGCGAAGGATCTTTGGGTGACGGTTTTTGGCGGTGAAGACGGTGTCCCGGCCGATGAGGAAGCGATTATCCTTTGGACACAAGTCGGGGTCCCCCCCGAACGTATTTTAAAATTCGGCAAAAAAGATAATTTTTGGCAGATGGGGGATACGGGCCCTTGCGGTCCTTGCTCTGAAATTCATTTTGATCGTGGGGCTTCTTATCCCGGCGATGATCGACCTAATGGTGAAGGCGATCGCGTCATGGAAATTTGGAACCTCGTCTTCATGCAATACAACCGAAATGATCAAGGGGCCTTAGCGCCGCTTCCGAAACCCAGTATCGATACCGGAATGGGGCTTGAACGCGTAGCGTCAGTCCTTCAAAAGAAAGATTCTAATTACGATATCGATTTATTTGTGCCGATCTTCAAGGCTATTTGGTCGATGTCGACCTTGCCGGCTTCTGAACATCAAGATCCCACGGCCAGAATTGCTAGCCAAGTCATTGCTGATCATATTCGTGCAGCCACCTTCATGATTGCCGATGGGGTGATTCCTTCCAATGAAGGCCGAGGCTATGTTTTGCGAAAAATAATCCGTCGGGCGCTTCGTTTTGGTAAACGCCTCGGCATGCCTTCGGGATTCTTTGCGCAACTTCCGAGCTCGGTCCTTCAGAGCATGCAGGATGCCTACCCCGAACTCTCCACGGAGATTAAAAATATTGAGGGCGTCTTGACGAGGGAATCCAAACAATTTGAACAGACGTTGCTCGCGGGTCTCAGGATTCTCGAGTCCGCCAAACTCGCTCAGAAAACTCTTTCAGGCTCCGATATTTTTAAACTCTACGATACCTATGGATTCCCTCTCGATCTCGTTGAGGATTGGTGTCGCGAACGCCAAGTCCATCCCGATCTCGAAGGTTTCCAGAAAGAACTCGCCGAACAGCGAGCCAAAAGTAAAGTGGGCGCAAAGACGGCCGTCACGTCGAAACAAGATCTCTCTGCTCTGATGAAAGTGGCTCCCACGACCTTCACCGGTTACGAGCACTTACAGGACAATACGAAGGTTTTAGCTTTGCTGGATGCTAAAGGCCAGGGTGTTTCAAGTCTGACGGGCGAGGGTTCTCTTCTCGTTGACAGCACACCTTTTTATGCTCAAGGGGGAGGCCAAGTCGGCGATACCGGAACCCTGAAATTTGAAGGGGGGTATGGAACCATCACCGATACCCAAAGTCCTGCCGATAAACGCATCGTCCATCAGGTCCATATTGAAGGAACTCTGAAGATCGGTGATGAAGTACATCTTCAGGTTCACGCCGAACGTCGCGCGCGTATTCGTGCCCATCACACCGCAACCCATCTTCTTCATGCCGCTCTTCGTGAAGTCTTAGGACCTCATGTGAAACAGGCGGGCAGCGTCGTTGATGAAGATCGTTTGAGATTTGATTTCACCCATTATGCTCCTCTCGACCGAGAACAAATTGAACTCATTGAATCGTCTATGAACGAGCAAAGCCTGAAGGGACTTCCTGCTTGTATTGAAGAACTACCGATTGAAGAAGCGCTTCAGCAGGGCGCCATGGCTTTGTTTGGTGAGAAATACGGAGAACGTGTTCGCGTCCTAACCCTCGGAGATTACTCCGTCGAACTTTGCGGGGGAACGCACGTCGCGAATACCGGCGAAATCGGTTTGATTAAAATCACCCAAGAATCCTCCGTCGCCAGTGGTATTCGAAGGGTCGAAGCGGTCGCTGGTGTCATGGCACTGAAGTATCTTCAAGATCATGACCGGGTACTTTCGCAACTGGCCCGAAATTCTAATGTTTCCAAAGATCAATTACCCTCCGTGATCGCCAACAAAGATCAAAAGATTCAAGCGCTTGAACAGGAGCTAAAGAAAACCAAATTACAGGCTGCCTCGAGTCAAGAGGCCGAAGACACTCTGACGCCGATTAAAGGTGGTACTTTGGTGTTCCGCCAAGTTGAAGGCGTTGATGGACAAGATCTACGTCAGTTGATGGATCGCTTCCGTCAACGCCATCCTCAAGGTATTTTATTATTGGTTTCCCTGATCGACTCGAATCAACTGGCGCTTGTGATTAGCGTCAGTTCAGAACTGCCCCATCATGCAGGCGATCTGTTGAAGGTCATGATGCCGCTTTTGAATGGTAAGGGGGGCGGCAAAAAAGATCTCGCTCAAGGGGGCGGAACCGAGCCTTCAAAACTTCCTGAAGCCTTAGAAGCGCTCAAGCGCTCCCTCATCTAAGACCAGGTCTGCTCAATCGTCCATACCTGACGTTCGACTTGGGTCTCACCGGGAAAGTGCTTGAGGAAGTCTTCACGAAATTGGGGGGCGTGCTGGGTCAAATAACGATCGAGATCCTCTTGATTCAGGGCTTGATACTGGGTTCGAAAATGCTTTTCACCGAGACGCTGAAAAGAGACTTGGTCAAAACAGCCGGTGGCAACAATATCGGGGATATGGGCCTCGATCATGAAGCCACGGAAAGCGTCTTCATCCGAGTGTTGGAGACGAACCGTGACTTCATAAACGAGCATGAGCGATCCTACCGGGCAAATTCAACGGCACGCGTTTCACGCATGACGGTGACCTTAATTTGACCAGGGAATTGCATTTCATTTTCGATGCGTTTGGACACATCTTTAGCAATCCAGAAAGCCTGATCATCGTTAACCTTACCCGCATCGACCATGATACGAATTTCGCGGCCCGCTTGGAGCGCAAAGCTCTTTTGAACGCCTTGATAAGAATTGGCAATAACTTCAAGTTGTTCCAGTCGCTTCACGTACGTCGATAACATTTCGCGACGAGCGCCAGGACGAGCAGCGGAAAGCGCATCCGCCGCCGTGATCAACATCGCTTCCACGGTTCGGGGTTCAAAATCACCATGATGGCAACTCATGGCATGAATAACCCCTTCTTTTTCACCGTAGCGTTGAAGCAATTGCATTCCTAATTCAATGTGGGTTCCTTCCACTTCGCGATCGACGGCTTTACCAATGTCATGGAAGAGTCCGGCACGACGTGCAAGAACGGGATCAGCGCCCATTTCGCCTGCCATGTATTCTGCGATATGAGCTACTTCTTTCGTATGCTCTAAAACATTTTGACCATAGGAATGTCGGTAGTTCAGACGACCTAACAATTTGTGGAGCTTGGGATGTACATCCGGGAAACCTAATTCAATCGCAGCAGCCTCTCCAATTTCTTTCATTTTAATATCAAGATCGACTTTGACTTTTTCAACGACTTCTTCAATACGCGCCGGATGAATACGTCCATCAGCGAGTAAGATTTCAACGGCCTGACGAGCGACTTCACGACGAATCGGATCAAAGGAAGATACGACAATGGTCTCAGGAGTTTCGTCCACGATTAAATCACAGCCCGTAGCTTTTTCTAAGGCTCGAATATTGCGACCTTCTTTTCCAATGATGCGGCCTTTGAGGTCGTCGCTGGCTAATTGAATCGAGCCCACGGCGGTTTCCGTGACGACGTCACTGGCAATGCGTTGAATTGCTGCCCCAATGGCCCAGCGGGCTTTCTTCTGAGCTTCTTCGGTCGCTTCCTCTTCAATACGGCGAACAATTTTGGAAGCATCCATCTTGGCATCATGTTCCAGTTGGTCCATGAGCTCTTTGCGTGCATCCTCTCGGGTGAGATTGGCGATAGACTCGAGTTTTTTCTGTTGTTGTTCGACCAACTGCTTCGCATCTTGCTTAAGTGTCGCTAGGCGTTCATTTTCTTGTTGACGCTTTTCACGTTCAATTTCAATATCTTTTTCTTTTTGCTCTAGACTTTGTGTTTTCTTGTCTAGTGTTTCTTCTTTTTGAAGCGCTCGTTTTTCTTGAGCCGCGAGGGTGTTTTGACGTTCACTGAGTTGCTTTTCAATTTCGGCTCGTGCAGCCAGAGCAAGGTCTTTAGACTTGAGTTCAGCGTCTTTCTTCATGGCCTCCACTTCGAGACGCACTTTCTCGCGAAGTAGTTCGGCTTCTTTGGCCGCCTCGGCTATTTGACGGGCCGCCTTGGCTTTCAGTTCGTCTTCGAGATCTTGTCGAAGCTTAGCTTTCGCTTCTTCGCTTAATGAACTCGAAACATTGTTTTTTTGATTAAAGAGGGCCAAGGCAATACCGGCCAGGACCAAGAGAGCGATTAATAAGGTATTGGTATTCATAATGAACTCCTAGGGAATGAATCAGGAGCTCTCAGGTCTTGTAGGATTTAAAATTCCCCGCGTAGTCGTGGAGGCTTGCCGAGTTCCCTAGGTTGTAGGGGGGCAGTCAAAACCCACTTTGAGGCATGCCGACGCGCGGAACGCACAAGGGTGGGGGCAGATTGCCCAATCATAGTTATGGAACAAGCGCTTGGCCATACACACGTGCCTTGCAGGGAAAGAGCATTTAAGATGACCCCGGTCTTAGCCGTTAAAGCGGTAAAGAAGGGGGGGTGTCACCTGGAACATCTTCTAACAATGTGAGTAGTTTCTGTTCCAAATCCGTACGATGTTTGAGAGCTTCCTTTTCTTGACGAATCAGTTGATAAGCCAGATTAAGGGTTCCAAGGATGAAACGAACCCCATGGTCCGCCTCCTTCTTGGCATCTCCATATAATACCTTAGCTCGGCTCTCCATCGCTAGTAAGCTCTGTTCGACCAAGGCCACAGCCTCTTGGAGCTCACTTTCTGACAGTTCTGTTTGGCACTCGAGAGCCTGGCCCGCGATCTCCAAACGTACATTTCGATGAGTCATTCGTAGCCCCAAGGATACTTAAGATAATTCTTCAAAGGCTTGAAGCAGTTGTTGCAACTGGCCTTTGGTTTGTTCGCGTTCCTGCTCTAGTGTTTCGATAATAGATTTAAGGTGCGCTTCATTTTCTTGTAATTGACTCTGTGATTCTTTCAGTTGAGTCACCCGTTGCTCAAGATTCGCAAGTGCTTGCGATTCTGATGCTCGCTGTTGATCAAAGTTAGCGACCCGAACTTTTAAGTCTCGGCGTTCCTGAAGTAGGCTTTTTATTTTCTGTTCAATTTGTTGAACGACATCCATAGATCATTCCTCTCAATCAAAACTTATCTTAGTGTAATTTGCATACTTTGTAGATGACTCACAACCAACTTCATCCAGCCATCCACTTCTTCGGTGGTAAGACTTCGATCAGCCTGGAATTGAAATCGCAATAGCCAAGCTTCATGACCCTCAGCTACGCCCTTACCTGCATAAATCTCTACACATCGAAGACTCCTACAAGCCTTAGGAAGTAGGGTTTTTAAGGCAGATTCGACGTCTCCATAGATTTGTCCTTTCGGCACCAAGAGAGAAAGATCGCGTTGGACCATGGGGTGTCGACTAAAAGGGACAAAATGAGGAATCAGTGGGGATGTAAGCGTGGGTTTTGAAGGAAGCGGGATTTCAAATCCCAAAAGCCCTTCTCCGAGATCGACTATTTTAATGTCTTGAAGTTGGAGGGTACGGGCTAATCCCATCAGATGTAAGGGGGTAATGTTTTGAGCTGGCGTTAGGACATCTTCTCCGCCGGCTCTCCCTCCCCATACAAGTGCGAGGGTTAAAACAGAATGAGGTCCTTCGGAATGCGACTGATAAACCGGGGCAATTTCAAACAAACGAACTTCTGCTTGGCTATTTCTTAAATTCTGAATAGCGGATTTCTTGAGCGCGGGCATTAGACTCGATCGCATTAAAGAATATTCTTCTCCTAAGGGATTCGAAAGGCGGCGTCCTGATTGATCAGACTCTGGAGTCGTTTCATCAGAGGGGCCGTGGAAACCAAAGGTGAGGGTTTGAAAAAATCCTAGATGAGCCAAGCGCTCACTCAATTGAATACGCTGGGAAAATTCAAACGGCATCGGAAGGGGATCTGCTTCAATCGAAGGGAGCGAAGAATCAATACGATCGTAGCCCTCCAGTCTTAGAATTTCCTCCGCTAGATCTTCTGCAAGATTAAGATCATGACGCCAAGAGGGGGGAGTGACTACGAGTGATCTTTCATCCAAAATAACCGTTGCGCCGAGATGCTCGAGGTGGGCTATGGCATCGGTTGCTGAAATAGAGCGGCCAGCAATGCGTTCAAGTAGAGACAAGGGCAAGGGAATGGCGGAAGCTGCCACAGGGAGAACCCCTACATTCCATGCAGCAGTGACTTTACCTTCCGTCCATTGCGCAATAGTTTGCGCTAAGAGATTACGAATTGGGGTCACCAGCGATGAATCCACTCCTCGGCCAAATCGATTGGACGCTTCTGTGTGAAGGTTGAATCGATGAGCCGTCGTTCGAACGGATACGGCATCGAAGGATGCGCTTTCAATTAATATGCGACGTGTTTCGGAGGTAACTTTGGTACGCTCTCCGCCTAGGACACCCGCTAAAGCTACGGGGCCTGCTTCATCCGCAATCACCAAGTCATAGGCCGTTAAAGTTCTTGAGATACCATCCAGACCTACAAAGGCTTCGCCCGACTTTGCCAAGCGAACCTTAATAGATCCTTGAAGAGTATCAAGATCGAACGCATGGGTTGGTTGACCAAAGCGGTACAAAAGCTCATTGGAGGCGTCGACAGAAGCGAGCGCTTTACTCGAAGAACCCATCAGCTCTAAAAACTTTGTCGTGTCATAAGGAATATAAGTACTCGATCCCAAATCGACAAGGGCGGCTGCATAAAAAGAACACAAGGCACTTTCAAGACGAATAGGGAAAGCTGAGGAACCTTCTATAACGGAAGAGCTGGGAATCGGACCTAGGGTCGTTCCCAATTTAGCGGCCAAATCTCGAGCGATACCTCGTATTGACAAGACATCACTTCGATTCGCCGTCGTTTCAATTTCTAAAAGCGTATCGCCCGATAGCGATTCCATACTTTCAATAGGAAAACCAAGCATCGGTAAATATTGCCGCGCTTGTTCAAGACTTAGGGCGCGACCTGTAATTTCTTTTTGGAGCACACTCATAGGCACGCGCATCATCGCACCTCTCTCATAGACTGAAGGAACCGGACATCATTTTCAAAGAACAGCCTCAAGTCTGGGCACTCACTGATGATCATCGCGATCCGTTCAATACCCATGCCAAAAGCAAAACCTGACCAAATTGCTGGATCAATACCTGCATGGCTTAAGACTTGGGGGTGAACCAAGCCGGCTCCGAGGATTTCAATCCATCCACTGGATTTACAAACGCGACAACCTAGGCCCTTGCACAGGGGACATTTCACATCGACTTCGCAACCGGGTTCGACAAAAGGAAAATAGCCGGGGCGGAAACGAATATCGGTTTCGGCACCCAGAAGGGCCTTCATGGCATAACTTAGAGTTCCTTTGAGATGATGCAAGCCAATATTTTTTCCGATCAACATGCCTTCTACTTGATGGAACATCGGAGAATGAGTGGGGTCAATTTCATCTTTGCGATAGACCCGGCCCGGTGATAGAAAACGAATGCCGCCAAGAGATTCGAGTAACGAGACTCCTTGACTATTTTCCTGACTCAGTCTTTTGAGCACGCGTACCTGAACGGGGCTGGTATGAGTACGAAGTAATAGATGGGGGTGAGCCTCGAGATAAAACGTATCGCTGCTGCGCCGGGCTGGATGGGTCGGAGCGATATTAAGTCCATCAAAGTTGTTTTCTTCCGTTTCTACTTCAGGGCCTTCTTCGACGTGGTAACCCAAGCTGCGAAAGACCGAAACAATTTGTACTTCGAGACGCTGAATAGGATGGACGGCGCCCTGAGGCGACATCGGCGGCGTCAGTGTGAGATCCATGGACGAGGAAGAAGAGATGGATGTCAACTGCTCGAGGCGTTGAGACAAAGTCGTTTCCCAGGTGGTTTTCAAATAATTGATCAGAGCACCTAAGTCTGCTTTGGATTCTTTGGGCGTTTGCTTGAGCAATTCGGTCAACGTCGTTAAGTGACTGGCCTTCCGACCCGTGAAGACTCCCTTCAGTCGATTGATTTCATTGAGATCTTGGGCGCCACTGACCCAAACCTCAAATTGCTGATGGGCCTCGGCAATGGCTAGGGGAAGAAGGTCGAATCGTAGGCTCATGGTTTCCTTAACTCTAACAAAAAACAAAGGCCGCTTAACGCGGCCTTTGTAAGAAGAATGCACCCCCACCGCTTAGTGCTTCTTGGAGGTTTCCACCAATTGACTAAATGCTTCGGGTTGATGCACCGCGAGATCGGCTAAAACCTTACGATCTAAGTCGATGCTGGCTTTCTTTAGGCCCCCCATAAAACGAGAGTAAGACGTGCCTTGTTGTTTACAGGCCGCACCAATACGAACAATCCAAAGTTTTCTAAAATCTCTTTTTCGGACCTTACGATCACGATAGCCATAAGCTAGGGCTTTTTCGATCGCTTCTTTCGCTGAACGATACAGACGGGATTTGGCCCCGTAGTATCCTTTGGCAAACTTGAGCATACGTCGACGACGTTGCGCTCGTTTCGGTCCTCGTTTGACTCTTGTCATGTTTTCCTTTCCTCGGGGCAGTTCGGATGAACTTTAAAAGCCCAGTTGGGGGCATCCTCAGATGCCGGTTAAAAGTTTACGCGTAGGGCAACAACTTATTGACGGTGGCTTGATCCGCTTTGCTGACGGAAGAACCCATGTCGAGTTGACGTTTACGCTTAGGGGACTTGCTGGTAAGAAGATGGCGCTGATGCGAGCATCCGCGTTTGAATTTTCCCGTACCTGTTTTCTTAAAACGCTTGGCGGCACCTTTGTGGGTTTTGATCTTGTAGCTCATGGGTGATCCTTGTTATTCAGCGCTGGGCGCAGGGGTTTGAGGGGTTTCGGTTTTCGGTTTTTTAGGTTTAGACGCGGCCTTGGGTTTGGCATTGAGGATGGCGTGCATGTCGCGACCTTCGATGCTGGTTCCCTTTTCGACATCTCCATATTCAGCCACTCGAGCGATCACATCTTGAATGATTTGGTAACCAATATCACGATGCTGGGTCTCGCGTCCGCGGAACATGACGACGACTTTGACTTTGTCTCCTTCTTCTAAGAATTTGATGATGTGACGAACTTTGAAATCGAAATCGTGGTCATCGGTGCGAGGTCGGAATTTGACTTCTTTAACCACAATGTTTTTCTGCTTAGCGCGAGCGGCGTGTTCCCGTTTTGCTTCCTGAAACTTAAATTTTCCGTAGTCCATGATGCGACAGACCGGAGGGGTTGCATTAGGTGCAATCTCGACCAAATCTAATCCGCGTTCCTCAGCGATGACTCGAGCCTTCTCGGGGGCCATGACACCAAGTTGTTCCCCGTCTTGTCCGATCACTCGGACTTCGGGGGCACGGATGCCTTCATTAATACGGGTTTCAGTTGGTGGGATAGATTCCTCCAAAAAGCAGAAAGTTAAGTTTATCAAGGCTTTTTCCAAGCACAAAGCCCTAATTTACAGAGGGGATACTAGGCGCGAGCCTTAATGTCTTGGGATATCTGAGCCAAGAAGGCTTCTAGAGGCTTTTGGCCCAAGTCTCCTTGGGTTCGGTGCCTTACAGCAACCTGTCCCGTCTCCACTTCTCGGTCCCCCAAAACAACCATGTAGGGTATTTTTTGGAGCTGGGCGTCTCGGATTTTGGCATTCACTTTCTCATTACGGAGATCTAATTCAGCTCGAATACCCAAATCTTGAGCTTGAGCCGCAATCTTCTCGGCCATCGCATTGGCTCGATCGGTGATGGGTAAAAGAATCATTTGTACGGGGGCTAACCAAACGGGGAAAGCACCGCCACAATGTTCAACGAGAATTCCAAAGAATCGCTCGAGACTTCCAAGAATCGCTCGATGCAACATCACGGGATGTGCTTCGGTGCCGTCAGACTGAATATATTTCAAATGAAAACGCTGAGGAAGTAAGAAATCTAGTTGAAGGGTTCCGAGTTGCCATGGACGTTTGAGGGCATCGGAAACTTGGAATTCAATTTTAGGTCCATAAAAAGCTCCTTCGCCGGGATTCATGGTGAATTCATAGCCGCGATCGATGAGTGCATCTGCTAACGCTTTCTCCGCTTGATCCCAGGTCTCATCAGAACCTAAACGTTTGGCCGGACGGGTTGAGAGGGCTACTTTGACTTCGTGGAAACCAAAGGTGGCATAGACTTCTTTGAGCAAATCTAAGAACGCCACGCTCTCTTGTTTAATTTGAGCTTCTGTACAGAAAATATGGGCGTCATCTTGGCAGAAACTTCGAACCCGCGTCAGGCCGTGGGTCACGCCACTGCGCTCGAGGCGATGCAGGCGACCAAAATCGGCGATGCGCTTCGGAAGTTCACGATAGCTATGTTTCGTACTCGCAAACATCAGACAATGCGTGGGGCAATTCATGGGCTTTACCGCAAAATCTCGCTCTTCCGCTTCGGTGAAATACATATTGTCCGAATAGTTATCCATGTGACCCGACGTTCTCCAAAGATTCGTATCGAGAATCTGTGGCGTGATGACTTCTTGATAACCGTATTTGAAGTACAGTTCGCGCATGTATTTAACGAGTTCGTTATAGACCGTAGTGCCTTTTGGATGGAAGAAGGGCGAAGCTGGAGCTTCGGGGTGGAAAGAAAAAAGATCTAATTCTTTCCCAAGTTTTCGATGATCCCGACGCTTGGCTTCTTCGATTAAAGCTAAGTGCTCTTCAAGTTCTTTGGCGGTATGAAAAGCGGTTCCATAGATGCGAGAAAGCATGGGATTCTTCTCATCGCCTTTCCAATAAGCACCCGCTACATGCGTTAACTTGAAGGCGCCCGCTTTGCCGGTTCTAGGAATATGGGGACCGCGGCAGAGATCGTAAAAATCACCTTGGTGATAGCCGGAGATGGCTTCACTGGTGGGGATCTCAGCCAAGATATCGACCTTGAAATGCTCACCCATTTTTTTGAATCGTTCTATAGCTTCGGATCGAGATAAAACTTCACGGGTGACGACAATGTCTTCTTTTACGATTTTTTTCATTTCTGCTTCTATCAGAACGAGATCCTCTGCTGTGAAGGGTCGATCCACTTTGAAGTCATAATAAAATCCGTCTTCTATGACAGGGCCAATGCCCACTTGGGTCTGCGGGAATAAGCGTTTCACGGCATGCGCCAGCAAATGGGCGGTCGAATGACGGAGGAGATTAAGACTCTCGGGAGATTTACTGGTGACAATTTCAACATGACTGTTGGTCAATAAAGGAGTTGAAAGATCCATTAAGCGACCTTCGACTTTAATGGCTAAAGCAGCTTGCGCTAACCTTGGTCCGATGCTGGCAGCTAGAGTTTCCCCGGTTGCGCCTTCGGGCAACTCTTTAATGGATTGATCAGGTAAATGAATGGCGAGCGGCATAAATTCTCAGGATGAATAATTCTCAGTTTAACGATAAGACCTCTTAAAAAGACACTCACAACAAAAAGCCCCTTGCCAACTTGGCAAGGGGCTTCGTGATGAAACGTCGCAACGACCTACTTTTCCGCCCCTGTCTGGGGAAGTATCATCGGCCCTCTAGGGCTTAACTGCCGTGTTCGGAATGGGAACGGGTGTGACCCCTAGGGTAAAGTCACGACGAAATAGGAAAATGGGGTGACCCAAAATTTTATTTGGGAAAGCTAAGGTGAATTTAAAAAGAGCAGAGTGCACTTGTCACTTAATGTCCGAAGACATGAAATGTACTTGTCGTTAATTGATGAAACGTCAAGCCAATTGGCCATTAGTATCGCTTAGCTGAGCACATCACTGTGCGTACACATGCGACCTATCAACGTGGTAGTCTTCCACGAGCCTATGGGGAAATCTAATCTTGAGGGGTGTTTCGCGCTTAGATGCTTTCAGCGCTTCTCACTTCCGAACATAGCTACCCAGCATTGCATTTGGAAACACAACTGGAACACCAGAGGTTCGTCCATCCCGGTCCTCTCGTACTAAGGACAGGTCCTCGCAAATTTCCTACGCCCACACTAGATAGAGACCGAACTGTCTCGCGACGTTCTGAACCCAACTCACGTACCGCTATTGATCGGCGAACAGCCGAACCCTTGGGACCTGCTTCAGCCCCAGGATGCGATGAGTCGACATCGAGGTGCCAAACCTTGCCGTCGATATGAACTCTTGGGCAAGATCAGCCTGTTATCCCCGGCGTACCTTTTATCCGTTGAGCGATGGCCCTTCCATACGGGACCACCGGATCACTATAACCTACTTTCGTACCTGCTCGACTTGTATGTCTCGCAGTCAAGCTCCCTTATACTATTGCGCTCTGCGGTTGATTTCCAAACAACCTGAGGGAACCTTTGTACGCCTCCGTTACTCTTTAGGAGGCGACCGCCCCAGTCAAACTACCCGCCTGACATTGTCTTCCATCCAGATAATGGATGCGAGTTAGAGATCAGCATTGCACAGGGTGGTATCTCACCGACGACTCCACCGAACCTAACGATCCGGTATCAAAGTCTCCCACCTATCCTGCACGGTTCAATGCCAACCTCAATATCAAGGTGTAGTAAAGGTGCACGGGGTCTTTTCGTCTAAGTGCGGGTAACCGGCATCTTCACCGGTGCTACAAGTTCGCTGAGCGTCTGTTGGAGACAGTTCCCAGATCGTTACGCCATTCGTGCAGGTCGGAACTTACCCGACAAGGAATTTCGCTACCTTAGGACCGTTATAGTTACGGCCGCCGTTCACCGGGGCTTAAATTTGCAGCTTTGCCTTGCGGCTAACCGCTCCTCTTGACCTTCCGGCACCGGGCAGGCGTCAGCCCCTATACCTCCTCTTAGGAGTTTGCAGAGACCTGTGTTTTTGTTAAACAGTCGCCTGGGACAATTTTGTGTCACCACCTCGGGCTATGAACCCTACCGTGGTACCCCTTCTCCCGAAGTTACGGGGTTAATTTGCCGAGTTCCTTCAACAGACATCACTCAAACACCTTAGGATTTTCTCCTCGACTACCTGTGTCGGTTTGCGGTACGGATACAAATAATTCTCGCTAGCGGCTTTTCTCGACAGCGTAGGATCATCATTTTTCGTTAGACAACTTAGACTTGTGTGACCCGGACTTACCTAGGTCACGTCCTTGAAGCCTTGCGCACGACATTCCATAGCCGTACATGACTACCTTTCTGTGTCCCCGCATTGCTGGTAACGAACTATTCATAGTGCTGGAATATTAACCAGCCTTCCATCGCCTACGCCTTTCGGCCTCGGCTTAGGGTCCGACTAACCCAACGCGGATTGACCTTGCGTTGGAAACCTTAGTCTTACGGTGGACGGGGTTCTCGCCCGTCTTTACGCTACTTATGCCGACAGAGTCTCTTCCCATGTCTCCAGCTATCCTCGCGGTTAACCTTCACAGACTTAGGGAATGCTCCCCTACCACTTTCGTTCGCAGCTTCGGTACGATACTTAGCCCCGTTGAATTGTCGGCGCGAACCCGCTTGACCAGTGAGCTATTACGCTTTCTTTAAAGGATAGCTGCTTCTAAGCTAACCTCCTGGCTGTCAAAGCACATTCACAACCTTTTCCACTTAGTATCGATTTTGGGACCTTAGCTGGCGATCTGGGTTCTTTCCCTCTCGACTACGGATCTTATCACCCGCAGTCTGACTGCCGGACTGGTCGGCGTGGTATTCGAAGATTGGTTGGATTCAGTAAGCTGGTAAGCCCCCTAGTCCATTCAGTTCTCTACCTCCACGACGAATCATCCGACGCTAGCCCTAAAGCTATTTCGGGGAGAACGAGCTATCACGGAATTTGATTGGCCTTTCACCCCTATCCTCAACTCATCCAAGCGGTTTTCAACCCACACTGGTTCGGACCTCCATTCGGTGTTACCCGAACTTCATCCTGGTCAAGGATAGATCATCCCGTTTCGCGTCTATTTCCAGCGACTGGCGCCCTATTCAGACTCGGTTTCCCTGCGGCTTCGTCTTATCGACTTCGCCTTGCCACTAAAAATAACTAGCCGGCTCATTATGCAAAAGGCACGCGGTTGCTCTGGTAAACCATAGAGCTTCCACTGCTTGTAGATTAACGGTTTCAGGTTCTATTTCACTCCCCTCATCGGGGTTCTTTTCGCCTTTCCCTCACGGTACTGGTTCACTATCGGTCTGATGGTCTTATTTAGCCTTACCGCATGGTCGCGGTGGATTCCAGCAAGATTTCTCGTGTCCCGCTGTACTTGGGAACGCTACTAGAGACAATATGTTTTCGCTTACGGGGCTATCACCCTGTTTCGCCAGACTTTCCAGACTGTTCGACTAACACATCATTTTGTAACTCTATGTTGGAAGGCAGTTCCAACGGTAGGTCCCACGACACCACTAACGCAACGCCTGCCGCTTACACGTTAATGGTTTGGGCTGTTCCGATTTCGCTCGCCGCTACTGCCGGAATCACTATTGTTTTCTTTTCCTCTAGGTACTGAGATGGTTCACTTCCCTAGGTTCGCTTCAAGGTGCCTATGTATTCAGCACCAAGATACTTTAGCTTTCACTAAAGTGGGTTTCCCCATTCGGACATTCTCGGATCAAAATTCGCGTGCAACTCCCCGAGACTTTTCGCAGCTTACCACGTCCTTCATCGCAGCCATCAGCCAAGGCATCCGCCGTTAACCCTTAGTAACTTGACATTTCATCAATTAAAGACAAAATGCATTTCATATTAATTAAGTGATTTGTATTCACTCAGCTCCTCGATGACTTTTCACATCATCGAAGTAAACTCGCCTTAGCTTCTCAAATGCCCTAAAGCATGTCAGATCACCCTTATTTATTTTCCTATTGAGTTGTCAAAGAACCTTCTCAGTCTCATGATTTGAGCTGAGGTCAAAAGCCAACGCTTTTCAACTCAACTCAACGATCAACATATTTTTTTTGGTGGGCCTAGGTGGACTCGAACCACCGACCTATCGCTTATCAAGCGATTGCTCTAACCAACTGAGCTATAGGCCCTGGATAGTTCACAGGAGTGTGTGGTGGACCCGACCGGGATCGAACCGACGACCTCCTGGATGCAAACCAGGCGCTCTCCCAGCTGAGCTACGGGCCCAAACGCTATGGAACACCAATTATATATGTTGTCTCAAACATGATTCAAAGATCCACATAAGCGGCTTTGAAAACCAGATAGTTGCCCTACCGAAGTAGAGCGGATAGAAAGTTGACCATATGCCTATATAAAATAGGCTCTCCTTAGAAAGGAGGTGATCCAGCCGCAGGTTCTCCTACAGCTACCTTGTTACGACTTCACCCCAATCACCAAATTCACCATTGAGACCTAGCTCCTTGCGGTTACCACAGCCTCTTCAAGTGCTTCCGGCTTTCGTGATGTGACGGGCGGTGTGTACAAGGCCCGGGAACGTATTCACCGTATCGTTCTGATATACGATTACTAGCGATTCCAACTTCATGAGGTCGAGTTGCAGACCTCAATCCGAACTGAGGCCGATTTTATCCGATTAGCTTCATCTTACGATTCTGCAGCGGTTTGTATCGGCCATTGTAGCACGTGTGTAGCCCTGGACATAAGGGCCATGAGGACTTGACATCATCCCCACCTTCCTCCCGGTTAACCCGGGCAGTCCCTATAGAGTTCCCGACATTACTCGCTGGCAACTATAGGTAAGGGTTGCGCTCGTTGCGGGACTTAACCCAACATCTCACGACACGAGCTGACGACAGCCATGCAGCACCTCTATAACAGTTCTTGCGAAAAGTGACATCTCTGCCACGGTCTATTACAGTTCAAGCCCAGGTAAGGTTCTTCGCGTTGCGTCGAATTGAACCACATGCTCCACCGCTTGTGCGGGCCCCCGTCAATTCCTTTGAGTTTCAGCCTTGCGACCGTACTCCCCAGGCGGAACACTTATCGCGTTAGCTACGGCACAGTGGGGGTCAACGCCCACTACACCAAGTGTTCATCGTTTACGGTGTGGACTACCAGGGTATCTAATCCTGTTTGCTACCCACACTTTCGTGCTTCAGCGTCAGTTACTGTCCAGATGGCCGCCTTCGCCACTGGTGTTCCTCCACATCTCTACGCATTTCACCGCTACACGTGGAATTCCACCATCCTCTCCAGCACTCTAGTCTTCCAGTTTCAGATGCAGTTCCCAAGTTGAGCTCGGGGATTACACATCTGACTTAAAAAACCGCCTACGCACCCTTTACGCCCAATAATTCCGAATAACGCTTGCCCCCTCTGTATTACCGCGGCTGCTGGCACAGAGTTAGCCGGGGCTTCCTTTCTAGGTACCGTCAAGCATGAACCGTATTAGGATTCCTACCTTCGTCCCTAACGACAGGGTTTTACAATCCGAAGACCTTCATCACCCACGCGGCGTTGCTGCGTCAGGCTTTCGCCCATTGCGCAAGATTCCCCACTGCTGCCTCCCGTAGGAGTCTGGACCGTGTCTCAGTTCCAGTGTGGCCGATCGCCCTCTCAGGCCGGCTACTGATCGAAGTCTTGGTGAGCCGTTACCTCACCAACTAACTAATCAGACGCAGGACTCTCTCTCAGCGCTAGGTCTTACGATCCCCAGCTTTCATCTATCGCATCCCAGCGATAGGTCTCATGCGGTATTACCGCTCCTTTCGGAGCGTTATTCCCCACTAAGAGGTAAGTTTCCCACGTGTTACTCACCCGTCTGCCATGTGTCTTGCGACACATTCGACTTGCATGTGTAAGGCACGCCGCCAGCGTTCATTCTGAGCCAGGATCAAACTCTCATGTTTAATTCCATAACTCATCTCTCAAATTTTTGAAGTTTGAAAGCTGGTTGTGTTTCTTAATTTAAAAAATAAAAGACTCACCTAATCCTAAAATTAGGTGACTCAAAGGTTTTTCTATCCATCACTATCTGGTTATCAAAGACGCTTACAGGCACACGCCTAAAACCTGCGAACCTCGGCTCGGCAAGATTAATTAGACTACCCGTAAATGTTGTAAAAGCAAGGAATAACCTGCTTTTTTGACCCGCCCAACATGCTTATTTTCCAGAGCACTTTCTAGGAAAGCCCTAATTTATCGAGGGTTTTACGCTTCCCTGCTTCAATGGCCGGTTGGTCAAAGGGGTTGATTTCTAGGCCTAGGCCAACCAAAGCCACAATGATTTGCCAAGCCATCATCAAGGCGCCTAGTTGAGCCTCATCCAGAGCCTGAATTTCGATGTGATAAGTGGGAACGCCTGCTTCCTGAAGTGAGGATTGCGTTCCTTCAATTTGTGCTCGCAAAATATCGTCACCAGTGTGTGTGCTTAAAAAAGGATAGGGTGAATTTTTTGGTTGGGCACAAAGTGAATGATTCTTTTTTTGATTGGCTAATGAAAGAAAAATAACCCCAACGTTTTTGGGTCCATCGAGCCAACGTTGTAATTGCGCATGTTGATCCTGAGGCCCAACCGCACGAATGGCTGTAATACCTCGCGGTGTTCCATCTGGGGATTTTTTTCCTAGGCTTTCAGAAACCAGTTGCGTCCACCAGCCCCCTAAGAATTTAAGTTGTCTTGAATAAGGCATGAAGACCCAGTCGGATATTCCTTGGATATACTGCTGTAACCATAAGCGATGTAAGGAGTAAACGAGGTTGAACCAAGGCCCTTTTCCTGCATCCAATTCATCAATAACCCCTTGTCCACCTTGGACAAAAGCGTTTACGTTTTTATCAAGCCAGACCAGTGATAGGTAACCAATGGGAGAAAATACCGAGTAGCGTCCTCCAATATTTACCGGCATGTCAACGATGATCCATTTTTTGGTTTTAGCCAACTCGTGTAAAGGATTCTGATTGGCTTCTGTTATGACAATGGGAGTTTCAGTCAATTTATCAAAAGCTGGCATGTGTACTAATTTTCCTAACCAAGACCATAACTCCAAGGTGTTCCCACTCTTACTAGCGAAGACGATTTGATCATCCACTTGAAGTTGAAAACTTTCTAAGTCTTCGGGTGAAGCGAGCGTCATCCATCGCGACATTTGATCAGAAGAAGCAAACATGCGTACAAGAGAGTCCGCTGGCAAAAGGGATCCCCCAATGCCAACCCAAATGACTCGGTGATCAGACTGCAATGTTGGCAAGCCTAATCCCTGAGTTCCAGGGACGCAAAGCCACCCTGAATAAGGGTTAGTCTTTAGGGATTTCCATAGTTCATTCATGAACACCTATCTTTAAAGGGCTTCTTATCATCTTAAGCCATAAGAGTTAGGTCACTATAGAAGTATGATTTCCATTCGAAAAGCCGTTATTCCCGTTGCGGGTTTAGGCACGCGATTTCTGCCGATGACCAAAGCTCAGCCTAAAGAGATGCTTCCTTTGGTGGATAAACCCGTTATTCAATACGTCGTGGAAGAGGCATCACGATCGGGGATTTCCAACATGATTCTCATCACAAGTGAAGGAAAGCGCTCGATCGAGAATCATTTTTCTAGATTCTCTGAATTAGAAGAGATGTTAATCAAGAAAAAAAGAACCGAAGATTTGAATCAGCTGAATTGGATTCAGTCCTTAGGTGAATTCACCTTTGTTACACAACACCAGCCCTTAGGTTTAGGGCATGCCGTCTTGTGCGCTGAGAAAGCCGTAGGCAATGAATTTTTTGCCTTACTCTTGGGAGATGATATTTTCAATCCCGAAGAAGACGCGCTTCAGGCCTTGATGGATGCTCATATAGCCTCAGGAAAAAGCGTAGTCGGGGTTCAAGAGGTGCCCCAGGAACATGTGGAACGCTACGGTATTGTCAATAACCCCGATAATGAAAAAAATATGTACTGGTCCATCAATAACATTGTGGAAAAACCGTCTCCCGACAAAACGATAAGCCGATGGGCTGTGGTCGGTCGCTATATTCTGACCCCTAATATTTTTAAATTACTTCAAGAAACGCGTCCGGGAGTAGGTGGTGAAATACAACTCACGGACGCACTATCGCGCTTAGCAGACCAAGGTCAGTTGATCGCTTGCCCGATTCCCGCTAAGCGCTTTGATACGGGGAATAAATTAGACTACGTCAAAGCCAGTATCGAATTTGCTCTCAAGCATCCTGAAATTGGATCTGAAATTTCGGAATATCTCAAGCATTTGAAAATTTAAGCGGTTCTATTTTTTTCGATCACGAAATGCAACAGCGTCACTGCAGCGGGGGTAATGCCCGGGATTCGGCTTGCTTGTCCTAATGTCTCGGGACGATGTTTTCTTAATTTTTCAATGACTTCATTGGAAAAACCTGGCCATCTTTCCACAAAGAAATCCTCGGGTATTCTCACGAAATCCCACTGACGTTGTTGATCCAACAGATGCTCTTCGCGGTCGCGATAGGCTTGGTAGCGCAATTCATACACTAAGAGATCTCTTTCCCACCTTTGATCCCAATTAGAGAGCGGGCTTTTAAAAGACGTCACAAGATCTAAACAGGCATCGATCTCGGTATTGGTCAACTGGAGCTTCTTGATGAATTGACTCAAAGTTAGACCTTGATCGAGATGGAGACCAACGTTCTCACCAATCTTGCCGAAAGAGGTATTGGCGGTTACCCAGGTTGCGTCGCAATCATTTCTCAATTTTTTTCTTTGGACAGCTTTTTCTTCGGTTGCTCTAAATTGATCTTCTGTTAATGCTCCAATGATTTTGGATGTTTCCAACAAACGCACATCCGCTAGGTCGCAGGCAAGACCTAGGCGATGCTCAGCTCGCGCCGTGAGCATTCGGTAGGGCTCGTCGGTACCTTTGCTGACTAGATCATCGACCATGACCCCTATGTAGGCTTGGTCCCGAAGCAAGACGATCGCATCCTGATCTAAGAGCCAACGAGCCGCATTAATACCCGCCATGAGGCCTTGCCCTGCCGCCTCTTCGTAGCCTGTCGTTCCGTTAATTTGACCGGCAAACCAAAGACCTTCGAAATCTTTCAGACGAAGGGTCTGGTCGAGTTGCAAAGGGTCAAAACTATCATACTCAATGGCATAACCGGGTCTGACAATTTCTGCTTTCTCAAATCCCTGAAGACTGCGAACCATCTGAAGTTGAACTTCTTTGGGCATCGACGTACTAAAGCCGGATAAGTAAATTTCTTCGGTTTCTAGGCTTTCGGGTTCTACAAAAATCTGATGTCGCTCCCGGTGTGGGAATTTTACATACTTATCTTCGAGCGAGGGGCAGTAACGAGGCCCCACCCCAGAAATCATTCCTCCATAAAGGGCCGAGCGTTTAAGATTGGTCCGAACAATTTCTTCAGTCTGCTTATTCGTCGAAACTAAATGGCAATTTACTTGAGGCTGAGGCAAGTGCTGAGTGAAAAAACTAAAGGGGTGCGGCGGTGTGTCTCCCGGCTGTGGTTCTAGTACATCAAAATTGATAGAACCCTTCAAAATACGTGGACTTGTTCCTGTCTTCAATCGGCGATAGTGGAGCCCGAGGGATCGAAGCTGCGAGGCTAGTTCAGTACTCGCTGGTTCCCCTTGACGACCGGATTCGGTTTCCTCGTCACCAATGAGAATCTTGCCGTTTAAAAAGGTTCCGCTCGTCAGAACAATGGCATCACATGGGAGTATCGATCCATCCTGAAGACGGACTCCTTTGACTTTTTTAGACGTGTCTTCAAAAAGAATCTCAACCGCGAGTCCTTCATGAAGGTTTAAATTAGGTAGATTCGATAAATAGGATTGGGCATAATGTCGGTATTTGACCTTATCAGCTTGTGCACGTGGACCTCGAACTGCCATTCCTCTTGATGCGTTAAGTACTCTAAAATGAATTCCTGTTTCATCAATGAGGTGGGCCATTAATCCGCCCAACGCATCAATTTCTCGAACCATATGCCCCTTACCTACTCCTCCAATACTTGGATTACAGCTCATTTGACCAATTTGCCCTATCGACATAGTCAATAAATGGGTTGTAATACCAAGGCGTGCAGAGATGTGCGCGGCTTCAATGCCCGCATGGCCTCCACCTATAACGACTAGTTCCTTTGAGCTTTTTTTCATAAGTCTTATTATCTCTCAATTCATTTTGAAGACACCCTAGTTAAACTAAGAAGATGATGGATTACACCAATACACCTGAAGATCGCAAAGAGCGGAGGCGAGAATTTAGACGCCAAGCCCTACAAAAATCGAAGTTTGCGATTCCATCAGGCGTGACGCTCCTTTCTATCTTTTGTGGATTTTCTTCGGTTGTGATGAGCCTCAATGCTTCCACGGGAGACCCCTCTTTTTATCTCAAGTGGTCTGCTATTTTTCTTATTTTGGCTGGCATTTTTGATGGCATGGATGGTCGACTGGCCCGCATGACCAATACCACCACCGAATTTGGTATCCAACTTGATTCCATTGCGGATATCTTGAGCTTCGGTATGGCCCCGGCCATTATGGCCTACCAATATGCCTTTATCGAACTGGGCAGACTAGACCCCCAACTCAAATTTATTGGGTGGGCCGCCTGCTTTTTCTATCTTGCCTGCGGAGCCTTACGCTTAGCTCGCTTCAATATACAAACCAAGGAGACGGATCCCCGTTTTTTTATGGGAATGCCGATCCCTATGGCAGCAGGAACACTTGCTTCCGTAGTTCTTCACTGGCCCGTTCGTCTTACCTCAAGATATTTGGCTCTCTTCTTTGCTTTACAATTATTTTTAGCTGGCATTTTTATGGTTTCAAACGTGAGATTTGCTTCGTTTAAAAAATCTCCCTTTGGGGTCTCTCGGCCCTTTAACAAAATGGTTCTTTTTATTCTGTTGACCGCTTTATTGATTGGCTTCCAAAGCACTTTTCTTTTGTGGTTTGGGATCGTGCTCGTTGTGGGCAATTTAATGATCAATGGCTTATGGTTACTGGGCTGGACAGGCATTACTCCGCCGATTGATGAAGAAGAGGCTGAACCAGATACCTCCGAAGTCTAGATCCTAAAAAGGCGGGTTATCTAGATCCTTCGCTAGTCTTAAGTAAATGGAGATTTCATGCCGGTTTTATCTGCTCGTCGTTTAGGAAAGCGCTATGCAGAGCGATGGGTTCTGAGCGGAATCGACCTAGATCTTGAGCCAAGCGATCGATTAGCGATTCTTGGACCCTCAGGTTGCGGTAAAACGACGTTGCTCAATCTTCTTGGAGGACTTGATCGACCTGATGAGGGTTGCGTGATGCTTGAAAATCAAGATCTAACGAACATCACTCCCTTTGAGCGGTCGCGGATTCGACGGGAACGTATTGGTACTATTTTTCAATTCTTTCATCTCATTCCGACGTTAACGGCTTCTGAAAATATTGAACTCCCCTTGCAATTGCTTGGCTGGAGTGACTCAAAGATTCAGGAAAGAGTCAAAACTCTTCTTGCCTCTATTGGGCTAGAAGCCCGAGCTCATGCTTGGGCTCATGAACTATCGGGTGGTGAGCAGCAACGTATTGCCGTAGCACGAGCTTTAGCTTCAAAACCTGCCGTCTTATTAGCGGATGAACCCACAGGGAATCTAGACCAAGCCTCTGGACTCAATATTCTAGGCTTACTATCAAAGCTCGCCACCCAAGAATCGACCGCGTTAGTCATAGTTACGCACAGCGAAGTGGCGGCCAAAACCTGTCAGAAAATTCTCAGATTAGTGGATGGGAAAATGCAAGGTTCGATCGAGGTTATTTCTTGAAAGGGTCTTGGCTATCCCATCGACTGGTTATTAGAAATTTTAAAAAAGAACTTGGTCGAACTCTACTCGCTCTTTTTTCTGTAGCCTTGGGCGTATCGGTCTTCCTTGCGATTCGCCTTGCTAACCGATCGGCTATCTCAAGTTTCACTTCTTTCACAAGAGGTGTGGGGCAAGGATCAGATTATGTCCTGCGATCTCCGGTTGGACCTATCAATGAAGATATTCTAGCCCCTCTCAATTCCATCAGATCTTCCGTATGGATGCGGCCGGTTCTTGAGGGCAGTTTCTCTCTTAAATCCTCACTTGAATCCTTTCAGCTCCTTGGAACAGATCTCGTAGGTTTGAACGGAGAAGTCGAGGCTGAATCTGAAACTGACTTGAGATCCAATCGGCCCGAAGCCGATACAGGGGACTCTGCACTAAGTTTTTACGAGTCCCTCCAAAACCCTAATGGCGTGCTGGTCACTCAAGTATTTTCTGACTCTACGGGGCTGAAAAAAGGTAGCCCTATTGAGGGCTTTATTGACGAAAAGCCTGTAACGCTCATCATTACCGGCATTCTTCAGGATCAAGTTAATCGTCCGGCTCTAGAAAGAAATTTGTTCGTTATGGATCTGCCTGCTTTACAGGCACTCTTAGGACGACCCGAACAGCTCGATCGAATTGATATCGGTATTCGATCTTACGTTCAGCCTGCTGAGGCCGAGAGATTGTTACAGTCGTCTCTCCCTAAATCATTGATATTAGAACCTGCAGAACAACGTGCTTCAAGCGGACGAACGATGAGTGCAGCGTTCCGATTCAATTTGACCATTCTGTCTTTGATCGCGCTAGCAGTGGGAGGCTATCTTCTATTTCAATCTTTTGATTCGACCGTCAACCGACGTCGCGATCTTTGGGCAACTCTGGTGGCGCTCGGCTGTCCTCCCGTGCGCATTCAATCTCTTGTATTACTAGAATCCTTCATCCTGGGAAGCCTGGGTAGCTTTTTAGGTATCGGTTTAGGTTGGCTCTTGGCTCAGGGAGCGGTCCGCGGTGTCAGTCAGACCCTCGATGCCCTGTACGGGGCTAGTGCGGCGCAACAAGCCAATTTCTACTGGGGTGAAGTGGGGTTCGCTTTCGTTCTGGGTTTAGCTACTTGTCTCCTTGCAGCGTGGATTCCTGCACGCCGAGCATCGATTAGCTCTCCCATTCAATTTCTTTCAAGAGGTAGTGAAACGCAGCCCATACGCTGGACCCGAATCTTTGGTGTGGGGAGTGCTATTTTTATCTTTGGACTCGCCGTCGCTTATCTACCCACCTTGCCACCAGGTGTGGCGTGGCATGCGTACTTGGGCTCTTT